>CAYYAR010000018.1:0-69337 GCA_964470065.1 uncultured Verrucomicrobiota bacterium | reverse complement strand
CTATAACCCGTTGATGTTACGATATCTTGTTTTTCAAACTGCGGAACTTAGGCTATGGCTCATGATGATCACCGGTCCCGCCCTGTTCTTTGCCGCCTACGATCTGAAGTCGATCGATCTCGCCGCCTTCGCTCGCAATGTGCTCCTGCAAGAATCGCAACGGGCGTATGTGCTCATCGACGGCAACGGCATCGTGCGTGACTACAACGAACCATTCCTCCGCCTGCTCGATCGTGCATCCTTGCCGCAGGCGGCGCCTGCAGCCATGGGCTTGCCCGGTGAAATTCTCACCCGTCTCGTCAACCCGGTTGCCGGCGACGAGAGCGGGGTGTCGATCCAATTGCCGCATACCACGGAACCGCGGTACTTCGATATCTCCACCCGTCCGCTTCGCGAGGATGATCGCGGTCACCGGGCGTACATGGTGATCTGGGAGGATGTCACCACGCGCATTCGCGATTACGAACAACGCCAGCTTGTGCGCCAGCAGGAACTCATGCTGCGAGATCTTCACGATGGTGTGGGCGGTATTATGGCCAAGATCGCGGTACTGGCGGACCGCACCTATCATGGTGATGATCCCGGGGCGCGATTCCATCACATCGCCGGGCTTGCCCGCGAAGGTAACGCGGAAATCCGCACCCTCATGGGGTCGCTCGAGCGGCACGAACTCACCTGGCCGGACTTGATCGACGAAATTCGCCGCTATGGTCGTGTGATCTTTCCGGAATCCGCGGCCCGTTTTGACATCGAAGTACAGGGGGAGCCTCCGTCCGGATCGTTGCACTTGCTATCGGCGATGTCGCTTTATCGTGCTTGTCGCGAGGCGCTCCACAATTCGTCCCGTCACGCCGCCGCCCGCCAGGTCCAGGTGTGGTTGTCGTTCGCGCCGGAACAGTGCACAATCCGTATTGCCGATGACGGCCGCGGATTGCCGGAAAATCTTGAACCGGGACGGGGATTAAGCCATATCCGCCGGCGGGTGATTGAGTTGGGTGGCACGGTTGATATACAAGGACATGCTGGCGTTACGATTATCATGACACTTCCGCTTCCTTTGCCGGATCTTATGCGACAGGTGGAAAAGACTTCATGATCGCGCGACTCTGCCTGGTCGAGGATGACCATGTGTTACTGCAGGGTTTGCGGCGGGCGTTCGAGGGCGAGCCGGACTTTGCCATTGCCGGCGCCTTCCGCACGGCCGAGCGCGCCCTTGCCGACCTCGATTGGTCCGCGGTCGATGTTTTGATCGTTGATCTTGATCTGCCCGGAATGAATGGCATTGATCTCGTCACGCGGCTGTCGGTACAGCACAACCATCTTCACATTCTCGTATACACCATTGCCGAGGATCGTCCCACCGTGTTGTCGGCCATCCGGCGCGGTGCGCATGGTTATATTGTCAAAGGCTCTTCCGCGGCCTTGCTCGTCAAGGCGGTACGCGAATTGCTCGACGGTGGAGCGCCGATGACGCCGCGCATTGCCCGCGAGATCATCCGGGAATTGCAACCTCCGGCGGGCAAGGACAAGCCCGCGGCATCCGACACGCTGAGTAAACGCGAACAGGAAATTCTGCAATGGGTGGCCCTCGGTCACTCGCGCAGCAAAATTGCCGACACGCTCTTTATCAGTCCGGCCACCGTGCACACGCACCTGAAAAGAATCTACGCCAAACTTCATGCGCACAACCGCACGGAGGCGGTCAACCGGGCGAGGGATTTGGGGGTATTGTAGGGCGGTGGAAGGGGGCCGGGGTTCGGCGTTTGCCGAACAGGTGATCCCGCGTTATCCCCGGATCCTGTGTGGTGGTCCAACGCCGGCCGTCAGGACCGCCGTTGCCGGATGATCCGCACATCCTCGATAATCATGTAGAGCGCTGGCACCAGCACCAGGCAAATCGCGCTTGCAAACAGAATGCCGTAGCCCAGGGACAGGGCCATGGGAATCATGAAGCGCGCCTGGCGCGAGGTCTCGAAGATCATCGGGGCAAGGCCGCCGAAGGTTGTGATTGTGGTGAGCACGATCGGGCGGAAACGGCGAACGCCGGCGTTATGAATGGCTTCGTACGCATTCACGCCCTCGCGCTGCAATCGATTGGCATAATCAATCAGCACCAGCGAACCATTCACAACCACACCGGCGAGAGCGATCATGCCCATAATGCTGATAACGCTGAGGTTGTAGCCCATCACCATGTGGCCGAGCACCGCCCCGATGATGCCGAAAGGAATGCTGAGCATGACAATCGCAGGTTGAATGTAGCTGCGGAACGGGATGGCGAGCAGAAAATAGGTGATGAAGAGGACCATTGCGAAGCCCGCTCCGAGGGCGCGCAGGCTGTCGCGCGTGTCGGCCTGACGGCCTTCATAGCCCGCGGTGAGCCCGGGAAAATCCTTCATCAGTGGTGGCAGGATGTTCGCGTCGATCGAGGCCTTCACCTGGTTGGCCTCGCCGATCGGATCGACGTCGGCTTTGACTTGCAGGATGCGGCGTCCGTCGTTGCGCTGAATGCTGGTATAGGCGCGGCCGCGCGAAATCTCCGCGATGTCCATGAGCGGAACATCGAGTCCGTCCGGGGTGCGCACGAGAAAGTTCTCCAGATCGTATTCGCTCGCGCGACGGTCGGCCGGCCGCTTGACCATGACCTTGACCTCGCTGCGTCCCCGCTGCTGGCGCAAGGCCTCCGCGCCATAGAACGAAGCGCGCAATTGTCGCGCCACGTTCTCGCTGGTCAACCCGAGGCGTCGACCCTCGGGTTTGAGCACAAAATCAAACTGGCGCTTGCCCGGTGTGTAGCCGGCATCGATGTCCTTCACATTGGGAAAATCGGCGAGGCGAGCGGCGAGGGCCAGGCTCGCCCGCTCCAGCGTGGGAATGTCGCGATGGCTCAACTCGATGGTGAGTGCGGCGCCGGAACCGGGCCCTCCGCGATCCGCCTGGAACTGGATCGACTCGACGCCGGGAATCGGGCCGGTGGTCTCGCGCCACAGCTGGGTCAATCGCGTGGTGCTGATCGGCCGCACCTGGGGCGGTGTCAAATAAACCGAAATTTCGATAACGTTGTCATTGATCCCGGAAAAAATGCCCTGGCATAATTCATCCCCGCCATGCGCATCGACCACCCGCTGAGCCGCGGCGACGAGCAGGTCGTTGACCTCGTTGATCCGGGAAAGCGGACTGCCGTAAGGCAGCGTGGCTGTCACGACCGATCGATTAGCCTCCACGCGTGGCATGAGTATGAAACCGGTGCGTCCGCTCATGACCGTGCCGAGAATGGTCAGAAGAATGGCGATGCTGATACCGACGGTTACGTAGCGCCAGCGCAGACACAGATCGAGGAAGGGACCAAATGTGCGCTCGGCAAAGCGGACCACGGCACGGCCGAAGGCTTGCTGGCGATGATGCAGAAACGCGGCTATTCCGGTCCGCGGCGCACTGGATACATGGGCCAGGTGCGATGGCAACACGAACAGCGCCTCGAACCAGGAGAGCACGAAAACGGTAATGACCACATACGGAATCACCGACCAGGTTTTCCCGAGCATGCCCGGCACGAAGAGCAATGGCGCGAACGCGATGATGTTGGTCAGGATACTGAAGGTCACGGGCACCGCGACCGCGTGCGTGCCGATGATTGCGGCGTCGATGTTGTTGATGCCGCGCTGCCGCTCTTCGTAGATGTTTTCGCCGGTGACGATGGCATCATCGACCACGATTCCGAGCGCGATGATAAAGGCGAACATTGAAATCATGTTGATCGACACATCAAGCGAGGGCAGGAAAACAATAGTTCCCAAAAACGCGATCGGAATACCCATGGTGACCCAGAAGGCGAGTTTGAACTCGAGGAAAAATCCGAGCATGAACAGCACGAGCAGAAGTCCCACCGCGGCGTTCTTGGTGAGCAGGGCCATGCGGTCGGAATAAATTTCCGACCAGTCATTGGTGATGGTGTAGAAAATGCCATCCGGCAGGGTCGGCTCGATTTCCTCCAGCGCCTCCCGCACCGCGCGGGCGACGCCGATCGGCGTCTCGTTGCCGATGCGGTAAATTTCCATGCCGACCGCCGGCATCCCGTTGAAACGCCCGAACCGATCCACTTCCTCGAAGTCGTCGCGCACGGCGGCGATATCGCCCAGGCGCAAGCGCGCGCCGCCGGCCGTGACGACCACGGGCAGGTCCGCGAACTCGCGGGCCCAGTCGCGCCGCTCCTTGAAGCGCATGAGAATTTCGCCGCCCTCGGTGCGGAGGCTGCCGCCGGGAATTTCCACCGCGGTGCGCCGGATGGCCGCGGCCACATCGGCGAGGGTGAGGTTGTAGGCGCGAAGCGTTTCCGGCGCGATTTCGACTTTCATCTCGTAGTCGCGCACGCCGAAAAGATCAATCTGGGTAATGTTGCTCCGCTGCAGCAGGCGGTCTCGCATGTCATCCGCCACGGCGCGCAGGACAAACTCGCTGGTGTCGCCGTAGATCTGCAATTCCATTACTTCGCGACGTCGAATCTCCAGCACCACCTGCGGATCCTCGGCGTCGAGCGGAAGCGTGGTGATGCGGTTTACGTTCTGCTGAATATCTTGATAGGTCTTTTGCTGATCGGCATCGGCAAGCAATTCGACGTTCACCGTGCCCGCGCCTTCGCGCGCGGTAGACGTGACCCGCTTGACGCCTTCGACCCCGCGCACCGCTTCCTCGATGGCGAGGATGATGCCGGACTCGACCTCTTCCGGACTGGCGCCGGGGTAGGGCACCGAAATGGTCACCATATCCAGCGAAAATTCCGGAAAGACCTCCTGCTTGATACGGGTGAGCGTAAACAATCCGCCGATGAGCAGGAAAAGCATCACCAGGTTGGGTGTGACCCGGTTGCGCACCATCCACGCGATGGGACCGCGCGTGGTTTGCTCCACGCCGGCGTTGACCCCGTCGGTCATCGCGGGCCTCCGCCGCCGCTTGCGGGCGCGGACGCACTGGTGGCAAGCTTCATGCCGTTGACCGGTGCGGCAAGATCGGTGATAACGATGCGCTCGTTTTCGTTGAGTCCGCTCCTCACCAGCACATCGCGCTCGCCGCGAAAGGCAATGTCCACCGGCCGGATATCCAGAGTGTCATCGCTGGTCATGATCCATACCTCGTGGTGACCGCGAAGAAAGCGGCGGTCGAGCGCGACGACATCCGTGATCTCCACGCCTTCGATTTCCACGCGGACAAAATCGCCGATGAGTAGCGGCGAGGAATCGCCACCGAGCGGATCGTTCACTTCAATCAGCACTTGGGCCATGCGGCCGCCCTCTTCCAGATTCGTCAGGCGGCGCAACACCCGACCCTCGCGCGGCGCGCCCTCGCCGGCGGTCACGCGCACCGGCGAACCCGTGGACGGCGCCCCGTCTGGAATTTCGATCCAGCGCAATTGACTCACCGGCACCGGCGCGATGATCCAGTACGTATCGGCGCCGGTGATTGTGGCGATCGGCGTCGACGGGGAAACCTGGGTGCCGGTGTTTACGTGACGCTCGCGCACAACGGCGTTGAAGGGCGCGGTCACGGTGGTGCGTTCGAGATGCAGGCGGGCCAGATCGAGAGCAGCGCGCGCGCTGTCAAGGCGCGCCTGGGCGGCGGCGAGTTGCGGTTCACGCAGGATCAGCGCGCGCTCTTCGGGTGAGATGACGTCGCTGCCGAGCAACTCGAATTCCTTGCGGGCGACCACTTGCTGGCCTTGCTCAAGCGTGAGGTTGCCTTGAGCGGCGGCGAGCTCGGCCTCGGCGCGGCGCAGGGCGATTTCGTAGTCGGCCGGATCAATTTTCACCAGCCAGTCGCCGGCGCGCCTGGTTCCGCCGGGGATTAGCTCTTCGCTGATCTCGAGAATGGCGCCGCTGACCTGCGGGTGGAGTGTGATTTCGCGGGACGGTTGCACCAGTCCCATCGCCGGAATGACGGCGCGGGCATTCGTGCGCGCGATCGCGACCACTTCGACGAGGCGGGCGGTGCGGGCCGGCGGCTTGCGGGTCGCGGTGGGTGCGGTTTTCATCAGGGTTGTCATGATGATGACGCCAGCCAACACCGCGATAAACGGCAGGATGATCTTCAAGGTGACCCAGATTTTCGGGTGGCGTTTTTCCGCCTCCGTGGCGGGGATGGTGGAGTGTGTCATGCGGGATTACCTCGTTTTCAGCGTGGCCGGTGCGGGCCGGGTGAGCGTAACGCCGCCGGACAACGCACGGCAAAGCGCTATGCGGAACTCCCGGAGTTGGCGTTCGGCGGTCAGCAAACTACGTTCGAGATTCTGTTGCGAAAGATCGGCGGTCAGAATGCGGAGAAAATCCTCGCCGCCGCTCAGGTAGCGATCGCGCGTGCGCTCGCTGACCTGCGTGGCAAGTTCGAGCTGACGCGCCAGGCTGGCCACGAATTCACGGTGGCGCTGCTCCTGGACGAGGGCGTTCTCCACTTCCGCGAGCGCACCGAGCGCGACTTGGCCATAGTTGTTCAGCGCCTCGGAGAGGGCGGCGCGGGCGCGCGCGGATTCGGCGCGTCGCGATCCGCCATCGATGACCGGCGCGATAAGGTTGGCGGCCAGGGTGGTAATCCAGTTCGAAAACAAATCACCCGCGCTTTCGCCGGTGGAGGTATAGCGCGCGGAAATGCTCAGGCGCGGAAACCGGTCGGCGAGCGCGGCGGCGGCGCGTTCGTCAGCGGCGAACACCTGATCATAGGCGCGCAGGACATCGGGGCGATGCTGAAGTAATTCGGCGGGAACGCCGGTGGCCGGGAGCGCGGGCAGCGCGATCGATACGGCCGGTGCGGGAATGGTTGCGCCGGCGGGTTGGCCGGACAGCACGGCGAGTTGATTTTCGAGCACGGCGAGGCGGGCCCGGGCGGTGGCGAGGTCGCCGCGGCGCGATTCGACGAGTTGTTCCTGTTGGAGTACATCAATCGCGCTCGACTGCCCGGTGCGGAAGCGCTGGCGGAGCAGCGCGAGAATTTTTTCGTTGGTGACGAGTTGCGCCTCGAGGAGCGCGATCTGTCCAAGTTGTTCGGCGCGTTGAAACCACGCATTGGCGATTTCGGCGGAGAGGGTGATGGCGGCGGCGCGGAGTTGTTCGCGGGAGGCGGACACATCGAGGCGGGCGGCATCGCGGGTCGAACGAACGCGGCCCCAGATATCGAGCTCGTAACTCGCGACGAGACCGGCGCTGAATTCATCGGCGTCTCCTTCGTCGCGGTCGATACGGGAGGCGGAGGCGACGGCGTCGAGGGAGGGGTAAATATCCGCGCCCTGTTTGCGGGCGGTCGCTTCGGCCTGGGCGAGGCGGTCCCACGTCGCGCGGAGCGAGAGGTTGTTCGAGAGCGACTGCGCCATCCAGGCATTCAGCGCGGAATCTCCAAAGCTCTCCCACCACGCATCGGGAAGCGCGGCCTCGCCGGAGGCGGAGAACGAGTCAGGCGCGGAAAACGGAAGCGCCTCTTCCGGACGCGGCGACGCGCATGAAGCCGCAATCGTTAGCGTCAGGATTAAAAAAAGAGTTCTCATGCTTTGGAACTTGGACGACACGCTTCGGCAATGTGTTCGACCAAATCCCTGACACAATACCTCACAAGCTCGACATTAACGAAGTTTAAATGCCGGGTTGCTGCTGCCCGGCGCTTTTTATAACTAGACAATCAACAAGGATTGGGTAATATTATTACCAGCGTGAAACACGACGTCAGAGTTAAAAAGAAAATCGCGCGCGGGCTGACCAAGTTGCCACGGGATGTTCAGCAGCTCTTCTTCCTGCTCGTGACCGACCTGCAGGATGATGGGCCGATACAGAAAACCTGGCCCAATTTTTCCGCATTAGACGATGAAAAGTATCACTGTCATTTGAATTACCGGTATGTGGCCTGTTGGTCCTGCCGGAAAGACGAAATTATTATAGAGGTGTATTATGCTGGCTCTCGTGAAAAAGCCCCATATTGAACTGTCGATTCAGGGCGAAGGCATCGGTGAATTCCTGGAATGGGTCCGCCGGAAATACGATGTGGCGATTTTGAGCGAATCACCGGGCGAGGAATTCGTTTCGATTGAAAGCACGGACTATTGGAAAGAGATGCAGAAGAATAGCATCGGAAACCTGATCGCGGGCGCGAGGTTGAAGGCCGGATTGACCCAGCATGAATTGGCGGAAAAACTCGGTATCCGGCAGAACATGGTCAGCGATTATGAAAACGGACGGCGAACCTATTCCGATGACATGGCCAAGCGGTTAAGCCGGGTGTTGATGGTAAAAGAAGAGCGATTGCGCTACGGAAAAACCAATTCATGATTTAACGGGAGAACGCCGCGGATGATGGCGGATACACCTTGGCCTGCCGGGGCCGGAAAAAGACCTCTTCGCCCGCCACAGCCGCGAGACGCGGAGACTTTCCGGTGTGACGTAGCGCCTCGGCAAGGTTTTCCAGCGCGGGAGGGATGTAGTGAAGGAAACGCGCGGTGCCGGGATTTTTACCGAGCCGCGCGTAGGCACCGAGCGCTTGACCGAGTCGCTGAATACCAGCGAGCCAGAAGAGTTCGCCGACGCGCGACTTCGGGTCGGCTTGCGCCTCGTAACGCGCGAGCAAGCGCGCGCGCGTCGCCGCATTAATTTTGATATACGGGTCGAGCAACAGCGAGGCGAGGTCGTATACGGCGGGACCAAAACGCATGCCTTGAAAATCGATGAGCGACCAGCGATTCCCGCGAAGCAAAATATTGCTGGATTGAAGGTCGCGATGCACGAGCACGGGGCGGGCTTTCAGCAAGCTGTGCGATACGTTGCGTAATTCTCGTTTTATTTTCTTAATCTCTTCCTCGCTGACGCCACAACGATCGCGCAGGAATAAATCCGTGAAAAGATTGTGCTCCCAGTCGTATAGCTTTTCATTGAATGGAGGCATCAAGGCGATGCGTTGTTTTTTTGCGGCGCGGTAGCCGTGCTCGTGAAAAATGACGAGATGGTCGATGAGTTGCTCGTAATTTTTTTCAAGCCATGCGGCGGATTTTTCTGGCGCGAGGTCTTGCACGCTTTCCGAACCGACATCTTCGAAGAGCGCCGTGTGGTTTTCTTGGTCCACGGACAAAACGGACGGAACGGGCAAACCGAGCTTTTTTAGAAAACGGGCGTGGCCAACGTAGCGGTGATTTTCCTCGCGGGCGGGATCGTGGGTGATGAGGAGCGCGGTTTTGTTTCTATCATAAAGCCGCGTGAAGTTGCGGGCGCTGCCACGCGGGGCGAGTGGACAAGCAATGAGGGATGGTGAAGCGGACCAGCGGTGAGCGAGGTGTAGTTCGGCGGCGGTCAAGGCGTCTTCGGCCCACAGCGCCATGATCCCATGGTAGCGGCGGAGCGGAATGCCGGGGGCGATAATGACGTCGTGATGGATGCGGACGGCTTGATCGTTATTGCAGGGCGGGAATGGCTGAAAGCCTTCCCGCCGGGTTCCCATCCGCGAGCCGGGCCCGTGGGTCGAGTCCGGCGGGAAGGCCGTCGGCCCTTCCCGCCCTACAATGGCGTTGTTGGCGGCGACGAACTGCGCGGGGGTGCCGATGTCGGCCCAGAAGGCGTCGTTGATTTCGACGCCGGCGACGTGCCAGCCATCGGCGATGGCCCGCTCGTAGGCGGGGATGACGGAGGCGAAGGTGACTTCATAGTTGTAGGGCGGGCAGGCTTTCAGCCGTTCCCGCCCTACAATGTAATTGATAATGCGTGGATCAACTAAATGAACACCGGTGAAGGTGCTCGTGCCGGGCGAGCCGGGGTTTGGCGATGAAAAGTTGGTGATGACGCCGCGGCGGCACTCGACGGTGCGGGGGCCGCAGTCGCCGACCAGCCAAGCAGCGGCGATGGTTTTGCCGGGACGAAACGCGCGCGCAATTTTGTGTCCATCGACGTCAGCAGCCACGTCCGCATTTACGATCCAGAACGGCTCGCCGTCCTTGAAAAACCATGATGCTTTCACCAGCGCGCCGCCGGTGCCGAGAATGTCCGGTTCGAACGAAAGATTGATGGTGAGCCCGTCAGGCGGGCGGGCGAGCAGGTGATGAAGAATGTGACTGGCACCGTGATGAAGATTGATCACTACGTCGCGTACGCCCCACGATTTTACCATCGCGAGTGCGCGGTCGAGCATCGGGATGCCACCGAGCGGCAGCAGCGGCTTGGGCACGACCCGCGTGAGCGGAAGCAATCGGGTGCCGAATCCGGCGGCGAGGATGAATGCTTTTTTAATCAACGTTCAACGCTCAACTTTCGACGTCCAACGTTCAAGTTGCCATGACGCGGAGATTTTTTGCCAAGGTGTCCCGGATTGCAACGCGCGGCGGATGGCATCCGTGCCCCAGAGTTGATCGAAAAACTTCGGACGGGAGCCCGGGGTGTGCCAGAGCGCTTTCGCGCCAAGTATCGTCTGCAGTGTCTCGAGTACGGCGACGGCGCTTGCGGCAGGTCGATATTTTTCCGGGTGGGTGACGGCGATGCGTGCGCCGCGATAAATGGTGCCGTCGCGTTCGTAGGCGACCGGATGAAAAAGGATGCCGGGAAGCTTGTGTGCGTCCAGGCGATCGCACAGTTCGTGCTCGTTCACGCCGGGCGCGCCGATGAGCTCGAATGGCATCAATGTTTTGCGCCCGTAATCAATCGCGGGAAGCGCTTCGAATCCGACCGTGACCGGATAACACCACGCCGAGTGCGGCGTGCGAATGGCCGGCGAAGGCGAGATCCATTGATGCGGTTCGAGGGCGCGGCCATCGGCCTCGCACACGTCGAGCTTTGCCTTTAATTGAAGGACTCGCGTCATATGCCGCGCGGCGGCGCCGGCGGCGCGTCCGTAAACAAACGGGCCCGGGTAACAGCCGACGAAGCTTTCGTATTTCGGCTCGAGCATGGGACCGTCGACGATGCCGGCGAGCGGGTTCCAGCGATCGGCGACAATCACGCGCATCTTTTTTTCATGAGCGGCTTCGAGCAGATAGCGCAGCGTCGAGACATACGTATAACAACGGATGGAAAGCGTCTGCAGGTCGAACACGATGGCATCGAGTCCGCGCAGCATGGCGGCGGAGGGGCGGCGGGTTTTGCCGTAGAGGGAGTGGATGGGAATATCCCAGGCGGGATGGCGGCAGGAGGCGACATGATCGCCGGCGCCGGCGATGCCGAAGAAGCCGTGCTCGGGGCTGAACAGCGCGGCGAGGCCGTCGCCGAACGTTTCGCGCAAGCGCGCCGCCGACGGACATCCGCGGGCATCGACGCTGGCCGGATGAGCGATGAGGCCGAATCGTTTACCGCGCAGCCGTTCGCGGTCGGGACCGGCGAGGCGATCGATGCCGCTGCGCACGTTCATGCCGGGGCCCGGTTGATGCGATGCTGAGTAAAAGTTCCAATCATTGGAAAAGCCACCCTCGAAAAGTTCCAATGATTGGAAAAAACCGGCCGGTTGGCAAATGTTTGCTTTGTTTGACGGTCGCCGCGGCGAAGTGCTATGTTGAAGGATTATGGCCAAAGTCATTCTCGAAAACGTCCACAAGATCTATCCCGGCGGCGTGATGGCGGTCAACGATGCCAATCTCACCATTGAGGATCGCGAGTTTGTCGTGCTGGTCGGGCCGTCGGGTTGCGGCAAATCGACGACGCTGCGGATGGTGGCCGGACTCGAGGAAATTTCAAAGGGCAGCATCTACATCGACGGCAAGAAGGTGAACGATGTCCCGCCGAAGGATCGCGACATCGCAATGGTGTTTCAGAATTACGCCTTGTATCCGCACATGACGGTGTACAAGAACATGGCGTTTGGATTGAAATTGCGCGGGTTTCCCAAACAGGAAATCGACCAGCGCGTGCGCGAGGCGGCGGATATTCTGAGTATTCAGGAGTTGTTGGAGCGCAAACCAAAGGCGCTCTCGGGCGGGCAGCGCCAGCGCGTGGCGGTGGGCCGGGCGATTGTGCGGAAACCCAAGGCATTCCTGTTTGACGAACCGCTCTCAAATCTCGACGCCAAGATGCGCGTGCAGATGCGCATGGAAATCAGCAAGCTGCACACCCGCCTGGCCTCGACGATGATTTATGTGACGCACGATCAGGTCGAAGCGATGACGATGGGCGACCGGATTGTCGTGATGAAGGACGGATTGATTCAGCAGGTGGCGGAGCCGCTGGAGTTGTACAACAAACCGGCCAACCAATTTGTCGCCGGTTTTATCGGCAGCCCGCCTATGAATTTCTTTTCTGGTTCGCTCGAAGTCCGTCCGGGCGGCGTCTGGTTTGCCGCGGACAGTTTTTCCGTCCAGCTCGACGATGCATACGCCGCGCGTCTTTCCGGCCGCGCGGGCAAGCCGGTGGTGTTTGGCCTGCGCCCGGAGGACATTGCCGATGCACTCTATGTCACCCAGGCGAATCCCGCGAATCAGTTGAAGGCGCGGGTGGAGGTGATTGAGCCGATGGGTGCCGAGATTTATCTTTATCTCGCCGCGGGCCGTCATTCGTTCATTGCCCGGGTGGCGCCGGGTCAGTCGGCGGAACCCAATCAAGAGCTTTCGCTCGTGATGAACATGAAGAAGGCCCACTTTTTCGATGCCATCAACGGGAGCGCGCTGTAATGGAGATGACCGCGGCGGAGTGGGTCAGCGCTCTGGGCCAGACCGCGCTGGTGATCGCGATCTCGTTTGTGGTTCTTTGTCTGATCACGAGCATTGTGCGTTTCCAGATGATGACGGAATCGGTGCAGGAGTCCAAAGAGCTCGGACTCGGCGAAGACAAGGCCTTTCGTTTGGTGATCATGAACCGGATTGCCGCGGCGCGCAGAGCGCGCGAGCCGATTACCGTGCTGCTGCTGCGGGTGCCGCCGGATGGCGCGACGCGCGACGACGTGGAAGTGCATTTGACCAGGCATCTCCGGCGCGACGACCAGGTGATGGCGTGCGGACCGGATCTCATCGGAATTCTTTTGCTCTGCGGATCGGATCGCGCCGACCGCGTGGCCGGTCGCGTGACGTCGCCGGAGGTTGCCGCGGGCTTGGCCGGCGTCGATCGTTGGCGATTTGGCGTGGCCGGTTATCCCGAACACGGATTCAAGACCTCCGAGATTTATCCCCGGGCGCTGGAGATGCTGGCCAAGGCCGAGCAGGAGGGTTTGCTGGTGGCCGGGATGGAATCTGCGGAGGCGGTCGCGGAGGAAAAATCCGCGCCGGCGGGCATAATCGATGAGCACACCGGTCTGGTTCGTGAAGACAAGATGATCAACACGATGCGCCGTTATGTTGCGAATGCGCGGCGTGCCGACAAGCCGGCCACGGTGGTGTATATCGAAATCGACCAGTTCAACCGCGTGGCCGAGACCCTGCGCGAGAACATGGCCGCGGCGCTGATCAAGGAGGTGGCGGAATTTTTGGACGAGCAGTTCCGGGAGAAGGATTTGTTGTGTCGTTTCGGGGCGGCCGGTTTTGTCGTCAGTCTGGTGGCCGGCCCGGGCGAGGTGATGCCGGTGGTGCAGCGGGTAGCCGCGGCGGTGCGCCGTCATGTGTTCAAGGCCGGGCAGGCGACGAAGATCACCGTGAGCGCCGGCTTGGCGGGTTTTCCGGATGTGCAGGGCACGGCGGTTCAGTATTTTCTCGCCGCGGAGATGGCGTTGCAACAGGCGCGCTCGCGCGGCCGCAACCAGTTGGTGCGGTATGAGCCTTCCATGCCGTTGCCGGCGGCGCAGCCGGAGAAAAACGTAGACCGTTTATGAGTAATCCGCTCAAGCTCGGCGTGAACATCGATCATGTCGCCACGGTGCGGCAGGCCCGGCGGGCGGCGTATCCCGATCCGCTTGATGCGGCGAAGTTGTGTCGGGAGGCGGGCGCGCATGGTATCACCGTGCATTTGCGCGAAGATCGCCGGCACATTCAAGATCATGATGTGCGCGCGCTGAAGGCCTGGGGTGGTTTGCCGCTGAATCTGGAAATGGGCAATCATCCGGAGATCGTCGCCATCGCGCTGGACATCAAGCCGGAGGAGGTTTGTCTGGTGCCGGAAAAGCGGCAGGAGCTGACGACCGAGGGCGGATTGGATGTGGCGGGGCAATTTGATGCGCTGAAGCCGACGGTGGATGCGTTGTCGGATGCCGGGATTGTGTTGAGTATGTTCATCGATTCCGACCCTGCGCAGATCGAGGCTGCCCGCGCGATAGGCGCGCCGTACATCGAGTTGCACACCGGAGCTTTTTGTGATCACGGCGAAACCGCCCAGCTTGAGCGGCTGATCCAGGGGGCGGAGTTTGCCCACCGGCTCGGGTTGCGTGTCAACGCCGGTCACGGCATCAATATGGCCAACATCGTCGATATTCTCCGGATCCCCCGTCTCGAGGTGCTGAACATCGGGCACAGCATCGTTGCGCGTGCCGTGCTTCACGGGATGCCGGCGGCGGTGCGGGAGATGCTGACGGCCATGCGCGCGTATCCGGAAGCCGCGGGCGTTTCGTGAAGACGGTGACCGTCGCGCAAATGCGGGAACTGGATCGCCGCACCATGGAGGAGCTCGACATCAAGGGCGAGTCGCTCATGGAGCGGGCCGGCGCCGGAGTGGCGCTGTTGGTGCGCCGGATGGCCGACCACAACGCGCTGGTCGATCCATCCATTCATATCATTGCCGGGCGTGGACAGAATGGCGGCGATGCCTTTGTGGCGGCGCGGATATTGAAGGAGCAGGGCTTCACCGTGGATGTGACGCTGGCCGCCCGCGCGAATCAAATCAGCGGCGACTCGCTCATCCATTACAGCCGGATGAAATCGGCCGGACTGGATCCATTCGAGTTGCCCACGCTCGATGACTGGCGCGAGGCGATCAAGCGTCCGTTTTACGCGGAGATCATCATCGACGGCGTTCTCGGTACCGGATTGAACGGCCCGGCACGCGGCCCGGCCGCCGGCGCCATCGAATATATTCTCGCGAATTCGCAGGACTCGCTGGTGATATCGATCGATGTGCCGTCCGGCCTTGATGCCGATACCGGCGTGGCCGCCGGCGCCGCGGTGTGCGCGGATGTCACGGCTACGATTGGTTTGCCGAAAAAGGGTTTGCTTGCGCAGACAGCGATCGACTTGGTGGGCAGTCTCGAAGTGGTTGAGATCGGAATCCCCGGCGAGTTTGTCGAAGAGCTACCCCCCGCTGATCCGGAGTACATTCACATTTCCGGTCTGAAGCCGGTTTTGCGTCCGCGTCCCCGTTCCTGCCACAAGGGCGATTTCGGTCACTTGCTGGTCATCGGTGGATCCCGCCGTTATGGCGGGGCGCCGTTGTTGAGCGCCCACGCGGCCATGCGCGCGGGGGCGGGGATGGTCACGTTGCTCGCACCGGCCAATTTGCGGACGGTAGCGCTCGGTTATCTGCCCGAGTTGATCATGATGCCCGGGGAAGAAAATACGGCGGGCGGACTTTCGGCCGCGAACGCGGAATGGATCATGCAGCACGTGGCTGATTTTGACGCCGTGGTGATTGGTCCCGGCCTGACCACGGACGAGGACGCCGGCGTCTTGTTGGAGGCGGTGTTAACGCACACGAAATCGCCGATACTTATCGACGCCGATGCGCTCACGTTGTTCGCGCGGGTATTTCCGCGCTGGAAAAAGGCGCGCACAAAAATGATCCTTACGCCGCATCCCGGGGAGATGGCCCGGTTGCTGGGTATCACGGTGGAGGAGGTTCAGCGGGACCGCAAAGCGGCGGTGGAGCGCGCGGTGGCTGAAACCGGCAAGATCGTGGTGTTGAAAGGAGCCGGCACGCTGGTAGCGGCCCCCGGATGTGTAACGGAAATCAACATGACGGGTAATCCGGGCATGGCCACGGCGGGCAGCGGTGATGTGCTCGCCGGTGTGATCGGCGGTTTGATGTTGCAGCGAATGATCCTCTTTGACGCGGCGCGTATGGGCGTTTTTTTGCATGGCCGGGCCGGTGATTACGGCGCCTGGCGTCGCGGCCAAGCCTCCCTGCTGGCCAGCGATGTGATTGACGAACTGGCCAGCGCCATGCGCGACATGTCGTTTCGTTGAACGCACGCGCCGCCCTCGTCGTCTATTCATCATCATGAAAAAGACGATTCTTTTGACGTGGGCGCTGACGCTAGGTCTCTCGCCGGCAACCATGGTTCACGCCGGCGTTTCTCCGAATGCCGCCCGGCAATTCGGCGATGCGATTGCCGACGTGGTGGAAAAAACCATGCCGGCAGTGGTGGTGGTGCGGACGGAAACGGTCAAGAACCGTTATGCCCGCGATTTCTTTTTCGGGTATGTGTATAAAATTCCCGAGCGGCTTGCCGGTCAGGGTTCCGGCGTCATCATCAACAAGAAGGGTTACATTCTCACCAACAACCACGTGATCGAAGGCGCGAACACGGTGGAGGTGGTACTGAACGACGGCACCAAGCTTCCCGCGCGCGTCATCGGCCGGGATGAACAGACGGATCTGGCGGTGCTGAAGATGGAGGCGGAGGATCAGGAGTTCACCGCGGTGGAGCTCGGTGATTCAGACACCTTGCGTGTGGGCGAATTTGTCATCGCACTCGGTTCGCCGTTCAGCCTGGCCAGCAGCGTGACCCTCGGTATTGTCAGCCAAAAGGGCCGGTCGATAGGGCTGCTGCCGTTCGAGGACTTCATTCAGACGGATGCGGCGGTCAATAAAGGCAACAGCGGCGGACCGTTGCTTGATGTCGACGGCAAGCTTGTGGGCATCAACACCGTCATTCAAACCACGGGCATGTCGGACGGTTATATCGGTATCAGCTTCGCCATTCCCGTGAATTTGGCGATGCATGTGGCGGAATCGATGATTCGAAGTGGACGTTGGGAGCGGCCGTGGATCGGTATTTTGATGCGCGAGACGCCCAAGGGGGTGCGCGTCATGGAAGTGGTGGGCAACAGCCCGGCGAGTCGCGGCGGCCTGCAGACGGGCGATCTCATCCAGCAGGTGGATGGCGAGCCGGTCGAGACCTCGCATCACGTGCAGAAAATGATTTTCAAGCGACGCATCGGCGATCCGGCGGTGCTTCAGGTTGAGCGTGAGGGAGCTTCCGTCCAACTCGAGCTGATCACGGAGACGATGCCTTCGCCGACGCTCATGTTGCGGGAGTAGCATCCTCCGCCGCGAATTTGCTAGGATGGCGGCATGAGTGCGATAGCGCGTGTGCGGTTGGATCAGTTGCTGGTGCAACACGGGTTGGCGGAGAGCCGCGAGAAGGCGCAACGATTAATCCGGGCCGGCAAAGTGCGCATCGAGGGGCAGGTGCAAACCAAACCCGGACATCTTTACCCCTCCGGGGCCGCAGTGGAGATGGAGGTGGCCGAGCGATTCGTCAGTCGCGGCGGGGAAAAACTCGAGACGGCCTTTCGCTATTTCAACCTCGATGTGCGGGACGAGGTTTGTGTCGATGTCGGCGCGTCCACCGGCGGTTTCACCGACTGTTTGCTCCAGCGCGGCGCGCGCAAGGTGTTTGCGCTGGATGTCGGCCACGGACAATTGCACTGGAAGTTGCGAAACGATCCGCGGGTGGTGGTGCACGAGGGGGTGAACGCCCGGTTGCTTGATCCGGCGTTGTTTGATGAGAAGCCGGCGTTTGCCGTGGTGGATGTTTCATTTATTTCGCTTACGCTGGTGTTGCCGCCGCTGGTGGCAGCGCTGGCGCGTCCGGCGCAGTTGGTCACGCTGATCAAGCCGCAGTTTGAGGCGGGACGCGAACAGGTGGGAAAGAACGGGGTGGTGCGCGATCCGGCGGTCCACGAGCAGGTGGTCGATAAAATCCGCGCGTTCGGGGAAGCGAAGCTCGCGCTGGAATGGTGCGGGGTATGCGCGTCGGCGATCAAGGGCCCGGCCGGCAACATCGAGTTTTTATCGCTCTGGAAAACTACTTGAGCCAGCCGAACATACGCTCAAGGACGGGCGGTCGGGGCGGACGGTTGGTGTCCCAGGCGCGGAGGAGCGGGGCGCGATCGCGGGTCATGCGGCGATCTTTTTTTCGCTGACTGCCGGCGTAATGAAGAAAGAAGGATTCAAAGCGCGGGTGGCGGCCATACGGGCGGTCGGAAAAAAAGCGCAAATGGTTGAAGCGGCAATCAAGTTCGAACAACGTGTAACCGTTTTCCCGGGCCTTCCAGTTGCAGGTGTTTTGCTCCTTGAAACCGCCCATGCCTCCGGAGGTAAGTGATGCGATATCGCGCGCATCGAGTTTGAACATATCACGGTGCGCCTTGGAGCAGACCATCACGCCGCTGTTGAAGTAGCGCCGTTCGCCCCATGGGGCGCTTGCGCGGGCGGCACAGATTTCGTTCATCTGGTGGCGGCGCGAGTCGACCTTGTCGGCCACATCTTCGAAGACCACGCCGAGCGCGTCCTCCGGCACGATGCCAAACACATCCGGTGCAAGCGGAGAAACCAGCACATCGGTATCGAGGCGCAACACGCGGTCGTACGAGCCAAGCACGTCGTACGTCTGGAACTTTTCGAGGTTGAGAAAGTTGTAGGCCACGTCCGGCGCGCGCAGGTTGATTTTCGGCTCCCGGATTTCAATAAAATCATAACCCTCGCGCCGGCAGTAGCGTTGCATGAGTTCGCGTGACAAGGCCGCGCTGTCGTTCTCGCCGATATTCACGATCAGGAGCGCGCACTTGCTCATGGTTCACGCGGGGGATGGTTTGGCGCCGGCGGCTACCGCGCCAAGCAGTCCGGCATACAGAAGGCTGACCTGCCCGGAGCCGAGTTGATATTCAAAGAGTCCGCAGGCGACGAGCACGAGCGAAGCGAGGCCCAGCGATCGCGCCACTATCCACTCCTCGCGCCGGCCGCGCGCATTCTCCAGATGGCGAAGATGATTGCGCATGTGCTCTACCAGGATCCACAGAAACAAGAACAACCCCGGCCACCCGCCATCGATAAGCGATTGAAGCAGGTTGGAGTGGACGTGTTCGCGGTCCTTCTCGACGTGCCTCGCGATGGATTGCATCTGGCCGGTGGTCAGCGCCTTGTAGCCGATGCCAAAGGGATATTCCTTTACCAGCGCCGGGGTGACTTTTGTCCACATGCAGACGCGGCCGCCGCTTTTTGCGGCCTGCTCGATCTTGCCGGGCCAGCTGGAAGGAGGTCCAAAACAAAAGGCACCGGCGAGCAGGGTCACTACAACAAGCACAACGATCGATCCGGTTGCCGCCGCGCGCAGGGGCCAACGGCGCATGAGTAGAAACAGCCCCCACGCCAGGCAAGCGACGACCACGGCCGTGACCGCGAGTCGTTTGAAGGTGATGAGCATGGATAGAAACATCAGCACCAGGCCGAGCAGGGACCAGCGCCGGGCCGCGGATTCTTTCGGAGCCAGGGCCCACGCGCCGGCGATAAAGAACAAACCGGCGGCGAGCATTTGCGCATGCTGCATGTCGCCAGCGGATATCAATTGACCAAGCACATCCTGCCCGCCCAGCCGGCGGTGATGCAGGATTTGCTCGGCGGCCAGGCCGATGTCGAAGGGAACCTCCTCGCCAATCAGCGAGGCATACAGGCGCAAGCTGTCGGAGATGTTGCGCAGGGCCAGCACCAATGATCCGGCGGCGAGCGCCATGAGCAGGCGGATGCGACGCGCCGTGGTGGTCATCAATCCGAACGCGAGAGGAATGCTCAACCAGAAGAGGTTCTTATACAACTGACTGGATCGAATATGTTCCGCCGGACCCCACCACAGGGCCAGGGTGATCCAGGCAAAATAGACCAGCACCAGCCAGCCTACCGCAGGCATGACCGGGCGGCTTTTTATGCGGACGCACCCGCCAAGCCAGGCGATCAGTGCGAGCACCGTCAAGATTCGTCCTCCGGGCAAGCTGAACGCGGTAAAAAAAGCCCCGATGATGAACAGGTTGACGGAAAGGGGCTCGTTTTTGTCCCAGCAAGCGAATTTAGCGTTAATCATGAGGTGAGCTACAAACTAGATTTTTGCCAGGAGCCGGGAAAGCACTTTCTCGCGGCCGATGACCTCAAGCATATGGAAGAGGCTAGGTCCGCCGGGTTGGCCGCTGACCGCGATGCGTACGGGGTGGATGAGGTCGGCCGGTTTGAGTCCGCGGGCATCGGCAAGTTCGCGGAGCGAGGCCTCCAGCGAGGCGGCGTCAAAGGATGAAAGTCCCGAAAACTTTTCGCGCATGGCGGCGAGCAGTTCCGCGGCGCCGGGCGCGCGCAGTCGTTTTTGCACGGCCTCGTCATCGAAAGGAAATTCTTCGCGGAAGAAATACATGGCGGAGGCGACGTCGGACCAGACCTTCACGCGCGGCTTCATGAGCTCGATTACCCGGGCGAGGTAGCCGGCATCGGTGGCTTCCGGAAATGCGGACCGGAAACGCGCCGTCCATTCTTCCGCCGGGGTTCGCTGAATGTACTCGTTATTCATCCAGAGAAATTTTTTCATGTCAAATTGGGCCGGCTTGGCTTGCACGCGATCGAGCGAAAAAAGCCGGGCGATTTCCTCCCGCGCCAACACCTCGCGGTCATCGCCGGGCGACCATCCGAGCAATACGAGGTAGTTGAAGAGCGCCTCGCCGAGATAACCTTGCTGCTGGAAGTCGCCGACAAAGGCCGCGCCATCGCGCTTGGAGTAGGGTTTGCCCTGCGCATTGACGATCATGGGCAGGTGTGCATACGCGGGCGGGTGGGCTCCGAGGGCTTCGAAGAGGGCAACATGGCGGAAGGTGTTTTCGACGTGATCGTCGCCGCGAATGATATGGGTGATGCCCATGGCGATGTCGTCGACGACGTTGGCGAGGTGAAACACCGGATTTCCATCGGACCGCACAACCACGAAGTCGGGGAGGTTGGCCGCATCCTTGCGAAGTTCGCCTTTGATTTCGTCGCGGAAGGTCATGTCGCGTCCGGGCATTTTGAATAGAATGGCTTCTCCCTTGCCGGTTCCGCCCTTGTCGAGTTTGTAGGCGTGGCCGCTGGCGAGGAGTTTTTCCGCGGCGGCCAGGTGGGCGTCGCGCTGGGTTGATTGGTACATCGGTTCTTCATCGACGTTCAGTCCCAGCCAGTCCATCGCGTCGAGCACGGTCTTCACCGCTTCGGGAGTCGAGCGCTCGCGGTCGGTATCCTCGACGCGCAGAAGGAACGCGCCACCGGTGTGACGCGCGAACAACCAGTTGTAAATCGCGGCGCGCATGTTGCCGATATGTACGTTGCCGGTGGGACTGGGGGCGAAACGACAGCGGATGGTCATGGAATTCTCTTGGGGTTCATGTTTGAATCATGAGTGTATGCGGACGGCGGACATGATGAATAGGAATTTTTGGTTCTTGCGGCGCAAGGACGGGAAGGCAGGAGCCTGTGCCATCCTGTTTCTGGTGACGATGGTTACCCGGGCCCAGCCCGATTGGTCGAGCCTCGAGCGGCATCAAGCATCGATATCCGCCGAAACGTTTAGTCGCCTGATCAACGAGGTGTATTCCCAGGACGCCGGCATGATTTCCTATTTGCGGTATGGACCGGACCGGGTTTCGATTTATTCCTCGCCGGCGCAAACCGGCGCGCCGCTGTTTGAGTTGCGCTTTGCCGCGGTGGATGCGCTCCCGCCGGCGCGTCCTGGTCTGGCCGGACTGCATATCGCGCTCGATCCCGGCCACATCGGCGGGGCATGGTCGCGCATGGAGGAGCGGTTTTTTGTGATGGAACGCGAAACCGACTGGCCGGTGCAAGAGGCCGCGATGAATCTGCACGTAGCGCGGCGGTTGCGCGACCGACTGGCGGCGGCGGGCGCGCGCGTTTCCATGGTGAAGGATGATCTGGAGCCGGTGACCACCACACGGCCTGACGAATTGCTCGCGTCCGCGGGATCGCAGCCTCCGGCGGATTCCCGGTTTGCCCACCTGCCGTCGCTGTTTGCCGAATCATCGCAGCGCGATGCGCAGCGCAAACACGTTGAGCGGGATTTTTACCGCACCGCGGAAATCGCCGCCCGCGCGACGCTGATCAACAACGCGATCCGGCCCGATCTGACTTTGTGCATTCACTTCAATGCCACCGGCTATGGCGACGAGAAAAAACTATACGAAGAGAATGGTCTGGCTTTTTTTGTGCACGGCCATTACCTGGCGAGCGAGCTGGAAGGTGACGACCAGAAATTTTACCTGATGCGCAAACTCCTGGAGCGCTCGCACGAAACCGAGGTTGCGGTGGCCAGTGCACTGGCCACCGCGTTTGCCGCCGCCACCGGTCTTTCACCCGCCTACACGAACACCGCGGGCGCCGTGATGCGTCCGTTCGGAACCAATCACTTTGTCCAGTATCGTAATCTCGCCGCGAACCGCCAGTTTGCCGGTCCGGTGGTTTTCCTTGAGCCGTATTTCATGAACAACCGAGAGGTGTATGCGCGGATTCAGGCCGGCGATTACGAGGGCGAGCGCGAAATAAACGGCACGATGCAGCCAAGCATTTTTACCGAGTATGTCGATGCCGTGATGGCCGGGTTGGAGGCTTATTTCGGAGCGCGGCCGGCGAGGTAGGCGCGATCGGATTCCGCAAAAAACTCGAGCGGACGCGTGACGCGTTGGCCCTGCCGGTTTTCCAGGGTGACGCCGGCTCCGGTGATTTCGATCAACATGGCCTCCACGGTTCCGCCGCGGACGCTTGTCCACAAGCGAAATGATTCTACTTCTCCGGCGGGTGGCGCGGGACCGGGTTCCGGCCCGGCGGGGACATCGCCGAGGCGGGCGATTTCAAGTTGCAAGGTTTCTTCGTTGAAGCGGAATACATAGAGACCATCCCACACGCCCAAGGCTTTGAAGTGGGAGCCCAGGCGCTTGATGGTGTCGTTGAAAGGCGTTTGCATGGATGACGCGCGCGGTGCGTGGCCACCCCAGAAAATCACCCCGTTGTCGTTGGCGGAAAGGTTGAATTCCGGATCGGTGATCTGGCGAAAAGCGAATTGACCTTCCCATTGATGGTCGCCGACCAGGCGGAGTGGCCATGCGGTTTTTTCCCACTGGTTGAAATTGCCGCTTACGTGGATGGCGGCATAGAGCGAGAAAAATCCGGCCTCTTCCGGCGTGTAGTGCGTGTCCCAGGGCCGGGTGGAGTCGGGCAAAGCGGGCCTATTGACGAGCGAGAATATGCGCGCGCTCCAGGGGGCCATCCGAACCTTGGCCTGGCCCGACGACGCGCCGAACGAGAAGGGTTCGACCGCTTCATTTCGTTGGCTGCCGCCGTAACGTCCCCAGTCGGAATTGAGGCGCAAGCGCCATGGTCCACCGGATGGAAACGGAATCAGCATGTCCGCGGGTTGGCCGAGTAGATTCATGGCGATAACCACGATGTCGTCGGGATTACCGGCGGCGGCGCGCCAGTAAACGAGTTGCTTGGCCGCGTCATCTTTGACTTTGATTTCGATGCGGCGCCCGCGGAGCGCGGAGGTGTGACCGTCGATGTTGCGCCGCAGGCGGATAAGGTCGCGATGAAGCGCGAGGGTGGTGGCCTGGCGGGTGACTTTGCCCCAATCGAGTGGCGTCGTGTCGTGCCAATCACCTTGCTCGAGGAATTCGTTGCCCATGAATAGCAGCGGGATACCGGGGGCGGTGAAGGTCAGCACGGCGCCAAGTCCGCTGATCATGCGGGCGCGGTCACTGCCGGGATTTGCCGGATCGACGTCGGAGGCGATGCGCTTCATGTTGTTCAAACGTCCGGCCTCGTCGTGGTTGTCGATATAGATGACCCGCGGCATGGCGCCGGATTCCGCGAGCGCGCCGGCGATGACGCTGATGCGGCGCGCGTCATCGGTGGCGGCGAGTTGCGGCATGACGTGGTTGTGAAAACCGTAGTCCCACGAGGCGTCGAAATGTCCGGTGTGCAGGGAATCTTCGGCGATGCTCCATCGACCGGGCCATCGCTGTTTGATTTCCCGGTTGATGTCGTCGAGCATCTGCGCGCCGGCGGGAATGGGAACCGCGCCGTTGTTCCAGGCGCGGATGTTGATGGTGGAGTCCCAGCGGAAACCATCGATGCGATATTCCTCGAGCCACATTATCGCGTTGTCGCGCACGAAGCGACGGACCATCGGCTCGTCGAAGTTTACGCGCGGCCCCCAGGGGGTCAGCCCGATGCCTTCGCCTTCATAAAAATAAATCCCGCCGTTGCGCGGGTTGCCGGCGCCGTCGAATTGAACGAGGTCGAGATTGTGCGGACCATAGTGGTTGTGGACGATATCGAGATGGACGGTGAGCCCGCGCGTGTGGGCGGCCTTGACGAATCGTTTGAGTCCGTCGGGTCCGCCATAGGCTTGTTCGACGGCAAAGAGGTCGCTCGGGTTATAGCCCCAACTGCTGTTTCCGGCGTATGCGTGCACGGGCAAGAGGCAAAGGGTGTTCACCCCGAGTTGGGCGAGGTGGTCCAGTTTGTCGATGGCGTCATCGAAGGTGCCGGGCATGTTGTCGCCGGGTTGGGGGTCATGAAAGCTGCCGATGTGCATTTCGTAGATGACGAGTTCATCGAGGGCGGGGGCGGGGGCCTGGTCGTTCTCCCAGGAAAAGCCGGCGGGATCGTAAAAGAGCGAGGCGCGGCCTTCCGGTTCGGGCGTGACGGCGCGGGCGCGGGGATCGCGGCGCCGGAGTTCGTCATTGATAAGGAACTGGTAGGCGCCGCGCGGACGGCTCCGCTTCAGATCCAGGCTCCAGATGCCGGTGGATTCGTCCCGGGTGAGGTGTTCACCCCGCGAGGGCTTCCAGTTGTTGAAATCGCCGATGATGGCCACCGATCGGGCATTCGGTGCCCACACGCGAAAAGTAGTTGAACCCGGTTCGGCAAAAACGCCGAGCGGGGGTGGATCGTTGGCGCGCGCGCTGGCCGCCGACAACAGAACGAGGCTGGCGAGGACCGCGCGCAAGCGAAGAGCGATTGCGACGATTACAGCCGCTTGCGAATTACCGCGGAGAAGTAGAGGGACTCCATGATGTTGTCCCGGGCCGGACCGAACTCAGTGTTTACCTCGCCGCGTATGATATCGCTCCGGTAGCCCAAGCCAAACGAGCATATGATATCCGGGCTGATGGCATAGTCGGCGTTGGCGCCGGCGGTGAAGAGCAAGGAGTCGTCGATGGTGAGGTTGTAGCGGTTTTCCGGATCCTGATCGTAGTTGCGGGCGTCGATCTTCGAGTCGGCCACGATATAGCGGGCTCCAGCCTCGAAGATCAAAGACCAAGTGGGGTCGGCATACGCCTTGTACAGTGCGGATACGCCGAAGGGGACGATTTCGAGGTTGCCCTCGAAGTCATAGAGGCGGGACCCGGGGCTGTCGGCGCTGCGGTCGGTGGTCCACTCGCCGTAACCGATGGCCATGGCGTAACCCCAGGGATGACGGGCCCAGTCCCGAAACTGCAGTTCCGCCGTCAGTCCGAGGTCATACAGGTCATAATCGCCCGTTCCGGGCATATCGGTTACTACGGCGATTCCGAGGTCAGGAGATACCTCGACGGTGGAGGGCACTTGGGCGCGGGCGAAGCCCGTCCCCAGCATCAGCAGGGCAAAAAAACACGGAATGAAGGTCGATTTCATGAATAACTCCATGGGATTGATGGTTCGTTACACACAACTATTCACAGCGGTAATGATAATAAAAGCAACTGCCTTTTAAAAGAGCCTATTTGGTAGAACGGTTTTATTTGAGTTTTTCCGGCCGGCTGGGTATGGTTAAGCAGAGCGTGGGGTACAGAGATGGATCGCAAATATAGAGTAGCTACATGGTGCTTGTTCCTTCTGGCCGGATGGGCTGGCGAGGTCAGGGGCGAGGCGTTGTTGCAATTGTTCAATGTCTCCTACGCCGAGATCACCCGAAAGATGCCCGAGCTGGCTGAAGCCGGCTACACTTCCTTGTGGCTTCCGCCCCCGACCAAGGGTTCGGGTGGTTTGTCCGTGGGGTATGATTTGTGGGATCCGTTTGATTTGGGATCCAAGGACCAGCGCGGTTCCGTCAGTACGCGCTATGGCACCGAGGCGCAATTATTACGCATGATCGAGACTGCGCACCGGTTCGGCATCCGGGTGTATTTCGATAACATCATGAACCATCGTGCCTTCGATGTGCCGGGTTACAACGAAGATACCGCCATCGATATTTACCCCGGCATGGTTCCGGAGGATTTTCACCTCCGCAAAACCGAAGACGGATTCTACCGCAAGTGGGACAACACCCGCGACTGGGGCAGCTCCTGGCAGGTGCAGAACCTCGGCTTGGCCGACCTGATCGACATCGCGCACGAGACCCCGAACGCCAACCACGGCACCAGCGAGGGATCCACCCACCCCAAGTATTCGTTCATCCGCGACCTTGAGCGGCCGGAGCAATACGATAAGGATAAAGATGGAAATACCCAATACTTTGGCGTGCTGATCGATCAGGCCCGCGCGGAATACATCGCCGGCGGGACCAACAACCCGACTGCGGAGCAACTCCGCTTGAAGGCCCGCGATTATGTTCTTGCCAATCCCGGTGCCTTTACCGAAGACGTCGGCGCCTACCTGATCCGCGCGGCGCGCTGGAAGATCAATCGCACCAAGGCCGACGGCCTCCGTCTCGACGCGGTCAAGCACGTGCCCGACTACTTTTTCGGGCAGCAATCAGGCGCCGGCAAGGATGGCAGCAATGCCGGCTATCTGGGCGGGGTGCAATGGCAGTTCAATATCACGCGCGGATTTTCGGATTGGGACAACCACCGCGATTCCGTGTTCGAGGATAAAAGGGGTCGTGATGATGCGATGGTGTTTGGCGAGCATCTTGGTCAACCGCCCGGTTACGGCGGTTACTGGGATGCGGGCATGAGGCTGGTGGACAACGATCTCCGCAGCAAGTTGAACAACACGCTTGGAAATCCGGGAGCCACGCTGGCCGGGTTGGACGCTCCGGGCGCGGGTGGCTTTGCCGCGAACCTGGGCGTGACGCATGCCAACAGCCATGACAGCGATTTTGCCGCCCAAAAGGAATGGCAGCACGCCTACTACATGACCCGCGAAGGCATGGGCCTCATTTATTCCGACGGGTACTACAAGGCGGAAACCCTCGGCGAATCCGGCGGCGCCTTTCCGCGTCATGCCAACACGCAATTTCTCGGGCAATTCGCTGATCCGCGTATCCCGAATATCCTGAAAATTCACAACGATTTTGCCCGCGGGTTGCAGGAGGGGCGCTGGTCGGATGGCGATTACCTCGCCTTTGAGCGCCGCGATAACCGGGACAAGTTCGGCAATACGCGGAGCGGGACTGCGGCGGATGAAATCACCATGGTCATGATGATGAACGACAACACGGCGCAAGGCCAGGCCCGCTCGATCGCGACCAGCTTTCCGAATGGTGCGTATCTGTACCAGTATGCCGAAGGGCCCAACGGTTCTTTCATGACCGGATTCTACAAGTATGGCGGTGAGCTCAACTCGGTAATCGTGCCGCCTGGCGGGTATTATGTTTTCTCGTATCGCACGCCGGAATTGTCCACCTTGTGGCCCCAGGCGGCCGTAACCTTCTATCAAAATGGTATTGAAGCTTCGCGGATTACCGTGACCCGGAAAGACGGTCCCGATGGCGACATCAGTTTCAATCCGTATGGCCTGTCGAATCGCGGCTATCCCAATGGCACGACGCCGGATGATTACTCCTACCAAACCACGATTCCCGTGGTGAAGAGCGGTCCCGTAACCATTCTTGCCCGCGCCGACGGATCGGCGGAAAACATTCGCCTGAAGTTGAACGGCGGCGTTGATTTGAACGGAAGCGGCAGTCAACCGGCCAATCGCGACTTTCCGCCCGGTTTGTACAGCGACATCTGGCTCGGCTACGAGCAGCCGCTGTTTGTCGACCGCCAGCATCCGGAAAAATTTGCCGCGAAGGACACGGTTCGCTGCCAGATCGGATCCCCCGGCGCCGAGACCTACGTCAAGGTGCTGGGCGGCGCGCTAACCATCAATAATGGGCCGACCAATGCCAATAATTACGGAACCGAAAGCGGCAACCAGGCATCGTGGGTGTACCACGATCCGGATGCGAATGTCGGCGGGATCGCCTCGCCGCCCAAGCAGCTCGACGATGCCGGCACCAATTTCACAATCTGGGTCAAGAGCAATCCGGTCGGCAGCGGATTCAAGGGGTTCCTGTATTACACCCTTGATGGAACCTACCCGGAAGGCGCCGGTGGCATCGGGCGCGGCAATACCAGGGTGGCCGAGATAAATTACCGTCACGGAGAGAATGGCGATGATTGGTGGAGCACGGCAGCCTTGCCTCGCCCGGCGAATAGCGTGACATTCACTTACAAGATCGGATTCCACAAGACCGGGGCATCCTCGTGGTGGCCGTCGGGTCCGACAGAGGTCGCCTACAAGAAGCGGATGCTGACCACGTTCCGGGTGACCGATTTCAACCCGGCCACTGCCGAATTTTTCCCGCACAACGATTACGCGCGCATTCCCACGCTCGGCCAGGATTACACCAATTGGCCCTGGGCGATGCAGGTCGGCCTGCCGGAAGGATTCCACGTCGTGCGGGCCCGTGCGTTCTTGAACCGCAACGAGGACACGCAAGCCGCGCTTTATCAGACCTTCGTTCAGCCATTCTATTATGACGCGGTCACGCCGGGCGGGCAGTTGATGTTCCCGGCGAACAACGGCGATGAAATGGGCGGATCCAGTTACGATATGGTTATTCGCACCGACTTCACCGTCGATGAAGTCTGGGTCCATATCGCCGACTCCGATCCCGGCAATAATGATTCCGCCACGCGGCAGATCAACGGCAACGGCACCGGCTTCGAACCCTTTGAGGATGACAACGGCAACAACCAGCGGGATCCCGGCGAGAAATTCACCGACCTGGATGGCAACGGAACCTATACAACCAACCTGGTGCAGGGGTGGGGCCAAGCCACGGAAGTGTCGCCCAGCTCAAACATCGTCAATACCAACTATATGAAGGAGTGGCGCTTCCGGTACGTCAATATTCCCGCGACCAGCAACGCGACGATCTCGATTCGCCTGCTCGAAGCCTCCTCCTCGCGCAACATGACGCTATCGCCCACCAATGCGCACGTGACGGAACTCACCCGCACGGTGAACACCCGCGGCCCCGACCAGCGCGTGAACATCGCCTGGCCGCAGAACGACGGCGATCGCGTCGATGATAACTATACGATGAAGGTGTACTTTACCAAGTCGCTGGCCGACGGAACCGATTCCACCTCGCTCAAGAACCGCTTTACCCTGAGCATTGCCAGCACCGAGAGCGGATCGCCGCGCGATCCGGTCGCGCAAACCCGCGATAATTTTACGATCAATTACGACATCGACAGTCAGTACCATGAATTGGCCATTCCCTTGCCGAATCTGTACAACGATGTGGCCGATTTTCTGCACACCCTGATCGTGACCTACACGTTCCCGGATGCCCGGACCATCGACGCGTTCCGCATGGTCAAAGCCAATCCGAGTACCAGGCCGTTTGTGCGCATCACCCGGCCGACCGAGCTGGGGTCCGACGGTCGCCAGACCGAAATTATTCTCCCGGACGTGCCCGGCACTGATCAGCTGGATTATGTGGTGCGGGTGGAAACCAGCACCAATGTGACGGATCTCGTGCTCACCGGTAATCCGTCGATCATTTTGTTTGAAGAGCCATTTACGGACTTGAATGGCAACGGACGCTGGGACGACATCGAGCCGACCTCCGATACCAACACCAATGGCGTGTGGGACGCCCCCGAACCCTTCGTGGATCTGAATACCAACGGGGTGTGGGACGCCGGCGAAACCTTCACGGATCTGGCGCCCACCAACTGGTTGTGGGATGCCGGCGAAGTGTACGTCGATCTCAATACCAATGGCGTGTTCGACGCAGGAGAGAATTTCTTTGATATCAACACCAATGGTGTTCGCGACGCCGCGGAGCCGTTCACGGACGGCAACGCCAACGGTGTGCGTGACGGGGTCAATGTGTCAATCAACGGCAAGGTCAAGGTGTGGGACTACACGTGGCGGATCAACGCGCCGGGCAATTATCAGCTCAAGGCCACGGCCACCTTGAATGCACAGGTGACGGAGACGTACCGGAATGCCCGGGTGATCCTCCGCGAGATTGTTGATGCGGACGGCATAGCGGACAATGACGATGACCACGATGGCCTGAACGACCTCACGGAGACGAACAAGGAAGATCTGCCGGCCGGTAACGCCGAAACCTGGAACAACGGCGATGTGCATATCTGGTATGCATCGGGCCGTACCATCCCGACCAGTCCGGATAGCGATGGCGATCTGCTGCCTGATGCGCTCGAGGTGGGATGGCGGACAGCGTCCAGTCCGCCGACCGATACGGCGGTGGATACGAACGGCGACGGCTACAAGAACTTCATCGGTGATCTGGATCCACCGCTATACGCCGTGGTGGAAAACCATCCTGCCGTTCCGGGCGTCGGATCGCAAAGCCAGGGCGATAGCCGCACCCGGCAGGCCGCCGGCTCGGTAACCGACCCGACCAATCCCGACACCGACGGCGATGGCATTCCCGACGGCGTGGAAGATGCCAACCGCAACGGCTGGACCGATGGCGACGGGAAACCACTCCCCCTGACCGCGACGATCGCGCAATACCAGACCGCGCGTCCAAATACCGGCGACTGGCCAAACAATATCATCGAAAGCTTCGAAACCTGGACGGAGACCAGCCCGACCAAGGCCGACTCCGACGGCGATGGACTCGTGGATGGTTACGGCGAAGACAAGAATTTCAATGGTCGCATCGACGGCGACACGAATAGCAACCGCGTGCACAACGCCGGTGAACTCTGGACGGAAACCGATCCGCTGAACGACGACACGGATGGCGACGGATTGCCGGATGGTTGGGAGTCAACCTACTCGCTGGATCCGCTCGATAACGGAACCTTCAGCTACCGCTTCGATGGCGCAGGCTCGGTGGACAACGGACCGGCCGGCGATCCGGACGGCGATGGTTTCAGCAATGCGCAGGAACTCGCCTCCGGCACCAATCCGCGGCGCAACGATCTCGTGCCGCCGACCGCCGGCGAGGGCACCATCAACATCGGATCCTTTGCCGATTGGAATCATCGTGACCTCCTCGTGCTCGACGAGTACAACGAGGGCGGCAGCCAGGGCGCCGACGTCTACCGCTCCTGGAACAGCACGGACAATTCGCGCGATATCGTGGCCTTCTCGATGCGCGATGGCGGCGATGTCTCGGCGGGCGGTGATGGCCTCGTTTATTTCCGCATCGATTTTCTCGATCTCGAAGCCAACGCATGGGAAGGCGAAGTGGATGCGTATGTGGTGATCGATACCGGCAACCCGGCCGTCGGTGAGCGATCGATCCCGAACGAGGTCGACATCGCGACCGACATGCGCTGGGAAGTGATCGTGGCCGCCTATAACAATAATTTCGGCTCGATCTTTGTTGATCTCAATCCGGCCCAGAACACGACCACGCAGTATCAGAATCCGCTGACCGAGGGCGGTGTGGAGGCGCGCGGGTTCGATGGCAACTTGAATCAGGTGGCCTGGTCATCCCTGTATGATGCCGTCGAAATCGGCATCGAACGTCGCCACCTGGTAGATGCCGGATGGCTCGGCAACATCAGCAACCTGAACTTCCAGGTCTTTACGACCAAGCCGAACACCACCGGTGCCGGCACCGGTGATATCGGGGGACGCAACGATATCCGCGATACGATCTACGATGACTGGCTCGCGTCCGATTACTGGAAGGACCAGGACAACATCATCCTCAACGGAAAGCTCAGCGGCTACTTTGGACGAAGCGGGGCGAATGACCGCAACAAGAATGCCAAGGTCATGCTGCTCGCCCACGGCAACCAGTCCATCCAGCCGGCCAGCGTCATGCAATCGCTGGTGCAGAATGGCAATAACGGCTATCAGCGGCTGCTGAAGATCCACGAAGACTACAACGCGCCGCTGACCATGCACATCACGCCGTCGATGGCTTCGGCGTTGCAGTGGGCGGTTAATCCGTCCGCGGGCGCCACGAACGACGGCGCCGCGCTGAATGCCCGCATTCGCGCCCTGGTGGCGACCAACCGGATTGATCTGGTCGGTTCCACGTTTGCCGATCATGTGGTGAAGTATTTCCCGCAGTCGTTCAATAACGACAACAAAGCCCTGTCGGATCAGTTCCTCAACACAATCTATGGCAGCGGCGCCGCCTCGCCGGATGTCTTCTGGTCCTCGGAGCGGGTGCTCGATGCGGAGGCGCTGACGCAGATCGGCGGAATGGGATATGATTTCACCTTTGCCGACCAGATGCGGCATCTCGTGAAATGGTTTGGCCGGACCAGCGCCTTGGGCACCGGTGGATACCAGATCAACCAGGTCAACGGAATCAAGCTTTTCCCGATTCACGACGTCACTTCGGACTATCTGGACCAGGTGCTTGATTCCGGATCAAGCATGCCGGTGCGTCAACTGTTGTCGCGCCGCGCGCGCGGCGGTGTGCAGAATCAGGTGGTGGTGCTGTGGCGAGACATGGGCGACTTCCAGAATGGGACGAAAGCCGATGCCTACGAGGCCAATGTGCGCTGGCTGGGCGGCCGCCCGTGGATCCGCGTGGTAACGGCGAACCAGATTGCCGCCGAGGAAATCGCCTACGTGGGCATGGACGGAAATATTTACTACAACTGGGGATCGGTTGACCGCGGCACGGGAATCACCCTTGAGCAGAGCGCCAAGGACTGGGTGGATTGGGCGACCACGGAAAACTATGACAATTGGTACACCCGGCTGGCTACAAATCGATTCGGATCCGCCACGAATTTCGGTCGCGTCGGCCAGAGTGGCCACGCGCATACCGCCTGGAGCTCGGTGACGAATCTGGCCTCCTCCAATCTGACGCAGCTGGCCCGCTCGGTCATCGGCGGCGCGATGTTCCAGACCGCCTTCCATTTCCCGGCGCAATCGACAGATCTAAGCAAGTTCAGCACCGGTGACTACATAACCCCCGCATCGCAAAGCGGACAAGCCCTGGCCGACTTCGCCCGATATGCCCAGGCGCAGACGCGCCACGCCGCGATATACGCGCGCGTGCAGCAATGGGCTTCCACCGCAAACGCCGCCACGCTCGGTTCCGAGGCGGCGGATGTCGACCTCGACGGTGCAAATGAATACATGCTCTACAACCGCCGGGTGTTTGCCCTGTTTGAGGCACGGGGCGGACGGATGACGGCTGCCTGGTTGCGGAGTGATGCCGGCAAGGTGTGGCAGGTTGCCGGCAACTTTGCCTCGTATGCCAACACCGACACCGAGGACGAAGGGGCCTCGAACGATATCATCAGCGGCGGCACGACCAACGTGCTCGCCTTCCGCACCAGCGGCTTCAAAGATTGGTGGGTCATCACCGGCGTGAATGGTAGCAACGCGCACGTCAATGCCACCTACAGCGTGGGCAGCGCGACCGGCAAAACCGGATGGGTATTCAGTTACGGCGGGGTCACGAAGGAAATTTCCCTGCCGTCCGCCGCCGAAGGCAAGCTCACCGCCGCCTACACGATGAACGGACCCAACCGGATGTATGTCCGCTTTGGCTTGTCACCCAACTTGCTCGATCTCATGATGCATGGACACCAGCATTTGGAGGTGGAGCAGGCGAGCGCGACGAATCTCCATCTGCTCAACAATGCCAGCGACGGTCCGCTCCGGGCTTTTGTCCGGACCGCAGCCGGTTCGACAGTCAATCAGGGTGCGAGCGATCAAAGCGCCGGCATGACGACCTATAATCGCCGCAACCAGGCCCAGACCGAGCAGGTGGAAATCGAAATTACCGGCAATACGGTGATCACCCTTGGCTTCGAGGAGCTCATTACTTTGAATGACGGTGTGCCCGTATCGTGGCTCGCGGACAACGGGTATGCATCGGATGTAAATGTCAACACGACCATGTCGTCGAACGGCGTCAACACCCTGCTGGAGTCCTATATAGCCGGCCTCGATCCGAACAATCCGGACAGCGTGGTGGAGGCGACGTCGTCCGCGGTGAACACCAACGGCTTAACCATCACCTTTGCCACGGTTACCGGTCGCCTCTATACCGTCGAGTATGTGGTGCGGCTGACCAATCAAACGTGGTCCCTGGTGAATAACTTGCCGCCCGGTCAGTCTAATCCGGTGGCCGGTAACGGCGATATCCGCACGGTCACCGATCGCGATGCGCCAACCTCCACCAATCGCTACTACCGGTTCAAGGTGGAGCTTGAGAACCAGCCGTAAGGTTGCGGTCGGCAACCTCTTGCCGGCGTAAGCGTTAGGCGGTTTGGCCTGCGCGAGTCTTGCGCGACCGGGCGTTACGCCGTGATACGTTGCTCGCGCCGGGATAGACGCTGTTGCAACACCGTCATGGACTGACGGAATGCCGCATCGGCCTTCAATTTGTCCGCCACGGTTTTGTACGCGTAAAGCACCGTCGCGTGATTCTTGCCAAATGCCTGGCCGATACTCGGCAGCGACTGGGGCGTCAGCTCGCGACTCAAATACATCGCGACCTGTCGCGGAAACGCGATGGCGGCCGGTCGACGGTTACTCGTCATATCGCCCATGCGGATATCGTAGTAATCCGACACCACGCGCTGAATTTCCTCGATGGTGATGATTTGCTGCTGTTCCTGGTCGAGCGTATCGCGGAGCAGATACTCCACCGACTCCATGGTGATCGGCTTGCCGGTGAGGGAGGAAAACGAAACCACCCGGATCAACGCGCCCTCAAGGCGGCGGATGTTCGCCCGGATATTTTCGGCAAGGTAATTGATTACCTCATCGGGCAGTTTGATGTTCAGTTGTTCCTGCTTGTTGCGGAGAATGGCAATTCGTGTTTCCACGTCGGGCAATTCCAACTCGGTCACCAGGCCCCACTCGAAGCGCGAGACCAGGCGGTGTTCAAGGCCGGGGATTTCGCTGGCCGGGCGATCGCAGGTGAGCACGATTTGTTTGTGGCTATCGAAGAGGGCGTTAAAGGTGTGGAAAAACTCCTCCTGCATGCGCTCCTTGCCGCCAAGAAACTGAATGTCATCAATCAGCAGCAAATCGGCCGTGCGATACTTTTTCCGGAACTGCACGAGGGCCTTTTTCTGCAAGGCGTCGATGTACTCGTTCATAAGCGCTTCGCTCGTGACGTAACAAACCGAGGCCTTGGTCTGCTGCAAGACGTAGTTGCCGATCGCCTGCATTAGGTGCGTCTTGCCCAGGCCCACGCCGCCGTAAAGAAACAGCGGATTGTAGGCGCGGCCCGGCGACTGCGCCACCGCCATCGATGCCGCATGCGGAAAACTGTTGGACGAACCGACGATAAATTTATCGAACGTATATTTCGAATTCAGCGAACTGGATGATTTGATCGGACGGGCCGGAGTCGCGGGCGCGCTTTCCGCGGCGGTCGGCGCCGGGATGACCGGTGCCGCGGAAGGCGGAAGATTGCGATCAACTTCCAGCACCACCTGCAAAGGCTGGGCATGCGACGCCGTAACGGCATCCTGAATCAGCGAGAGATAATTCTCCTCGAGCCAGTTTTGATAAAAATTATTCGCCACGCGCAGGATCAATTGATCTCCGGTGACTTCACGCGCTTCGATCACGGCAATCCAGCGATCAAACACGTCCTTCGACAAGGTATCTTTAAGATGCTTACAAGCCTTGGCCCACACGGTTCCTGCATTCATGCCGACAGTAAACTTTCTTTGAAATGGAACAATCCACGTTAAACCCTGCTTAACCGGCAAACCGGCCACGCGTCGAAGGGGTGGGCGAACCGATGAAATTATGCCACCACAAATGATCAACCACGAGATAAACGCGGCTGACACACTTGCTGACAAGTTATCAACACGACCCGACCCTCCCCATCACAAGCACAACGGTGGGAAAGTAGAAATCAAGACGACGGCGAACAAGGTAAAAAAAGTAAAAGCGAAGTGTTTTTTATAACCATACTATTTGTAGTCAGCAGGTGGTAATGATCACAAAATGTTGTGGTGGCAGTTAACACTCTGTTTGCCAGAGGTTTATGAATTGCAAGTGACAATACATTGGTAAAAAGCCACATTTTGAGGCGTTGCTGAACTCGCATCGGCCGGACAATATGACACAGGACAAACCCATGAAGAAATCATTAACAGCTCTGCCACGGCTGGTTGTCGAGGGGGCGGGACAATGCGCCGATTTGGTATACAGCAGCGGATTTATGCCGGTGGATCCAGTGGTGTTTCTGGACGAGAAGCGACGCAAAACGCTGGTGGTGCCGATGCTCGAGTACAGTCGTGCCCGCGCGGAGGCTCAAAGCGTGGATGTTTTATTGCCGGAAGACATCAATGTGCCGCGCGCGCAGGGCCGGAGGTTACCGGCATGGGCTATCTGCCTGCTGCAGCATCGCGGTGTGCGCCACGTGCGGGTGGGGCCGAATTTTCCCGCCTCGGTACTGGTGGACCTCCAACGACAGGGCATACGCGTGAATGTCGAGGCGGCTTCACTTTACCCGGAGCGCGACGTGAAGGATGCGGGCGAGATCGAAAAAATCACCATGGCCCAACGGGCGGCGGTAAGCGCGATGCGATGCGCGGCCAACGTGCTGAAAGAATCATCGGTGTTGCGCTCGGGTGAATTGCGCTGGTCGGGTCGCGTGCTCTCTTCCGATCGTTTGCGCGCCGTGATCGATACCGCCTTGCTGCAGCGCGAATGTATCGCGCGCGATACCATCGTGGCGGGCGGGGCGCAGGCCGCGGACCCGCACGAGCGGGGTCACGGTCCGTTGCGCGCGCGATCCAGTATCGTGATCGACATTTTCCCGCAGCACAAACGTACCGGCTACTGGGGCGACATCACGCGAACTTTTTGCAAGGGCACACCGCCGCCGCCCCTGGCCCGGATGTATCAGGCGGTGTTCAAAGCCCAAGCCATGGCGCTGAAAATGATCCGGCCCGGCGTGGATGGTTCCGACGTGCACGGACGAGTCGCCTCGTTGCTCGAGGCAGCCGGCTATCCGTTGACCGTGCGGGATGGCGTGGTGCGGGGCTTTTTCCATGGCACCGGTCACGGGGTGGGTCTCGAAATTCACGAAGCGCCCTCCATCAGTCGCGGGGAGGTTGTCTTGCGCGCTGGTCACGTGGTCACGGTCGAGCCCGGTCTGTACGATCCTGATATCGGTGGCGTGCGTATCGAGGATACGGTGGTCGTGGTCAAGGGCGGAGCGCGGGTGCTGGCATCCTTCCCCAGGAAATTTGTTGTGCCATAAACCATGTATCCGTTGATCCCATGGATGGTGGGTGGCGCGGCGGTTTACGCCGGGTTGCGCTGGTTCGAATGGCACAACACCTTCAAGCCGTCGCGCGCGATGACGGAAGATCCTTCGAAAATCGGCTTGGCCTTCGAGGACGTGATGTTTTTTGCCGAAGATGGCTGTCGTTTACACGGCTGGTGGATTCCGCATCCGGAGGCGACGGGCGCCATGCTCTATTGCCACGGCAATGCCGGCAATATCAGCACCCGGCTGGATGTGGTCGATGGGTTGCACAAGTTGGGGGTGCATGTATTTCTGTTCGACTACCGGGGTTTTGGATTGAGCCGGGGGATTCCCTCCGAGCGCGGATTGTACCGCGATGCCCGTGCGGCGTATGAGGTGGTGCGGGCCCGGTTTGAGGATGCGGACCAACCACCGGTGATCGTGTTTGGCGCCTCGCTGGGCGGTTCGGTAGCCGCGCAGCTTGCCGTCGACAAGCCGGTGAAGGGCGTAGTGATCGAAGGAGGATTTACCTCGTCGGTCGATGTCGGCGAGCGCTGGTATCCAAACCTTCCCATCCGCACCATCGCCCGTTACCGGTTTGACGCGCAATCCAAACTCGCCTCGCTCCCGGTGCCCAAATTATTTGCGCACAGTACGATCGACGGGGTCGTTCCGTACGACATCGGCACGCGTTTGTTTGAGGCTGCGTCCGGTCCGAAGCAATTTATTCCGCTGCGGGGAAACCACGGCGAAGCCGGATGGATCGACACGCCGGCGTTTTATACGGCCCTGCACACTTTCGTGCGCTCTATTTTTTCGGCGGCCGGCATACAATAAAAGCCTCCCCTTCGCGTTGTATGGATGGTGAGCGAAAAATCAACCAACACAGGAGATGTAGTATGAAACAGTTGATATTCTTGGTCGTGTGTGCTGTATGCGCAGGTATGAATGCTTCGGCATGGCCGGGCGCGGGCGGGGAAGGTCACGGCAAGATGAAGGGTGGCGAGGCGAGAATGGAGCACATGGCCCGCAAGCTGGAACTAACCGGGGAGCAGCAGAAGGCATTACAGGTGTTGCGCGAGGAAGCGAAGGAATCCATGCGGCCGCTTCAGCAGCAGTTGCACGAGTCGCGGATGAACACAGCCGAATTGATCGCATCGGATGATGCGTCTGACGAGGAAATCATGCGTTCGGTGGTGGCCGAGGGCGCGGCCTACCTTGCCTTGAGCAAGGCCCGCACGGAACATCAACTAAAAGTGCGAAATCTCATCGGCGCGGAAAAAGCCCGCGAGCTGGTCGAGATGCGGCGGGATCGTCAGGAACAACGCCGGGAGCAATGGGGACGCGAGGGACACCAAGCGCCCTGACAACATCGAGTCAATGTAACAATCAATGGCGCGGATGCTATTCCGCGCCATTTTTTTACCGGCCCCGCAACCCGGGTTCCGGTCGGTGGGTTACCGGTTGAATCCGCGAAATGCTTCCTCGATCAGGCGCGCCGCGTGATCATCGCGGGTTTGGCGCTTTTCACTGCCCATGACCACGGCGATGATGCGCTTGCCATTTCGTTCGGCGGTGGCGGCAATGGAGTAACCGGCAAGCCTGAAGTAACCCGTCTTTAAACCATCGCAACCGGGCGTGCGCTGGAGCAGGCTGTTATGGGTTTGCATGGTGAAGCTGTCGTTGCGAAATCCGCGCTGCTTGGTGGAGGTGTAGGTAAGCGCTCCGGGCATCTTCACGAGGGCGCGGCAAAGCGTGGCCATGTCCCGGGCGGTGGTAATATCCGGTTCCTGTCCCTCTGTGGGCGGCAAGCCATGCACCGAGGAAAAACGGGTATCCTTCATGCCGAGTTCGCGCGCCTTCTCGTTCATCAATTGAACGAATGCCTCTTTGCTGCCGGCGATGTGTTCAGCCAGGGCTACCGCGGCATCGTTGGCCGAAGCGATCATCAGCGCGTACAACAGATCATCGACGGTGAATTGTTCGCCCACATCGAGGTACACCTGCGATCCGCCCATCCGGTAGGCTTCTTCGCTGGCCGTTACCACATCCGACAAGCCGAGCTTGCCCTTTTGCACCAGATCCAGAATCACATACAGATCCATCAGCTTGAGTACGCTGGCCGGGTAGGTTTTTTTGAGGGCATCTTTCACGAACAGCGGCTCGCCCGTGTCGGCATCGATGACGATCGCGCTCACGTAAGGGTCGGCGGTGATACCGGGGATTTGCGCCCGGCCTTGTCCGAAAACCGCGGCGGCGGAAAGGACAACAATCAAGGAGGAAACAAGAACGCGCTTCAGCAACGGCATGGTGTTCAGCTGTAGTAGGGGTTGGTTCCCGCGGCGTGATCGGTGGCATCGATGATGTGGCGGATTTGCGGAGCGACTTTGCGAATAGCCCCCTCCACGCCGTACCGCATGGTCGCCCGGGCGGATGCACAACCCTGGCAACCACCGCCCATCTCCACGTACACATCGCGATCCTCGACTTTGACCAACTTTACGAATCCACCGTGCGAAGCCAGCGCGGGATTGATTTGCTTCTCGAATAAATCCTCTATCGCGCGATGAGCTTCATCCATCGGCATATGCTGCAGGCGCTCAATCACCGCCGGCGCGACAGGCGAGGCTTCTCCGGCGCAACCGCCGCGTATGGCCCGCGCGATGTCGGCCGCCAGATGCGGCCAGGGAGTGGTCACGGATTTAGTGACGGTGATGGTTGAACCGGATACGGTCACCGCGCTGACGCCCTCAATGGCAAACAACGCATCCACCAGGGGCGATCCCAGCGAATCCTCCGGCTTGCTGAATACGACGGTCCAGTCGTCGAGGATCGGCCGGTCACAATGAAACTTGCACACGTTCGGGTCGCTCGTGAGCTCGCCGGAAATTTTGAAGCTGGCGGGAGTGGTGGTCATGCGTTGGGGTTGTATCGTATCAAGCACGCGGCGCCAGCGTCAATCATCCCGAGCGCTTCCCTTTGCCCTTTACCAAATGCCGCCGGGCGATACATTTTTCGCATGTACGGAGATACCCCACATGGCCGGTGAATATGTTTTCAACTTACAGCGATTGACCAAGCAGCACAACAAAACCACGATACTCAACGATATCAACCTCGCTTTTTTCTTTGGCGCAAAAATCGGCGTCATCGGGGGTAACGGCGCCGGCAAATCGACGCTGCTTCGCATCATGGCCGGGATCGACAAGGATTACATGGGCGAGGTGTACCGGGCGAAGAACGCAAAGATCGGATATCTGGCCCAGGAGCCCGAGCTCGACGACAATAAAACCGTGGCCGCCGTGGTGGACGAAGGCGTGGCCGAGGCCCGCTCGATCCTCGCGCGGTATGATGAACTTTGTGAAAAACTCGGCGAGGATATTTCCAGCGAGGAGCAGGACAAGCTCAACGATGAACTCGGCCGTGTGCAGGAGTTGATCGATGCCCGCGAACTGTGGGAACTCGATCATCACGTGGAGATGGCGATGGAGGCGTTGCGGTTACCGCCCGGCGACGCCCCGGTGTCGCGCATATCCGGCGGCGAAAAACGCCGCGTGGCCCTGTGCCGGTTGTTGCTGTCGAACCCGGATGTGCTGTTGCTCGACGAGCCGACGAACCATCTCGATGCGGAGTCGGTGGCGTGGATTGAAAACTACCTCAAGCAATTTTCCGGCACGATCGTGGTCGTCACCCATGATCGCTATTTTCTCAGCAATGTCACCGAGTGGATTCTCGAACTCGATGCCGGAAATGGCTATCCCTACAAGGGTAACTACGAACAGTGGCTGTTGCAGAAAGAAGCCGAGTCCGAGCGCGAGGCGAAGGTCGCGGCGAGCCGGCAAAAATTGCTCGCGCAGGAGTTGGCGTGGATCCGGATGAATCCGAAAGCCCGCCAGGCCAAGAGCAAGGCCCGCATCGCCCGCTACGAGGAGTTGGCCGCCCAGCAGGTGGATACCCGGGAAAGCAATTTGCAAATTCAAATTCCGTCCGGCGAGCGACTGGGCGATCTGGTGATCCGGGCCAAGGATCTGGGGAAGGGATTTGATGACCGTGTGCTGTTTGAGAAGGTGTCGTTTGAATTGCCGCGCGGCGGCATCGTCGGGGTGATCGGTGGCAATGGCGCCGGCAAGACCACGTTGTTCAAGATGATGATGGGCGCGGAAAAGCCCGGCTCCGGGGAGTTGACCATCGGTCCGACGGTGCGCCTGTCCTATGTCGATCAATTTCGCGACAACCTTAATCCCCAGCACACGGTGTACGAGGAAATCAGCGGCGGCGCGGAATTTCTCGACCTCGGTGGCAAGCTGATGAACAGCCGCGCCTATTGTGCACGTTTCAATTTCAAGGGCGGCGACCAGCAGAAGAAGGTCGGGCAGCTGTCGGGCGGCGAACGCAATCGCGTGCATCTGGCGAAGTTGTTGCGTTCAGGCGGGAATGTCCTGCTGCTCGACGAGCCGACCAACGATCTCGACGTCGACACCTTGCGATCCCTTGAGGAAGGGCTGATGAATTTTGGCGGTTGCGCGGTGGTGGTCAGCCATGACCGCTGGTTTCTCGATCGAATCGCCACCCATATTCTGGCGTTTGAGGGTGATAGCGTGGTGACCTGGTTCGAAGGGAACTACGAGGCGTATCACGAGGATCGACGGCGGCGATTGGGCGATGATGCCGACCGCCCGCACCGGATGAAGTTCAAGCCGATCCGGCGCTGAGCCGGTATACGCCCCGCCCAACTCCATGGTTGCCCATGCTGTCCGCGGCCTTTACTGTCGTTGGAGAAGCAAAGGAACACATCATGAGCAATTTGCCACCGCTTGATTCCGCTCGCGTACTTGCCGACCTCAAAGAGCTTGCGGCGTTCTCCTCCGATGAACACGGAGCGCAGCGGGTGGCGTGGAGTCCGATGTTCCGCAAGGTGCGTTCCTGGTTTGCCGCCAAGGTCAAGGCCGAGCTCGGACTGGATGTCGAGCTGGATGCCGCCGGCAACCAGTGGGTGACGTTGCCGGGAAAAAAACCGGATGCCATTCTCGTGGCCGGCCATCTCGATTCCGTGCCGAACGGGGGATGGCTGGATGGATGCCTCGGAACGCTGGTCGCGCTAGAGGTTTTGCGTCGCTATGCCTCGGCCGGTCAACCGCCGGTGACCTTGAAGCTGGTGGATTGGGCCGACGAGGAGGGCGCTCGCTTTGGTCGCAGCCTGCTCGGATCATCTGCGGCTGCTGGAACGTTGAAGGTTGACGAGGTGCGTCATCTCAAGGACCGGCAGGGCACGGCCTTGCCGGAAGCATTGAAGGAATGCGGTGTTGATCTCGACCACATGCACGATGCCCATCGCCACTTGAAACAAGTCCCGGCCAGGGCGTATCTCGAACTGCACATCGAGCAGGGTCCGGTGTTGGAGTCCATGAACAAACCAACCGGCGTGGTGCTGGGCACCTTCGGTGTGGAGCGCCATATGATTACCTTCACCGGGCAGGCCGCCCATTCGGGATCAACGCCGATTCCGATGCGCAAGGATGCGTTTCTTGCCGCCGCGCAATTTGCCTTGGAGGTGCGGGAAATCGCCCGGCGCCATTCGCGGCCCGGCGCCAACGTGGTCTGCACGTGCGGGGTTGTGCAGGTGGAACCGTGCATTGTCACGGCGGTGCCGGGCGTCTGCCGTATCTCTATCGACCAGCGCGCACTCGACGCGCAGGTACTTGCCCGCATGCACGAGGAGGCGCGCGAGGCGGCCGCCCGCGCCGCGACCGGCAACGATGTGCAGCACGCATGGAGCATGGTCTGGCAAATTGAGCCGCGCTTGTTCGATCCGGCATTGATTGAACTTGGCAAGCAGGCGGTGATGGAAATCACCGGCGACGCCCCGGTGCTGCCTTCCGGCCCGCTGCACGATGCCGCGGAAATGGTGCCGCACATGCCCACGATCATGATGTTTGCCTATTCCGCCAAAGGGCTCTCGCATTGCATGGAGGAGGACACGCCCATCCCGCACCTCGATAAAACCATTCGCGCGTTTTTGTTGATGGCCGACAAGATCGTCGCCCGGACCGCCGCGGAGTGCGTGTGCCCGCGATAGACAGCCTTCGCGCACTTCCGTATATTTGGCGGCTATGAAATATGTAGTACTAGTCGGCGACGGCATGGGTGATTATCCCGTGCCGGAGCTTGGCCATAAAACCATCTTGCAAGCGGCCCGCATGCCGTGCATACGAAAATTGGCCGCGCGTGGACGGGTGGACATGGTGCAGACCGTGCCGGATGAATTGCCGCCCGGGAGCGATGTTGCGAATTTGAGTCTGCTTGGTTACAACCCCGGCGAAGCCTACACCGGACGCGCACCCATCGAGGCGGCCGGCGCGGGCATTTCCCTGCATCCGGATGATGTGGCGGTTCGCTGCAACCTGGTCTACACCGAAAACGCGCGCATGATTGATTATTCCGCCGGGCACATCAGCACGCCGGAGGCGCATGAACTGATCGCCGCGGTTCAAGATAAGCTTGGTCGTCCCGGTCGCACCTTTCACGGCGGCGTGAGCTATCGTCACCTGTTGGTGTGGCGGAATGGACCGGCCAAGATTCAGGCCCAGCCTCCGCACGAAATTGCCGACAAACCGATCGTGCCGAATCTTCCCGCCGGGGAGCGGGCCCACGAGTTTATCGAGTTGATGGAGGCCTCGCGCGAAATTCTCGCCCGGCATCCGGTCAACCAGGCCCGCATCGATCGCGGCGAGCGCCCGGCCAGTCAGATCTGGTTGTGGGGGCAGGGCCACGCCTTGAAAATCCAATCGTACCGGGAGAAGTTCGGATTGCAGGGCGGCATCATCTCCGCGGTGGATCTGGTGCGCGGCCTCGGTGTGCTCGCCGGACTCGAGGCGCCCCGCGTGCCGGGGGCAACGGGATTTCTGGACACGAATTTTGAGGGCAAGGTCCAGGCGGGATTCGACCTCTTGCGCGAAGGCAATTTTTCCTACATTCACATCGAGGCGCCGGACGAGTGCGGTCATATGGGTGATCCGCACAAAAAGAAACTGGCCATCGAGTTGTTCAACGACCGGGTGGTGGAACCGGTGTGGCAGGGTCTCGAAAAAGCGGGAGAGCCGTATCGTTTGATCGTCGCCATGGATCATCGCACTCCGGTGTCCTTGCGCGGGCACTCCCGCGAACCGGTGCCGATTCTTGTGGTCGACGGCCCAACCGGTCCGTTGACGGGCGAGGCGCCTTTCGACGAAACCGTGCACGGCGGCGTGGCTTCGGAAATGGTGTATCACTGGATGGCCCGGCAATTGCGCGCGGGCTGATCCTCAACAAATCCGGACCTACACCAGGCCCGCCCGCTTCATCAACTTCTTGCGTTCTTGCACCACGGTGTCCTTCAAGAGATCGGCGTCGATGGTGTTGAACTGGCCGTCCTCATAAAGAATCTTGCCGTCCACAATGGTCATTTGCACATCCGCGGCGGTGCAGGAATAAACAATGTTCGTGGCGGGATCATGCGAGGGCAGGGCGTGGAACGAGCGGTCGTCCACGAGGATCACGCAGGCCCGCTTGCCTTCATCGAGCGTGCCGAGCTCATCCTGCATGCCGAGCAGGCGGGCGCCTCCCTCGGTCGCCATCCTGACGATCTCGCGGGCATACAAGGCATCCGGGCCGAGGCGGATTTTTTGCATCATGCCGGCAAGGCGCATTTCTAGAAATTGATCGAGCCGGTTATTGCAGGGCGCGCCGTCGCCGCCGATGGATACGTTGATGCCTTCGCTCAAATATTCCGGAACCGGCGCGATGCCGGAAGCGAGCTTGAAGTTGGCGGAAGGGCAATGCAGGACATGCGTGCCGGTTTCACGCAGCAATTGCATTTCGCGCGGGTGCACATGCACGCAGTGGGCCAGGCCGACATCCGGACCGGTGAGGCCGATGTCGTGGAGATAGCAGATGTTGCAGCGACCAGTGCGCTCCTTGACGATCGCCACCTCTTCGGTCTGTTCGGAGCTGTGGGTATGCATCATCAATTTCCGGTCGCGCGCATACAAGCAGGCCTCCCGCATATTGGCCTCGGAGCAACTGAGCACGAAGCGCGGCGCCACCGCGAGTTTCAGCCGGGGGTGCGACTCCCAGTGATCAAGCAACATATCGCAATAAGCGAGGGCATCCTTGTTGTCGACCGCGATGGGCGGATAACCGCCGGTTTCATCCATGAGGCAATGGCCAATGGCCCCGATCAGGCCGGCCTCGTCCACGGCGCGAAACGTCTCGTCGGTATGACGCGTGGTTTCGATGGACAAAAAAGCCGTCGTGCCGCCGCGGATCAACTCCGCGCAGGTGAGAAGCGCCGAAGCACGAATGGATTCCGGCTGGTGGGCGGCCTCGGAGGGCCAGATGTAACCCCGCAACCACGGAAGCAGGGCGAGGTCCTCGGCGATGCCGCGCATCAAGGTCTGGCACATGTGGATGTGCCCCTGCACGAAACCCGGCATGACCAGGCAACCATCGGCGTCGATCACGGTGTGCGCCCGGGCGGAAATGTCTCCGACCGCGGCGATGCGTCCATCCTTGATGAGTACCGATCCGCCCTCGATCACATCCCGGTGTGCCGATGGCCATATGCGCCCGTTTTTGATCAATACATCGCCTGTCATTCCGCCTCCTTGAACACTTGTTTCAACCGCGCCACGGATGTGGTATGGTTATAGGCGAGAGCAACGGAGAGTGCATCATGATTTTTTTGCGATTTGCTTTAACGATCGTCCTGCTCGGTCTGGCCCCGGGGTGCGTGATCAATCAGGACGAACAACGCGTGGCCATGCAACAACAGCGTGAGGACAACCTCATACTGCAAGAGGATTTGCGACGGATGCGGGCCCGGTTGGATGCGTTGGAAGACGACCTGCAGCAGTTGAGCCAGCAAGTCAATGCCGCCAACAGCGATCAGTCGCGCAACTTGCAGGCACAGATGCAGGCCTACAACACCGCGCTGGATGATTTGCGGCGAAGCATTCGCTCCGTGGAATCCGCCCGCGAGCAGGACAAAAAAGATATCGTCGACCGGATTTCCCGCGATGTGGCCGCCATGCTGAAGCAACAAGCATCGCGACCACCCCCCGCGCCGGCCCCGCGCCGGCCGATTTCGGATAAGGGTTACGAGCATGTTGTGGAGCAAGGCGAAACGCTGTCGGCCATTGCCAAGGCGTATAGCGTGAGCAGTGCGGACATAATGGCGGCCAACAATCTGCAAAGCGCGGATATGTTGCGCATCGGTCAGAAGTTATTTATTCCCGCGCCCTGAAATCCGAAGCGATCTCGCCACGCTATGGCCGGGCGAGCTCCTCTTCCTGGAGATAGGCCTGCAATCCTTCCTGCCATGTCGGCATGGACTGACCGGTCCATTGTTCGTACCGCGCCGTGGATAACTCTGAAAATGCCGGCCGTGGCGCCGGGTACTTGAGTTGCGATGCCGACATGGGTTTGATGTGCACCGAGCTATCCCATCCGGTCATGCGGATAATTTCCATGGCGAACGCGTGCCACGAGCAGGCGCCCCGCGAGGCGGCATGCACGATGCCGGTGGATGTCAATTGAGCCAGCCGGAGCAGCGCGCCGGCCAGGTGCCGCGTATACGTCGGCGAGGAAATTTGATCGGAAACAACCGTCAACTCGCGCTTGCCTTGACGCACCTGGTTCAGGATGGCCTTCACGAAGTTGCGGCCGTGCACACCATACAGCGATTGCGTGCGTACCACCAGCGCCTGACCGCCGGCACGATCAACCAGTTCCTCGCCTTCCCGTTTGGTGGAGCCGTACACGCTGAGCGGGTGGACCGGATCGGTTTCGAGATAGGCGGAACCCTTGCCGCCATCAAACACATAGTCGGTGCTGATGTGCAACAGGCGAATCTTCCTTTCGGCGCACACCGCAGCCACATGGCCGGCTCCGGTCGCATTGATAGCGCGCGCCGTGTCAACTTCGCGCTCCGCGTCATCGACCCGCGTGTAGGCGGCACCGTTGATGACCACGTCGCACGGCGGCAAGGCGGCGCGGACGCTGTCGATACGGGTGATGTCGATGGCCGGCAAGTCCAGACCAGTGGTGTCGATCCCTTCCTGACGTGCGGCCTCGAGCAGATCCCGTCCGAGCATGCCGTTTGCGCCGATATAAACCAGCTTCATCAAGATCAACGGCGAAGGGCGGCTTGGATGGCAGCGTCCAGTTCCGAACCGTAAAGATCACGGGCAAGAATCACGCCGTTTTCATCGAGAAGAAAATTGGTGGCATCGCCAAAAATGCCGAGTTCCTTCATCAGGGGGCGGGCGGCAGTGGCGCACGGCCAGGGCAGTTGATGGTCCGCGGCAAGCATGCGCCCCTGTTGTTCATTGGGACTGATAAAGAGGCCGAGCACATCAAGTCCGCGGCCGTGATACCGCTCGTATATGCCTTTGCGGTAGGGAAGATCGCGCCGCCAGTTGTGCGTGTTTGCCCAAAAGTCGAGCAGCACCACGCGCTGGCGGAATTCGCGCAGAACATGGTTGCGACCGTTCCAGTCCCGGATGGAAAAAGCGGGAAATGTAGCTCCGGTGGCATAGTGAGCGCGCGATTGCTGAACGCGGAGAGCGGTCATCGAGATGGATCCGCTGGCGCCGGCTCGCGGCCTGGGTACCACGAGCGGATCGTCCGGTCCGTAGCCGCCGGAATAACCGTACGTCTCGCCGTCGAAGTGCGGGCTTTTGCGGAATTCGGTCATCACGCGGTTCACCGCGTCTTCGTTACCTTCGCGGGCATACAGCGATGCCAGTTCGACATACACCTTTTTCATGGCCGGGACCGGCAGGTCGCGATGGGCGGCCAATGTTTCATTCATCAGGCGCAACGCCTCGTCCTGACGACCCCGGGCTGCCAATGCCTTGGCGTGAATTACCTGGGTTTCCACGTAGTCATCCCAATTTCCGGCGGTTTGTGCTTCTGCAAGCATCTGGTGCAAGCGATCGGTCAACTGGTTCCACTCGGCTTCGGAGTAGGTTCCTTGGGACATCGCCTGCATTTGGCTAAGAATTTCCAGATGATGCGTTTTGTAGACTTGAGCCGGGGAGGCGATGGCGATGGCCGCGAAAGCCACCGTCAAAAACGCGCGCGCACGAGTATTCATGGTAAAGCTATCCTTTTCCTTGTGGGGGCAATTATAGCGTAAAGCCGGTTACACCACAATTTAATCGCGGATCTGCGCGCCGGGGAAAATGTAGTCCACGGTGGAAATCGCCTGCCAGCGGGCTTCGTCGAGTTGTCCGCTCTTCAAGGCATCGGCCAACCAGTAAAAGCGGGCGAGGTGATCGCGCACCCGCTTTTCCGCATAGGCGACATGGCTTCCGGCGTTGAGCATGAACGGCCAGTCGGATGATTGGGCCAGCATGAGTTCCCGGCGCGCCTGCCTGATCACGTCCTGCTTGACTGCCGGTGCGATGGATGGGTGCGCCTCCGCCTCCAGCATCGCGGCTTGCCCGGCGGCGCGAAAAAGATGCGGATACATCCACGCGGTCGCATCGTTGATCCAGACTTCATGATAACCGCGGGCGCCCCAGGTCGAGGCCGAGGGTATGGCCTCGTGACCTCCTGGATGACGGGCCAGGTAGTCCGAAGGCGTGATCATGGCGATGGATCCGCCGCGATCAGCGAGACGAAGCAGCGCGTCGAGAAACAAGGGCCCTTCAAACCACCAATGACCGAATAGCTCAGCATCGAACGGAGCGACAAAAACCGGCGGAACATCCATTTCCGGCCCGGCGATAGCGGCTTGCCCGGATTTTTTTTCGAGAAAATCGAGCGCGTGCAGCTTGGCTTTGTCGGCAGCGCGGCCGGGATGGTACGGCTCCTTGACGCCTTCGCCTCCGGTGATGCGGAGATATTTAAATCCGGTGGAGGCGTCGAGATCGGCGACAGGAAATATCTTCTTCAGCTCGTCGACCGGCCACATGCTGCCGATGTCATGGTAGTACTCGCGGTAATCGAAGTCGCCCGGATATCCATCCTGCGCGCTCCAGACCTGTCGCGAGGATTCCGGGTCGCGCCCAAAGGCTGCCACGCCGTTGGGACAAATCACCGGTGCGGAGACTCCGAAAGGCGGCGCGGGTTGCGCGTGGAGCAAGCCGTGGGTTTCGAGAAAAAAGTACTTTATCCCGGCATCGGCGAGAAATATTTCCAGTCCTGGATAGTAACCGCATTCGGGCAACCACAGGCCGGCGGGTGCGTGGCCGATACGTTGCGTGAAGGCGTGCACGCCGGTTTCGATTTGGCGGCGCACGGCATCGGGGTGGCGGCGCCAGACAGGGAGAAAGGCATGTGTGGCCGCGGTGGTGATCAACTCCACCGCGCCACGCTTTTCCGCTTCCCCGCATGCGCCAACAAGATCGCCGTGATCAAGCGCCCGCCACGTCGCCAGATTCGCTTCCGACACCGACTCATAGAAGCGGGCCAGCGGCTGCCAGCGTGCGTCGCCCTCGGTGCGTTTCACTTCCTTGGCCGCGAACAGCGCGACGCGATCGAGGTGTCGCGTGCAGCGATCGCGGAGAAGACGATCGTCGAGCATGGCCATCAGGGTGGGCGAGAGCGAGAGGGTAAGGCGGGCCTCGCCGGCCGCGGGTTGGCGTTCGCCGAGCACGCGTAGCAGCGGCAAGTAACACTCGCGCACCGCTTCAAACAGCCAGCGTTCCTCGAGAAACTCGGGATACTCGGGATGGCGCACGTACGGCAGGTGGGCATGGAGGACCAGGCACAGATAACCCGCCGGCCATGAAGAGGATGCTGGGCTTGTCATGGGCGGAGATAATCGCGGGACACAACGGACGGCGTCAACTCCCGAGTTCTTTTCACGGTCCATCCCGCGCGTCCCGGACGACGATTACTGCCCGCGCACGCGATAGAATTCAGTGGCGGCATGGCCTACACCGACCGTGAATACATTCATCACGGCGGCGTCGGGAACATTCATCATATGATTGGTGAATCCGGCATTCGGCAGGGCGAGGTTGGTTGAGCGCTCGATTGAATAAGTGGCGTACGGATAGCTTGGCCAGCTCATCACCAGTTTGTTTCCGGCGGCATTGGTGGCTTGCAGGGCGATTGGTTGGGTGAACGAGGCGGCCCGCTGAATGGCATAGGAGTGGTCGTAGTCATTAAAAGTGAACCGGTAATTTCCATTAAATGGACCGGGCAATCGGATATTGCCGGCGGCGGTGGACCCGGTGCCGGAGACGGGAGCGTTGGTCGTGTGAACCTTGCCGTCGCCCCAGCTGGTGTCCCAGTTGTAATTGGCTTTGAATTTAAACTCCACGTGGGCGTTGGCGGCGACCACGAGATTGGTCACCATCGTCCAGATTCCGGCTTCGTTCAGGTACATGTTGTTGACGGCGTTCCAATTTCCGCCCAACCCGGCTACGGCCATGGCGGCATGAGGCGATGCGCGCGTGATCGCGTAGGCGAGGGTGTCGCTGTTGAAGTGAATGGTGTATACGCCATTGAGCGGTCCCTGCAGGGAAATGTTGTTGTCGCCGGAGGCATGAATCCCGGCCGTCCCGTTTACCGGCAGCACATGCGGATGGGAAATCGCCACGCCGAATTGATCGGCCCAGGCCGTGAGGTTATTGTTGAACTTGAAAGTGATGGCTTCGGGTTGCGAAAAGGTGCGCGTATAACTCCACTGATGCAGGCCGTTGCTGACCATGGCCGGCATGCTAGTTGAACTCCAGCTGTTGAAGCTTCCGTTGATGGCCATGACGGGATACGCCGGCGGAGCAGAGCGAACAACCGATACCTGCCAGTTCAAGCTGTCAAAGGTGATGGTGTAGGCTCCGTACAAGGGTCCTTGCACGATGATGTTGTTGCTGAGCCCCAGCATCGCACTCCCGCTGGCGGGAAACGGCCCGTTGATTACGTTGCTGCTTCCCCACGCCATGTCGTAACCGGTGTTGTTGGCAGCGATGCGAAACTCCAGGTCCCACGGCTGATTAATCGCCACGGTGTACTGCCAGGAGTGGAGGGCATTGCTGGCCATCGGGAGAAAACCTCCCCACTGATTGAAGCTGCCGATGATCTGCATGCTGGCATAAGGTGGCGGCGGGCCGGATTTTTCCACCGAAAACTGGCCGGTTACATCGTTGAACGAGTAGGTGTACAACCCGTTGAGCGGACCGCGAAGTTTGAGATCATCAAATGGATTTCGCGTGGCGTAACCGGATGCGGGCAGCGTTTGAACATCGCCATACCCTCCCCACGAAATGTCCCAGGTTCCGTACGAAGCGAACTTGAATCGCATGTCCTGTCCACGCACGGCGGCAAATGTTCCCGTCCATATGCCTGATGGACTTACCGCCATGTTGGGGGTCAAGGTGAAGTTGTTGAATTCACCGGCAACGGCCATGCTGGGATGCCGGGTGGTGATGGGTGTGGATGTGATCCGGCGCACGGTGAATGCGCCCGAGGCGCTATTGAAAGTGAACCGGTAGGTTCCGTTTTCGGGAATGTTGATCGTCAGGTTGTTGTCGCCGCTGGAAATCACCCCGGTGCCCGATACCGGCCATGAACCGGTGTTGATGTTGCCCGCGCCCCAGCCGATGGCGTAGCTGCTGTTGGCGAAGAACTTAAAGGGTAGATTGGTTGCGGCATACAGAAAAATATCCGCCGACCAGGTGTGATCGTGCCATCGGCTCATATTCGCGGATGGATCCCAGCTGCGGAAAGGCCCGGTGATGGCCATTCCCGTGTACATGGTCACCGGCATCGGCGCGCGCGCGTAGACGACGAAACTCCAGGGCGCGAGGCTGACCATGCCGCGACGGTCGAAGAAGGCCTGGGTTTCATTCAGGCCGGTGTTACCGAAGTCGCTGCTATAACGGGTGCTGTCGCTGTTCAGCACCGCGTACCAGGATCCGGTAACCGGAAAGGTAATCCATTCGTTCATCTGGGGAATGGCGGAAAGATTGGCGACCACGAACACATCGTCACCCGCTCCGCCGGCATTCCTGCGGTGCGTGCTAACCAGATAGTCGATGCCGTTGGTGAGCAGTTGTTTTTCCGCGGTGACCAGTTTTCCGGTCAGTCCGCCGGTGTTTCCGTAATAGTTCTGCCGCAGGCGGATTGCATCCTTATAGAAGGTGTGTATGCCGGCGTATGTGTTGGTCAGCGCCCAGTTGACCGAATTCGTATCGTCAAACGATACCGTTTCGAACATTTCCTGTCCCTGGAACAACATGGGAATTCCCGGCGAGGTGATCATGAGCCCGGCGGCGAGAAGGCTTTTCTGCCGGGCGATCTTGGCTGAAGGATCATTCGTGTTCATCCGGTAGGGCACGCGGAACTTGCCGTTTTTCACGCCGACTTCGTCGTGCGATTCCGTGTAGACCACCCGGCGGGTGTGCGAGGTGTAATTCAGCGCGGACGGGGAGAGGATGCGATCAAGATCGGGCGTGCCATTGGTTTTGGAGAGTTCTTGCACGAGCGCAAAATGGACCTCGGTTTGCCAGTCGGAGTCAAAGGCCAAGCCTCCGGTGTTGGTCGGGGCGGTGGTGGAGGGAAGTTGCTGCAAGTCTTCGGCGATGCTGATCTTGTTGGTGAACTCCGTCTTGATGATGGTGTTGATTTCGCGAAGCAACGACTCTCCCTCGGCGATGGCCGAACCGTTGTTGGCCTGCCGGATATACTTGGTGGCATCCCAGCGAAATCCGTCGAGGCGGTAATCGCGCAGCCAGGATCGCGCGTTGTCCTTGATGAAGTTGCGGACTTGTTCGTGCTGATAGTCCGGGCGGCGTCCCCATTCGGTGGCGGCCTTGACGGGGTCTTGGTAGAAGTAGATGCCTCCGCCCAGCGGGCCGGCCTGGCCGTCGAAATTCCACAGCGAGCTGGCGAGGTCGTTTGTATCGCCGCTGCCGTAATGGTTGTGCACGATATCCAAAATCACCGCGATGCCGCGTTGATGGGCGTCATCGACAAATCGTTTCAAGGCATCGGGGCCGCCATAAATCAGGTTGTCGACCGCATACAGATCGGTCGGGTTGTAGCCCCAGCTGTGCGTGCCGGGGAATTCCGTCACGGGCATGATCTTCACCGTGTTGGCGCCGAGACTGGCGATGTAGTCGAGCCTGGCCCGGGCATCGTCCAGGCTGGCCGAGCCGCCTTGCGCAGGGTTGGGGTCATTGAAGGTTCCAACATGCAGCTCGTAAATCACCATGTTCTCGGGCGGGGGCGCCGCGAACTCGCCGGACTTCCACTGATAGGCTTGCTGGTCGTAAATGATGGAGTCGTTGTTGTTGTAATCAACGATGCGGGCTCCGCGGGGATCGCGTCGACGGGTGTTTCCGTTGATGAGATAGTGATATTGTTGGCTTGGTCGCGCGCCCGCGATGTTGGCGGACCAGATTTCACTGGAGCCTTCCCGCAGCAGGGAGTTGGTGGTCCGGTTCCAGTTGTTAAAGGTTCCTACCACCTGCACGTTGGTGGCCGAGCCCGCCCACACCCGGAACGTCGTACCGGTTCCCATCGAGCCGGCATACGGCGTTGCCCCCATGCCAGCCGGAAATGTCTGTCCCTGCACCGGAACGATTGAAAAAACAATAAAAAGCACACTGTAAAAACGTTTTAGCATACGGATAAGATACACCGCCTTGCCGGTTTGTAAACCGGAATGGGGACATAGACGTATTGACGCGGTGACGCCGGAATCAGGACGCGTACACTTCAATGGGCCGGAGGTCTTTTACATTTCGGATGTTGAGCGCAGCCCCAAAAGTCGCCGCGCAATCGCGTCACCAGGTCGTGGCGTCATCGTGTCATTCGCGGGCCCACCCCAAAAAAACAAAAAACCGGCCCGCGCTTTTAACGCAGGCCGGTTAATCAAGCCGCTATGTCAGCGGCTGTGCAGCTTAGTACATGTCGCCCATGCCGCCGCCGCCCGGAGGCATCGCGGGAGCTTTTTCCTTTTCGGGAACTTCGGTGATCATGCACTCGGTGGTGAGGAGCAGCGACGCGATCGAGGACGCATTCTGCAAAGCGGAACGCGTGACCTTGGTCGGATCGATGATGCCGGCCTTGACCATGTCGACATACTCGCCACTGGCGACGTTGTAGCCATTGGAGCCCTTCTGTTTCTTGACTTCCTGCACGACGACGGCGCCTTCTATGCCGGCGTTATCGACGAGCTGGCGCAACGGCGCTTCGCACGCACGACGCACAATTTCTGCGCCGATGGCTTCATCGCCCTTGAGGTTAACGTCATCCAACGCGGACTGGCAGCGCAACAAGGCGACGCCGCCGCCGGCGACAATACCTTCTTCCACCGCGGCGCGGGTCGCATGCAAGGCGTCTTCCACGCGGGCCTTTTTCTCCTTCATTTCGGACTCGGTCGCCGCGCCAACGTTGATCACCGCGACACCGCCGGCGAGCTTGGCCAGGCGTTCCTGGAGTTTCTCGCGGTCGTAGTCGGAGGTGGTCTCTTCGATCTGACGCTTGATGAGGTTGATGCGGCCCTGAATGTCGGCGGACTTGCCCGAACCTTCGACAATGGTGGTGTTTTCCTTGTCGATAGTGACGCGCTTGGCCTTGCCGAGGTCGGTGACCTGGACGCTCTCGAGTTTGATGCCGAGATCATCGCTGATGAACTTGCCACCGGTGAGAATGGCAATGTCCTCGAGCATCGCCTTGCGGCGGTCGCCAAAGCCGGGGGCCTTGACAGCACAGACTTGCAGCGTGCCGCGGATCTTGTTGACCACGAGGGTGGCCAGCGCTTCGCCTTCCACGTCCTCTGCGATAATCAACAGCGGACGGCCCGCCTTGGCCACGTTCTGGAGCAGGGGCAACAGATCCTGCAGGCTCGAGATTTTCTTTTCGAAAATCAGGATGTAGGGATCCTCCATTACCGTTTCCATCGTATCGGCGCTGGTCACGAAGTACGGCGAGAGGTAACCCTTGTCGAACTGCATACCCTCGACGACGTCCAGCGTGGTCTCGATGCCTTTGGCTTCTTCCACCGTGATCGTGCCGTCTTTACCGACTTTATCCATCGCGTCGGCGATGATGTCGCCGATGGTGGTATCGCCGTTGGCGGAGATGGTCGCGACCTGGGCAATTTCGCTGCGGTCCTTGACCTTCTTGCTCTGCTTGACGAGTTGCTCGGTGATCTTGGCCACGGCGGCGTCGATGCCGCGCTTCAGGCTCATCGGGTTCGCACCAGCGGTGACGTTCTTCAGACCTTCGCGATAGATGGCCTCGGTCAACACGGTGGCGGTGGTGGTGCCGTCGCCCGCGATGTCGCTGGTCTTGCTCGCGACTTCACGAACCATCTGGGCGCCCATGTTCTCGAATGGATTCTCGAGCTCGATTTCCTTGGCCACGGTGACGCCGTCCTTGGTGACGGTCGGCGAGCCGAATTTCTTGTCGAGCACCACGTTGCGGCCACGGGGGCCGAGCGTGACTTTGACGGCGCGGCTCAGTTTTTCCACACCCGCGAGGATGAGCTGACGCGCTTCCTGATCATATTTCAATTGCTTTGCAGCCATGGTAATTTCTCCTGTTTAATGAAATGTATTAGTCAATGATGCCGAGGATATCTTCCTCGCGCATGATCTGGTATTCCCTGCCGTCGATCTTGACTTCGGTGCCGCCGTATTTCGGCATCAACACTTTGTCGCCCTTCTTGACATTGAAGGGAATCTTGTGGCCTTTATCGTCAATCTTGCCGGTGCCCACAGCGATCACCGTGCCCTGCTGCGGCTTCTCTTTTGCCGTATCGGGAATGATGATGCCGCCCTTGTTGACTTCCGCTTCCTTGAGAGGCTCGACCAGCACGCGGTCGGCCAGTGGTTGTATCTTCATGCGTTTATTACTCCTTCTTTCTTATAGGTGGTTGACATGAAACCAGCGCGCGGGGGCACCCGCCCGGCCGCACGCTGAAATTGCTTATTTCTTCTTGTCGTCATCGACCATGGTGAAGTCCGCATCGATGACTTTTTCCTTGCCGGCATCGGCCTGGTTGCCTGCGCCTGAAGCGCCCGCATCGGCGGGGCCGGCTTGCGGACCCGCACCCGGGGGCGGTGGCTGCTGCTGGGTCTTGCTGTACAGCTCGGAGCCAGCGGCTTGCATCGCCTGGGTCAACGCCTCGAGGTCCGTTTTGATCCGGTCCGGATCCTCGGTCTTGATGGTTTCCTTCATCTTGGCAATGGATGTCTCGACCTTCGATTTGTTGTCGGATGAAATCTTGTCGCCATTCTCCTTGATGAATTTTTCCGCTTCGTAGGTCATGGCATCGGCGCGGTTTTTCGACTCGATGCCGTCGCGCTTCTTCTGATCTTCCGTGGCGTGGGCTTCGGCGTCCTTCACCATCTTCTTGATCTCGTCGTCGGAGAGTCCGCTGTTTGCGGTGATGGTGATTTTCTGTTCCTTGCCGGTGCCGAGATCCTTGGCCGTGACGTGCAAGATGCCGTTCGCGTCGATATCGAACGTCACTTCAATTTGCGGAACGCCGCGCGGGGCCGGGGCGATGCCGGAGAGGCCGAAGCGGCCAATCGTCTTGTTGTCGCCGGCCATCTTGCGCTCGCCCTGCAGCACATGGATTTCCACTTGCGGCTGGTTGTCGGCGGCGGTGCTGAAAATTTCGCTCTTCTTGGTCGGGATCGTCGTGTTGCGCTCGATTAGCGGCGTGAAGATGCCGCCGAGCGTTTCGATGCCGAGGGTCAGCGGGGTGACGTCGAGGAGCAACACATCCTTCACTTCGCCTTTGAGCACGCCGCCCTGGATGCCGGCGCCGACCGCGACGACTTCGTCCGGGTTCACGCCCTTGTGCGGCTCCTTGCTGAAAAACTTTTGCACCATTTCCTGCACCTTGGGCATGCGGGTCATACCGCCGACGAGAATAACTTCATCGATCTGCGAGGCGGAGAGGCCGGCGTCGCGCAGGCAGTTTTCCACCGGCTTGAGTGAACGTTGAACGAGGTCATCGACCAGTTGCTCCAGTTTCGCGCGGGTCAGCGTGACGGTGAGATGCTTTGGTCCGCTCGCGTCGGCGGTGATGAAGGGGAGGTTGATTTCGGTCTGCTGTGAGCTGGAAAGTTCACACTTCGCTTTCTCGGCGGCCTCTTTCAGGCGCTGGAGGGCCATCGGGTCCTTCGAGAGGTCGATGCCGTTCTCCTTCCTGAATTCGGTGATGAGCCATTCGATGATGCGCTCGTCAAAATCGTCGCCGCCGAGGTGGGTGTCACCGTTGGTGGCCTTCACCTCGAACACGCCGTCGCCGATTTCGAGGACGGAGATATCGAACGTTCCGCCTCCGAGGTCATACACGGCAATTTTTTCCTCTTTCTTCTTCTCCAGGCCGTAAGCCAGCGATGAGGAAGTGGGCTCGTTGATGATGCGGAGTACCTCGAGCCCGGCAATCTTGCCGGCGTCCTTGGTCGCTTGGCGCTGCGAGTCGTTAAAATACGCGGGGACGGTGATGATGGCCTGGGTGATTTTTTCACCAAGGTAGGCTTCGGCGTCGGTTTTCAGCTTCTGCAAAATCATCGCCGAAATTTCCGGGGGCGAGTAGACCTTGTCGCCGATCTTCACGTGGGCGTCGCCATTGGAGGCCTTCACCACTTCATAAGGAACGCGCTTCTTCTCTTCCGAGATTTCATCAAATTTGCGGCCCATGAAACGCTTCACGGAGAAGATGGTGTTTTTCGGGTTCGTCACCGCCTGGCGTTTCGCTGCCTGACCGACCAGACGCTCGCCGCTCTTCGAAAACGCCACGATGGACGGGGTGGTGCGTCCACCTTCCACATTCGGAACGACGACCGGCTCGCCGCCCTCCATAATCGACATACAGGAGTTCGTCGTGCCCAAATCGATACCTAAAACTTTTGCCATTGTAATACCCTCACGTGTAAATTGATTTGTTCGGCTAACAGATAAGCAGTGACCATGCCAAGTGCGCGAAATTCATTCAAAGATTAATGCATAACGCATTGATAGAGTTTCGCTTATGTATTTTTATGCTCGCGAAAATGGAATTATTTATCTGCATAAAATAGCGCCAAAATGTCGCACACGTGTGTCAATTTTCACTCTCTGTCCCCTTGTTTCCCTTATTTCGCGGGTGACGCGAAGGTGTCCGGGTCGTGAAGGGTTGATTCGCGGGTGCTGAGATTTCTCGACTCCGCTTCGCTCCGCTCGAAATGACGAATCAGTCATCTCGAGCGAAGGCGCGTCGTCGCGCCGAAGTCGAGAGATCTCGGCAACCACGAAGCAAGCGTGCTTGGTGAATGCCGAGATTTCTCGACTCCGCTTCGCTGCGCTCGAATTGACCGGGTTCTTTCCAGCGAGCCAATCGGCCACGGGCCGATGAGGTTTTTCGAAATGACCGGAGAATTAGCCTCACCGTCATCCCCGCCAGAGGCGGATCCGCCTACGGCGGGTCGAGCGAAGGTGCGCTGCGCGCCGAAGTCGAGGGATCTCGGCAACCATCACGCGCGCGTTGGTGGCGACCACGGCCTCCCCACCGGCAGGTCCAGCCCCAGCACCGAAACCGATAAATCCTCACCTTGCGGATTCAAGCCGGCAATCAGCGCGTCTTTCTTGGTTCTGCTCCAACGTTTCAATTGCTTCTCCCGAGCGATGGCATCGGACGGTTTATGGAATCGCTCAAAAAACACCAGGCGATCGCAGTGATAGCGGGCCGTAAAACCATCGCCTTCTCCCTTGCGATGCTGCAACACGCGCTTGGTCAGTCCGTTCGTCACGCCGATGTAGAGGGTCGATCGGCTTTTGTTGGCCATGATGTAAACGAAATAGTCGGACATGAGCGCGAGGATAGAAGGGCGAGCGTGATTGGCAAGTGTCGAGATTTCTCGACTCCGCTTCGCTCCGCTCGAAATGACACCTATCTTACCTTACAACCTGCTGAGTCTTATCGGCGCTACTTCAATTGGCTCGCCAGAAAAAGGCACATTGCTTAACGGGTCACCCCGAGCGAAGTCGAGGGGTCTCGTTATTTCAAAAGAAGGCGTATCTGACTGATGCCGAGATTTCTCGACTCCGCTTCGCTGCGCTCGAAATGACCGGGGAATTACGGAACGCACAGAATTAACCCTACCGTCATCCCCGCCAGAGGCGGATCCGCCTACGGCGGGTCGAGCGCAGGCGCGCTTCGCGCCGCAGTCGAGGGATCTCGGCACCCTTCGCGCGCGCGTTGGTAACACGATGGGGACATAGAAACTGTGTCAGGCGCAAGTCGTTGATTTCCAACGATTGGAGCTTTTTGGGAGGCGCGTTTCCCATGATTGGAACTTTCGGCAAAATTCCGGGCATCATCGGCGGCTCGGCGGGAGCCTCGCCCTCCCAAACGTTTTTCAATCGGTAGAAAATGACGGGGACATAGAAGTTGTGGCAGGCGCGATTTTCCGCGACAAGCCGACGCCCGTTCTGCATGCTCCGCCCTCGTTTACGAAACAAACTTATGGCACTTGTCAGCGCTCAACACCTCAGCATGGCCTACGGCGGGCCGCTCCTGCTCGACGACGCGTCGCTTCAAATCGAAAGCGGTGAGCGCATCTGTCTGGTCGGGCGCAATGGCGAAGGCAAGTCCACCCTCTTGCGCCTGATCACCGGAACAGAAAAACCCGACCGGGGCGAGATCATCGCACAGGCCGGGGTGCGCATCGGTTTTTTGCCGCAATCCGTGCCGCGGGACATGCCCGGCACCGTTCACGATGTCGTGATGGAGGGCATACCGCCGGGACTGGACGATTGGGAGGCGGAACAGCGCGCCTCCACCGTCATCGCCCGCATGGGCCTGCGCGAAGAGGACCCCTTCGCCGCGCTCTCCGGCGGACAAAAGCGCCGGGCCCTGCTCGCCCAGGCGCTCGTGCGCGAGCCGGATGTGCTCCTGCTCGACGAGCCCACCAACCACCTCGACCTTGAGTCCATCGAATGGCTGGAAAGTTTTCTCCTGCGTTATCGTGGCGCGCTCCTATTCATCACCCATGACCGCGCGTTCCTGCGCCGCCTCGCCACGCGCATCGTTGAGCTCGATCGCGGCAAGCTCACCAGTTGGAATTTTCCATACGACCGCTACCTCGCGTTGCGCCAGGAACAACTCGAAGCCGAGGAAAAGCTCAACGCCCTGTTCGACAAAAAACTCGCGCAGGAAGAAACGTGGATTCGTCAGGGCGTCAAGGCCCGTCGCACTCGCGCACAGGGCCGCGTACACGCCCTCGAACGCATGCGCCTCGAACGGAGCCAACGGCGCGAGCGAACAGGATCCGTCCAGATGCACATCCAGACCTTCGCGCTCAGCGGGCGCAAGGTCATCACCGCCGACAACATTTCCTACGCGTGGGGCGACGTGCCTGTCGTCAGCGGACTCACCACCCAGATCATGCGGGGCGACAAGGTCGGCATCATCGGTCCGAACGGTTGCGGCAAAACCACGTTACTCAAGCTCCTCCTCGGGCAGTTGGCTCCGCAACAAGGCTCCGTCGAACACGGCACCAATCTCGAGGTTGCGTATTTCGACCAGCACCGCGAACGGCTCGACGACACCCGCTCCGTCGCCGAAAACGCTTGCGGCGAGAGCGACTACGTCACCTTCAACGGCAAGCGCCGCCACATCATGAGTTACCTCGAGGATTTTCTCTTCGCGCCGGAACGTTCGCGTACGCCGGTGCGGGCGCTCTCCGGTGGCGAGCGCAACCGGCTCCTCCTCGCCCGTCTTTTCACGCGGCCCTTTAACGTGCTGGTCATGGATGAGCCGACCAATGACCTCGACGCCGAGACGCTGGAGCTTTTAGAGGACTTGCTGGTCGAGCACGACGGAACCTTGCTGTTGGTTAGTCACGACCGCGCCTTTATCAACAACGTGGTCACCAGCACGCTCGTATTTGAGGGAAGCGGCCGCATCGCCGAATATGCCGGCGGATACGACGATTGGTTGCGCCAGCGGGCGCGGCCGGCCGCAAATACCGGAACTGCCGACACCGCCAAATCACCCGCGTCGTCGCCGGAAAAACCGCAGAAGCTATCGATGAAAGAGCGGAAAGAGCTTGGCGAGTTGCCCGGCCGCATCGAGGCGATGGAGGCGGAGATCAAGGAGCTAGACGCTGCGCTCGCCGATCCCGCGTTTTTCAAACGACCGGCCGATGAAGTCCGCCGTGCCACCGACCGCCTCGCGGCGCTCAATGACGACCTCGAGCGTGCGATCAACCGCTGGGCCGAACTCGAAGCCAGGGCGTGAGGCGGAAAGCGACGGGGACACAGAAGTTGTGACCGTCGCAAGTCGTTGTTTTCAACGACATGAACTTTTTAGACATTGTTTTTCCAATAACTGGAACTTTGGACATAGCGGCTATGTCCCCAACATCCTTTAACGACAAACCCCGGAGGGCTACCTCCGGGGTTCTTTTTGGAGCGATGCGACGTTTTTACAAATCATTTCCTGTGGTTTAGGTTTAACCTGTGAAATTATTTGCATCGGTTCTATTGATGTTTTGCAGCGTGGCGGCGCGAGCGCAGTTGCTCGCAACGGACGACTTTGAGTCATACTCCGGAAGTCCATTGAGCCAATCCGGTGGTAGCGGTGATTGGGCCGGGCCATGGACGACCAATTCCGAATACGCCGGCGGCTCGTATCTGAACGACAGCAATTTTGTCGGCGGGATGAAGAGCTTCGCTTTGTGGGGCGCCGCGAGCAATTTGGGGACATCCGTGCGCCGGGCGTTTCCGCCGACCACCAATACCCTCAACATCTCATTCAGCATGCGTGGCAATTTCAACGCCACCAGCACCAACATTCCATTCAATTTGCGCCGCATGGCCTTCACGATCCGCGCGGGCAATGGAGCCAGCCATTTCGCCGACCAGCGGCTGTCCTTTTTCTTCGCCGCCGGTAATAACAATTTCCAGTGGTTCGACGGCACGAATCGACAGAGCTCTGCGGTGACCTTTTCGAACGGTGCTATCTACCACGTCTCCGCCTCGCTTAACCCCGCATCGCGCGCGTATTCGTTTTCGATCAGCAATCAAAATGCCGGAACCCACTTCAGTACGAATGGATTCTGGACCTCGGGTCTGAATCTAGAGCCCATCCAATCGATTGCGTTCATGATGCGCGGACCAACCGGTGGCGGAAATGATGCTTTCCTGGACAACGTCTCGATTTCCGCTCCCGGATACCGCCCGCCCGGGCCCTCCATCCGCGAGGGCGATTGGTGGCGCTACTATAAAGGAACATCGACGCCACCGGATCAAGGCACCAACCAATGGTTCCATCGCTCATTCGATGACAGCGGATGGTCGGCTCCGTCGCCTTCCGGATTTGGCTATGGCGATTGCGACGACAACACCGAACTGGTCGACATGCAAAACGGGTACCTCAATTTGTTCATTCGCCGTCCGTTCGTGGTCGACCAACCGGCCTCGATTAACAAGCTATCGCTCGGCATGGATTATGATGACGGTACGATCGTGTTTTTGAATGGAACCGAAGTGGCGCGACTGAATCTTCCGTCCGGCCCATTTTCGCGGACCAACCCGGCGCTGTCTGCCCGTGAAGCTTCGCGTGGCGAAAAAGGATCAAATCCGAATCCGAAATCATTCATCGCCATCAACCCGTCGCTACTGGTCGCCGGCACCAACGTCATCGCGGTATCCGGCCACAACGTAACAACCAACAGCAGTGATTTTACGCTGATCGTGGAGCTATACACGAACGCCGCGCTGGTTCGCGGGCCATTCATCCAGATGCCCAACGCAGGGAATGCCGCTGCCATCGCGTGGAACACCGCCGCCGAAGTGGACAGCGTTGTCGATTATGGTTTGGATGCGGGATATTCCGGCGGAACCATTTCCAATGGCACACCCAAGCGCGAACATGTGATTCACCTTTCCGGTCTGCAACCGGGCACGAGTTACTTCTATCGTGTTCGCGGCAATGGGGAAATTCTGCATGCCGGCACATTCCGCACGCGGCCCGCCGCCGATCAATCATTCCGGCTGGCCATCATCGGCGACCACGGCCAAGGATCGCCGGGTATGTATGCCGTCGCGAACCTCATCAACCAACGCAACGACATCGACGGAGTCTTTACCGTCGGCGATAATATATACGGTGCTGCGTATGGCACCGCCTGCAATGCCGATGGCGCGCCTGGATGGTACGATCCTTTCTGGTTCCAGTTATACGGTCCGGCCATGCAGCGCGCCGTGACATTTCCGGCGCTGGGCAATCACGACTGGGATACGGCCAACGGGCAATACATGGTCGATTACTTTCACCTGCCCACGAATGGTCCGGCGAATCATCTCGAAAAAAACTATTCGTTCGAATTCGGCAACATGCATGTGGCGGTGATCGACACCGAGCCCTACGAAGACAACACCACGGCCACGATGAATGAAATCAACGCGTGGCTCTCCGCCAATCTCGCCGCCGCGACGCAGCAGTGGCGCGTGGTCATTTTGCACCGCCCGCCCTTCACCACGCGGGGCGATCCTAGTGGTCACGATGACAACGCGCGCGTGAAGCAACACATCGTACCAATCTTAAAGGCCCGCGGTGTTCATGTGGTGCTCCAGGGTCATAACCACTGGTATGAACGCATGAATCCCGTCGATGGCACGACGTACTTCACGATCGGTGGTTCGGGCGCCTGGCTGTACCCGTACACGGCCCGCAAGGATTACTCGGCCCGGCTCTACAACGAGCGTCACTCATACATGATGATGGAGGTGGAGGGCGGCCGGATGCGCATCGAACAAATCAACGATCTTGGCGAAGTGATCGACACGCATCATATCGACATCGATCATCCCTTCGCCATCGACGGGCTGCTCGATGATGCCGCGTGGGGCCGCGCCACAAATGGCCTGATTCTGCATGCCGCCATCCGGAAAAACTTCCTTTACGTGGCCACGCAGGATGCCGGCGAGGGGAACGATCATTTCATTTACCTGGCGAACACGATATCCGCGCCGGTCGCGGCGAATTGGAATAAAGCCGGCACCGTGGCGGCGTGGAGCGCGTTTCTGGCGGATGAGAACGATGGCGCCTACCAATCGTGGTTCAACGCCTCGGGTGCGGCGGCCACCAATTTCGATATCTTCAAATCCATGACCTCCGGCACCAACAACAACGCGCCCTTTGCCAACGGCGTGCTGGAGGGAACCATTGATCTTGCCGCTCATTTTGGCGCATGGCCATCCGTGATTTATCTCGCCGCGGCGCCGTTTGGCACCGCCAACGGCGGTGCGCTGGCTGCCGCCGCGCAGGTGCCTGCGGGGAATGGTGACGGTCATCTGGATGCCCACGAATTGATTGCGTTGAATCCGCGAGAGCTCGCGCTCGACTTGCCGGTCGCGGTTTCCAGCGGAAACCAGTCGGTCGAGGCCGGCATGTGGGCGGTAGTCCATGCGGCCGGTTCCTGGTCGGCATCCGCCTTGCCGTTGACGGTCGAGTGGACCCGCCTCGCCGGACCCGAGGTCGTCGCCGCCAATGTTGATCAGTTCTATGCATCGGTGATCAGCACCTCGAATGTCGCGACTGCTACTGTGGTGACGTTGCAGGTTCGCGTGCATGACGGACGTTTCTTCAGCGATCCGGCCACGGTGGACATCACCTTCACGCCGATGATCGATAGCGACGGGGACGGTCTTTCCGATCAAGAGGAAGTAACCGGTTGCGACAACCTGCTGACGCGCGCGCATCCCGGCGGGCGCATCACGCAGCCCGGAAATCCCGATTCCGATGGCGATGGATTGAAGGATGGTGATGAAGCGCTGGCCGGAACCGATCCGGGCAATCCGTCGTCGTTGTTGAAACTGCTCTTGCCGGAGACCAGCGATCACGTGCTCACCATCAGCTGGAATTCTATTTCCGGTCGGAATTACCGTTTCGAGCGCACCGCCGGCCTGATCGATCCGCAGTGGTCGCTGGTGCAGTCGATCCTGGCGACCTCGTCCATCATGCGCATGACGCATTCCGATGGCGGCACCAATTATTTCTACCGGCTCGGGGTTGTGAATCCTTGATCAGGATTCCCGGAGTATGAGCACAAAAACCCCCGGAGATGGCTCTCCGGGGGTGTTGTTTATCCGGCCACCACGGGGATGTGGCGGCGCGTCGATTTCGTGCCGGGAAGTTTCCCGGCGCGCACGTGGAGGACGCCTTTGTTGAAGGTGGCCTTGACGTTGTCGCGATCGATGCCTTCGGGAAGAGTCATGGAGCGGACGAATGTTCCATAGCTTCGTTCCGCCCGGTAATAATTTTTCCGTTTCTCTTCCTTTTCGTGGCGTCGTTCGCCGCGAAGGGTCAGGGTTTCGCCGTCGAGCGTTACCGTGATGTCCTTTTCGTCGAGACCCGGGAGGTCGGCGGTGATCGTAACCTCGTCGTCGGTTTCCGCGATATCCACGTTCGGCAGCCGGGCGAATCCGGTGTCGCCGCCGCGGAACCACGGGGTGACTCCGAATTCGGAGTCAAACCGGTGGAAGAAGGTATCGATCATGTCGGTCATGCCGCGGGTCAGGTCGTAGGCGGGGTCTTCGTGCTGCGGCCGCATCACATCGACCTCGTGATGACTGGATTTTTTTCTCCAGGGTATGAGGTTTGTGACCATGACTTGTATCTCCTTGTGTTATGCCGCCGAGGCCACCGCGATTTTCCGCGGTTTGGCTTTCTCGGATTTCGGCAGGGTGAGCGTGAGTACGCCGTGCTTCATCACCGCCTTGATGTTTTCGGCATCGAGGTCGGAGGTGAGCGAGAACACGCGGCGGAATTCCGCCGGGGCGAACTCGCGGTAGCGCAGATCATGACCGGCGGGCTCGGTCCAGGCGGACTTGCCGGATACGGTCAGGATGTGTTTCTCGATCGTGATGTCCACGTTCTGTTCGCTCACGCCGGGCATGTCGGCGACGATGACCACCTCGTGCTCGCGCTCGTAGAGGTTCACCGCCGGCATGACGGTTGGCAGGTTTTGCGGCTCAAGAGTCACGGTTCCGTTTTGAGTTGCTTCATTCATAGTGTTGTTTCCTTTCTTGTTAAGCGGCTTGGATGGCGATGCGTTTGCTTTTGGTTGACGCGCGGCGGGGCAGGGTGACCCGAAGCACGCCATGTTCGTAGCGGGCGGCCACCTGGTCGGTTTCCACCTCGAACGGCAGCTGCAACGTGCGGCTGAATTTGCCAAAGGCGCGCTCCTGACGGTGTGCGGTGGCGTTCTCGTCGGCATGCGGATCTTTCCGCTCGCCGGCGATGGTCACCACGTCGTCCTGAACGCTTAACTCGAAGTCGTCCGCGCTCACGCCCGGCATTTCCACTTCAAGCAATGCCTCGTTTTCGCTGCTCCAGTAATTCAGAGCAGGGTAATCGGTGCCCCGGCCGTGAAGATCACGGAACAAACGATTCATCTGGCGCTCCATTACCCGAAGCTCCGAAAACGGATCGAAGCTCCAATCCCAACGGTTCCACATAGGTTTAATCATGACAGGTGCTCCTTTCATTTGTTTCTTTCTCTGCCAAACAAATAAGCATCACCCATGCCAATATGGTGGCATAAACATAAACACATGACTATGAACGATATATGCATTATGTATTATTTGTGTATAGAGACAATAATGACGCAAATATTATCGGTCACCATTCTTTAATGCGCCATAATGACCCTGTCTTGTTGGTTCCAATCATGCAAAAACGATCGTCGAGCGGTGTCTGTCCCCAAGCCGAAGTGTATTGACGGGGACAGACAGATTGTTTCGCGGGGCGCTTGTTGTTACGATGTCGCGTTATGGAGCGCGTGCTTGTCATGGTAAATCCGAATGCCGGATACGGCGCGACGCTGGGCGGTTTGGCCGAGGCGGTGGAGCGCATCTGGTCGGAGCGCGATGCGGTGGTTTCCTACCAGATTAGCCGCAACATCGACGACGGGAAGCGAAAAGCCGCGATGGCTGTAAAGGCCGGAATCGATACGGTGTTGGTGGTGGGCGGTGATGGCATCATTAATTCGATTGGCAGCGAGTTGATCGGTTCCGGTGTGGCGTTGGGGGTCTTGCCGGCGGGAAGCGGAAATGGTTTTGCCCGGCATTTCGGCATTCCGCTTGGCCGGGCCAAGGCCGCGCAAGCATTAGTCCGCGCCCGCCGCGAGAAGATCGATGTGGGTTTTGCCAACGGCCGCCCGTTTTTCGTCACCTGCGGTATGGCTGCCGATGCGGCACTGGTGCGCACCTTTGAAAAAATGCCGATGCGCGGAATTCTCCCGTATGTTTTCGCGGCCGCCTACGAATATTTCGATTACAAGCCGGCGCCGTTTCGATTTCGCATCGACAAGGAGCGGCCGGAGACGATTGTGGATCCGCTGGTCTTTACCGTGGCCAATCTGACCCAATACGGGGGCGGCGCGCGGATCGCTCCGCAAGCGCGGGAGAATGACGGGTTGCTGGAGCTGGTGGCGGTTTCCAAGCAGCGGGTGCCTGCGGCGCTCGCGGAAATCGGCCGGTTGTTCGATGGCACCATCGAGCGGATCGACGGGGTCCTGACCCGCCGGTTCCAGCGCCTGCTGGTCGAGCGACCAGCGGATGCGCCGATCCAGCTGGACGGCGAGGTTTTCGAAACCTCGGCCGAGGTTTCGGTGGAGGTCCGTCGCGGTGCGTTAACCGTGCTGATTCCCGCCGGCGCGAGCAATACATAAGATTTCTTGGCTTTTTTGGGCGGTTTTGTTACCCTCATGGTAGTAGTACAGATAAGGAAATCGACGGTATGAGTAAAAGTCCAGGTACGAAGCCGGTCAAAGAGTGCAAAGGGTGCGCGCTGAATTTGAAGACGCACTGCGCGATTTTCCATCATCCCACGCTGAAGTGGAAGGGTCGCAACTGTGAAGGGTACAACAACCCGATGTACATCCGGCACTACGAAGTCACCATGAAACTCGAAGGCGCCCGCGCGCGCAAACAGGAGCGCGTCGTGAAGGCCAAGCAAAGTAAAACCATCGAACACAGCGATGGACGTCGACGGGCGGGCCGAAAGGCATAATCCGCCACAACCAATTTCGCAGCCGGTCCCCATGAATAGATCATGAGCTTGTTTTTTGGCTATGACATGTCGCCCGGCCTGATCCCCCTCGTGGTGGGCGTTGTCAGCACACCGGAAGGTCTGGAAAAAGTCGCCGCGCAGGACACGTGGCCTTGCGATGTGGTCGAGATTCGCCTCGACTTGATCGGTGATGAACATTGCGACTGGCCGGTGGCCGCCTTGCGCCTGACCAAAGCCGGCATGGGCACGCTGTTGACCATACGGCATGTCAACGAGGGTGGCCGGTGGTCCGGCGACGAGAACGCCCGCCTCGATGCCTATGCACAGGGCCTTCCTCACGTGAACGGCATCGATATCGAATTGTCTTCGTCGATACTTCCCGATCTGATGGCCCAGGCAAAAGGCAAGGTGACCACCATCGGTTCGTTTCACAATTTTCGCGCCATGCCCGAGGCCACCGAACTCCAACGCACATGGAAAAAGGGCGTGGACGCCGGTGTGGATGTGGTGAAGATCGCTGCGTATGCCGCCGACAAAACCGAGATGACCCGCCTGATGAATTTGGTGAAGAAAAATCCGGACGGCCATCTGTGCGCGCTGGCCATGGGGCCGATGGGCGCGGATTCGCGGATCAACCTGCCCATGGCGGGCTCATGCCTCACCTATGGCTATCTCGACAAGTCGAATGCGAATGGCCAGCCCAGCGCGGCGGATATTCGCGATCAGTTGATGGCCCGCCACGAAGAATATCGCGTGTTCGCGGAAATCCGTGGTTGATCCGGTTCAACAACCGGAGCGTCGACAGGATTACGTCTTGAGTTCAGCACCGGGACACCCCGGTGGAAAACGCTACTAGAATCCGTTCACGAAAAACTGAATGGATGCCGCGAGCTGTCACCCACGTTGCCCCCGATCGCAACCTCGTGCGTGGCATCGATGACGAGGGCGAGAGGACCGGCTGCCCGGGCCGGGCAGCCGGGACAAAGGATGCGGCGGAGAATTCTAGCCCATCTTCCGCAGTTGGTCTTGAATAATTTATTTTTTTGCGCCTTCTTG
>CAYYAR010000017.1:39786-70889 GCA_964470065.1 uncultured Verrucomicrobiota bacterium | reverse complement strand
AGAGCCCAACACCGAAAGCGCCCAAAATGGGCCGCCGCGATGCGGCCGGATGCCGGGAGCCATCACCTACGCCAACGGACGATGCCGTAGATCAGCTGGTCGCCATACCAAGCCACAGAGCATGAGACACCCGAAATGACTCCGATCAAAAACGCAACACTTGCAACTCAATGACTTACAATAGCAGACGATTGACATGTTGAACTCAAGAAATACATCAGACATGATGACGATATATCGCGCCTCGCGCAAAAATTAAAATCAAAAGCGGACCGAGCTGTCACCATGCAAAAGGAAGGCCACGGCCCGGGAAGCCGGGCCGTTCCGGATCGAACGGCTCGCGCTTAAAAACCGTCCATCATGATCAGCGCGCGCACATCCGGCACGCGAACCGACAACGTGCGCGGGCCGGCGATGGTCTCGTAGCCGCCGATGCCGTTCATATCCACGCGATCGCCATCGCCGATGATGCGCCAGTTGCCGGCGGGCAGGCTGACCTCGAACGCGCCGGGACTGGCGTGGGAATTCAACAGCACGGCAAAGCTATGGCCGGGATGAATGCGCGGCGCGTTGATGAGAAACCCGAGCATGCGGCCATCGGGCGGCTCGATCCACTGCAAGTAGCCGGGCGGCGGCGTCGACTTCACGCGGAACGCGCGGCCCGCCTCGCTGCTGCGCATCCGGATCAAGTCGCGGTAGTACCCCATGGTGAGCGCGGCGAGGGGCCGTTCGCGGTCCTTCCAGTTGATGGCGTTGACGGCATCACCGCGGTTGTAGGTGTTGGAAATGCCGCGCTTGCTGCGCATGAACTCCTGGCCCTCGTTGATCATCGGAATGCCGAGCGAGGTGAACACCAGCGTGGCGGCCAGGCGATTCATCTGCGCGTCAAACTCGGTGAGATGGCGACCGTCCTTGTCCGGCCGCGAGGCGAGCACATCGGCCAGCGCCATGTCGTCATGACTTTCCACATAGTTTACCGACTGCAACGGGTTGTCCGTCCACAACTCCGTGGAGCCGGCGATGACTTTCTTCATCCAGTTGCGATCGGCGCGGCCGCGGGCGAAATCCTTGCCGGCGTAACGGAAATCGTTGTTCCAGGCCGACCAGCCGGTGCCGCGAAGTTGATCCTTGTGCGTGCCGCGGAAGCTCCACGGCTCGGAGACATTGATGACGCGCGGATTGATCTTTTCCGACTCCCGCTTCGCCTCCATCAACGTATCCATGTCGATCAACTCGGCGAGGTCCCAGCGGAAGCCGTCGATTTTATAGTCGCGCACGAAATGCTTGATGCTGTCGACAATCAGCCGGCGGGCCATGGGTGATTCGCTCTTGAAGTCGTTGCCGACGCCGCTGAAGTTCAGGTAGTCGTAATCGGGCGTCAGGCGGAAGAAATATTTGCGGTCGATATGGGCAAACAAATTCGGCCAGCCGACGTGGTTGTAGACCACGTCGATCATCACACCGAAGCCGTGCCGGTGCAGTTCGTTCACGAGGTTTTTGAATTCGTATACTTGCGATCCCTTCAGCGGCTCCTGGGCGAAGGAGGCCTCGGGGGCAAAATAATGCACGGTGGTATAGCCCCAGTTGTACTCGAAGGTGCCGTTGTTGAACTCCTGGATGGGCAGGAATTCGATCATGTTTACGCCGATATCCTTGAGGTGATCGATGCCGGTGCCGGTGCCGGCGGTGGCGAGCAGGCCGCCGTATTTGCCGCGCAGGTGGGCGGGAACGCCGGCCGAGGGATGCATGGTGAGGTCGCGCAGGTGAGCCTCGTAGATGACCATGTCCTGGAATTCCGGCGTCACATAGTCGTGATCGGTCCACCCGCCGAACCATTGATTGGTGGCTTCGAGATCCATGACGATTGTGTTGTTCTCGGCGTGGGCGGAGGCGAGGCCGTAGGGGTCGGAAACGAAGGCGTCGCGATTGAAGCCTTCGCCGCGGCCGGCCGGACCATCAACCGAGAAAGAGTAATAGGCGCCGGTGTTGATGCCGAGCAAGGTGATTTCCCAAACGCCATCGGCGGGGTCGCGCCACATCGGATAACGTTCGCGCGGAGTCAGCCGTTCCCACACCGGTGTGTAGGTTTCGAATTGCGGCGTGTCGAACAGGCAAAGATCCACACCGGAAGCGCGCGGGGCAAACAAACGGTAGGTGGTGGCTTCTTGCTCGCGGTTGAGGGTCACGCCAAGCGGCTTGGTCGAGACAAGCCTGGTGAGCGCATCACCGGGCGTGACCTGGTGCCAGGCCCGGCGGTCGGCCAAACCGGAAATCGACAGGATCTGCAACTCGCCGAACGGCACCGGCTCCGCCGTGGTGACGTGCAGGGCAGTGCTGCCGGTGATCGCGCGATCCACGCGGTAGTTGCGGTTGCCATGCGCATCGGCCACGACCACCGGCGATTCGGGCGGCGGGGAAAGCCACTGCTGGTTGTTGATCACAAAACGGAAGAGATAATCCGGCTCATGCGCGGGCTTGCGAAGACCGTCGAGGGTCATCGACAACTCCCAGGTGCCGTCATTGTCGCGATCATTCAGCGCCCACAGGTTGCCGGGGCCACCACTGCCATTCCACCAGTTGAAATTGCCGGCGACGGCCACGGTGTCGGAGGGTTGGATCGCCATCCCGAATTCGTCCGGACGGAACACGAAGGTGATCGTGCCGGCGCTGATGATGTAGCCGGAGGTGAAGCCGCTGCGGCGTCCGTTCTCGACCCTCAGTTCGCGGACGGGAAGTCCGGATTCAAAGGCCACGACCGGTTGATCCCCGGGTTGGACCGGATTTTTAAGATAAATCACCACCTCGTGGAGGTCTTCATGCAGCGCCTTGATCACAAGATCCGGCGGGCGGACCAGCAACCCCTTGTCGTCGATATAAAAAATGCGGTTGTCACCGCTCTCCCACTCGCTGTTGATGATAAATTTGAACTCGTGCCGGCCCGGCGCGAGGCCGATCCGGCTGACATCCAGCACCCAGTTCTGCCCGCGGCTGGAGAGCGGGTGACGATCGGCCCAGTTGCTCCACTTGCCGCACAACTCGACGCGGCGGGCGCCGGGCGCAAAATAGCGCAACGCAGGCGTGGGCTCGATTCCGGGAATGGCCCGCAAGGTGCTGGTCAGTACAGGTTCCGACGATGATTGGGCAAAAGTTAAAGCGACCGGTAGAACCAGCGCCATCAACATGATTCGTGGGATCATTGAGTTGCTTTCCGGATAGTTGATGTCGAATCATGTCGAAAGATCAAGACGCTGTAAACAACTTCGGCAAAGACGGATCATAAAGAGTGCGCTATAAGCAAATACTCCATGATCGAATTTCGAGACGTGTCCAAACATTATGCCGCCCAGGATGTGCTGGCCGCGGCGAGTTTTCAAATCGCGGCGGGCGATCGCGCCGGACTGGTCGGTCCGAATGGCGCGGGCAAGAGCACCATTTTCGGACTGATCACGGGCGATATTTCGCCGGATCACGGCGAGGTGTATGTCGCCGACCGGTTGCGGCTTGGTTACCTGCGCCAAATCCTCCACAACAAGGACAACGACACGCCGATGCTTGATTATGTCGCCGATGCGCTGCCGGAACTCAAAGAGATCGATGCGCGCCTGCACGAAGTCGAGCATGCGCTTCAGGATCCGGCTCATCCGCAGCGGGCGAAGCTGCTGGATGCCTTGGGCGAATGGCAACATCGTTACGAGGTGCTGGGCGGTTACGAATTGCGCGGGCGCGCGCAGGCCGCGCTGGGCGGCCTCGGCTTTGCCGCGGACGAACTGATGAAACCGCTTCGCTCATTCAGCGGTGGATGGCAAATGCGCGCCGAACTCGCCCGCGTACTCATCGCGAAGCCGGATACGTTGCTGCTCGATGAGCCGTCCAACTATCTCGACTTGCCGGCGGTCGAGTGGCTGCAGCGTTTTCTGCGCGATTTTGATGGCACGCTGCTGTTGATTTCGCATGACCGGTTTCTGCTCAACACGCTCACGCGGCGCACGCTGGAGATCAACGCGGGACGGGTCACCGGCTATGCGGGTAATTACGACACCTACCAGCGCGAGCGCGCGGTGCGGTATGAACAGGCGATCGCCCGGAAGAAAAACCAGGACCAGAAGCGGCGGGAGATGGAGCGGTTTGTCGAGCGATTCCGCGCCAAGGCGACCAAGGCATCGCAGGCGCAGAGCCGCATGAAGATGCTCGAGAAGATGGAGGAAATCGAGGCGCCGGACGACCTTCAGTTGCGCGGGCGGATCCGGATTGCCGCCCCGCCGCACTGCGGGAACGAGGTGATCCGGCTCGAGGAGGCCGGACTCACGTACGACGGAATTCGCTGGGTGCTGCGCGGCGTGGATCTCGCCGTTCAACGCGGCGAGAAACTTGCCCTGATCGGGCACAACGGGCTCGGCAAAACCACGCTGCTGCGAATGCTCGCGGGGGCGCTACCGCTCTCGGCGGGCAAGCGTTCGCTCGGGCATCAGGTGGTGCCGGGCTACCAGACGCAGGACTTTGCCGAGGCGATGAACGCGAGCGACACGGTTCTCGCGGCGGTTAAAAAATCGGCCGGCGATGTGCCGGAGAAGGATGTGCGCGGCACCTTGGGCGGGTTTGGTTTTTCCGGCGAGGCGATCGAAAAAACGGTCGGCGTGCTCAGCGGCGGGGAGAAGATTCGCCTCGCCTTCGCGCGCCTGCTCATCAAGCCGCCGAACTTGCTACTGCTCGACGAGCCGACGACGCATCTCGACATCCATGCCCGCGAGGCGCTGGAGGAAGCGTTGCGGGAATATCAGGGCACGGTGTTGCTGGTCAGTCACGATGTCGAATTTGTCCGGCGGGTGGCGACCGGCATTATCGAGATGCAGCCGCCGGGCATCCGGCGCTTTGCCGGCGATTACGATTACTATAAACAGAAAATCGCCGAGGAGAAGGTGCCGGAAGCCGATGGAGGCAGGGTTCAATCGAAATCCAAACTAGCCAAGCGGGAGCGGGCTCACATGATTCAAGAGACCGCCGCTCGAAAACGGGCGCTTGAAAAGGCGATTCGCGAGGCCGAGGCGTTCATCGCGAAACTCGAGGAGGAGCAACACCGCCTCGCCAATTCCTTCGAGGGAGCAAACGGGCTTTCCTTCGCCGAGATCAACCAGCGCCTGTCCGCCCTTCCCGGTGAAATCGCCGAGGCCACGGCCACCTGGGAAACCGCCTCCCTCGAACTTCAAGAACTCGAATCCCGCCGCGCGTTGGGGACATAGATATTATGTCTCGCGATAAAATGTTCGCAAACACATTGTAGTCAGCAGTTTAGGTGTTTTTGTTCCGCAGCGGGGCAACCTCCATACCTTCTATGTCCCCAACGCGATACGCATCATGTCTGTCCCTCAACCGGAAATTGTGGATTCACATATACGAGCGAAAAAAGAGGGTGTAACGTTTTAAAATGATGGTGCGTGGTTTGTTGTTGTGGGCGAGTGTGCTGGCGGTTTGCGGGCGCGCGGAAGCCCAAGAGCTTTGCGTCCTTACCGTAACGAACCCACTTTCCGGCAGTCGTAACGTTTCATACGAAACCACTACCATTTCTCTCGGCGGCAACCTCGACCTCGCCGCAACCGGAAGCCTGTCCTGGAGCAACCGGCTAACCGGCGCTTCAGGGTCATCGGTTTTGTCAACAAACTGGCAGGTGAGTAATCTTTCGCTCGCCGTCGGTACCAACGAAATTACGCTTTCCGCCAGCGGCGTGTTTGGCCAAACGGAAACCATCAACGCCACCGACTCTGCCAGCCATTCCGCCTACAACAGCGGCTGGAGCAACGGATCAAACGGCGGCGACGGTTTCGGCACATGGCGTCTGTCTACCAGCGCAAGTTCGGCCAACAATGGCGGTTTTTTTGTCGCCGAAGGTCAAGGCAACCTGAACATCGGCCCGCGCGCCTGGGGCATGTATGCAAACAACAACGCCAGCACGTGGGCGGAGCGCACTATCGTCCAACCCCTGGCGACGGGCCAAACCTTCCGCTGTCGCCTCGATAACAACGCCGTGCAATCCGGCGGCACCATCGCCCTCGGACTCTACAACGCATCCACCCAATCCCTCTGGGTACTGCGTTACGAAGGTGGCGATACAGTGTATGAAATCGCCGGACAACCCACCGACATTCCCTACACCGATCAAGGACTCGATCTCGCCTTCACCCTCACCTCTTTGTCAAATTACAGCCTGCAAGTGATCAGCGATGGCGGAATCGTCCGCACCATGACCGGCGCCCTGACCACCCGCGCCAATATGACGGTCGATCGCGTCCGTTTTTGGAATGTGAACGCCGGTTTCGACGAAGTCAGCAATCTGTATGTGAACGACCTCGCCATCACTCGCACCACCAATGCCAGCACCGTCGCCTGCGCATCGTCCGTCACCGTTGTTCGCACCCCCCAAGCTCCCGGCTCTTCCCATGGCAATCTATCCGCCGATCAATTTTATCAGGAATCAAATGGCATCGCCGCTGGCGAAGCCGAGTTTTATCATGACCGCCGCCTTCCTGTCGGCTCCGCCGCGTGGCAATTCATCGCCGCCGGAACTCCCGCCGCCATGGCCAACTTCCGCAGCCGCGGCTACATGCAAGTATTGCCCGACAATGGCGCCTTTTTTACCTACGCCAGCGGACCCGCCCTCGATTACAAAATAAACATCGCCACCTCCGGATCCTATCGCCTCTGGCTCCGCTGGAGCGGATTGAATGGCGACTCCGATTCCCTCTTTGCCGGAATCGCCGAACTGGCGGACGGCCCGGGCAATGCCCCCGACTGGTATGAATTTTTCGACAATCAAGACGCGAACTTCAGCAGCGATCCGTGGGATGGCGACGGCGGTTTCGAAGCCAACGAACCCGCCCCGGTCCGCACAAGCGCCGTGTTTAATTTCGGATCGCCCGGAATTTACACCTTGCGCATCGTGCCCCGGGAAGATGGCGTCGCCCTCGATTCATGGTTTCTGCAACGAGACGGTGCTGCGTCGCCAACCTCCGCCGATCCGCTGATCGCCGTGCCCGACAGCATCACCATGCATGCCGACGCCAAAGCAGGCGTCCCCGTCCTGCGTAACGACTCCGGCCCCTACAGCGTGACGAATGTGCAGATCGTTGAAGCGCCGCTCTTCGGCACCGCCACCCCCCTCACCGATGGCCGCATCGTTTACGCCCATACCAGCGGCACGCCAGTCAGCGACCGTTTCACCTACCGCGTGGGCGGCCCGGATGGCGCGTTCTCCGCGCCAGCCGCCGTGCTCGTGCATTTCTCCACCGCCGAGCGTATACCCAACACCACCGTCACCATGCCGGTCGACCCGCCGCCCATGAGCTATGCCGTCACCGACGCGTTCCCCTCGCTCGCGAGTTTCACCTTTCCCACCTCGATGGAAAGCCCACCCGGCGATACCAACCGCCTTTTCGTTCTTCAGCGCAACGGACTGCTGTACGTGATCAACGGCATCGGCGACGAAAATCCTTCGCGTGTTCAGTTTATGGACATCCGCGACCGCGTGGACGAAACCGGATTCAACGAGCTAGGCGCCAAAGGAATCACCTTCCACCCCGGCTTTGCCACCAACCGCTATTTTTACATCACGTACTGCCATTGGGATGGCGCCAACCGACGCGTTCGCCTGAGCCGCTTCACCGCCGACCCCGGCAATCCCGACAACGCCGATCCCGCCACCGAGTTAATCCTCATCAATCAAATCAACGATCTCGATGTGCACAATATCAACGATATTTCGTTCGGGCCCGACGGCTATCTCTACCTCGGCATCGGCGACGAAGGATTTTTCAACGGCGCCGACGGTCTCAATAACTCGCAAGTGATCGATCGCGACTTATGGTCGGGCATTCTCCGGCTCGATGTCGACAAGCACCCCGGTAACCTCGAGCCGAACGCGCATCCCGGCATTCCCCGCGATGGCAACGGGAATGCCTACTATTCCATTCCCGCCGACAATCCCTTCATCGGCACGACCTCGTTCAACGGCCTCGCCGTGAATCCCAACCAGGTGCGCACGGAATTCTATGCCGTAGGCCTGCGCAATCCATGGAACTACAGCTTCGACAGCCTCACCGGCGATTTCTGGGTCGCCGATGTCGGTAACACCTTGCGCGAAGAGGTGATGATCATGCCCAAGGGTGGCAACGGCGGCTGGGTGTTTTATGAAGGCACCGCGCCGGGCCCGCGGCCGGATCGCCTTCCGCCAACCGGCTTCACCTATGTGCCGCCGGTCTGGGAATACGGCCATGGCTCCGGTGAATTTCAGGGCCGTTCCATCATCGGCGGCATCATGTACCGCGGGGATCGCTACACGGAGCTGTATGGACGTTACATTCTCACCGACTACGTCTCCGGCAACATCTGGACGATTGAGCGCACCGATGCTGCCACCAACATCACCCGCATCGCCGGCGAAGGCGGACTGATCCAATTCGACGTTCATCGCGCCACCGGCGAAATTCTCATGCTCGATCACGGCGATGGCCGCGTCCGCAAACTATCCGCCCAAACCACCGGTCAGGCCTTTCCGGAAAAACTATCCGAGGCCGGCTTCTTCGCCGACCTCGCCGATCTCTCGCCGAATCCCGGCCTCATCGCGTATAACGTCAATCTGCCTTTCTGGTCCGACTACGCCGTCAAATCCCGCTGGTTCATCATCACCAATACCACCGACCGCATTGGCCTTTCTGCGGATGGAACCTGGAACTATCCCGAAGGCATGATGTGGGTGAAACATTTTGACATGGAAACGCAACGCGGCAATCCGGACACCAAAAAGCGCATCGAAACCCGCGTGCTCGTCCGTAACGCGCAAGGCTCCTACGGCGTCAGTTACCGTTGGAACACCAACGACACCGAAGCGTTGCTCGCCCCTGATGCCGGCGTGAACTTCAGCCTCGCCATCACCAACGATGGTGTCGTCATCAATCAAGACTGGCGGATTCCCAGCCGCGCCGAATGCATCACCTGCCACAACCCCGCTGCCGGCCACGCGCTCAGTTTCAACACCCGCCAACTGAATTGCCCCGGTGAAATCGGCGGCACATCCGGCAATTTCATCAGCCTCATCGAAGGCAACGGGTATACCAGTAATCACCTCGGCAACCCCGCGCTCCTGGGCCGCCACGTCGCTCCCGACGAAACCGAATTCAGTCTTGAAGCCCGCGCCCGCTCCTATCTTGCCGTGAATTGCGGTTACTGTCACATGGGTCCCGGCAGTCCTGCGCCCGGCGCATTTGACGCCCGCGCATCACGCAAACTCGATCAGACCGGCCTGCTCCTCGGCCAAGCCGCGGGCCATCAAGGCAATACCAACAATCTCCTGCTCGTGCCCGGCGACACCACCCACAGCATCATTTGGAACCGCATCGGCGCCTCCAATAATTTTTCGCGCATGCCGCCCCTCGCCTCCTCGGAAATCGACCACACCGGCGTGAAGCTCATCGCCGACTGGATTGCCAGCCTCACCACCCGCCAATCCTTCAACCAATGGCAGCTCGCCGCGTTCGGCAACACCAATCGCTCGCCCGAATCGGCTCGCAACCTCGACACGGATGGCGACGGCGCCAACGACTATGAGGAATACCTGACCTACTCCGATCCCGCAGATGCCAATAGCCGATGGAGCGCCGGCGTCGAGTTCGTCAACGGTCAGCACCAACTCGTGCACGACCTGGCCGACCGCATGGTCACCGTTGAATACTCCACCGATCTGATGAGCAGTACGTGGTCGTTCTTCCATATTCCCGAAAACGATCGGCGCCCACTCGCGCAAGGCCGCACGAAGCGTCTGCCCGTGCCGGATCAAACCATCAGCACCAACGGCACTTTCTTCCGTTTTGTCATCGACGATCTATAGACACATGCTCAACCCGCCAAACCATGGTCAGAAAACAACCACATAACAGCAACGTCAAGCCGTAGATCCTGAATTAAAAAAGTCGATTGACCGCTGCTATTGGCCATGGATTGACAATCGCAAGCGATCGACTTGTTGAACTCCGGAAAAATCGGGTTATTAACATACACAAACGTACTAATTCTGTTTATTGCCAACAATTGTGTTGCATGCTTTTTGGTGCGCAACTTTGCGCATTGTTTATAAAGCACTCACAATAAGTAATTTATGCGATTTTATCAGCTTCCGCCTGAGTGGTACGCCGCCTGCTTTACTACCTGGTCAACAGGAAGAACGTATGTCGATTCACGCAGGCTTGTATCACCGGACACATTATCGCTATGACCGGCCCGTAACATTGTCGCCCCATGTGGTGCGGTTGCGCCCGGCGCCGCATAGTCGTACCGCGATTCGTAGTTACTCGCTCAAGGTGGAGCCCGCCGGCCACTTCATCAACTGGCAACAGGATGCGTTCGGAAATTATCTCGCCCGTCTGGTCTTTCCAAAACCGGTGCAAGAACTGTTGATCGAGGTGGACCTCGTCGCCGATCTCGTCACCATCAATCCGTTCGATTTTTTTCTGGAGCCTTACGCCGAGAAGTATCCATTCACCTACGCGCGCGAACTCGCGCCGGACGTGGCGCCGTATCTGATGATCACCGAAACCGGCGGCCGCCTGCTGGCGCTCGTCGAGGAAATGCGCAATCACCGCGCAGGGATGGTCGACTTTCTCGTCGCCCTGAACCGGCGCATCCAACAGCACGTGCGCTACCTGATCCGCATGGAATCCGGGGTCCAACCCCCGGAGGAAACGCTCGCCAAGGGCAGCGGCTCCTGCCGCGATTCCGCCTGGCTGCTCGTGCAAGCGCTGCGACATCTCGGACTCGCCGCCCGGTTTGTGTCGGGCTACCTGGTGCAACTGGTCGCCGATGAAAAACCGCTCGATGGCCCGGCCGGTCCCGCCGCCGATTTCACCGACCTGCACGCCTGGACTGAAGTGTATCTGCCCGGCGCCGGCTGGGTCGGACTGGATCCAACCTCCGGCTTGTTCGCCGGTGAAGGCCACATTCCGCTCGCCGCCTCACCCGAACCTTCCTCGGCAGCCCCCGTCACCGGCGCGGTGGAAAAGTGCGAAACGCAATTTCACTTTCACATGTCCGTCCGGCGCATCCACGAAACCCCGCGGGTAACCAAGCCTTACACCGAAGATCAATGGAACGCCATCGAGGCGGCCGGACAAACCATCGACGATGTACTTCAACGCGAGGACGTGCGACTTACCATGGGCGGCGAGCCGACGTTTGTTTCGATCGACGACATGGACGGCGCGGAGTGGAACACCGCCGCGCTCGGCGCCGGCAAACGCGCGCTCGGCGATCAACTGTTGCGGCGCCTGCATCACGCCTTCGCGCGCGGCGGATTGCTGTTTCATGGACAGGGCAAATGGTATCCCGGCGAATCATTGCCGCGCTGGGCGTTTTCCAGTTACTGGCGGCACGACGGCGAGCCGGTCTGGACGCGCCCGCACTTATTCGCCGAAGAGGGAAGTCCCACCGGCGCGGACGAGGGACACGCCAAAAAGTTTTTGCAGCGACTTTCCGTGCGGCTCGGCGTCGGCGACCGTCACCTGCGGCCCGGATTTGAAGACGCATGGTATTACCTCTGGCGGGAACGCCGGCTTCCAACCAATGTCGATCCACACGATGCCAAACTGAAAGATCCCGAAGAGCGCGCCCGGCTCGCCCGGATTTTCGAGCAAGGCCTCGAACGCGTCTCCGGTTACGTGTTGCCGTTGCGGCGCCTGTGGGATGGCGCAGGCTGGATGAGCGGTCCATGGTTTGTGCGACCGGAGCGGCTGTATCTGATTCCCGGCGATTCGCCGATGGGATTCCGCTTGCCGCTCGATTCGCTGCCGTGGGTCGCGGCGGGTGATTATCCGCATGTGACGCCAGCCGATCCGCTCACGGCGCGCCCGGAACTGCCGGCGCGCGCGCGCATCGTCGAGCAACTGGCTGGCCGCAGCGTGGCGCCAGTTCGTCCGCTGGCGACCCCCAACCAAGGCCAGAGCGAATCCGGCTCCACGCTGGTGCGCACCGCGCTGGTGGCCGAGCCGCGGGAGGGATATCTGTATATTTTCATGCCGCCCCTCGCCACGCTGGAGGATTATCTCGAACTGATCGCCGCCATCGAGGAAACCGCGGCCGAATTGAATCAACCAATTTTCATCGAGGGGTATCCGCCGCCGCACGACGATCGCATCGAGAAAATCAAAGTCACTCCCGACCCCGGCGTGATTGAGGTGAACACTCACCCCGCCGAGTCGTGGCGCGAGTTGTCGCACATCACCACCACGCTCTATGAGCAGGCACGCATGTGCCGGCTCGGCACCGAGAAGTTCATGCTCGATGGGCGGCACACCGGCACCGGCGGTGGCAATCACGTTGTGCTCGGCGGCCCGACGCCCCCGGACAGCCCCCTGCTGCGCCGGCCCGATCTGCTCGGCAGCCTCGTCAGTTACTGGCACAACCATCCCTCGCTTTCGTATTTGTTCTCATGCCTGTTCATCGGACCGACCAGCCAGGCCCCGCGTGTCGATGACGCCCGCAACGACAGCCTGTACGAATTGGAAATTGCCCTGGGCCAGACGCCCGCTGGCGCGGCGACGCCGCCATGGCTGGTCGATCGTCTTTACCGCCACCTGCTCGTCGATATCACCGGCAATACGCACCGGGCCGAATTTTGCATCGACAAGTTATACGCTCCGGAGAGCGCCACCGGCCGGCTCGGCCTGCTCGAATTGCGCGCGCTCGAAATGCCGCCGCATCCGCGCATGAGCCTCGCCCAACAGTTGCTGGTGCGCGGACTGGTCGCGTGGTTCTGGAAGACGCCGTACCGGGCCAGACTCGCCCGCTGGGGCACCGCCGGGCATGACTCGTTTCTATTGCCGCATTTTGTCTGGAACGATTTCGAGGATGTGATGCACGACCTCCAGCAGGCGGGATTTCCCTTCAAGAGCGAATGGTTTCATCCGCACCGGGAATTCCGCTTTCCGCGTTATGGCGAGATCGCCGCCGCGGGCGCGGAGTTGGAATTACGGCAAGCGCTCGAACCGTGGCCCGTGCTCGGGGAAGAGCCGGCCGCCGGGAGCGCGGTGCGTTATGTCGATTCATCCGTCGAACGCGTGCAGGTGAAGGTCGCCAATTTCGACACCGCCCGCTACCGCGTCGCCTGCAACGGCATGGAGGTGCCGCTCTTTCCCACGGGCCGCGCGGGCGAACATGTCGCCGGCGTGCGTTATCGCGCATGGCAACCGGCGAGCTGTCTGCATCCCACGATCGGTGTGCACTCGCCGCTGGTGTTCGACATCTACGACACCTGGAACGGTCGCGCGGCCGGCGGATGCACCTATCACGTCGCACATCCCGGCGGTCGCAACTACACCACCCTTCCGGTCAACGCCCTCGAAGCGGAAAGCCGGCGCATCGCACGCTTCACGCCGTTCGGTCACACCCCCGGACCGCTTGAAATCAAACCGGTCGCGCGAAGTCTCGAGTTTCCGATGACGCTCGACCTGCGCCGGGAAAAAAGTTAGAACCTTGCCCCGCGAGTTGATGACATGAAACTGGTTCCCACCGCATGATATCCCCCTGTCACCCGTGACCATGACCAACAAGACGCCATCACCGGTCGATTTATTTGCCAGTTATCAGCCGCCCGCCGGATGCTACGACGAGCTGAACGCCGGCAGCGCCAACCGTGCCGCCTGGACGGGGCTCACCGGTCATCTGAACACCCTCGGGATCGCCGAATTGCAGCGCCGCGGAGATGCCGCGTTGCGCCAGCTCCGGGAAAACGGTGCAACCTACAACGTGCATGGCGATGCGTTCGGTGGCGATCATCCGTGGGAGCTGGATTTGGTGCCATGCGTCGTGCACGAGCGCGAGTGGAACACCCTCGCCGGCGGTCTGGCGCAGCGGGCCAAACTGCTCGACCTGTTGCTGGCGGATTTGTACGGGGCGCAAACCTCGCTGCGCGAGGGCTTACTGCCGCCGGAAATCATCTTTGACAATCCCGCCTACCTGCGTCCCTGTCACGGATTGCCGGCCGCCGGGGGCAATCATTTGCATTTTTACGGCGTCGATATCGCGCGCGGTCCGGGCGGCCACTGGTGCGTGCTGGGCGACCGCACCCAGATGCCAGCCGGCGCCGGCTATGTGCTGGAAAACCGCATTGTGCTGTCGCGCTTGCTCTCCGAACATTTTCGCGACAGCCAGGTGCACCGGCTCGCCCACTTTTTCCAGCGCTACCGCGAAACCCTCCAACGTCTGAGTCCGCGCCGGCGGGAAAATCCCCGCATCGTGATGCTCTCGAACGGTCCGCAGGATGTAACCTACTTCGAGCACGCCTTTCTCGCCCGCTACCTCGGCCAAACGCTGGTCGAGGTCGAGGATCTGGCCGTGCGCGAGCAGACCGCATGGTTGAAAATGTTGGGCGGGCTCCAGCCGGTGGATGTGATTGTGCGCCGGGTGGAGGATGCCGCCTGCGATCCGCTCGAGCTCGGCGGACCGGCGGCGCGCGGATTACCCGGCTTGTTGCAAGCCGTGCGCTCCGGTGAAGTGGCCGTGGTGAATGCACTTGGTTCCGGCTTGCTCGAGTCGCCGGCCATCATGCCGTTCCTGCCCGGCTTGTGCCGCCATTTCCTCGCCGAGGATTTACTGGTGCCCTCCATCGCCACGTGGTGGTGCGGTGAGCCCGATCAGTGCGCGTATGTGCTGGACCATCTGGATGAGTTGAGCGTGATGCCGGCGACCGGCGGCACGAGCTCCCCGCCGGTGACCTCCCGCGCGGAACTGGTGGCTGCCATCACTTCCGCACCGCACCGCTATGTCGCCCAGGAGCGCGTATCTTTTTCGTCCGTCCCCTGCTTCCATGGTCAACACATCGTGGCGCGCCGGTTGTTCGTGCGCACCTACCTCACGGTGACGAAGGATGGCTACGATGTCATGCCGGGAGGTCTCGCCCGCGCGGTGGATGCGCCATCCGCCGCCCAGGAAGCCATCGCTGCGGGTGGCGTGAGCAAGGATTTGTGGATCGTGTCGGATCAGCCGGTCAGCGAATTCAGTCTACTGCCTTCCGTCGCCGGCGCGATCGAGTTGAGTCGCGGTGGCGGCGATCTGCCCAGCCGTTCCGCCGATAATTTGTACTGGCTCGGACGCTACACCGAGCGCACCGATGCGATGATTCGCGTTGCGCGGATGCTGCTGATCCGTCTATCCGAGCGACCGGAAGGCGCGGCGATGCCGCATCTGACCCGCTACCACATGGCGTTGAACGACAGCGACATCGCCCCGTCACTCGACCGCGAATCCGCTTACGATGAACTGGAAGCGACCACGCTGGCGTTTTTATTCGACGATCAAGTGGCGGGCGGCCTGCGCCAGACCGTGGATGCCGTGCGTCGCGTGGCCGGAGTAGCGCGCGACCGTTTGTCCGCGGAAACCTGGCGCATGCTCAACCGCATGGAGATCAACCTCGAGGAAATGAGTGTCAGCCGCCGCGTACTGGTGAGTGAAGTGGTGGAAATGCTCGACCGCATGCTGATTCGTTTGTCGGCCTTCGCAGGCACCAGTCTGGAAAGCATGACGCGCGGGCAAGGCTGGCGCTTTCTCGACATCGGCCGGCGGATTGAACGATCGTATCAGCTCATCAACCTGATCCGTTTTACCCTCGAGCAATCCGATGCGGCCGAGGCGTCGTTGCTGGAAGACGTGTTGTCGATCGCGGATTGTTCGATCACCTATCGCCGCCGTTATTTGAGCGCACTGCGGGCGGCGCCGGCGCTGGATTTGCTGCTGACCGACGAGACGAATCCGCGATCGTTGTTGTTCCAGTTGGAAACCATGGAGGCTCATGTGAACCAGTTGCCGCGGGACGGCCGGGTGGTGGGCCTTTCCGGCGAACAACGCCTGGTCGCGCGGGCGCTTTCCCGCGTGCGACTGGCGGATATTGCCCAACTGGCCGCTCCATCCGCGGATGGCATGCGGCAGGAATTGTCCGCGCTGTTGAGGGATGTGCTGGATACCATGCCGGTGCTGTCGGATGAATTGACGCGCCGGTATCTGAGCCATGCCCGCCCGGCGCGTCATCTCGATACCGTGCGCCTCGGTGGTGCCAGCTGAAGGTGCGGACGGCATGCGTTACCACATTCGTCATCGAACCGATTACTTGTATGCCGAACCCGTGCTGGTTTCGTTGAACCAGATTTGCCTTACGCCGCGTCACACGGATCGTCAGCATGTGCTTCATCATGCCGTCCGGCTCGATCCCGAGCCTCATGCGCGAACCGCCTGGATCGATTGTTTCGGGAATCACCAGTTTCAATGTTCCTTCAGCGAGCCGCACCCCGCGTTGGTGGTCGAGGCAGTCAGTGCGGTGGAGTTGCGACCGGCGAATCGTCCGCCGCTGGAGGACGGTCCGGCGTGGGAGCATGTTGCGGCGGCGGTGCGCGCCCATCAACAGCCAGCCACGCTCGATGCCCTGCAATTCCTGTACGACTCGCCCTTCGTGCGCAGCCGCGAGGAATTCCGCGCGCTCGCCGAACCGGATTTCGCCCCCGGGACCCCGTTGCCGCTGGCTTTGGCGCGTTTTGCCGCGCGCATGCGCGACATGTTCACCTACGATGCAAGCGCCACGAACTTGAATACGGCCATCGAAGAAGTGCTCGCGATGCGGCGGGGCGTCTGCCAGGACTTTTCGCTCGTGATGATTGCCGCGTTGCGATCGCTTGGCCTGGCCGCACGGTACGTGAGCGGTTACCTGCGCACCTTGCCGCCGCCGGGACAGCCCCGCCTCGTCGGCGCGGATGCGTCTCACTGCTGGGTTTCGGTGTATGCGCAGGATTGGGGTTGGATTGATGTGGACCCGACCAACGGTTGCCTGGTCAGCGATCAACACATTACCATCGCCTGGGGTCGCGACTATGCCGATGTCACGCCGGTAAAGGGGGTGATTCTCGGCGGCGGCGCGCAACAAATCATCGTATCGGTGGATGTCGTTCCGGAAGACGAGCAAAGCGCGGGCTAGAACAACGACATCTGGTTTTCGCTGTCGCGCGATTTGCGGCGCTGCACCGCCAGCTTCGGCTTACCGCTGTCCGCTTCAAACTCGCCCTCTTCGAGGTTCGCGAGAATTTCTTTCGCGCGCGCGATGACCGCCGGGGGAAGACCGGCGAGGCGTGCCACCTGAATACCATAACTCTTGTCCGCCGCGCCCGGCACAATCTTGCGGAGAAACGCGATGTGATCGCCGCTCTCCTTCACCAGCACATTGTAATTTTTCACCCCGGGCAACGTCAGCGCGAGATCGGTGAGTTCGTGGTAGTGCGTGGCAAACAGGGTGCGCGCCTTGCTTTCGCGTTGATTGTGCAGGTACTCCGCGACCGACCAGGCAATGCTGATGCCATCGAAGGTGCTGGTGCCGCGCCCGATTTCATCGAGGACGACGAGGCTGCGCGGTGTGGCGTTGTTGAGGATGTTCGCGGTTTCCTGCATCTCGACCATGAAGGTGCTTCGGCCGCGCGCGAGGTCATCGCTCGCGCCCACGCGGGTGAATACACGATCGGTGCCGGAAATATCCGCTTCGCCGGCCGGCACAAACGAACCGATGTGCGCCATGATGGTAATGATCGCGACCTGGCGGATGTAGGTGGATTTGCCGGCCATGTTCGGTCCAGTAATAATAATGACCTGGTTTTTTTCGCCATCGAGCAAGGTGTCGTTCGGCACGAATCGCTCGGCTTGGGGCAGGGTTTCGATGACGGGATGGCGTCCATCCTTGATGAAGATGCGGCCCTCGTCGTTGAAGCGCGGACGCGTGTAGCGCAGCGCGATCGCCCGCTCGGCGAGAGCGGACAGGACGTCCAGTTGGGCAATGGCTTCGGCGGTTTTCTGGATTTCCGCCGTGCAGGCCACCACCTCCGCGCGCACGTCCATAAACAGTTCGTTTTCGAGTTCGATCGATCGTTCCTGGGCGCCGAGAATCTTGTTTTCGTATTCCTTGAGTTCCGGAGTGATAAATCGCTCGGCATTCACCAGCGTTTGCTTGCGCTGGTATTCGGGGGGTGCTTGATCAACATACGATTTGCTGATTTCGATGTAGTAACCGAAGACACGGTTGTGGCGCACCTTCAGCGTCTTGATGCCGGTGCGCTCCTGCTCGCGCAACTGCATGTCGGCGAGCCAGTTTTTGCCCTTCGACGAAGCTTCGCGCAATTCATCCAGCTCCGTATGATACCCGGGCCGGATCACGCCGCCGTCGCGGAGCGTGGCCGGCGGTTCATCGACCAGCGCGCGGTCGATCAGCGCCACCAGATCCGGCAAAGGGGCTACCGACTGCACATGCGCTCCGACCAGGGGGGAGGTTACTTTATCCGCAACCGATAACACGGCGGGGAGCGCGGCCAGTGAGCGGCCGAGCGCGCGGACATCGCGCGCATTACCGGTGCCGGCGTTGAGACGCGCAATCAACCGCTCGAGATCCTTGACCCCGGACAAGGCATCGCGAAGATCGTGCAGCACGGACTTGACCGACATCATCGCCTCCACGGCATCCAACCGCTCCGTGATGGCCGGCGCGCCGGAGAGCGGGCGTATCAACCAGTCGCGCAGAAGGCGCCCGCCCATCGGCGTTTGGGAGGTGTCGATTACGCGCAGGACCGAGGTGGCGCCCTCGATCAAGTCGAGATTCTTGATTGTCGCGTCATCCAGCAACATGTAGGCGGCGGAGTTTTTCACCCGCACCTGACGGATATGATCAACCGGACGGCGCAACTGCTGGGTCACATAGTGAAGCACGGCACCGCCGGCACAGACGCCGGTGGCGGCATCGTGTACGCCGAAACCATCCAGCGAGTGAACCTTGAAGTGTCGCAATAGAAAATCATGCGCCGCGTCGTAATCAAACGTCCAATCCTCATACGACGTGATGGTCGCCGACGCCAGGGCGGCACAAAGTTCGGTGATGGCGGGATCGTCCTTTTTTTCCGCGGGCACGATGCATTCCGACGGTTGATAGCGCGCGAGGTTCTCGCGAATCGCCGCGATCGAGTCCGATTGCTCAAGCCAGAAAAGTCCGGTGGAAAGATCGATCAGCGCGAGTCCGAACCGGCGGTCGCGGCCGGCGGCGATTCCGGCGAGGTAATTGTTGCGGCGCGCATCGAGGACCTGATCCTCCAGCACCGTGCCCGGAGTGACCACGCGTGTGACCTCGCGGCGAACCACACCTTTGGCGGTGGCGGGATCCTCCATTTGCTCGCATATGGCCACCTTCCGGCCGGCGCGGATGAGGCGCGAGAGATAGCCCTCGGAGGCGTGATACGGCACGCCGCACATCGGGATGCCCTGGCGCTTGGTGAGGGCAATGTCGAGCAACGACGAGACGGTCTTCGCATCGTCAAAAAACATCTCGTAAAAATCCCCCATGCGGAAAAAGAGGATCGTGTCCTCGGGCAGTTCGTTCCGGATCCGCCGGTACTGCTGCATCATGGGGGTGGATTTATCGGACATGCGCTCCACTATGCCCGAGTCGAAGGCGTAATTTCAACGATCAAGCGAGCGAAGCGGGGGACGGAACCGGCCAGGATCCGCGCCGCTACTCGGGCGGAAGTTCGATCCGGATGGTGGAGGATTTTACACCTTCATCCATGCTGGCGATCCGGTCGACCAGGCCGGTGACCGCCTGTGGAAAACTGGCATCGCCGGTGGTCACATTCAGCACCGGCACGGCTTCGGTGAGCATCAGGAACGATGTCAGATAAGCCTTTTGTGTAGGGATAAAAAACGTCTTGCGGCAACGCGGACAATTGCCGCGCCGGCCGGCATCGCGATCGCGCACCCATAATTTTTGTCCGCAATACGTGCAGCTGATCTTGAATTCCGTTTCCTTCGGCTCGCGATAGATGGCGATGCTCTTGGGCAGAAAACTCTCCGCACCGACGTGCGTGAACACATCTTTGACGCGGTTCATGGAAAGCTGATCGAGGTGGCGGACCAGCAGGAGGCAGGCATCCGCGCGGTCGATGATCGGGCCGAGTTCGTCATGGGTTTCGCCGGCGAAAGAGAATAGTTCGACTTGGGCCACCTTGTCGCCGTGAGGAATTTCGCCGACGGCGGCGGGATTCAGACCGAGCGATTCAAACAGGGTTTCCCCGCAACCCTCGGAAAAAGAGAGCACCGGTACATAGACTTTGCCGTCGTTGAAAGTACCCCTCCCGTTCATGTGCACATGATAACAGGAGGGGCCAAGGCGGGCAAGCGGTATGCGGCTTCCGGTCTTGTCTTCACCCCGCAGGCGATGGAACGGGCCTGGTTAGCGAATCTTATTGGCGGCGCGGCGCTTCTCGATGATGCCTTCGGCAATCGCAAAGGGCACGGCCTCGTAATGCTCGAATTGCATGCTGAAATTAGCGCGACCCTGGGTCAGGGTACGCAAATTGTTGGCATAACCGAACATTTCCGAAAGGGGCACCATGCTCTGGATGATCTTGACGTTACCCTTTTGCTCCATCGATTCGATCCGGCCGCGACGTTGGCTCAACGATCCAATGACCGCGCCCATGAACTCCTCGGGCGTGGTGACTTCCACCGCCATCACCGGCTCCAGCAATTCCGGCTGCGATTTCATAAACAGGTCCTTGAAGGCCATGCGGGCTGCTTCCTGGAAGGCGATATCGCTGGAGTCGACATCGTGGTACGAACCGTCCCACAACTCGACCGCCATATCGACGACCGGGTAGCCGGCATACGGACCGGACAGCATCGCCTTGACGATGCCCTTTTCGACCGACGGAATAAAGTTGCCGGGAATGCGTCCGCCGACGACGGAATTGATGAAGGAAAATCCTTCGCCGGGCTTGCGGGGGAGCAAACGAATCTTAACGTGCCCGTACTGACCACGGCCGCCCGATTGCTTGATGTATTTTCCTTCGCCTTCCGTTTGAATGCGTCCGGTTTCGCGGTAGGCCACCTCGGGACGGCCCACGGTCGCCTTGACGCCGAATTCGCGCTTGAGACGGTCGACAATAATTTCCAGGTGCAACTCGCCCATGCCCGAGATAATGGTCTCGGACGTTTCCTGATCGAAGCCGACCATGAAAGTCGGATCTTCGTCGGCCAGTTTGTGCAAGGACGAGGAGAGTTTGTCGTTCTCGGCTTTGCTTTCGGGAGAAATACTGATCGACACCACCGGCGAGGGAAACTCGATCGCCATCAGGTGGATCGGGTGATCTTCGTGGCAGAGGGTGTCGCCGGTCTTGGTATCGGACAAGCCGACGATGGCGACGATGTCGCCCGCATACGCGACGTCGAGCGCTTCCTGCTTGATCGCGTGCATGCGGAGAATACGGCCGATGCGCTCGTTCCGGCTGCGCGTGATGTTGTAGACCGACGCGCCCTGATTCAGGGTGCCGGAGTAGATGCGGATATAAGTGAGCTTGCCGGCATGCTTGTCGGTCATGATCTTGAAGGCCATGGCCGAGAACGGCGCATCGTCATTCGGAGGCCGTTGATTGGCTTCCTTTTCCTCGGCGCAAATCACCGGAGGAATGTCAATCGGGGACGGAAGATAATCCACCACGGCGTCGAGCAGGCGTTGCACGCCCTTGTGCTTGAAGGAGGATCCGCAGAACACCGGAACCACATGACGGGCGATGGTGGCTTTGCGGAGAATGCCCTGGGTCTCGTCGATGGTCAGGTCGCCGGTTTCGAGGTATTTGTCGAGCAACACCTCGTCCAGCTCGGCGCACTTCTCGAGCAGGTTGCTGCGCCATTTCTTGGCGTCATCCATCAAATTCGCCGGGATGTCGACAATGTCGAAATTCTTGCGTGGATCGGAGGCCTCCTTGTACATGACGGCTTTCATCGAAACGAGGTCGATGATGCCGGAGAAGTTTTCCTCCGCGCCGATCGGAATCACCACGGGTACGGCATTCGCGCCGAGTTCCTTTTTGATCTGCTCGAGCACGGTGAAAAACTCCGCTCCGGTGCGGTCCATTTTGTTGACGAACGCGAGTTTGGGCACGCCGTATTTTTCACTTTGGCGCCAGACGGTTTCGGACTGGGGCTCCACGCCGCCGACCGCGCAAAACAACGCGATGGCTCCGTCGAGCACGCGCAAACTGCGTTCCACTTCCACGGTGAAGTCCACGTGGCCGGGCGTGTCGATGAGGGAAATCTGGTGATCCTTCCAGGTGAGCGAGGTGGCCGCGGAGGTAATCGTGATGCCGCGTTCGCGTTCCTGTTCCATCCAGTCCATGACGGCGGCGCCATCGTGCACCTCGCCCATTTTGTGAATTTTGCCGGCGTAGAACAGCAGGCGTTCGCTGGTGGTGGTTTTGCCTGCATCAATGTGGGCCATGATGCCGATGTTGCGGACTTTATCTAGTGTAACGGATCTGCTCATAACGTACCTCTGGGTAAAAACGAAGCGCGGGAATATGCACCGAATACCGGCGCGGAGCAAGGCAAAAGGACAGGCCGGCGCCAAACCGGCGCGGAACTCATTCGAATTGCCTGTGCCCGGGCAATCCATTACGGTTGCGCCACTTAAAAGGTCCATTCAACCCAAGGAGTCATTATGGCCAAGTATGTGGTGGAGTTCATCGGCGCGTTTTTCCTGGTTTTCACGATCGGCATGTGTGTGATCGAGCCGGGAGCGGGCCACCTGGCTCCGTTGGCCATCGGCATGGTGCTGGCCGTCATGATTTTCGCGGGCGGCCACATCTCCGGGGGCCATTACAATCCCGCCGTCACCACCGCCGTGACCGTGCGCGGAAAAAGTCCGATGGCCTCCCTGCCCGGTTATTTTGTCGCGCAACTGGCCGCGGGCTTCGTTGCGACCATCCTGGTGCTGTGGTTCAAGGGCCGCCCGGAAATCGCCCTCATGCCGGTGGATCTTCCCCAAGCGCTCGCGGCGGAATTCATTTTCACCTTCGCGCTCGCCAACACGGTGCTGAATGTGGCTACGGCCAAAGGCACCGCCGGCAATTCGTTTTACGGTTTGGCGATCGGAATGACGGTGCTGGCCGGCGCGTATGCCGTGGGCGGCGTCTCGGGTGGCGCCTTCAACCCGGCCGTGACGCTGGGCCTGGTCGTTATGGGGAAATTGACGGTGAGTCAAATGATCGCCTACATCGTGGTGCAACTGGCCGCCGGGGCCGTCGCCGGCATGGTGTTCCGCGCGCTCAACCCGCAAGATACTTGATACCCGGCCACAATCGATCCGGCGGCATCGCCCGCCGGATCGTCAGGGGTAGCGCCTTCATATGTCCACCCACCTGCTATTGCTGCTGCTCGGGCTGGTGTTGTTGTATTTCGGCGCGGATGGTTTGATTCGCGGCGCATCCAGCATGGCCTTGCGCTTGGGGATTACGCCGCTGGTGGTCGGCTTGACGGTCGTGGCTTTTGGCACCAGCGCGCCTGAAATGATCGTGAGCGCCAAGGCCGCCTACCAGAACCAGGGGGGTATCGCGGTGGGGAATGTCGTCGGATCGAACATTTTCAACATCGCGGTGATTCTCGGATTATCGGCGGCGATTCGCCCCCTCTCCGTCCAGTTACAACTCATCAAATTTGATGCGCCCATCATGATCGGCGTGAGCCTGATTTGCGTCGTGCTTTTTGCCGACGGGATGCTGGACCGGCTGGAGGCCGGATTGCTTTTCGCCGGCATCGTGATCTACACCGTGGCCAATGTCGTCATGGCCCGGCTGGAAACCAATGCGGAGGTCACGACGGAATTTGCCGAAGGCACACCGCACCGGACAAAGGGCCCCCTTTTCGATGCGCTGTTGATGATCGGCGGCCTGGCGTTGCTGGTGACCGGCGCGCGGTTCCTCGTCAACGCCTCGGTGGAAATTGCCCGCCTCTGGGGCGTGAGCGAAGCGGTCATCGGCCTGACCATCATTGCCGCCGGCACCAGCATGCCCGAGCTGGCCACTTCGATCGTCGCGGCGATGCGCCGGCAGGCCGATATCGCCATCGGCAACGTCGTGGGATCAAACATTTTCAACATCCTGTCCATTCTCGGCGTGGCGGGGCTGGTAAAGCCGCTGCAAACCGGAGGCGTCAACAAGGTGGACTTTGGCATGATGATCGGCATTTCCGCGCTCTTGTTGCCGCTGATGATGACCGGTCGCAACGTGAGCCGCGCGGAGGGATGGACCCTGGTCGCCATATACGGCGGTTACCTTTACTGGCTCTGGCCGGCTTGAGGCCGCCCGCGCTTGCCGGCGGCAAACGCCGTGTTATCTTCAGCCCATGCAAGAAACCGCGCGCAATGTTCTCGGTGGCCAGCTGATTCCGTGCAGCCAATCGCCACGCACCGGTTTTTTTCGGGACGGTTATTGCCGCACATGCGAGGAGGATTTCGGCTCGCATACGATTTGCACCGAAGTCACCGCGGATTTTCTTTCCTTCTCCATCGCCGCCGGCAACGATCTATCGACACCTCGTCCGGAATATCAGTTTCCCGGGCTGAAACCCGGTGACCGCTGGTGCGTATGCGCGGCGCGGTGGCGGCAGGCGTACGAGGCCGGTTGCGCCCCGCCGGTCGTCCTCCGGGCCACCCATGAGCGCGCCCTCGAGGTCGTAACCCTCGCGCAGTTGCAGGCGCACGCGATTCCGTAAGCACGAGGCTTGACCGTCACGCGCGGCTGTTCCACCATGCGAGCCCTATGAGTTCGAAATCCGGCAAAGTATTCATGGATGAACTCGCCGCGCTCTGCAAGCGGCGTGGGTTTGTCTTTCAGGCATCGGAAATTTACGGCGGGCTGAACGGCTTCTGGGATTATGGTCCCCTGGGCATCCAGCTGAAGAATAATATCCGCGACGATTGGTGGAAGCACATGGTTGAATGCCCGCCGATCGGACCCGATGGCGATCCCCTGCAGATTGTCGGTCTCGACTCCGCCATCATTCAGAATCCGAAAACCTGGATCGCCTCCGGTCACGTGGCCGGGTTCAACGACCCGATGATTGATTGCCGGGCCTGCAAAGCCCGCTTCCGCGCCGACCAGCTGGCCAGCTACGAATGTCCGCGCAAACCAAGCAAGAAAGCGGGCGAACATGCCGAGTGCCAACTCACCGAACCGCGCGCGTTCAACCTGATGTTTGAAACCTATGTCGGCGCCGTGCGCGACGAGGAAGCCAAGGCCTATCTTCGCCCGGAAACCGCACAAGGTATTTTCCTCAACTTCAAAAACATCAGCGACACCATGCGCGTGAAAATGCCGTTCGGCATCGCCCAGGTCGGCAAAGCCTTCCGCAACGAAGTCACGCCGCGCAACTTCATCTTCCGCTCGCGCGAATTCGAACAGATGGAGATGGAATGGTTCTGCCATCCCGACGAATCGCTTCACTGGTATCACTACTGGAAACAGGAGCGCATGAAGTGGTGGGTCGGTCTCGGCATCAAGCCGGACAACCTGCGCTTCCGCGACCACGAGGACAATGAGCTCGCGCATTACTCCAAGGCCTGCGTGGATGTGGAATATCTGTATCCCTTCACGGCGCCGGATTACGGCGAACTGGAGGGCGTGGCGCACCGCGGATGCTTTGACCTGTCGCAACACCAGCAACATTCCAGCCAGAAGCTGGAGTATTTCGACCAGGAGAAGAACGAGCGATTCGTGCCCAACGTCATCGAGCCGGCTTCCGGCCTCACCCGGGCCGTGCTGGTGGTCTTGTGCGAGGCCTTTGCCGAAGAGTGGGTTCCCTCGTCCGAACAGGGGGGCGCACCGATTCCTGCCGAGCCGGGCAAGCCGGCCCCCGCCGGATACGAAGTGCGCTCGGTCTTGCGCTTCCTGCCGAAGCTGGCCCCCTACAAGGCAGCTGTATTTCCCCTCCTGAAAAACAAACCCGAACTGGTCGCCAAAGCCCGCGACGTTTACCAACTATTACGACCTGAGTTTACCACTTTTTACGACCAAGCCGGCGCCATCGGCCGCCGTTACCGCCGTCAGGACGAAATCGGCACCCCCTTCGGCATAACGATTGATTTTCAAACACTTGAAGATCAGACAGTTACGCTTCGCAACCGCGACACCATGGCCCAGGCGCGGGTGCGCATCGACGAGGTGGCGTCAATCATTAGTAAAGCCATTAAAAAGTAACGCGCGTTTTACATTCAATCCGCTGCGGGGTATTTTTACCGCTGCTGATGAAAAACGAACCTACCCTCAAGGGCTTGGAGGCGGACCATAAACGTCTCGTCCACTCCATGCGACTCCCGGATTCCGTGCTGACCATCGAGTCGCGCCATGCATACAAGCACTTTGACCTCGGATTTGCCCGGGAGGTGATCGGTCCGGGTCAGCCATGGGGCAGCGAGGACGTGTTTGATCCCAAAAACCGGATCGTCCTCGATGTTTTTCTCGGCTCCGAGGAAGGCAAGCAACTCTACTACGCCTCGGAAAACGATCTTCTTCGCAAGGTGAAGGAAAGCGCGGCCGATCAGGATCATCGCGGTCCCTTTGACGTGTGCGAATCGATTTTCCCCGTGCGGGTGCGCGGCAACGTCATTCACCTCATCCGCACCGGCAAATACCGCACGCGTCCCTTCCATGAAAAGGATCTGAGCGAGCTGGCCTTTTTGTGCAACGTGCCGCTAAAAACCGTGCGCGAAGCGGTGGCCTGCCTGCCGGTGTATACACCGGAACAGGTGGACGACCTGAAGCGGGTGCACGCGCGTTTACGCGATAGCATCAAACTAGCCCTGCGCGAACATATCCGGTTGATGGAATTGACGGCGCAACAACTGCAGCAGGAGCGTCTGAGTTCGCTTGGTTCGCTGGCCGAAGGCATGGCGCATCATTTCAGCAACCTGCTATCGATCATTCTCGGCTACTCGTCCCTGTTGCTTGATCGCGCCCGCGTGAACAAGGAAGACGAGGAAGCGGTGCACAAAATCACCGAAGCAGCCCAACGCGGACGACGTTTTACCGAGGAAATTCTCGCCCTCTCGAAATCCTTTGCCGACGAGGAGGCATCGGTGGCCTCGCTGCACGAGCGCATCAACGGCACCTTGACCCTGCTGCAGGCCCGGATCAAAAATGGCATTCACGTTACGGTCAAACTCGAGGCCGCCAACGACAACGTCGTTGCACCGCCGGGAATCATTCATCATATCGCCTTCAACGCCATCGCCAATGCGGTGGACAGCATGCCGAACGGTGGACGCCTCGACATTCACACGGCCAATGTGGAGTCCAGGGACGAAACCGGACCGGTGACGCATGTGCGATTGACGGTGGTGGAGGCCAGCATCTCTCCTTCCCGGCGCGCCGCCGTGCCGGCCGCCTCCGACACCGGCGCCGAAGAATCCGTGGCGCCGAAAATGGCCAGCCTGCTTGGCTTGGTGGCCAGCCTCGATGGCCACGCCACCACCCGCACGGAAAAGGATGGCTCCATCGTGCTGGAAGTATCGCTGCCTGCCGCTACCGCCGCGGATGTCGCCACTCCGACCAAACACATCCGTCGCCGCCTTGCCCCCAGTCGAATCTGGGTCGCCGACGACGATGCCGTTGTGCGCGAAATGTGCCGCCGGGTCCTGACCGAGGAACAACATGCCGTGGAGGAAGTTGCAAGCGGTAACGAACTGACCACGCGCATCCAAAATGCCAAAGAGCCCCCGGAACTGGTCATTTACGACTTCAGCATGCCCGACATCACCGGGCTGGAAATCTGCCAATGGCTCCGCGAACAAGGTCGACGCACCCCGGTGATTCTCATCAGCGGTTTCAATGCCGATCATCCGGAAATCAAACGGGCCCTCAAGTTGCGCAAAACGTTCCTTTTACAGAAGCCTTTCTCCTTCAGGGACATGTCCGATCTGGTGACCATCGCCCTTGGCGAAACGCTGATCGAGGAAGCTCCGGTAGCCTGATGCTTATTATATTCGTAACGCATTACCCAGCAACACGTTGCGCCTAATTTGCTGGTTGCGTCCCCTGTGGCTTGACCATCCCGTCCGGTTTTGGGAGATTTCTCTGTCCCCATGATCAGCCCGCGCACATCCGATCAAGCGCCATCCGGGTCGAGTGTTTCCCCGGAACAGATGATTTCGCGCGAAGATCTCAACAAATTACCCATCCGGTCCTACGAGGGACCCATTCGTTTGATCAACGAACGTGAACAATTGCCCGCCTGTATCAAACAGCTCGGACGTCAACGCATCATCGGCTTCGACACGGAAACCCGCCCCGCCTTCACGCGCGGCGTCACCTACCCGCCGGCGTTGATGCAACTCGCCACACCGGATGAAGTATTTGTGTTTCAATTTCGCGCGCTCGGCGGGCTCGGTCCGCTCCGGGAAATTCTCGAAGATGCCAACATCATCAAGGCCGGGGTGGCGCTATCGGATGACATCAAACAACTCAACGAGTGCTGGCCATTCAAGCCGCGTCATTTTGTTGAAATCGGCACCATGGCCAAAGAGCTGGGCTTCAAGCAAACCGGTCTGCGCTCCCTCGCCGGCATCATGCTCGGCTTCCGGATTTCCAAACGCGAGCAGCGATCAAACTGGGCGCGCGCAAATCTCACGCGCTCGCAACTTGTCTACGCCGCCACCGATGCGTGGGTCAGCCGCGAATTATACCTGCATATCATGAGTCAGTGGGGTGACCGTCCGCTGCCCGCTCCAGTCGATCCATTAACGCCCGGCCCAAACCGGAAGGTGCGACGCGCTGGCAATAAATCACCCGAACACCGGCCCGCTCGGCATCGCGGAAAAATCGAAACAGGGTCCGCGCATACGCCGGAACTCCCCGGCATCGACTGGCCAAACGAAACTTCGGATCAAGCCCTCGCCACGTGATGCCGATGTAGGCCACGCGGGCGGCGCGCATGTTTGCGGGAATATCCTGCGGACCATCCACCAGCACCACCTTCGGTTTCGGCGCATAGTGGCGGTATTTCATGCCCGGACTTCGGGCCGGTCCTCCGGCTGACGGGGCCGGCCGCAACGAGGGAACTACTTTTCGCAATTGCTCCCAGGTCACTGCGCCTTGGCGCAGGATGGCTGGACGAGCCGACGTGCAATCCACCACCGTCGATTCAAGCCCGACATCGGACGCGCCACCTTTCAAGATGCACGGGATTCGTCCACGCATTTCATCGCGCGCGGCTTGCCACGTCGTCGGACTCGGCCGGCCCGATCGATTCGCTGAAGGCGCGGCCACCGGCACCCCGCAGGCGCGCAGAAATTGTTGCGCCACCGGATGAGCCGGCAACCGCACGCCCACCGTATCCAGTCCGGCGGTCACCTCGAGCGGAAGATCCGGATGCCGGGGAACAATCACGGTTAGCGGTCCCGGAAAAAAATATTTCATCAACTTCGCCGCCGCGCGAGGTATGCGTCCAGCCACGCGAGCCAGGTCCTCGCGCGATGCGACATGCACGATAAGGGGATTGTCCGGCGGGCGGCCCTTGGCGCGAAAAATTTTCTTTACCGCCGTCCGGTCAAGCGCATTGGCGCCCAGACCGTAGACGGTTTCCGTCGGAAACGCCGCCACATGGCCATGGCGCACGGCGCGGGCGGCCACCGCGGGCGAGGACGTGATCACCGTCTTCATGAAGCGCGGTTGACCATCCACGCGGAAAATGAATCGAGAAAATGAATGAATCCGGGAAGGTGCTCGGATGGAAACGCATACTTGGCCGGCGCATCGTTCAACACCACCCTGAAGCAACGCAGCCATTCCTGCCGCGCCGCTTCATCGATGGGAAATTTCATGTGGCGCGCCCGCATCATCGGGTCGCCATACCGCTGATGATACAAAGGCGGACCACCCAGCAGGCCGACGAAAAACGCGCCGATTTTTTGCGATGCCCCGGGCAGGTCTTCAGGAAACAGCGGGCGGATGGACGAGTGTTCGATGACGGCATAAAAGTCGGCGCACATCTGAAAAATATTTTTTTCGCCCATGGCCGCGAAAATCTCCCGGCTCGGTGCGACGCCTTGCGGTGGTCCGCCGGGCGGGACATAGAACGTCTGATTGGTTGACATCGCCCTCTCTATAGCCTGACCACCGGCGGCTGCCAAACCTTTTGGCGTTCACCCGCGCCGGGTCGGCGCTGGAAAAGGGCGCGCCGGTGCGTTATCTTCGGTGAAGTGAAAATACTCGTCACAGGATCGCACGGATTGGTTGGCTGCGAAGTCGTCACCCGCCTGACCAACGCCGGGCACTATGTGGTGCGACTGGTGCGCGGCGAACCGGATCGCACGCGCGGCGACATCGCGTGGGATCCGGTGGCCGGGAGCATCGAACGTTCGCGCTTGAAGGATATCGATGCGGTGATTCATCTTGCCGGTGAGAGCATTCTCGGGTTGTGGACCAAGGCGAAAAAAGAGCGCATTCACAAAAGCCGGGTCGTCGCCACCGAATACCTGGCGGAAGCACTTGCCGGAATGAATCCCCGTCCCACGACGTTTATTTCCGCCTCGGCCATTGGTTACTATGGTGATGCGGTCGATCGCCGGGTGATCGAATCGTCGCCCGCCGGTCAGGGATTTCTCGCTCAACTTGCCCGCGAGTGGGAGGACGCCACCGCGATTGCCCGCCATGCCGGCATTCGCGTCGTCAATCTGCGCATCGGGATTGTGTTATCGCCTCGCGGCGGCGCCCTCAAACAAATGCTGCTCCCGTTCAAGCTCGGCCTTGGTGGCCGCATAGGTCACGGTCGGCAATACATGAGTTGGATTGCCCTGCCCGACCTTGTCGACATTATGGTCTTCGCACTGGAAAACCCTTCGATCAGCGGACCGGTCAACGCCACCGCACCCGAACCGGTTACCAACCGGGAGTTCACCCGGATCCTCGCCGGGGCGCTTCACCGTCCGGCGATCTTTCCGGTTCCGTCGCTGCTCTTGCAGGCGCTGCCGGGAAAGTTCGCCCGGGAAACCCTGCTGTCCGGTGCGCGGGTTGAACCGGACAAACTGCTTCGGTCCGGCTTCAAATTCCAGCATGCCCACCTCGAAGACGCCATGCGCGCCCTCGTCGGCTAATCACCCCCCTGTCGCCCCGCCGGGGATATCTCCCGATGGGGACATAGAAGCAGTGGCGGCAATTTCCAATCGTTGGAAAAGAGACCCTCTGTTTTTTCCAGTCGTTGGAAATCAACGGGTTACGACGCGGCGA
>CAYYAR010000017.1:0-39686 GCA_964470065.1 uncultured Verrucomicrobiota bacterium | reverse complement strand
TTTTTCCAGTCGTTGGAAATCAACGGGTTACGACGCGGCGACGAAGTGTCTGTCCCCCGGCGAGGGGCGGGTTAGCGCACGAATAATCTCCGCGGTACCGAGGGGACCGGGCAATTGCGCAACCCGGCCGCCGGCGCGGATGACGGTCTCCTGCACCTCGGTGATCGCATCGCCGGGGCAACCGACAAAGCCGGCGGCCTCGCCGGTGAGCATGGTCAAATCATTGTGATGATCGCCGATGGCGAGTATGCGCTCGCGCTTTACTCCGGCATGGCGGGCGAATTCCTTCAGCGCATTGCCCTTGCCGAGATCGCGATGATTCACCGCCACCCAACCGCCGTTCAGCGAAAGCAACACGTCGTCCAGTCCGGACAATGCCTGCTCCAGCTCCCGGAAAAGCGAGCGAGCCGCAACCTGATGATCACGCACAAGAAAGGCCGTGGCAAGTTCATCCACCACGCACAACAGCGGATCATAATCATCCCGGATCTTGTCGATCTGCGCGCCCAGCCGCTCGCGGACGACGGCGTGACACTCGCGCAAACGGCGATGAGCAAGTTCATTCCAAGGCTCCAGCGGCCGGTGGTTCTGCCCATCGCGCAGGTGCACCGTCGCCTCGCGGCAAATGTAGGCCACCGGCAAATGCTTGAGTCCGCGCATACGTGATCGCTCCACGACCTCGCGCTGGTCAGGAAAATCGCGACCGCTGTTGGCGCACCAGCGCACGCCATGCGGCTCGATCTCGTTCAACAGGGCGATGATTTCCGGATGCAACACGCCATCGGGGACATCGTAGGAAAGAATGGTGCCGTCAAAGTCCAGGCTGACCAACTCGATGGTGGCGGGTGGTTGCATGGGTGCAGGTTAACCTGTAGCCGGCCCGGCGGCAAACCGGTTCATGCGGCCGGGGTGCGCGCGAACAGTTCTTTGCGGATACCCGCCAGGGCTTGGTACAGGGACAACGCGGACACGATGATGAAACCCGCCGCGCAGATCACCATGTAGGAAACTGCGGCATACTTGTCGACTTCGAGGTAATAAAGAATGGCCCCGACACAATACGCGCCGGCGAGCACCTCGAGAATCGTCAATCGCGATATCCGCACCTTGTATTTCTGAACCTGCTTGTCACCGGCCTTGGGCGTGCGCATGAAGGCGGACGGTTTGCCCATGACGGCCTCCCACACGGCGCGCGTGTTGGAGATGGCAATACCCACGCCGAAGATCGTAATCATCGGGAGATACATCACATTTTTCCACCACCGCTCGCGGTAGAGCAAAATCTGCGGAACGCTATAGATGATGTAGGGCGCGAGCGTGCCGAGCATGAACAGGACGGGTAGAATTCCGTCAGCCGGATAGCGATACTGGGTGACAAACACCGAGTACGGCACTGATATCAGGGCCACCCATAAGATCAGCGGATGCACGAGGTATCCGCAAATCTGGAAAAAGGCCTCGATCTTGGCGATGAACGAGAAGTTGGAGCGGAAAATGGAGGGCATCAATTTGATGGCCGTCTGGATCGATCCCTTGGCCCAGCGAAACTGTTGGGCCTTGAGGGCATTCATGTTGTCGGGCAATTCCGCCGGAACCTCGAGATCGAAAAGATATTCGCACTTCCAACCGGCCATCTGGGCGCGATAGGAAAGGTCGAGATCCTCGGTGAGCGTGTCGTGGTGCCATCCGCCGGCCGCATCGATGGCTTGCCGGCGCCAGACCCCGGCGGTGCCATTGAAATTCATGAACAAGCCGCTGTACGAGCGCGCACCCTGATCAAGCGTGAAGTGACCATCAAGCCCGAGCGCCTCGGCATGGGTGATGGGCGACTGGTTGCGATTCAGGTGGCCCCAACGCGCCTGAACAAGACCGATCTCCCCGTTGATCACCATCGCGGGAATCGTCTTCATCAGAAAGTCGCGCGGCGGAATGAAGTCCGCATCAAAAATGGCAAAGATATCGGCGGACGTTTGGGCCATGCCATGCTGGAGGGCGCCAGCCTTGTAACCGGTGCGGTCGCTGCGCCGCACCACTTGTATATCGTGGCCGCCGCCGCGAAGCTCTCCGGCAACGCGGTCGATCAGCGCGCACGACTCGTCGTTCGAGTCGTCCAGCACCTGCACGGTGTGACGGCCGGCCGGATAGTCCATAGCCACGGCAGCCCGCATCACCCTCTCCACGACGTTCATTTCATTGTAAACCGGGATTTGCGTCACCACATGCGGCAGGTCCGCCACGGTAAAGCGACGGTCAAACTCCGCCCGGATGGCATCGATGCGGCCTCGGCGCTTCTTCCGGTTCAGCAACCAGAAAAACATGAGCACATACAGATTCAGCGCAAAACTCAGAAGAACAATCGAAGGAATGAGATGCGCCAGATAAAGCACCAACTCAATGATTTGTCTCATAAATACCCCTGACAGATGTTTTTCTGTCTTTCCTAGTATCAGTGCTAAAGTAGTAAATCGTTTTTGCAAATTCAAGTTGATAATCGTTCATCCGGATACTCGCTCGACGCCGGGTGTTCGTCTTACTATGGTTCCGGAATGCATCCGCTGGAGAACCTGCTGGAGAACAATCGTCGCTGGGCTATCGAGACGGAAAAGAATCACCCCGGCTTTTTCAACAACCTGGTCGGCCAGCATCATCCCGAATATTTATGGATCGGTTGTGCGGACAGCCGGGTACCCGCGAATGAAATTGTCGGTCTCATGCCCGGCGAGCTTTTCGTGCACCGGAACGTGGCCAATCTCGTCATCCATACCGACATGAATTGTCTGGCTGTGCTTCAGTATGCGGTGGATGTGCTCAAGGTGAAACACATCATCGTATGCGGGCATTACAACTGCGGCGGAATACGCGCCGCCATGGAGCGACAACCGCACGGGCTCATTGATAACTGGTTGCGTCACGTGCAGGATTTATACCGGCGGCGTTACGACGAACTCGTATCGATCATCGATCTCAACGAACGGTGCGACCGCCTGTGCGAAATGAACGTCACCGCGCAAGCCCTCAACACCTGCTATACTACGGTGATCCAGGAGGCCTGGGCGCGCGGACAACACCTGAGCGTCCATGGCTGGATCTATCGCCTATCCGATGGAAGGTTGCGCAATCTCGATGTATGCATCAGCTCGCGCGCGGATGCCCGGGTCATCGAAAAGCGCGAAAAGGTGAATCAGCTGGGCGATTAGGTCGATGCGGGAGCGTGCGCGGACCAACGCGCTTTCGCGTAACTATACCTGCGCGGCAATAAATCGTTCCGCCTCCAACGCGGCCATGCAGCCGGTGCCGGCAGCCGTGATGGCCTGACGATAATGCGGGTCCTGCACATCGCCGGCGGCAAACACGCCCGGAATATTCGTTTTCGTATGGTGCGTGACCAGATAACCGACATCGTTCATGTCGAGTTGGCCCTCGAACGGTTTGGTGTTGGGCTGGTGGCCGATCGCAACGAACAGCGCCTTGACGTCCAGGCGGGAGGCCTCGCCCGTGGCGATGTTTTTCAACATCAATCCGGTAACCTCGTTCTGCTCAACCCCCAGCACTTCCTCCACCACGGTGTTCCAATGAACCTTGATCTTCGGGTGGCTCATCACGCGCTCGGCCATGATTTTCGAGGCGCGGAAAGCGTCACGCCGGTGCAGAATGTGAACCGTCGAGGCAAAGCGGGTGAGAAACAACGATTCCTCCATGGCGGTATCGCCGCCGCCCACCACCGCCACAGGCACGTTCCGGTAAAATGCGCCATCGCACGTGGCGCACGAGGTCACCCCGCGACCGATCAACTTCTGCTCGGAGGGCAACCCGATATATTTCGCGCTCGCGCCGGTGGCCACAATTACCGTATGAGCCTCGAACGTCGCGCCGCCATCGGTGACGAGCTTGAAGGGGCGCACGGAAAAATCCGCCTTCTCAATCAGGGCGTACTCAAAGCGGGTGCCAAAACGTTCGGCTTGTTTGCGCATGCGGTCCATCAATTCCGTGCCGTCGACGCCCTCGGCAAAGCCGGGAAAGTTCTCCACCTCGGTGGTCGTCGTCAATTGTCCGCCCGGCTGAAGACCCTCCAGCACCAGCGGCGAAAGATTCGCCCGCGCCGTGTAAATTGCCGCCGTCAAACCGGCCGCGCCGGTTCCCAGAATGATTACCTTTTCAGTCATAGCGCATCCTTGTTACGTGAGGCCAACAGTATTCCCGACCGCCTGCGGTTTGTCCATGACGAGCCACGGGGGCTTCGTGCTTTTTTTGCCGGCGCCGGCCGGACCGCACCGCGCGTTTGACCCATTGACAGGGCGGCCGGTTGCACTTACGTTTTGGCCATATTCCGGGCGACGTATGCTAGCGACACACATCAATCCGCATGTGCTGGTGCTCAACCGCCTCTGGCAGGCCATCAATGTCTGCACAGTGGATCGCGCCTTTGCACTGCTATACACCGGCCACGCCCAGGTCGTGCACGAGGAACCCCACGGATTCAACACCTACTCGTTCCGGGAATGGTGCGATCAATCGCAGACCGCGGATGGCGAGGATATGGTCCACACCATCTCCATCCGCATCCGCGTTCCCCGCATCATTCTGCTCTGCTTCTTTGACCGCGTGCCGAACAAAGAGGTCAAGTTCACGCGGCAGAATGTATTCGAGCGCGACAAAAATACCTGCCAATACTGCGGAAAAAAATTCGACCGCAAGGATTTGAATATCGATCATGTGGTGCCGCGCCAGCACGGCGGCCTGACCACATGGACGAACATCGTCTGCAGTTGCATTCCCTGCAACTCGCGCAAGAGCAACCGCACCCCCGAGCAGGCAAACATGCACCTCATCCGCAAACCCAAAAAGCCGCGGTGGCGCCCGTTCATGGAAGTCCAGTTCACCCGCGCCCCCCACAAAAGCTGGAACCACTTTCTTGATTTTGCCTATTGGAACGTCGAACTCGGCGAAGACACCTGACCCCGCTCCGGGGTCATAAAAAATTCATCGCGCCGGCTTTTTTTATTGCACCTGCCGCCGCGGATTTCCATTAAAATAACGATGTGCGCCGGTGACAGGCCGACCACAACTAATTTACGGAGATGTGACATGATGAATTACCGCCCGGACGACGAGGATGAAGGCTACGGAGGCGATGAGCCCTATGAAGAATGCGAAGTCTGCCATCAGGAATTTCGCGGCGTATGCCCGATCAATTCGGCCGATTGCCCTTATGTCGAAGACGATGACGATGACATGGATTTCGACGATGAGGAACGCCTTGATGACCTGATCGGCGACGACGATGAAGTTGAAAAAATGATCGAGGAAGACGGGGAAATTCCCGCCGAGGATCTCGTGGACGAGGAAGGCGCCGAGCCTTCCAGGGAGAGTGAGACGGACGACGCACCCAGCAAAACCATCGAGGAGTTGGAGGCCGAGGCCTACGAGGCGGCGCAGAAAAAGAAGAAGTCCAAAGCTGCGGAAAAAAAAGCCCCGGTCAAAGCTTCCGCCGCCCAAAAGGCGCCAGCCAGGAAACCCGCGGCAAAAAAATCCGCGCCGCCGCCCAAAAAGAAAAAGTAACGTCGCCGGGCCGCGGCCCGGTTACGTTCCCGCCGACGGCACCGGCTTGCCGAGACGTCGCAAAACCGTCTTCATATCCTCCCAGACATCTTTTTTCATGGGCGGGTTTCTCAACAGGTAGGCGGGATGGTACGTGGGCATGACTTCGATGCCTTCATAGGTGCGCCACTGACCGCGGATCTTGGTGATGCCGACCGGCTCGACACCGAACAAACCTTTCACCGCGGTGGCGCCGAGACAGACAATCACCTTCGGCTTTAGCACGTCGATTTGCTCCTTGAGAAACGGAATGCAGGCCTCCATTTCCTCCGGCTCGGGCGCGCGATTGCCGGGCGGCCGGCATTTGACGATGTTGCCGATGAACACGTCCTCGCGGGTCATGCCCATCGCGGTGATGATCTTGGTCAACAGCTGGCCGGCCCGGCCGACAAAGGCCAAACCCTGCTCGTCCTCGTCGGCACCGGGCCCCTCGCCGATGAACATCAATTCCGGCTTCGCGTGGCCCTGGCCGGGCACGGTATGCGTCCGGGTTTTGCACAGACCGCATTGCCGGCATGCAGCTATCCGCCGGGCAATTTCCTCCAGCGTGCCCGGGGATGCGGCCACCCGGCCCGGCGATCGTGTGCGCGGCCGCGTCTTGAGATCGCGCAACTGGCGCCGCGCGACCGCCGAGATCTCGACCTCCTGCTGCCCGCATTCCTTGAGCATTTCGAGATGCTCGATCAATTTGACAACAGCTTTTCCCATGGTCAACCGCGGGTCAGCGATGTGATGAGTTCGGCATGCATCGGAAAAAGATCAATCAATTCGTCGCGGCGGGCCAGTTCAAAATCACGAAAATCAAATCCCGGAGCCACGGTGCAGCCGATGAGCCCGAAACCGCGCGCGTGCGCCATCCGCGCCCCGAACCAGCATCCGGCCGGAAACACGACCTGGGGAACCTCGCCCGCGGCGACATCCCGCCCCACCATGATGCGTTCGTGCCGCCCATCCGGATGTATCAACTCGGCGCGAATCGGCTCGCCGTCGTAGAAGTGCCAGATCTCGTCGGACCGCAAGCGGTGAAATGCGGAGAACGTGTCCGCAGTCAGCATAAAATAAATCGCCGTGCTGACGGATCGCACCCCGCCATAACCGGAGGCGAGAGCCTGGGCGGGAATATGTTCCGCCGCGCGATAGGTTTCGCGAAAATATCCGCCCTCGGGATGAGGCGCCAGCAGCAGCGCGCTGATCATCGCTTCGGCATTCATGCGCGCCTCCGGTAGGTGCGGGCAATCAAGTAGATACCGCCCGGCAACAGCAACACGACCGACAACAATTGGCCATGGGTAATCCAACCGAAATACACGACTTCCGGCTCGCGAAAAATTTCCGCGATGACCCGCACCACGGTATAGAGCACCAGAAACAAACCACCGGTTCGTCCCGCACCCGCCCGGCCCCAGGGCGAACGATAGGCCAAAACCAGTACCAACCACATCACCACGCCCTCCAACATCGCCTGGTACAGTTGCGACGGATGCCGCGGCGATAGCAAGCCACGTGAAATATACAGTTCGATCACCTCCGAAGCTCCCGGCTCGCCGGACGAAATGCCCGCCTCTTGCGGAAAAATCACCGCCCACGGCACGGTCGTGACGCGCCCCCACAACTCGCCGTTGATGAAATTGGCCAGCCGGCCCAAGCCGAGGCCTAGCGGCGCCACCGCAGCCAAGCCATCCGCAAGGGATAAAAACGGCGACTGAAGTTTGCGACTCATGAAGAGCGTGGCGAGAGTCAAACCGATCATCCCGCCATGACTGGACATACCGCCCTCCCACAAGCGGAAAACCATCGCCGGATCCTGCACAAACGCGGCCCAGTCGTAAAAGAACACGTGACCCAATCGACCACCCGCCATGATGCCGATCACTATGGCGATCATAAACGATTGAAGTCTCTCGCCGGAAACCGGATACCGGCCGCGGCGCCCCCAGTGATTCAGCATCAGATAACCACCGACGATGCCGGCAAGATAAGCCAGACCATACCAGCGAATGGCCAGCGGACCCCACAGCGGCAAAAGGACCGGATCGATATGGTGAACGTAGTACATGCGAAAACCGAACCGGCAACCTAACAAAAGTTCCAATGATTGGAAAATGCTTTGTCGAAAAGTTCCAGTGATTGGAACCATTTCGCTCGCGACCGCATCCTGACGGATTCACGGTGCGGCGGCACGACCCGGTGTTCGGGTTGAGTGGATATGTTGGATTGAGCGGACGAAAAAAAGAGCGGACCGTGTGGTCCGCTCTTTTTTTGCTTGGGCTTATTGCTTGCGCTTAGCCTTTGATCGCAGCCTGCGCGGCGGCGAGGCGGGCGATCGGCACGCGGAACGGCGAGCAGCTGACGTAGTTCAGGCCGACCTTGGCGCAGAACTTCACGCTGTTCGGGTCGCCGCCGTGTTCGCCGCAGATGCCGCACTTGAGACCCGGACGGGCCTCGCGGCCCTTCTGCACCGCCATCTCGACCAGCTTGCCGACGCCCTGAATGTCGAGACTGCCGAACGGATCGTAGGGCAGAATCTTCTTCTCGAGGTAATCCGGCAGGAAAGTGCCGATGTCATCGCGGCTGAAGCCGAGCGTCATCTGGGTGAGGTCGTTGGTGCCGAAGCTGAAGAACTCCGCGGTCTCGGCGATCTGATCCGCCGTCACGGCCGCGCGCGGCACTTCGATCATCGTGCCGACCATGTAGCTCACCTTGGCCTTGCGGTCCTTGATAATCTGGTCCGCGGTCTTGCGGATGATCTGTTCGCAGTAATCCAGCTCGGTCTTGTTGCCGACGAGCGGCACCATGATTTCCGGCATGACCTTGACCTTCTTCTTGGCCACGTTGCAGGCGGCCTCGATGATCGCGGTGGTCTGCATGACGATCAACTCGGGATAGGTGATCGACAGACGGCAACCACGATGGCCCAGCATCGGATTGGCTTCGTGCAACTGCTTAACGCGCTGGCGGATTTTTTCCACCGGCGTGTTCAGGCGGCGCGCCATTTCCTGCTGGCCCTTGTCGTCGTGCGGGAGGAATTCATGCAGCGGGGGATCGAGCAACCGGATTGTGACCGGATGTCCGTTCATCGCCACGAAAATGCCCTCGAAGTCGGAGCGCTGGAATGGCAGCAATTTGTCGAGCGCCTTCTCGCGCGCCTTCTTGTCCTCGGCGAGAATGAACTCGCGCTTGGCCCAGATGCGGTCGCCCTCGAAGAACATGTGCTCGGTGCGGCAAAGGCCGATACCTTCGGCGCCGAACGCACGGGCGATTTCGGAGTCCTTCGGTGTATCCGCATTCGTGCGCACGTTGATCTTGCGGAACTGGTCGGCCCAGTCCGAGATCTGCTTGTACATCTTGTAGATGGGGTGTTTCTTGGCGGCGGGGTTGTTGTTAACCACGGCGGCAACCACGGGGCTGACGTCCGTCGGGATCTGACCCTGGTAGACCACGCCGGTCGAACCATTCAAGCTGATCCATTCACCTTCGCGCAGCAACGTCTGGCCGCACGAGACCGTGCGGTTGTCATAATCGATGACCAGCGCATCGGCGCCGACCACGCAGCACTTGCCCCAACCGCGGGCCACCAGGGCCGCGTGGGAGGAGGCGCCACCGATCTTGGTGAGAATGCCTTGGGCCGCCCACATGCCGCCGACGTCCTCGGGGGTCGTCTCGTGGCGGACAAGAATGAGCTTGGCGTTCGGATCTTTTTTCAAACGGTCTTCCGCGTCATGCGCATGGAACACAATTTGTCCGAGCGCCGCGCCCGGACCGGCGGGCACGCCCTTGGCAAACTGCTGGGCCGAAGCTTCGGCATCCGCGTGGAAGATCGGGAAGAGCAACTGTTCAAGGTCGCTGCCCGTCACGTGCGAGATCGCGGTTTGCGGGGTGATGATCTTGTCCTGCTTGGCGCCGGTGTAGAAATCCTTGCCGGTGGCCATTTCGACCGCCCAACGCACGCCGGCGATGCCCGCGCGCTTGGCGTTGCGGGTCTGCAACATCCAGAGCGTACCCTGCTCCACGGTGAATTCCACATCCTGCGGATGCTTATAGTGGCGCTCGAGCTTGTGCATGATCGTGCACAAATCCTTGTGGGCTTTTTTCCAGATCGGATTGGGCTCGTTGACCATGTCGGACAAATCTTTCGGCGTGCGGATGCCGGCCACCACGTCTTCGCCCTGGGCGTTGATGAGGTAGTCGCCTTGCGGAACGTTTTCGCCGGTGGCGCTGTGGCGCGAGAAGGCCACGCCGGTGCCGGAGCTTTCGCCCATGTTGCCGTACACCATCGAGCACACGTTCACCGCGGTGCCAAGCAAGCCGGTGACTTTGTTGATGATGCGGTATTTTTCCGCGCGCTCGCTGTTCCACGAACCGAAGACGGCGCGGATGGAAAGATCGAGCTGTTCCCACGGATCCTGCGGGAAGGGCTTCTTCACGTGTTCGTGGTAGACGCGTTCGTAGACCTGGCAGAGCTCTTTGAGTTGATCGGCGGTGAGGTCGGTGTCGTCCTTAACGCCGTACTTCTCCTTGAGCTTGGCGAGTTCCACTTCGAAGTGGTGGTGGTTCAGCCCGGTGGAGGGGCCCATGACCACGTCGCCGAACATGTCGATGAAACGGCGGTAGCAGTCCCAGCCGGTGCGGGCGTTGCCGGTTTTGCGGATGAAGCCTTGCACGGACTTGTCGGTCAGGCCGAGGTTCAACACGGTATCCATCATGCCGGGCATCGAGATCGCCGCGCCGGAACGCACGGACACGAGCAGCGGATCGTTCGGATCGCCCAGCTTTTTGCCCATCATTTGCTCGAGCTTTTTCAGCTTGGCTTTGACTTGATCCACCATGCCGGGGGGATACTTGCTGCCATTCTTGCTGTAGTAGGCGCAGGCTTCGGTCGAAATCGTAAAGCCGGCGGGAACAGGAAGGCCGGCGATGGCCATCTCGGCCAGGTTCGCGCCTTTGCCGCCGAGGACGGCCTTCAGGGTAGAGTCACCCTCGGTGTGCTTCTTGCCGAAGCCGTAAAAGTAAACATATTGCTTGGCCTTTTTCGCGGCCGCTTTTTTCGTCGCCATGTTCGTAGGATCTCCTGTTTATCGTTCGAGGTTGTTCGATCAAATTCCTGCCGCCAACCGCGGCCCCGGCTATCATCCCGCTTGTTCCCGTATTGGGGAAAAAGCGCGGCAAGACTAGCAAACGGCAAGATTGAGTCAAGCGCGGGCGGGAGCGGGGTCAAAAACCGGAACCACGTCTGCGGAAGGGGCGCACGGGGCCGGGCGTGGACGCTTACGTGCGGGGTACGGTGGTGATATCCACGGCGACGAGACAGATGTCGTCCTCCGAAGCAGCGCCGTTGGTGAAAAATTCGATCGCGCGCAGAATCGCATCGAGAATTTCCGGGGTCTTTTTGTAGACGTTGGCCTGAATAGTCTTCTCCAGGCGGGCAAGGCCGAATTGTTCACCGGATGCATTCCGGGACTCGAACACGCCATCGGTAAAAAAGATGAAGCTGTTCCCATCGATCAGGCGGACGGTTTCGCCGGGATAGTCCTGCTGCCCGAATACCCCCAGCGCCGCGCCGGCTTTGGTGGGGAGGGTGGAGATGCGGTTCATCTCGCGATTGATCAGAATGGGCGGGGGGTGGCCGGCCGAGCTGTAATTGGCCACGCGGGAGGTCGTATCGGCGACAAAATAATACGCGGAGGCGAACAGCGGGTCGGGCAGATTGGAAAGCGTGTCGGAAAAATGGCGGTTCATCTCCTTGAGAAAGAACGAGGCGTTGCGGGCGATCGGCTGGAGCTGGAGGATGAGCGCGCGCAATACACTGGTTAGTAACGCGCTGCGGACACCATGCCCGACGACATCAGCAATGAACACGCCAGCGCAATCGTTGCCCACCGCGGAGACCTGAAAAAAATCACCGCCCACGGCGAGCGCGGGTTTGTAGCGATGGTGAAAATCAAGCCGCAGTCGGCCTGCCACATGCACCGCCGGCACTTCCGGTGGCGGCGCGGAAATCAACGCGTGCTGGAATTCCCGGGCCATGGCGAGGTCGTCATTCAGCTCGGCATGCTGGGGCGACGTGATGCCGCCGGATCCGGCGCGATCAAGCCAGTCGCGAAGCGCGCGGGAGATCTCTCCCCCCGGATCCTGCGGATCACGCACCCACGGATGTTCGGACAAAATCGGATTGTCGTCGGGCACGTTGCCAAAGGCCTGTTTCATGATCCATACCCCGGCCTCGGCGGTGGCTCCCGACAGCGAAAGCACATACCGCGCGGATTTCCTCCAGGAAAGCACGAGCACGACCGCCCCCGCCAACCAGAGCGCACCGAGCAGGAGAAGAAGCCACAGGGGTGAACCCTGGCCGGCCGCCCAAAGGGTCGTGACCGCGATAGCCACCAGACAGAAAACGGATGGCATGACCACATGCATGGCCAACCACTTCGACACATCTTTATGCGTTTGATTCACGACGGTCCGGTATCGTATACCCACAATTTGTTGATCGCAAGCACTGTGACGTGGCCGGTGCAATCAAAAGCGTTCATTCTCCGGACATCCGGAAACGCCGGCTGGACCACATCCCCGCATCGGCATCGCGGGAGAAATTTCGCATCGATTATCATCGTCGTCATTCGGCCGGATATTATATACTTATAAAGAATAAACCCCCATTCATGCATCTTTTATTGCCCGCGATCTGTTTTTTTGTCTGGTGCGTCCTGCCTGCGGCAGGGCAGGGACAGTTGTCGGGACCTTTCACCTTCGTGACCGTCGACGGCACGGCCAAGATCACGAAATATGCCTGCCCGATTGAACCGCATCCGCTGTACGTTCCGGACAACTTGAAAGGAACGCCGGTCACGGTCATCGACAGCGGCGCCTTTACGGGTTGCGACTCGATACTGGGCGCCTTGGTACCGGTGGGTGTCGTGGAAATTGGCAACAGCGCGTTCTGGAATTGCCGCGGCTTGCGGGTGGTGGGTTTGCCACCGGGGCTCAAACGGATCGGCACCATGGCGTTCTATGGTTGCGCCGGCCTGGACGAAATCACGATCCCCGGTGACGTGGAGTTTATCGGCGAGTATGCCTTTGCCGGGTGCGAGGCCCTCAAGACCATCGCGGTAGATCCGGAAAATCAACATTTTGCCAGCAGGGACGGCTTGCTGGTCAGCAAGGACGGGCACCGGCTCGTCCAATTTCCATATGCGATGGGCAATCATTTTCGTGTCCCCGGGGGCATTCATGAGATTGGCTCCCACGCGTTTGCGGATGCGCGGGCCCTGACCGGGGTGGAAATTCCGTCATCCGTCAAAACGATCGGCACCCAGGCTTTTGCCAATGCTTTTCTCTTGGCCACCGTGACGATCGAGGAGGGACTTGTTGCCGTGCACGAGCAGGCATTTAGCGGTTGCCGTCAACTGAAAAGCATCGTCCTGCCTGCCACGGTGAAGAGCATCGGGAGTGGAGCCTTCAAGGATTGTCAGCAACTGGCCGAGGTTCATTTTGCCGGAACGCCGCCGGAAAACACGAAGGATATTTTCGCCGGAACGCATGCGGGATTGACGATTTACTACCCGGCCGGAACGCCGGGTTGGGGTGATTCATGGGCCGGCCGGCCGGCCAAACCCGCGCCGTGACGAAATGGTGGGCGATACTGGGCTCGAACCAGTGACCTCGTGCATGTGAGGCACGCGCTCTGACCAACTGAGCTAATCGCCCGTGAAGGTGCGATTAGTAGAGCCTGATGCCGGTTTAGTCAAGCGCGGCCGTAATTCGCCGCAGCTTCACGCTCTGTTTGCAAAATCGCCAAATCGCTTTATAATTGCGCATCTAAACAACCAGGAGAAATCTCATGCCCCATACGCTACCCCCCCTTCCCTACGCGGCGAATGCCCTCGAACCGGTTATTGATGCCCGCACCATGGAAATTCATCACGGCAAGCACCATGCCGCTTACGTCAACAACCTGAACGCCGCGCTTGAGAAGTATCCGGAGCTGCAAGCCAAGAGCGCCGACGAACTCATCCGCGATCTCAACGCCGTCCCCGCCGATATCCGCATGGCAGTCCGCAACAACGGCGGCGGCCATGTGAATCACACGATGTTCTGGTCGCTGTTGAAGCCCGGCTCAACGGGTCCTTCCGGAGCAGTGGCTGCAGCGATCGACGCCGAGCTTGGCGGATTCGATGCCTTCAAGGAGGCGTTCACCAAGGCCGCCACCACCCGTTTCGGATCCGGCTGGGCTTGGCTATGCGTCAAGGCCGACGGCAAGCTGTGTGTTTGTTCCACACCCAACCAGGACAACCCCATCATGGCCGGCGTGGCTGAATGCCCGGGAACACCCATCCTCGGACTCGATGTCTGGGAACACGCCTATTACCTGAATTACCAGAACCGTCGCCCTGACTACATCAAGGCATTCTGGCAGGTGATTGACTGGAGCAAGGTCGCGGAGCTCTACGCCGCCGCGAAGAAGTAAGCTCGCTCCCCGCCTCCGGCGACGCCACGTCGCCGGGGCGTACGCGGATGGTTATCCGCGAATAATGCCGAGCACTTCGTCCCGCTTCTCTTCCATCATCGCGCGGGATTTGGCCTCGAGGTTCAACCGGATCAGCGGTTCGGTGTTTGAAGCGCGGACATTGAACCACCAGTCATCAAATTCCACCGACAAGCCATCAAGTTCGATCATCCGGCCCTTCGCATACTTTGTTTTAATGTGCGCGAACACACCCGCCGGATTTTCCACTTCGGAATTGATTTCGCCGCTGGCGAAATATTTCCGGATCGGCCGGATCAACTCCGACAACGGCGCATCCGAATCGCTGACCAGATTCGCCACGTACAACGCGGCCAGCGATGAGCTCTCGGCAAAAAAGTTTTCCTTGAAGTAGTAATGGCCCGACAACTCGCCGGCAAACACCGCGTTATGCTCGCGCATCTGCGATTTGATAAACGCATGCCCCACCCGCGACATCATTGGTTTTCCGCCGTGGGCCAGGATCAACTCCTTCACCGCCCAACTGCTGCGCAGATCGTAGAAAATTGTCGCGCCTTTTTCGCGCTTCAGCATCATCTCGGCAATCAAGGCGGTGATCATGTCCATTGGAATCACCGCGCCTTTTTCGTCAACGAAGCCGCAGCGGTCGGCATCGCCATCGTAATAGATGCCGAAATCATAATTGCCGTGCTTCACCTTGTGGCTCAAGGCCTCGAAGGTTTCCTCGAGCAGCGGATTGGCCTCGTGATTAGGGAACGTGCCGTCGAGCGTGTCGAACAGCGGGTCGATTTCGACCAGGCCCTCGAGCGTCTTGTTTTCCACGATGCCCATCGCGTTGGCGAAGTCCACCGCCAGCCGCAGCGGTCGTTTCACGTCGGCAAACTCCCGGATGTGATCAACGTACTCCGGAAGAATGTCGTAATCCGTCATGGCGCCGCCCCCGCTCGCCGGGGCGAACGATTCATCGCGTACAATTTTTTCGATGTCCTTGATGCCGGTTACGCCGCTGATCGGAATGGCCTGCTCGCGGCACAGCTTGAACCCGTTCCATTCGCCGGGATTGTGCGAAGCGGTGAGCATGATGCTCGCGTCGGCGCCGAGCTTGCCATTCGCATAGTAGGACATCGGCGTCGAGCACAGACCGATGTTCACCACGTGCACGCCTTGTTTCATGAGGCCCTCGGCGAGCGCCTTGAAGAGCGGCACCGAGTGCGGACGCATGTCATGACCGATGACGACCTTGCCCGGCTTCAAAAAAGTGGCGAAGGCCCGGCCGATTTTTCCGGCCAGCTCCTCGGTCAGATCCTTGCCGTAAATACCCCGGATATCATATGCCTTGAAAATGCTTACCATGCTCGTTCTCCGTATAAAAAATGATCGAAAAGCCTAATCGGCGCCCACGGGTTGGGCAATCGATTAATGCTCGCGCTCGCGTTTTCGTTTCAAAATATCCGCGGCCTTGTGCAGGCGATGGTTGAGCTTTTTCGTCTCTTCGTCCTCGGGCGGCGGCTCGATGGAGGGTCCGCGCGGACGCTCCATCACTCTGACCGCCGGCAGGTCCACGCGTCCTTCGAGCAGCACATCGAGCAAGCTCAGCGTGCACACCCGCGCCGCGTTCGACTCGATCAGCAGTTGCTCCAGCTCCTCGCTTTTCACGCCGGGCGGCAGCGGCGGCACGCAGGCCGGGCACCCCGACTCGCACTCGCAGGTGCGAATGATCTCGCGGCACAATTCCAGCGCATCCTCGATCCGCTCGCAGATTTTTTCCGCATACCCCACGCCGCCTTCGTGCGCATCGTATAGAAACATCGCGCTCTGCCAGGTTTGTGCCTCCTCCTCGAACAGCGACACATCGGTCTCGATATCCTCGGCATCGGCCATGCACAAACCCGGGGCGGCCCGCCGCAACAAATAACTCAAGCCATACAACGCCGCGCCCAGGTAACGCTTGTCTTTCTGATCCAGGACCTTTCGCCACGCCACCGGAACCTGCAGGCTGAAACCGGTCGTGTCGTATTCAAACGGCGGCAAGGTAATCGGACCGTAACCGATGTTTTCGTAGGTGCGCTCGCGGATTTTTTTATAAAGCTTCGGCTGCTTGTTGACGTGGATGTAGCCGAAACGAAGGATGGCGTCGTGACGCTTCTGCTCGCTTTCCTGCTCGGTCATCTCCACGCGGTTCTCCCACACCGCCTCGGTGTAGTAGTCGACACGAACCTCTTCGACCCGGCACAGTTTTTTGTCGAGATCCAGTTCCATCGACATATACCGGTTGCCGAGGTGCTGGTAGATCGCATCCTTGTACAAGGTGCCGCGCGCGCCGATCGGGTCGATCTCGCCGATGACCTCGGTGCCGCAATAAATGTCCACATTGTAATCCGTCATGCCGCGCAAATTGACGCCCTTGGCCGGATAATCCGGCAAGGCGAAGCGGAGGCAATCGTGATAGGGTACCAGCGTTTTCTCGCCGGTTAGCACCTTGACCGCCATGTCGTAGGCCTTGTCGGAAAACATCGGCTCCGCCGGGCGCAACGGATACTCGTGGGCGGCGCACGGAATATGCTGAAGCAGAATGTACGGATTGTTGCTGCTGAGCCACGCCTGCTCGACGGGTGTCCGGGTGATGAAGGCGGGGTGATTGACGATGTACTGGTCGATCGGTGTGTCACGGGCGATAAAGATGATCGCCGCCCGCGCGCCCTTGCGGCCGACCCGTCCGGCCTGTTGCCAGAAACTGGCCACCGTGCCGGGATGACCGGAGAGGATGCATAAATCGAGATCGCCGATATCGATGCCGAGTTCCAGCGCGTTGGTGGTGATGATGGTGGTCAGCGCGCCGCTAAACAGGTCGCGTTCAAGTTGCCGCCGCTCGCCCGGCAACAAGCCGCCGCGATACGGCTTCACTTTGTCCGCCAGCTCCGGGCGGCCATCAATCACGGCGCGGTACAATCGCTCGACTTCCTGACGGGCGCGACAAAAGCAAATGGTGCGCACGCCCAGCTGCGTCGCCTCGCGAATAAGGGGAATCGAGATGGAGCCCGGTCCCTTGCGGTACAGCGCCGCACCGGCGCTTTGCACCAGGGGCGGATTGACAAGATACAAATCCCGCGGCGGACGCGGGGCGCCATCGCGGTCGATGACCTGGACCTTGCGATGGAACAACGCCTCCACATGCTGGCCGGGATTGCCAACAGTCGCCGAGCAACCCACGAACACCGGTTGCGCTCCATGCATCTCGCACACCCGCAACAGCCGCCGGAAGACGTTCGACACATGCGAGCCGAACGCGCCGCGGTAGGTGTGCACCTCGTCGACCACGATGTACTTCAGTCGCGAGAGAAAGCTTTTCCAGCCCCGGTGATGGTTCGGCAAAATGCCGGCGTGCAACATGTCCGGATTGGTAATTACAAAATCCGCGGAGCGCTGGATATGCGAACGTTCCTCGCGCGGGGTATCGCCATCAAACGTGCCCAGTTTGCGGGCGTCCACCGCCTCGCGCATCAACCGCCCCACGGTGTTTTCCTGGTCCCGCGACAGCGCCTTGGTTGGATACAGCAGCAACACGCTGAATGGCGATTCGGCGTTCATCCACTCGTGCAAGAGCGGCAACAAGAATGAAAGCGTTTTGCCGCTGGCCGTGCGTGAAACAAGCACCACATCGCGGTGGCCGCGAATGGCGTCAAACGCCTCGGCCTGGTGCGCATACAATTCGCGGATGCCGTCTTTCTCGAGCACGGCGCGCAGGCGCGGATCGAGCGATGGAGGAAGCGGGGCGAAAAGACCGGGTTGTTCATCCAGCACGGCATGAGCGCGGATCTGGGCATGAAAGCGGCGCTCAAAATAATCGGTGACGGCGGCGAGGTTGGATCTGGGTTGCGTCATGCGTTCGATGGTAATCGGAGCGGACACAACCCGCAACCGGGTTTACGGACGGCGCCATGGGGAGCGCCGCCATGCGGGCATGCGGGGAAGACGCCCGCCCCCTACTATGGTAGGGATAGGCTATTAGACTGAATTAACTATTATCTGAACCTTATGAGCGGGAGAGCCGCATCCAAAGCAGGAAACTGAAGTCATGAAAAGCTTGTGGAACATCGCCGGTCTTTTTACGCTTTATTTGGCTAGTGCTTCGGCCAGTGTCGTTATAATATGGCTCCTGCTCAGGACGTTTTTCCCGGGCCTGATGGAATGATTTTTTTTATGGCACAAGCAAGTAAAACCAACGTGTCGTCCGCAAAGCGAACGCCGCGTAATGATCAAGGCGATCAGCGGAAATCGCCGGCGGCCGGCGGCTACTCCTCGGATATTTATCGCACCCGCCCGGCCGAGAACAAAATTCCGCCTCGCCGTCATGGACGCCGCGCTGATTTTGCTTAAACTGGGTGCATGACCCCTAGCCTGTTTCCCGGCCACGGCGCCGTTACTATTCTTTGTTCCATGCTGGCCGCGGCCAGCATCACCCTTGCCGCGGTTCATGGCTTGGCCATGTTTCGCCGGCGCGAACCGGCCCGCGGCTTCATGTACCTGCTGTTTGCGCTGAGCATCACCGGCATGGCCGGACTCGAACTCGCCATGATGCGCGCACAGACGCCGGAGCTGGTCGCGCAGCTGCACCGCTGGTATCACGTGCCGGTGTGGTCGGGATTCATGATCCTGATCTGGTTTGCCCCGTTTTATTTTCCGCATGGCCGCGCATGGCTGCTGTATACGGCGGGCCTGGCGCGCACGCTTTCGCTCGCCGTGAATTTTGCCGCGCCGGTCAGCATCAACTTTCTCTCGATCGACAAATTGCATCTCGTTCGTTTGTTCGGCGACACGATTGCGGTGCCGGAGGGAACACCCAACCCCTGGATGCTTCTCTCGCAGGCGAGCTTTCTTCCGGTGATCATCTATGTGATGGATGCTTCCATCCGCGACTGGCGGGCGGACCGGCGACGACGCTCCGTCATCCTGGGTGGCCTTTTCCTGCTCATCGTGATTACCGGTGTGGCGCATATGATGCTCGCGTATTGGGGATTCATTCACATTCCGGTGTTCGCCAGCATTTTTTACCTGGCCGTCGCCGCGTTGATGGGTGCGGAATTGATCCACCACATCAGCGCGGCCTCGCGTCTGGCCTACGAGCTGGAAAAGGAACGAGCCACCATCGAGGCGGTTTTTCACGGCGCGCCCTGCATCATCACGGTCTGGAGCGCTGATGGCCAACTCGTTCGCTGGAATAAATACGTGGAAGAGGTCAGCGGGTTTGATCCGCAGGAGTTGGTGACCCGTAAACTTTCCGACTGGATTGCCGGGGAGGATTTGGACCGGATGCGGGAGGACTGGAAAAAGGCCATCGCGGATGGCTATGTCGAAGGTGAATATGCGTGTCAGATCAAGAGCGGCGAAAAGGCGCCCTTGTTGATGCGCGCAGTGACCCGGACAATCCATGGCCGCCCTCATGTGATTATTTCGGGTATCGACCTGCGGGAGCGATACCGGATGGAAGAGGAACTGCGGCAACTGCATACGAATCTTTACCATCTCAATCGCGTATCGATGGCCGGAATGCTCGCCGCCGGCATCAATCACGAAGTCAACCAGCCGCTGACCTCGATCCTGCTGAATGCGGAGTGTGTGAAGCGCTTACTCGACCAGCCCGCCCCTGATCTCGCCAAGATCCGGAAATATTCAGAGGATATTGCCACGCAGACCGTGCGCGCCGGACAAATTATCAAGGGGCTTCGCCACATGATCGGCAGCAAGGTGGCGGACTACGCCCCGGTCGATCTCCAACCCTTGCTGCTGGAGGCAAATCAACTGGTCCTGAAACTCGCGCGTCAGAAAAACATCCATCTCGCCACGGCCCTGGGACAACCAGGGGCGATGGTCCGGGGCGATGCCGTCCAACTCCGCCAGGTCTTTCTGAATGTGCTGATGAACGCGATCGATGCCGTCGATATGGTCGAGGAACACCGGCGTCACCTGACCTTTTCGCTCGATGCGCCGGCCGGTCGCGGGGACATGATCGTCGTCACCATAAGCGATTCCGGGATGGGCCTTTCCGGCGAACATCTGGCCCGGATATTCGAGCCGTTTTTTACCAGCAAACCGGATCGCGTGGGCGTTGGACTGGCCATTGCTCGCATGATTGTCGAGGCCCACGGGGGGCGCATTCGCGCCGAAAACAGGGCGGATTACGGCTGTTCATTTCTGATTGAATTGCCCCGGCTAAATGGATAAGAAATCGGACATGAAGGGATTCACGTGAACGAAGCGGTCTATGTTGTCGACGATTCCGAGGAAGTGCGGACCGGACTGTGTCGCCTGCTGGAATCGGCCGGCTACGATGCCGTCTCCTTCGCTTGTGCGGAAAATTTTCTCTCCTCGTTGCCCGTGGCCCGGCCGGGGTGTGTCATCCTAGACGTGAAGATGCCCGGATTGTCCGGGTCGGAGCTGCACGAGCAGCTTGTTCAGCAAGGACTCGATTTTCCCGTGATTTTCCTGACTGGGCATGGCGATGTGCCGTCCTCGGTCAGGGCCATGAAACTGGGAGCCGCGGATTTTCTTCAAAAACCGGTTGTCGCCGATGATTTGTTGATGGCGATTTCGTCCGCCCTGGCCCGCTACCGCTCGGTGCGCGCGGAACGCCAGACCCGCGACGAGTTGATGCGCCGCTACGAAACCCTGTCGCGCCGCGAAAAGCAAGTCATGCAAGGCGTCGTGGATGGCCGCCCGAATAAATTGATCGCTGACGAGTTCGGTTTGCACGAACAAACCATCAAACAACATCGCGGCGCGGTGATGCGTAAAATGGGCGCGGATTCGCTTGCCGAGTTGGTGCGGATGGCCAGCCGCATCGGCCTGCACGCCGACAACCTCAGCCCGGTCGTTTAAACACTTCGTTAAGGCTGCCGCGACGGTAGCCCTGCAAATCGAGTGACACGTAAAGAAATCCGCATCCCTTGATCAGTGTGGCGATTTTTTCCCGCATGGCCGGCTCGGCGGCGCTGGCGATCTGACCGGCGGGCAACTCAATGCGGGCCACATCGTGATGAGCCCGCACGCGCAATTCGGAAAAGCCCAGATCGCGCAATCCGTTTTCCGCGCGCTCAACCTGAGCCAACGCTTCGCGGGTAATTTCGATGCCGTAAGGGAACCGCGAAGCAAGACATGAAAACGCCGGCTTGTCGCTGGTGGCGAGCCCCATGGCCCGGGACGCCTCGCGAATATCCGCCTTGGTAAACCCGAGCTCCTGCAATGGACTCTCCACGCGCTTTTCAAGCGCAGCCTTGCGACCGGGCCGGTGATCCTTGAGGTCGTCGGCGTTGGTGCCATCGACGATGTGCGCGTAGTGCTCGCGATCGGCGATGTCGCGCAACAACCCGTAAAGCTCGGTCTTGCAATGGTAGCAACGGCTGTTGGGATTGTTGGCATAGTCGGGATTGGCAAGCTCGTTCGAATCAAGCACCCGGTGATGCAATCCAAGCGAGCGGGCCAGGGCGATGGCTTCATCGAGTTCGCGGCGGGGAAAGGATGGCGATGTCGCGGTGACCGCGAGGGCCTTGTCGCCGAGTATCTGGCCGGCCAACGCGGCCAAAAACGTACTGTCCACCCCCGCGCTGAAGGCCACGATGACCGACCGCATCGCGGCTATGCGGTCCTTCAACTGCTCGACTTTTTCGGCCGGGCTCGCCGGCCACTCCACGGTGGCATCCATTTTTTCCGACGGCAACATAGTGGGTCAAACGTAGCGCAAAGCCGGACGGAATGCAAAGCGGACCGCCAATCCTTCGCGGCGTTTCGCGCCACCGCTTTCCCTTTCACCCGGCCGGTTCAACCGCTAGAGTGGACGCGTCATGTTTCATTTATTCGCCCATCGCCGTTATGAGGAAGTGACCCGGGTGTTCCGGAGCATTCCTCTCAAGATGAAGGGTCGGCTATTTGTCAGTCCGATGCCGTTTGGCGCCTACGATACGCGCAACCGGCTCATGAAGCTTTATCGCGACAGCGGCATCAAACATGTTTTCATCATCGCCACCGACGAAGAGATCCGCAAAAAAGCCCAGCGCGACATCAAAGAAGAATATCAGCGGGCGGGCATCACGTATCGCCAACTCGCCATTCCGGACATGACCGCGCCGGATCTCGCGACCTTGCGTGACTTTGTGGCCGATGCCGTGGACCGCCTGGGCAGTTCGAATATCGCCGTGCATTGTCACGCCGGCGTCGGCCGCACCTCGGTGGTGGCGTGTTGCATCGTGCAAATGGTCACCGGGAAGAGCGCGCCGGAAACGGTTGAGTTCGTCAAGAAACACATGTCCGTGAACATGACCGCGGAGCAAGCCTCCACGGTGGCCCGTTACGTCAACGGATGAATCGGACCTTCACGGTCACGCAGATGACCCGGCTTCCGGGCGTGCCACACGGCCAGTAGCTCGGCCATAATCGCGATGGCGATTTGTTCCGCGCCTTCACCGCCAATATCCAGTCCGGCCGGCCCGAAAATCCGCTCCGGTTGATTCGTCGTCACCTGGTCACAGACTTCGACCCCGCGACGCTTCGGACCAAGCACACCGATATAGCACGCCTTGCTGGCGCCAAAAAAGCGCGCCCATTTTTTATCCATCGCAAGCGCATGATTTTTGATGACGACCATGGTGCGTTCGTCGATGGTCCACCGTTCCCCGGCCTGTTCCGGTCGAACATGCAGGACTTCGCTCGCGCCGGGAAATCGCGCCGGATCGAGATACCCGGCGCGATGATCCGTCACCACTACGCGGAAGCCGGCGTGTGCGGCCATGGCCACCAGCGGAATCGCATCATCCCCCGCCCCGACCACAATCAAGCGGGGCGGCGGATCGAGCTGCTCCCGGAAAGCGGTAGCGTGATCCACGTTGACATCGTCCACGCGGGGCGGAGCCGCCGGTCCATTTGTGCATGTCCACGTGAGCGAAAAAGATTCGTAGTGTGGCAGGCGCGCCAGGAGATCCTCGATCCACGCGTGTCGCGCGCCGGCGCTGAGCGGGACGACGAGAAGATCCAGTTGGCCATCGCACCCCACACCGAGCCCCCAGATCATATCCTCGTCCGACCCGGTATCGTAATGAATCGATGCTTGATCGCCGGTGCGGATGGCGGCAAGGGCGCGCTCGCGCAAATCATTTTCAAGGCAACCGCCGCTGACGTTGCCGGTCATGGTGCCATCTGCACGCACCAGCAATTTTGCGCCGGGGCGGCGGTAGGCGGAGCCCTTCACGCGGGTCAGTATCACCACCGCGCAAGCGCGACCTGCGGCAAGCTCATTCCGCGCGGCGCAAAAAACCTCGAGGGTCTCGTTCCAGTTTTTCATACAATCGGGTCGTCAGATGGTTCCCACAAACGGAATCAGCAACGTCGCGAGACCGAGGAAAAAGAAGAAGCCCGCGACATCCGTCACCGTGGTTAAAAATATGCTGGAGGATAAGGCCGGATCCACTTTGGCCGCCCGCAAGGCCAGGGGAATCAGCGTGCCGGCGATCGCCGCGGCCAGCGTGTTGAGAAACATCGCCAGCGAAACGATAACGCCCATGGTGACCCCGCCCTTCCAGACCAGACCGATGATTCCGACAATCAATCCGATCGCCAAACCGTTCCACAGTCCGATCAGCAATTCCTTCATCACTACGCGCCTGACCAGTTCACCTTTGAGCTCGCCCAGCGCCATGCTGCGGATGGTCACGGTCAGCGTCTGCATGCCCGAGTTGCCGCCCTGCCCGGCAATCACCGGCAAAAATACGGCGAGGGCGGTCCAGCGCGCCAGGGTGTCCTCGAAAAAGGCAATCACGCCGGCGGCGGCAAAGGCCGTGAGTAAATTAATCAACAGCCATGGCATGCGCAGACCGAGCGAACGTCGCCATGGCGTGAAGACGCTTTCCTCGCCGGACACGCCGACCATCAACTGCATGTCCTCGGTCGCTTCGTCGCGCAGGACGTCAATGACCTGATTCGCTTCGACCACGCCGACGAGCCGGCCGTCCTGCTCGATCACCGGCAAGGCCATGAAATGATAGCGGCTGAACAGGCGGGCCACTTCCTCCTGATCGGTATCCACGCGCACATGACGCACATCGCGGATCATCACATCGCGCACCGGCGTGCCCGACGGACGAAAGACGAGATCGCGCACCGTCATGATGCCTTCAAGTTTGTGGCCTTCGTCGACGACATAGATGTACGCCGCGCCCCGGATGTGCGATTCGCCCCGCCGCCGTATCTCGTTGAGCGATTCGCCGATCGTGCTGTTGGCGTAAATCGTGATGTAGCGATCCTTCATGATGCCGCCGGCGGAATCTTCCGGGTAAAGCATCAGCTGCGTGACCTTGGCGGACTCGGGCGGGTCAAGTCGCGAGAGCACTTCGTATTGCTGTTCGGGCGGCAACTCCGCCGCGATATCGGCGGCGGCATCGTGGGGCAATTCGCCAAGCAGCTGGGAAATTTCCTGGGACGACAACTGGGCCGTCACATCGCAGGCAAAATCCTCGTCCAGTTCCGTCAATACCTCGGATGCGGTTTCCGCGGGAAGCGACCGCAATTGATCGGCGGCGTCTGCGGGGGCCAGTTGCTGCAACGCATCGGCAATATCCGCCGGGTGCGATGGCGTCGCGGAGGGATCCGGGCTTTTTTCCTCGTCGCTCATGCCCGGAATCAGGCCGGAAAAGATCCCGGCGGAAACGAACCTTGGGGTGGCTGGCCGGGCGGATGCTTCACGATGCTCACCCGGAGCGGGTAGCGAATCGTCAAATCGTTATCGAGCAGGATCTCCACCCAATGTGTTCCCTCGTCCTGAAATTCCACATTCAAAAAAACCTCCACGTTGGTGGCGGTCGCCTCGGGGGACGGAAGACGCACGGGAATTTTCTGACCTTCGACCAGCGAGGCGCTCATGTCGGGCTTGAGAATGCGCGAATGCTGGGTGAATTCGCCCTCGCCGCTGCACCAGCGCGTCACCATAAAAAGGCGCGGGTAACGGACGGGCAACTGGGGAATCATGATCGCATCGAACAATCCGATCAGGATGAACTTGCCATTGCGCTCCTGGCGGACGTCGTCGCACAGGATGGCCGATTGCAAATCCGGCGGTATCGGGGTGGTTTGGCTCATGGCGGAATCTCCGGACTAATGGAAGAAGTGTCGCATTCCGGTAAAGGCCATGGCGATACCATATTTATCGCACGCGGCAATGACATCCTCGTCCTTCTTGGATCCGCCCGGCTGGATGATCATGCGAATGCCGGCGCGGGCCGCGCAATCGATGCTGTCGGGAAAAGGGAAAAAGGCGTCAGAGACCAGGACGCATTCGCCGATGATCTTGTCGCGAAAGGCCGCCGGCGGTTCGCCGTACGACTGGTTGCTCTCGATCATGCGATTGATGTTTTCCTCGGCGCGCGGCACGGCCAGCTTGCAGAGGGCGTCCACGCGATTCGGTTGGCCCGCGCCCATGCCGAGCAGCATGAAACAACCGGGTTCGTACTCGCGGACAATCACGATGGCGTTTGACTTGACCCGTTTCACCGCCTTGATGCCGAATTCGGCCAGTGCGCGCTTCTCGTCCGGAAACGGAAGCGTGGTCAGCGAAACCCATTGCCCGGCGAGACCGAGATCGCGGTCCTGCACGAGCAGGCCGCCGTTGATTTGCCGGATCACCGGTTGCGGTCGCCCGGCCTCGAATGGCCGGTGCAACTTCAAGATGCGGAGGTTCTTGCTCTTCGCGCGCAAATACTCGAGGGCCTCGGGCGCGTAACCGGGAGCGATCACCACTTCGACGAAACGACCGGCAAATAATTCGGCCGTGGGGAGATCGATGATTTCCGTCACGGCAATCACGCTGCCGAACGCCGATACGGGGTCGCCCGACCATGCCGCTTCAAAGGCCTGGGCCAGCGTGTGGCCGGTGGCAAAACCGCAGGGATTGGCGTGCTTGATGATCGCCACGCCGGGCGCACCGGCGAGTTCGCGTGCCGATTCGAGCGCGGCATCGGCATCGAGGTAATTGTTGTAGGACATTTCCTTGCCGTGAATGATTTCGGCGTGGGCGATGCCGGCTTCCACCGGATTCGGATCGCGGTAAAAAATCGCATCCTGATGCGGATTCTCGCCGTAGCGGAGTTTTTCGCCCGCCGGCATCGCCAGCACCAGCGGTGCGGTGGCCCCGGGCGTGTGCCCGGCGAGATAGCGGGCGATGGCCGCGTCATAGCGGGCTTGCTGGGCGTAGACTTTTTGGGCAAGGGTCAACCGGAACGCGGGCGTGGTATCGCCGCCGTGGTCTTTCATTTCGGCGATGACCTTGGCGTAATCCGCCGGATCGGTCACCACGGTGACGGCGGCATGATTCTTCGCCGCCGAGCGCAACATGGTCGGTCCGCCAATGTCGATGTTCTCAATCGCTTCTTCAAAGGTCACATCCGGCTTCGCGATGGTCGCCTCAAACGGATACAAGTTCACGCAGACTAAATCAATGGGATCGAGACCATGTTCCTTCATGGTCGCGCCATGCTGCTCATCATCGCGCCGAAAGAGCAAGCCGGCGTGCACCTTCGGGTGCAGTGTCTTCACCCGCCCGTCCAGCATTTCCGGAAACCCGGTAAAGTCCGACACATCGCGAACGCGAACACCGGCCGCAGCCAACGCCTTCGCGGTACCGCCGGTGGACAATATCTCCACCCCCATGTCCGTCAACGCGCGGGCAAATTCCATCACGCCGTTTTTGTCGGAAACACTGATCAGGGCTCGTTGAATGGTCATGTTGTAGTCCTCAAAAATAAGTACGCATGAAACGGTAAAAATAACTTTTTTGCGCGGTCACATCAATGCGGTTCTGGGCATATGCGGCAATAATCAACGCTGCGCTGTAGCGATACTGGGCGGCCAGTTCATGCCGTTTGTCCGGCCCGGCGTGACGGAGTAAAAGAACCCGGAACTTGCGCTCCGGCGACAGAAAGGTCGCCTGCAGTGTAGTGATGTAACTGTTACGTCCGGAACTCTTTGCTCACGGGGTTATCGTTGGCCCTTCGCCGGCGGAGATACAGGGTGCCGGCGATGATGCCGGCGGCGGCGAGGCCGAGGGTGCCTGGTTCAGGAACAACGGTATAGGTTGCGATGCCGCCGACCTGTCCGAGGTCGGAGGCGAAGGTGCCCTGCAGCGAGCCGTCGGCGCCGTAATGGTAAATATTGCCGGTGCCCGAGGGGCTGCCGGCCAGAATGCTTCCGTCGGCAAGCACGGCCAAAACGCCCGTTTCGAACGGACTGCCGGTAGTTGCGAAGGGAGTTGTAATGCCGGTTGTCAGGTCCGTCTGCAGAATTTCCCCGCTCATGATGCTCGCGGTGTAGAAAATGTTTTCATAAATGGCGAGGCCGGTAGGGCCGGCCAGACCCGAGGCGCCATCGGCAATGAATTCACCTGCGTAGTTGCCGGAAGCATCGAACCATTTTACCGCGCCACTGGCAATCCCCATGCCGAAGTTGTAGGTCTGATCACTTACAAAGAGTCGACCATCGCCAGCCAGGGCAAGGCCCGGACTGCTCGCGAGGCTTCCGCCTGTGGTGTAGTCGCTCACCCCCAGCGGTCCCCCGGTAGCATTGGCGAGTTCTACAATCGGACCCGTGTTGCCGAAGAACGGATTCCGTCCGATGAGCAGATCGTTTCCCTGAAAGACGAGGCTGGCCGGGAATACATCGTATCCTCCGAAAGCATAAACCGTCGATAGCGTGAGCGTGGCGATCTCGTACTTGGAGATTCGAGGCGCGAAAGAGGAACCATCGCCATTTTCACCGATGTAGAGATTGCCATCCGGCCCCATGACCATCGCGGCCGGCGACACAAGTGCCCCCCCGGGCATGAGGGTGGTCCGGGTGCCAGCGGGATCGGCGGAATCGTAACTGATCAGCTCACCCGTGCTGTAACTCACGGCGAAGATCGTTTCCGCCGTAAGGGTCAGGGGTAACAGAACCAAACAAAGGGCCGCCACGATCGCGCCAGACGAGGATGTGCGATATTCATTACTCATACCAACTTCTCCTGCCGGATGCCACATTGCCAGGCCAACAGGGCGAACACCCGTCCGCGGAAATCTGTTGCGTGGTCAACCTGCTACATTCACATAACAAAGCTGGTTTGCCGGGGTCAAGAAAAGCCATCCGCTGCATCGCCATGACGATAGACGCGCGCACCGTGCTTAGTACAGCATGCTGACTACGCCGGAGCCGCGCTTGATATAACCAATGCCCACCGGTTTTTCGCCGGCGCGTTTGAGCACGCGAATGGTTTCGGGGACATCGGCGCGGGCGACGATGATCACCATGCCAATGCCCATATTGAATACGCGATACATTTCCTGCGGGTCCACCGCGGCGGATTTTTGTATGAACCGGAAAAGCGGTGGAGGCGCCCACGTGGTGGTGTCGACCAGCGCATCGACCTTGGCTGGAAGCACGCGACGGATATTATCGGGAAATCCGCCGCCGGTGATGTGGGCCATGCCGTGAATGCTGACTTTTTTCATCACCGCGGTGACCGGTTTCAAGTAGCTGCGATGCACCGCCAACAACGCATCGGCCACTGATTTTCCAGTGCCGGGAACCTCGTCATGAATGCCGAGCCGGGCCTTTTCGAGCAAGGCATGCCGGGCCAGCGTGTATCCGTTGGTGTGGCATCCGGAAGAGCGCAAACCAATCAATACATCGCCGGCGCGGATTTTTTTACCGGTGATGATGTGCTCTTTTTCAACCGCACCGACGATCGTGCCGACGAGATCGTACTCGCCCGGCGGATACAGCCCGGGTAATTCGGCCGTCTCGCCGCCGATGAGGGCGCACTGATTGTCGCGACAGGCCTTGACTAGTCCCTTGAGCAAATCCGCCATCATCGGCGGATCCATTTTTGCCACACCGATATAGTCGAGGAAGAAGAGCGGTCGCGCGCCCTGAACCAGAATGTCATTCACGCAATGATTCACAATATCCTGACCAACGGTGTCATGCCGGCCGGCCAGCGTGGCGACCTTCAGCTTCGTGCCAACCCCGTCCATGCTGCTGACCAGCACGTGCTCGCGACCGGGCGCGCGGAACAGCCCGCCGAAGGAACCCCAAGTGTTGATCGCGTCCTTCGTCAGGGTGGACTGGATCATTTTCTTTGCCTGTTTCAACACATTCATCTTGGCGTCGATATCGACACCGGCCGATGCGTAGACGGATCCGCGCTTCTTCATCGGCGCACCTTTCCGCCGCCCAGGCCTGCGGCGCGAAAAGTCCGGTCCACATCGCGGAAATGCACATCGAGGTTGAAGATGTGATCCAGTTCGGCGGATGCGATCCGCCCCGCCACATCCGGATCGGCCGCCAACAATTCCTTGAGATGACCTTGACCCGCCCACGCCGCCATGGCATGGCGCTGGACGATGCGGTAGGCCTTTTCGCGGGTGATTCCTTTTTCCGTGAGCAGCAGCAAGGCCTGTTGTGAATGGATCAAGCCACGGGTCATTTCCAGGTTGGCCTTCATCCGGTCCTTGTTGACCTTCAGGTTCTGAACCAGGCCGGCCAGTTTCGCGAGCATGTAATCGAGGGCGATGGTGGCGTCGGGCAAGGCAACCCGTTCCACCGACGAGTGGGAAATGTCGCGCTCGTGCCACAAGGCCACGTTTTCCATTCCGGCAAGCGCGTACCCGCGCAACAAGCGCGCCATACCGCTGAGCCGCTCGCCGATAATCGGATTGCGTTTATGCGGCATGGCGGAGGAACCTTTTTGTGTGGCGCTGAAAAATTCCTCGGTCTCCCCGACTTCGGTTCGCTGGAGGTGACGAAACTCGGTGGCCCACCGGTCGACCGAGCAACCGACCAGGGCCAGCGCGCTCAGGTATTCGGCATGACGATCGCGCTGGAGAATCTGGGTGGAGATCGCCGCCGGCTTGAGGCCGAGTTTGGCGCACACATGTTTTTCCACGAATGGATCGAGGTGGGCGTGGGTACCGACCGCGCCGGATAGCTGGCCGACCCGGACGATTTCCCGCGCCTGCCGGAGGCGCGCGAGCGCCCGACCAAACTCGTCATACATCAGCGCCATTTTCAAACCAAAGGTGATCGGCTCGGCGTGAATCCCGTGCGACCGCCCGATCATCGGGGTGTATTTGTGTTTGCGCGCCTGCATGGCGGCAGCTTTGCGCACAGCCTCAACACCTTCGATGAGCAAATCCGCCGCCTCGACCATTTGGATGGCCAGAGCGGTGTCGATGACATCCGAGCTCGTCATGCCTTTATGGATGTAGCGCGATGAGGGTCCGACGTATTCGGCCACGTTGGTCAGAAACGCGATGACGTCGTGTTGAACTTCCTCCTCGATCTCGAGAATCCGGTCGATGCTGAACCGGGCGCGGCTTTTGATGCGCTTCAAGTCGGCGGCCGGCACGATACCCAACCTATGCATAGCCTCGCATGCCATCAGTTCGATCTTCAGCCAGATCGAAAACTTGTTTTCATCGTTCCATATGGCCGCCATGGCCGGGCGGGTATAGCGAGGTATCATGTGGCTTACTCCGTTCCTTCGTTAGGCGTGGGAAGATAACAAATGAGATTGGTCGGGCAAATCCATAACGATGGACCCAATAAAAAAACGGGGCCGCGGCAAGGCGACCCCGTTCGAACAACCGCTATGTCCGGGAATTATTGGGCGGGAACGGCCGGAGGTTCCACGGCGGCCGGTTCTGTTACCGGCACGTCGATGGTTTCCACAACGGCAGCGGCTTCCGTGACTTCAGTTGCCACCTCGGTGGTCACGTCAACCACTTCTTCGACAACCGGAACCGGAGGCTCGGAGGCAAGGGCTTCCACCTCGGCCGGAGCGAGGGTATCGGATGACTCGGTCGCTGGTTCAGTCAGCTGTTGAATCGTCTGTTCCGCCTGTTCGAATGCCTGTTTGGCTTCTTCGATGGCTTTTTCGGCCACCGGGGCGACTTCTTCCTTCACGGCGGCAGCCGCTTCGGAAACTTCCTGGGCTATTTCGGCGGCTTTATCACTCGCGCTTTCCACCACCTCTTTCACGTCCTCGGAAACCGACTGCATGACCGCTTCGGTTTTCTCCGCGGCGGCTTCGGCGGCTTGCTTGGCTTGTTCGACAAGATCAGCCGTCGCGGGTGCCGGGGCAGCCTCGGAGACGGGCTCGCTCACGGTGGAGGCCGGCTTGCCACAACCAACGGCCATGATACCAACGGCAAGCATGCCGGTTAACCATACATACGATACTTTTTTCATAGAGCTCCTTTCCTTGCTATTTTACTGGTTTGAAACAATCTCCGGCAATGAAATAGAAAAAGGGGTGGCCTGGCAAGTGAAAGCACGAGAAATGAAGCTATCCGCGCCCGTGATCAAGCGGCTTTTTGGGGATAAGCAATGCTCAGATCGGGTTTTTCCGCGCGGACAAAGTCAAAATCCAGCGTGCTGGCCCCGAACGCCTTGCCGATCGACGACAGAACCGCGCGGGCGGAGGCTTGCACTTCATTTTGGAGTGAATCGATAAGTTTGCGGGCTTCGCCCTCGGCGTGGTTTTTCGCCGAGCGGACGAGATTGTTTTTATCTTCTTCGGAAAATCCCGCACCGAGAAATGAATTGAGCAGATCGGGAACCAGCCACGGCATGAACTTGGATCCCTGTTCGTCATAGAAACGTATATCGCGAATATGCACCTCGTAGAGGCACGGCGGGAGGGTCAGACGGTAGGCGCCGGGGCCGGTTTCGACGATCTGGAATTCCGGCCGTCGCAAGTCATAACGGAAATCGATTTCAAACTCGAAAATCATCGCCATTTTCTTTTGCGAAAGAACCCAGCTTAGGTATTTTTTACCGAAGGATCCCCAGGAATGATCGGTTTCAGTGACAATCTCCTTGGTCACGGCCTTGAAGACGGAAAGTTGGCCGATGGAACGAAGTTGCTGCATGGTGGAATAGATGGTCCGTTCGGCCGCCGGTGCCTTCGCACCGCGACCGCGCATCCACCACCAGGCGGCAACGCCGCCGGCAAATACAAGCACGATGGCAAGCAGCAGATCGTTGAACATATGACCAGTGTAGAAAAATTTGCGGTCGATTCAATGACGGATATGGTCATGCCGCGCTCGAGGTTGTGGATGGCGTGTGCACATCAGGCAAATAACCTGTGGAGAAAAAACAATAACCCGGGTGGCACACCTGCTTTGTCAGTAAACCCGGCGCGAGCGCTGGTTTTTACACAGGGTCGCTAGCCGCGTAAATGGTTCATGCAAAACGGGCAAGGTTGGTTATTGCAACTATCCACAGGACATAATACTTATACGGTTTACACATAGATTGATTCTTTATCCGATAAGGAAATGAACAACGCCGGGAGAGCATCGCGATGAAATTGGTAACCAGCAAAGAGCAGATCCTCGAAGGATTGCAGAAAGTTCAATCCGGCATCAGTGCCCGCAGCACCTTGCCCATCCTCAACAACGTGCATCTCAAGGCGGCGGTTGGAAAACTCGAACTCACCGCAACCGATCTGGAAGTCAGCGTACAAACCACCTGCGAGGCCAAGATCAATCGCGAAGGCGGCACCACCCTGCCCGCCCGCCGCCTCTTCAGTATCATTCGCGAGCTTCCGCTGGCCGATATCGAAATCAATGTGGATGACAAGGATGTTGCCACGATCAAATCCGGATCATCGGTATTCAAGATCATCGGCATATCCGAAGAGGAGTTTCCGCCCATTCCCGAATTCGAAGGTCAACGTACCTTCACGCTTGAACAGGCCACCTTCAAGAAAATGCTGGCCGCCACCCATTACGCCGCCTCTACCGAGGAATCCCGCTACATCCTCAACGGTGTCCTGCTCAGTTTTCGCGACGACAAACTCACCGTGGTCGCCACCGACGGCCGACGCATGGCCTTGTACGAGCAGGCGCTGGAATTCCCGGAGCAATCCGCGGGCGATCTGGTCATTCCCAATAAAACCATCAATGAATTGATAAAAACCCTTGGCGTGGAAGGGAATATAAAAATCATGGCTGGCGACAACCAGGCCGCTTTCGCGTTTGGAAACATGCATATCATCACCAAAATGATGGATGGCACCTATCCGAACTTCCGTCAGGTCATCCCCTCGCAATGCGAAGAACGCGTGACCATGGAGCGCGAAACCCTGCTCACCACCATTCGCCGCGTTTCGCTGGTCAGCGACAAGACAAGCTCGGTCACCCTCGCCTTCGAGAAAAACCAGGTCACGGTGTCGTCGATCTCGGCCGAAGTCGGCGAGGCCAGCGAGTCGATGGCCATCAAGTACGGCGGCAAACCGATGGGCATTGCCTTCAATCCTGATTTCATCATGGATTGTTTGCGCAACCTGACGTCGGATGAAGTGGCAATCGAGTTCAGCGATGAATTGAGTCCCGGCGTCATCAAGTGCGATGCGCCGTTCCTGTATGTGCTCATGCCGATGCGCATTCGCTGAAAAAGTTCCAACGATTGGAACTTTTCGGCGGACAATTTTCCAATCATTGGAAAATATGTTTATCGTTCGATTGTTGCGCCTATACTTCACCATGAACGCGATACGAACCGGACTGTGTGGATGGGCCATCACGCTGCTCACTGGTTGTGGAACACCGGGATGGGAAGCCGGCTACAGCGATGATCGCGATTACGGTACCGGCGAGGAACCAGCCAGCCTGTTTGAACTGGAATTTGGCAGCGGAGAACCAGAAGTCACGAAAAACGTTCCCGGCGATGCGGCAAAATCAGTAGGCCAATCCATCAAGTCGTGGCGGCAAAAATCCGGCGCGGAAGCGAACGGCGAGTAGCTAAAACCGGTATATATCTGCCGGCGAAAGTGGTGACCGCGCACGCGCGACAAGCCAGCTCAGAAAATGAACCTAGCGGTGTACGGCGAATCCGGTCAGCACACCCAGCAACATCCCGGCAAGCACTTCCAGCCGGGTATGACCGAGCAACTCGGCAAGTTTCTCTTTGGAAAAGTGATGCTCCTTGAATAATTCCTGCACCATTTGATTAAGCAGACGAGCTTGCTGACCGGCGGCGCGGCGCACGCTTTGCGCATCGAACATGACAATCAGCGCCAACACGAGGCCGACCGCGAAGGTGGTGGATTGGATGCCTTCGCGAATTCCCGCTGACGTGGCCATGGCGCTCACGGCGGCTGAATGTGCGCTGGGCATGCCGCCGGTGGCGATCATGTAGCGAAAATCAAACTGGCGCGTTGTGATGAGGTTCCAGATAAATTTGATGAACTGCGCGGCGAACCAACCGATAAAGGCCGCGAGAAAAGTCGCATTTTGAAAAACTGTTTCACTCATGATTTTTTCAACCTAAACCCATCGATGGCAGACTGACAAGGTTATTGGCAAAAGCTCTACGGGACTTGACGACGAAATGTCATTTTGAAAACGTCAAGGAATGCCATCGTCAGCGACATCCCTTGAATCTCCCGGTTGTGTCTTGTGCGGATGCCGGCGGCCATTGACGTTTCATCATTTGATTCCGAAAAAACTTCATCGCCGTGCGTATTTTCAGAAGAATTACAACCGGCACGAGCTTGCCCGCGGCATTGATATTTGCCGCTTGTGTCACGATGGAATTCATGACCGCTACGACGAGATGACCCTGGGTAAAACCCTGAATTCCCTGGAGATGTTGCGGGCGGATGAACCATTGCGTGAACATATTGCCTGGGCGGCCCGGCAGAAAAAAACATGACGCGGGCCGACACGATAGCGGCCATCGCGACAGCGGCGGGCGAAGCCGGCGTGGCGATAGTGCGCATTTCCGGACCGGAAACATACAAGGTGGCGGATCGCATATTCCGGAGCCGGGGCGAGCCGCCATCGCGACGAAAACCATTCACCTTTGCGTACGGAACCGTGATGGATGCCGGGGAACAACGCATCGACGACGTGCTCATGCTGTTCATGCGCGCTCCGCGAAGTTATACCGGCGAAGACCAGGTAGAAATCCATGGGCACGGGGGCACCATTTCCAGCCAGCGCATTCTACGGCGGGTCGTGGAGGCAGGGGCGCGATTGGCCGAACCGGGCGAATTCACCCAGCGGGCATTCCTGCTCGGGCGGATGGATTTGGTTCAGGCAGAGGCGGTGCTTGATTTGATCAAGGCGCGGAGTGAGCGGGCGGCCAAAGCGGCGGTCGAGCAATTAAATGGATCTATAAGTAATTCATTATCAATTATTTATGATAACACAATTGCTATAAACGCCGACCTGGAAGCTACGATGGATTTCCCTGAGGACGAGCTTCCCGAGGCGGTAATGGATGATATTTTGGGGAGGTTGCGGGAGGTGCAGGTTCGCGCGGACCGGTTGCTTTCGACCTGGTTGGATGGCCGATTATTGCGTGAGGGCGCGCTGATCGTGATTGCCGGTTGCCCGAATGTCGGAAAATCGACCCTGATGAACCGACTGCTTGGTCAAGACCGGGCGATCGTTTCGGATGTGCCGGGAACGACGCGCGACACCATCGAGGAGGGCTACCTGCTCAATGGCATCCCCCTGCGCCTGGTCGATACCGCCGGTTTGAGGGACACCGCATGTGCCATCGAACAGGAAGGAATTCGCCGGTCGCGGGATCACCTGCGCAAGGCCGATATCACCATCTACATGATGGATGCGGCGGCCGGTTTATCCGCGGATGATAAGGCGCATTTGAAACAGCTGGAGCCGTCCAACACCGTGATCGTATGGAATAAATTGGATCTGCTGGCTGCCGGGGTGGACAACGCCGGATCATGTAAATTGCCTCCGGATATACATCACTTTCCAATCCAACTGCGCCTATCGCTTAGGGACATAGAAGCAGTCGCGATGATCCGCAGCAAGTTATCGGATATACTCCAATCAAGCTATGCACAAGGCGCTGATCAACAGGCAGTTATTTCTGAACGGCATCGCGATATTCTCGCCAAATTTTGCGAGCATGTGCAAAAAGCATCCACGCTGGTTTCCGGCCGGCGCGAAGATCAAATTCCCTTGGCCTGTGCGCTTCTGCGGGACGGTTTGGAGATCTTGGGAACCGCCACCGGGCGGATCTACCACCAGGAATTGCTGAACGCGACCTTCTCCCGTTTTTGCATCGGAAAATAGGGACAGACAAGATTCGACTCCGGCTTTATTCATTTTAATCCGGCAAAAACAGGTTATATTTTTCACTTGTGACTCAATCGCTCCAGTACGATGTCGTAGTTGTAGGCGCGGGCCATGCCGGCTATGAAGCGGCGTTGGCCTCGGCTCGTTTGGGGGCAAAAACCGGCCTTCTCACCATGGAGAAAAAGGCGATTGCCCGGATGTCCTGCAATCCATCCATCGGCGGAATCGCCAAATCACACATGGTCATGGAACTGGATGCGCTGGGCGGTGAAATGGCTCGAAATACCGATTATACCGGGATCCAATTCCGCACCTTGAACACCCGGAAAGGACCAGCCGTTCAGGCTCATCGGGTACAAAACGACAAAGAAGCTTTTCCGGCCCGTATGCAGGCCGTAATTGATCAAACCGCCAATCTGGATGTGCTGGAAGCGCTGGCCACGGCCATATGGGTAGAAAATGGCCGGCTTCGCGGCATCAAGACCGCCGATGGATCGTTGATTCAAACCAAGTGCCTCGTCGTGGCTTCGGGTACATTTCTGCGCGGGAAAATACATATTGGCGACAAGAATTTCGAAGGTGGCCGGGCCGGCGAGCAAGCGGCTTACGAACTCAGCTCGTCCTTTGAATCGCTTGGATTCCGTATGGGAAGGTTGAAAACCGGAACGCCCCCGCGACTTCACAAGGACTCCATCGACTGGCACAACATGGAGATTCAGCCTGGACTTGAGCCTCCACCGCTTCTCTCGCTGGCGGCCCGCGAGGATCGAGAAATGTTCCACGTGGAACACCCGGATCCGGCTAAGGCCGCGGAGGCCATGTTCCACGTGGAACAAATGGCCGATCCAGTCCGGCCCTGGGTGCCGGGAACAAACCAGATTCCATGCTATTTAACCCATACCACCGCCGAAACCCACGAAATCATTCGATCCAATCTGGGTCGCAGCGCCATGTATGGAGGCATGATCGAGGGCACCGGCGTCCGGTATTGTCCGTCGATCGAAGACAAGATCGTCAAATTTTCCCATCAACCCCGGCATCACGTGTTCATTGAGCCGGAAGGCCGTAACCTGGTGGAAATCTATCCGAACGGCACGTCCAATAGCCTGCCCGAGGATGTCCAGCACGCGATGATTCACTCCATTCCCGGCCTGGAACGGGCCGTATTTATCCGGCCCGGATATGCGATCGAATATGATTTTTGCGACCCAACCCAGTTGTTTCATACGCTGGAAACAAAGCTGGTGGAGGGTCTATTTTTGGCCGGACAAATCAACGGCACCACAGGCTACGAGGAGGCCGGCGGGCAAGGGTTTGTCGCCGGAGCCAACGCAGCGTTGAAGGCACTCGGCCGACCGCCCCTGGAGCTAAATCGTCACGAAGCCTACATCGGAGTGCTGATTGACGATTTGGTTACCAAAGGCACCGAAGAGCCGTACCGGATGTTTACCTCCCGCGCCGAACATCGATTGATCCTGCGGCAAGATAACGCCATGTTCCGCCTCCATGAACATGCAAAATCGTTGGGAATCGTGTCTGATTGCACTCTTCAACGAATAGGCGGCTGGTCGAATGATGTTGAGCGCGAAGTCGCCCGGCTGCGAACAAAATTTGTTGATGGAGCCTCACTATCCCAATTGCTCAAGCGACCCGAATCCGACTACCGGAGCTTGCCCGGCGCTATTCCAGACCTGCATGCCGAGGTCATCCAGCAAATAGAGGTGATGATCAAGTATGAGGGGTATATTCAAAGGGAAATTGAAAGGATAAAAAAATCGGAAGTCATTGAAAAAGAGGATATTCCGAAAACTATAGATTATTTGTCCATCATTGCACTGCGGCGCGAGTCGCGTGAGAAGCTGGCCAAAATTCGCCCGGAAAACCTCGGCCAAGCCTCCCGCATCTCCGGCGTAAATCCGGCGGACATCGCGATTCTTTCCGTTTGGATCAAGCGCATGCGTGAAGGCGGCTCGCAAGGGACATAGAATTTTTAGCCGCGTGAATCCGATGGTTGGAACTTGGTTGCTGACGGGATAAACTTTCGTAAGAGAGATTTGAATCGTTCACGTCGCTTCAATCATCCCGAGGCGACCCATAGAAACATGACGGTATATTTTGACAACAACGCGACCACGGCCATCGCTCCGGAAGCGTTGGAAGCCATGTGGCCATTTTTGCGCGATCATTATGGCAATCCTTCCAGCCCGCATGCATATGCGCGCAAGCCCGCGATGGCAATCGCCTCGGCCCGCGAACACGTGGCCGCGCTAATCGGAGCTCCATCGCAAAGCGTGGTTTTTACCAGCGGCGGGACCGAAAGCAATGCCATGGCCATTCACGCCGCGCTCGCGGCCCGGCCCGCGCGTCGCGACGTGATCTTCTCGGCGGTGGAACACGCCGCGGTCTGGGGATGGAGGCCGCGCCTCGAGGCGCAAGGATTTCGCGTTCATGTGGTGCCGGTCAATCATAGCGGCGAGCTCGATCTGGATAATCTCGCCCGGGCTCTTTCTCCTGATGTGGCGTTGGTGTCTGTGATGCTGGCCAACAACGAAACCGGAGTTGTGTATCCGATTCAACAAATTACCGCCATGGCCCACGCCGCGGGCGCCCTGGTCCATACCGATGCCGTTCAGGCCGCCGGCAAAATTTCTATATCCCTCGTCGAGCTCGGCGTCGACTATGCCGCGGCATGTGGGCATAAGTGTCACGCCGTCAAGGGTATAGGAGCTTTGTATGTGCGTGATCCGCATGGCTTTGAACCGCTGATGTATGGTGGAGAACAAGAATCGGGCCGGCGGCCGGGAACCGAATCGGTTCCTCAAATTGTTTCGTTTGGTGCCGCCGCGGAACTGGTGCGCTCGCTACCGGAAGACCTCGGCGCGCGCCGCGATGATTTCGAGCGCTGGTTGGCGTCGACTTTTCCCGGCGTGATCATCGCCGGAAAAAACCAACCGCGCTTGCCCAACACCACGCTGGCACTTTTCCCCGGCATCGAAACAGAACCGCTGCTTGCCCTGCTCGACATGCATGGCGTGGCTTGCTCTTCCGGCAGCGCTTGCGCATCGGGTGCACATGAACCATCGCACGTGCTCGCCGCGATGGGCCTTGCCAACGCGCGCACCGCCGTGGTCCGGATGAGCGCTAGCCGCTACACAACCGATGCGGATTATGAACGCCTGCGCGAAGCATTGGTGGCGTGCGTGGCGAAGTTGCGGCAATAATCGACTCACTGATATGTAATGCCGCCCTCTTGTGTAGCCGCGCACGCTGGGCGCGGCGAGCATGGTTCCGGCTCGGCGAGACGCCTGACCCTACCGCAGAAACAAAGGGGCAGGGCGAATCGTCCCGGTCAGCCGCGAAAAATGGGAGTAGTATCGCTTGATGATGCGTCGAAATCTCTTGAGTTCAACATGTCGATCGCCTGCTATTGCAAGTCATTGAATGGCAAGGGTTGAGTTTTTGATCGGAGTCAT
>CAYYAR010000016.1:0-72155 GCA_964470065.1 uncultured Verrucomicrobiota bacterium | reverse complement strand
CGCAAGCTGATTCCCGTATACATGTGCGTCAGGGTGTCCCATTGTTGAAGTCAGGTCATGGCTCACAAGGATGAGGGCTGAACTGCGCAACACATGACGGTTGAGCAACATCCCTCCGGCCTCCGGAGGGATGTTTTGTTGCGGGCATGCATGGCCGCGCCTCATTCACACATCGACATCCGCGAAACAGGAATTATTCTCCGGATATGTCCTTTCTGTCCGTCTGGCCATATATCGCCTCTGCTCTGTCAGGCCTGCTGCTTGCTTTGGCCTTTGCTCCCTTTGACATAGCCGATGCCGGGTGGATCGCATTGATACCCTGGCTGGTCGCCTGCGGATATATGCGACCGGATCAACGCTGGCGTTCGGGCTGGTTGGCTGGATGTGTGTTCTGGTTGGTGACGATTTTCTGGCTGACCCGGGTGACGTATTTAGGCTGGCTCCTGCTCGCCCTCTATTGCGCACTTTATTTTATCCCCCTTGCTATTTTCGCGTCTGCATGGTTGAAGCGCTTCGGCTCGGGCAAAACGGGTTGGAACATTTTGTTCATGGTGTTGGCAACGGCGGTGTGGGTCGGGACCGAATTCGCCCGCGCCACCTGGTTTACAGGATTTCCGTGGAATCCGCTGGGTGCATGTCAATATGAGCATCTGGCGCTCATTCAGCATGCCAGTTGGGGTGGTGTGTATGCCATTAGCGCGATGATGGTTTTTACCAATACGGCCATCGCGATCACAATTCTTCGCTATCTGCACGGGCATGCCCGACTCGGGCGCAAACCGCACACGGAGCTCATGCTGGCCATGCTGGTGGTGGTGATCATGTTCGTCAGCGGAAACCGGATGGCGCGCGAATTCGAGGTGCATGGACGCGATTACCGCCTGGCCCTGATTCAGACATCCATTCCCCAGGACGAAAAGTGGGACAAGGAAAAGGTGAAGATGATCTATCGTCGCCTCTACGAACTCACCACCATGGCGGTCGAGTTCGCCAAGCCCGAGATGGTGGTCTGGCCGGAAACAGCCTTGCCCTTCGATGTGCGATGGAGCGACGAGTGTTATCAGACGGTCTACGAGCTAAGCCGGTTGGGGTCGCCGATCCTCGTCGGGTCGATGGATATGGAAACCTATGCGGACCGGCGCCCTCTTTATTTTAACTGTTCATTTCTTTTCGATACGAATGGCGTGATTGTCGCCGAATACGACAAGCGTCACCTCGTGTTGTTCGGCGAGTATGTGCCCTGGCATGAGCATATCCGGTTCATCACGGCGATGACGCCGATCGCGGAAAGTTTCTCGCCCGGCTCGACCAGCACCGTATTTCGCGCGCCAGGACGTGGCCTGCCGTTTTCGTCGCTGATATGTTTCGAGGACACGCTGGCCTATCTCGCTCGCGATTCGGTGAAAAATGGTGCCCGCCTGCTGATCAATCAAACCAACGATGCATGGTTTGATCCTTTGTGGGGCTCACGCCAGCACATGGCGCTCAGCGTGTTCCGGGCCGTGGAGAACCGGGTGCCGCTGGTGCGGGCGGCCAACACCGGGATATCCTGCGCCATCAATCCCCGCGGACAGATCACCGATGTATTGAAAGATCAGCAAGGCCGCCATGATGGGCCGGGTTTCAAACTGGTCACGGCGCAGGTACCCTTCGACCGCATGCCGTTGACCGTATATACCCGTTACGGGGACATGTTTGCCTGGGTCTGTCTGGGCCTGGGGATTCCGGCCTGGCTTTGGGCATGGCGCCGGCTGGTTTGAAGCATACCGGTCTTTTACCTTTGATATCGATTTTCTGTTCGCTATCTTTTTCCCCTCATGGCATGGAATGAATTATGATGGAAGACATTCACAAACAATTGGCCGACATTAAGCAGGGCTTGAACGAGCTCAGAGGTTATCTTTGACGTCGATACCCAACGACGCAAATGCGAAGAGTTGGAGGCGCGAGCCACCGCTCCCGACTTCTGGAACGATCAAAACAAGGCCAAGGCGGTCATAGCGGAAACCAACGCGCTCAAAGGCATCTTCGAGCCGTTTGACGCAATCATGCGGGGAACGGAAGACCTCGATGTGATGATTGAGCTGGCCGAATCCGAAACCCAACACGAGCAGCGAAAGGCGGCCGAGCAGGAGTGCGGACGTTTGATGTCGTCGCTGGCCGGCGACTACCGCCGGTTCGAGATTAAATCGCTTCTCGCCGACAAGCTCGATGCCAACAACGCCTATCTCAGCCTTAACGCCGGTGCCGGCGGAACGGAGTCTTGTGACTGGGCGCAAATGTTGCTTCGCATGTATTCCCGTTATTGCGAGCGCGCCGGATTTGGCGTGTCGGTGATGGACATTCAGCGTGGCGATGAAGCCGGCATCAAAAGCGTGACCATTCAAGTGTCGGGTCCATACGCCTATGGTTATCTGAAAGGCGAGCGCGGCGTGCATCGTCTGGTCCGCATCAGTCCGTTTGATTCGAACAAGCGCCGGCACACGTCGTTTGTCGCCTGCGACATCGCCGCGGAAATCGACGATTCGATTGACATTCAGATCGAGGACAAGGATTTGCGGGTGGACACCTTTCGCTCCAGCGGTGCAGGCGGTCAGCACGTAAACAAAACCGACTCCGCCATCCGTATTGTCCACTTGCCGTCCGGAGTGGTGGTGTCGTGTCAGGCCGAGCGCTCGCAGCATGCCAACCGCGACAAGGCGATGAAGATGCTCGCGGCCCGGCTGTATGAAATCGAGCGGGACAAGCAGAGCAAGGAGATGGAAAAGTTTTACGGCGACAAAGGCGAGATCGCCTGGGGCAGTCAGATCCGTTCTTACGTCTTGCAACCGTACCAGATGGTGAAGGATCATCGCACCGACGCGGAGACCAGCCAGGTGGATGCCGTGCTGGATGGCGACCTGGAATTATTTATCGAACGCTATCTTAAAATGAAGAAGTCCAAGCGATGAACATGCTTGAGCAGATACTTGCCACCAAGCATGTCGAGGTGGCCCGGTCCCGGGACATGGTCCCGCTTGCCGTTTTGCGTCGTGCCGCCGAGGCGCGGGTAGACCCTCCGGATTTTCGCAATGCCCTGATCTCGCGGCGTCCGGGGTTGATTGCCGAAGTGAAGCGGCGTTCGCCATCCGCCGGCGTGATCCGTGATCCTTTTGACCCCGCGGCGATTGCCTCGGCCTACGAGGCCGGAGGTGCCCAGGCCTTGTCGGTGTTGATGGATGCCACCTATTTTGGCGGTGGCGCCGACGATATGCGGGCGGTGCGGCGGGCGGTGACGCTGCCTTTGCTCTACAAGGAATTTGTGGTTGATCCATGGCAGGTGTGGCATGCCCGTTCGCTGGGTACATCGGCGGTGTTGTTGATTGTGGCGGCGTTGAGCCGGGAGATGCTCGTCTCTCTGATGAGCGAAATTCATCTGGCCGGCTTGCAGGCGCTTGTGGAGGTGCATGATGAAGTCGAGGCGTCGGTGGCGGTGGATGCCGGAGCGCAACTGATTGGCATCAACAATCGCAATTTGAAAACATTTATCACCTCGCTCGAAACCACGGAGCGTGTGCAGCGGGAGTTGCCGGCGGACACCTTGGTCGTCAGTGAAAGCGGCATACGCACTGCCGATGATGTAAAGCGGGTTCGCGCGGCGGGCGTCGGCGCGGTGCTGGTGGGTGAGCATTTGCTTCGTCGTCCGGATCTTGAGGAGGCTGTTCGCGCGTTGATGGAGCCGGCATGGATGTCTTCATAAAAATCTGCGGCATTGCCAGCGAGGAGGATCTCGCCGCGGTTGCCGCGTTGCAACCGAATGCTCTCGGCTTCGTGCTTTGGCCGGGTTCGCCGCGTGCGGTGCGGCCCGCGGATTTGATCCGCTGGCTGCCCGGGGCGCCGACGCAAGCGCTCAAGGTGGGTGTTTTCGTCGACCCGGATCCGCACGAGGCCGTGCGCATTGCCCGCCTGGCTGGTTTGGATGTGATTCAGGTGCATGGCGCGAGCGTGCCGGCGGGGCTTGAGCTTGAAGGCGTCAAGATCTGGCGCGCCGTACATGCCGATCGCATGAAGTTGAATGATGCCGGTGTGCGTACGCGCGTTGACGCTTTTGTGGCGGATACCTATAGTAAGGAACTTCCCGGTGGAACCGGTGCAACCGGAAATTGGGAGGCGGTGCGCGCGCTGGTGCAGGCGAGCGGCACGCCGGTGCTCCTCGCGGGTGGATTGCGTCCGGATAATGTGCGGGATGCGATCCGGGCGGTCAGGCCGTGGGGCGTGGATGTGAGCAGCGGCGTGGAGTCGCGCCCTGGAAAGAAGGATATCAACCTCGTGCGGGAATTTATTCGTTTATGTCGAAGTATGTGACACAGCCGGATCAACGAGGTCATTTTGGACCTTATGGCGGGATGTATGTCCCGGAAACCTTGATGGCGCCGCTCCGCGAACTGGCCGATCAGTATGCGAAAGCGCGGCGTGATCCGGCCTTCAAGAAGGAGCTCGATTATTATCTCCGCGAATTCGTGGGCCGGCCAACGCCGCTGTTTTTTGCCCGCCGCCTTTCCGAGGAGCTCGGTGGTTTGCGTCTTTATTTGAAGCGCGAGGATCTTTGCCATACCGGCGCTCACAAGATTAATAATTCACTCGGCCAGATGTTGCTGGCCCGTCGCATGGGCAAGACCCGCATCATTGCCGAAACCGGGGCGGGACAGCATGGCGTGGCGACGGCGACCGTGGCTGCCATGTTTGGTTTTGGCTGCGTGATTTACATGGGCAAGGTGGACATGGAACGGCAAGCGCTGAATGTGTCGCGCATGCGCCGCCTCGGTGCCGACGTGGTAGCGGTGACTGCGGGCCAACAAACCTTGAAAGAGGCGATCAGCGAGGCCATGCGTGACTGGGTGACGAATGTCCGTCATACGCACTATATCATCGGCTCCGCGCTGGGTGCGCACCCGTATCCCTTGATGGTCCGCGATTTCCAGAGCGTCATCGGCCGCGAGGCGCGTGCGCAAATTCGCAAGCAGGAGGGTCGCCTTCCGCACTGGTTGGTTGCCTGCGTGGGCGGCGGCAGTAACGCGATCGGACTGTTTCACCCTTTTCTCGGCGACCGCGGCGTGAAGATGCTGGGGGTTGAGGCCGGAGGCGAGGGAATCAAGCCGGGCCGTCATGCCGCGCGATTTGCCGAAGGCAAGCTGGGCGTGTTGCAGGGGACGAAAACCTACGTGCTGCAGGATCCGGACGGACAAATCATGCTGACGCATTCCGTCAGCGCCGGCCTTGACTATGCCGCGGTGGGTCCGGAGCACAGTTTGCTGCGCGACATGGGCCGGGTCGAGTATGCCTATGCCACGGACGAACAGGCGATGGATGGCGTGAATGCGGTCAGCCGTCTTGAGGGAATCTTACCGGCGCTTGAAACCGCGCATTCGATCGGCTACATGCTCCATCACAAGAAGCGCTTCAAAAAAGGCCAGGTGGTGATCGTGAATATGTCCGGTCGCGGTGACAAGGATGTGGCCCAAATGGAAGCCTGGGATATGGCGCAAGCGGAAGGCAAAGCGAGGGCATGAGTTTGAAGAGCATGACCGGATTCGGGCAGGGCTTTGCCCAAGTGGACGGTCTGCGTGCCGATGTCGAAATAAGCTCGGTCAACCGCAAGCAACTGGATGTGTTGATCAATCTTCCCCGCGCGTTGCAATCGCTGGAGCCGTGGATACTGGAAAAACTATCCCACCAAATGTCGCGGGGACGTATTCATGTGCAGATTGCCGTCACGACCACGCGCGATACACCAGCCGGATCGGTGCGGATTGATCATGCGCTGGCGGCACATTGCGTGAAGGAAGTGCGCGCCTCGGCCGGCCGTCTGGGAATCAGTCCGGAAATTTCATTTGCTGATTTGTTGCGCGTACCCGGCGTACTGGTGATCCGCGAGGCCGGCGAAGATGTCGACCGGTCCAAGCCGGTGATCGAGAAGGCGCTCGGCCGGGCGATGAAATCTTTTTCGACCATGCGACGGCGGGAGGGGATCGCGCTGGGAGCCGATCTGGGTGGAAGACTGGCGCAGCTGGAAACGCTGGTCAGGAAAATTGCCGCGCGCGCACCGGTGCTCACCGCTCACTACCGCAAAATGCTTCAGACCCGGATCGAGCAGCTCGCGGGCGGATGGAAAGTGGATGACGAGCGGTTGGAGAAGGAGGTCGTGCTGTTTGCCGACCGTGCGGATATTACCGAGGAGTTGACCCGCCTGCAGAGTCATCTTCAGCAGGCGAGGGGTATGCTGCGTCAGACGGAGCCGGCGGGCCGGTCGCTCGATTTTCTCGCCCAGGAAATGTTTCGCGAGGTGAATACCATCGCCGCCAAGGCATCGGATGCCCAGATTTCCTCCATGGTCGTCGCCATCAAGGCGGAGTTGGAGCGACTCCGCGAACAGGTGCAGAACATCGAATGATTGATCCAGCGCCACGACCCCTGCTTATCGTGATTTCCGCGCCCTCGGGCACGGGAAAAACCACCCTTTGCGACCGGTTGATTTCCGAGTTCCGGTCGATGAAATACTCGGTTTCCTGTACGACCCGCCAGCCCCGCGACGGGGAAATTGACGGCGTGGATTACCGTTTCATCTCCGAGGCGGAGTTTGACCGGATGATTCACGAAGGCGAGTTTCTCGAACATGCCGCCGTTCACGGCAAGCGCTACGGCACGCCGCGGGCCGCGGTGATTGATCATTTGCACAAGGGCGTTGATGTGTTGATGGATATCGATGTGCAGGGCGCCCGGCAGATTCGCGACTCGATCGAGCGCCTTCCCGCCACGGATCCTTTGCGTCGCGCGTACCTCGATGTATTCATCGCGCCGCCTTCGCTTGAAATTCTCCACGCGCGATTGAAAGGGCGCGGCAAAGATTCCGATGACGTGATCGAGCGACGGATGCAACAAGTGGAAAAAGAGCTCGCATGCTGGCGCTCGTACGATTACTTCATCATCAATGATCGACTCGATGCCACATACGACACGCTTCGTTCCATCATCATCGGTGAGCATCATCGTCTCGCGTGACGCGTTATGACCGCGCAAAAATTTTTCAAAAAAATGTTTGTACGTTGTTGACGTGGAAAAAAATCATTCCTATTGTGTGAATCAGGAAGTGAAAGTTGATTGCGTGAAAATAGTTCAAGCAATTTATTTTAGGAACTGATGCGTCACCACCATATGTCGCACTTCTCTTCAACGTTTGAATTTTCTTTCTTCTCCAACCACACGCGCGAGGCGCGTATCAAACGCGAGGACGCCGGTCCCGCGGGTTGTCACCCACGTGATCCGGATGGCGGGCATGGCGAGACGGGTTGGGCTGTCTAGCCGGGATTGCCTCCGGTCGAATGTCGTTTGAACCGATGGTCCAGAAAAGAAAACACATAACGAGAGAAGGGAGGGAATGAGACATGGCCAAGAAGAAAGCTGCTAAGAAAGCCGCCAAGAAGGCTCCTGCCAAGAAGAAAGCCAAGGCTAAAAAATAAATCCGTATTACCGTACGGATGATTCTCCGTAAGGAGAATCACTTCAAATGACGGTCTGAGACGCTCCAAGTCGAAGACCGTCATTTGTTATTTATAGACATACTCGTTGACGTTCCGCCGGGGAAACACTTTCTTGATGCAACTTGACAGCCCTACGAGATATAGGTTAGAGGGTCAACATGGCAACCATATGTAGTAGGTACCGGAGCGGATTTTAGTCCATGAGATGCCCCAAATGTAGTCATCAGGACGACAAGGTCATCGACAGCCGGTCGATCAGAAACGGGGATGTCATACGGCGTCGCCGGGTATGCCTCCAATGCGGTCATCGTTACACCACCTACGAAGAGGTGATCAAGGCCAGTCTGCGGGTCATCAAGCGTGATGGTCGGCACGAGGATATGGATCGACGCAAGCTTCTCGGCGGCATCGAGCGTGCATGTGAGAAGCGACCGATCAGCGCCCAGCAGATCGAGGCGATGGTGGATACTATCGTGAGCCAATTGGAAGCCGAGTTTGAGCGCGAAGTTTCCAGCATGATCATCGGACAAAAAGTGATGAACCAACTCGAAGAGCTGGATGAAGTGGCGTATGTACGTTTTGCCTCCGTGTACCGGCGCTTCCGGGATGTGAATCAGTTTCTCAGCGAAGTGGAATCGCTCATCGGCAGGGAATGATATGTGGTGGCCGGATGATCATGTCACGGTCACGACGATGGCGCCGTCGCCCCTTGCGCGGTTGGTTCGCCGCGCCGGCGTGCATCCGGAATATGCGGACGACATCGGCGGCGCGATTGCCACTTTCTGCCGGGCCCGGCATGGCACCGATCAGCTTGATGACGATTATTTGCTTTTTCTGATCGAGCGTTCCGGGTTTCGCGGCGACGCGCCGGATACAGGATCCGGCAGTTCCCGTTTCATCCAAGCGCTCCGCGCCTCTGCTGATCCCGCGGCCTTGTACGAGGCGCACCGCCGCCATCTGGTACGACTGATTGCCTCGGAGGTTTTTCGCGGCGGGTGCTACGTGCGTGTGAATTTAAAAAAGGTGGCGATGCGTCCGCGTGAGGATTTAACCTTGATGTGGATGCCGGTCTTCCGGCGTCTGGCCGGCTGGGTGGGCGACTGGCGAGCGGCCGGCGCCGGGGCGATCATGGTGGAGGGTCGGGCCGGGACGCCACGCGTCTGGAGCGAGCTGCGGGAAAACCTGGTGGCTTCGATCCATCATGCCGGGCGAGTCCGCGGTTTGGCCGAAGCCACGGTGTGGTGGGCGGATTAGGCAAAAATTGCCGGTCGGCCAAATGGATTGACAAAATCACCCTGTTTGCTCACTATCCCGCCCCTGCTAGGAGAATAGACCATGAGTATGCATTCCAGTTTTAAATCGTCCGCCAAAATCGCTGTTCGCCGCAATGTGCTCAAGCGCTATGAGCGCATCAACCAGCTGATCAAGAATGGCAAGTGGAAAGCGGGCGACCGGGCGTTGGGTATCCCCAAAACCAAGCCTGAAGTATAATCCGAACAATCTGAAGTTCCGATTGCCACCGGCGCGATCACCAGCGCCGGTTTTTTATTTCCATCGCATTAAGCGCGACTCTTCCGGGCGCATACGGGAGACCGCGTCCGATACTACATTCGTTTTTCGATGAAGTGCTCGGTGATGTACCGGCATGCCTTTTCCAGGTCCGGCAGAATCTTGGTGCAAAACCGCACCATCCACGGGCTGCAATCCTTGAAGGTGAACGGGGAGAAGGCCACCACGAATTTCTTGAGTTCGTGGGAGGCGTAAAAGACCTCCATGGACGTGCCGATCGAGTTCTTGCTGTAGTTCACCAGAATAATGTCGGCATCGCGGATGTCCTGAAGATCAAACTCCACGATTTCGTTGGCGCTGTCGACCTCGCGATCCTTGAAGTTACGCCGCATCGGATCGAGCAGTGTGAAGTGCTCGCGCAGCAACTCGACGGCCTTCTCGCGCCACGCCCGGGCGGCACCTTCGTGTTCATCCATGATCGGTCCGCACAAATAAATCTTTCGCTTGATCTGGTTGTCTTTCATCGCTTCTCCCGGGGGTGAAATGGAGTTTGATGATACGCATGAACCGGGTCGCGAGATCAAGAAGATTGATCCGCGGGGTTACCGTCCACAGGAACGCCGTGCCGCCGGATTGCTACATAATCTTGCGCTGGGCGGTAAATTCGCTACAACTTGGCCCACTACATTACGAGGTACTTGTGCGCTGGACCCAACAATTTATTCCAACCTTGCGGGAAGTTCCGCAGGAAGCTGAAATTCCGAGTCATCAATTGATGCTGCGAGCGGGCCTGATCCGCAAGTTGAGCGGCGGTCTTTACACTTTTCTGCCGCTGGGACTGCGGGCCTTGCGCAAGGTCGAACGGATCGTCCGCCAGGAAATGGACCGGGCCGGCGCGCTGGAAATTCTCATGCCGGCGCTGCAGCCGCAGGAAATCTGGGAGGCCTCGGGCCGGTTCGAAGTGCTGCGCCATGTGATGTTCAAAATGAAGGACCGGCAGGACCGGCCGATGGTGCTGGGGCCGACACATGAAGAGGTCGTGACCGGGCTGGCCGCCGGCGAGATCAATTCCTACCGTCATCTTCCCCGCAATTTCTATCAGATACAAACCAAGTTCCGGGACGAAATCCGTCCGCGCTTCGGCCTGATGCGCGCGAAGGAGTTCATCATGAAGGATGCCTACAGTTTTGACACGGGTTGGGATGAAGCCGATGTCAGCTACAAGAGCATGTACGATGCGTATGTGCGGATTTTCCAGCGTTGCGGTTTGCGCACGAAAGTCGTGGAAGCGGATACCGGGGCGATGGGCGGCAAGTCCTCGCATGAGTTCATGGTGCTGGCGGATGCAGGTGAGGACGGATTGGTGGAGTGCGACAGCTGCGCGTATGCGGCCAACCTCGAGCAGGCCGAGGGCCGGTTTGCGGGTAAAAACGTGTTCGAGCCGGCGGATGGCGCGCCGGAAAAAGTGCACACGCCGGGTCAGCGCACCATCGAGGAAGTGTCGGGTTTTCTCAAGGCCGGGCCGGAGCAATTCATCAAAACACTGATCTATGTGGCGGACGGGAAGCCGGTAGCGGTGATGGTGGCGGGACACCGCGAGGTCAACGAAATCAAATTGCGCAAGCTGATCGGTCAGGATGCCGAGCTGGCCGCGCCGGAGGTGATTGAGCGGGTGACCGGGGCGCCGGTGGGTTTTGCCGGACCGGTCGGCCTGACGATTCCGGTGATTGCCGATAGCGGATTGCGTGGTTGCCGCGGCATGATTTCGGGGGCGAATGAAGTGGATCAGCATTTCAAACAGATCAGCCTTGATCGCGATGCGCCAGCGGCGCGTTACGAGGATGTGGTGATTGCGCGGGGCGGTGATGGATGCCCGCGCTGCCAAGGCGCTTTGAAGGAGGCGCGCGGTATTGAGGTCGGTCATGTATTCAAGTTGGGCACCAAGTACAGCGAAAAGCTGGGCGCCCAGTATCTTGATGCGCAAGGCAACCAGCATATCATGGTGATGGGATGTTACGGCATCGGAGTTACCCGGACGCTGCAGTCGGTGATTGAGCAACGCCATGATGCGAACGGCATCATCTGGCCGATCTCCATCGCGCCCTACGAAGTCACGGTCATGGCGATCAATGCCGCGCATGCCCCGAGCGCGGAGTTGGCGGAAAAGCTGGTGGCGGGATTGACCGCGGCCGGCGTGGATGTGTTGTATGATGACCGTGATGAACGTCCGGGCGTGAAGTTCAAGGATGTCGACTTGATTGGCACACCGTTGCGCGTGAGTGTCGGCGAGCGTTCGCTGGCCAAAGGCGAGGTGGAAATCAAGGATCGTCAAACCGGCGAAATGGCCGGCGTGCCGGTGGACGTCGCCCTTGCGAAAATTCTGGAGCGTGTGCACGCCCTGCGGGCCGCGCTGGAACCGGCTCATTAATCGGAGGAATCCATGCCGCGAAAATTCGATGTAAAGGGAACCCGCGAGTTTCTATGGTGGTCGGTGGGGTTGTCCTTGCTGACGTTCTGGGCGATACGGGATGGTTGGGCCGGCTATTGGTCGGAAATCGGATTGCAGGCTCTCGTGTCTAATGTTCTTCGCGATCATCCGGATTACCCCGGCGATAGCTTTTATACATTCAATCGCGCGCTGACGTTTTTGTCGGGAATTGGCGCGCTGGTCTGCGGCATTATTCACCGGATTGTGCGTTAGTGAGGAAGGGAAATTAATTTTCATCCGGCCTTGACCGCAGGATCGAATCTTATAGGATGTGAGCGTTCTCTAGACCGCACATCCAAACCGGCCGTTTCGGGGGGGTAGCCATGACAAAGCGAGATCTCGTTATTCGTATATCGGAAGAGACCGGACTGATTCAACAGGACGTCTATGCGGTTATACAGAAAACGCTCGATTACATTGTCGACAGCCTCACGAAGGGAGAAACGGTGGAGTTCCGCAATTTCGGCGTGTTTGAGGTGCGCAAGCGGAAGCAGCGGATCGGTCGCAATCCGAACAAACCGGTGCAAGTGGTGAATATCCCCGAGCGTAAAGTGGTCAAGTTCAAGCCGGGCAAGATCATGAAGCAATTGATCACGGACCGGCCGCCCGAAGCGGCGCCTCCCGGCGGACCCGCCTGACCGAATGCCCGCCGAGGAATTTCAGCCCATCCAGGGCATGTCCGATCTGGCCGAACCGGAGATCTCGATCTGGCAGCATCTGGAGTCCCGCGCCCGGAACGTGCTCCATCTCTATGGATTTTCCGAGGTCCGTACCCCTGTCGTCGAACGTCGTTCCGTCTTCGAGCGATCGCTCGGCACCACCACCGACGTGGTGCAAAAGGAGATGTACCAGTTTGAAGATGCGGGTGGACGGGAGCTCGTGTTGCGACCCGAAGGCACGGCCGGCATCATCCGCTACCTTGCCGGACTCGGTCAGGATGCCGCCTCGGCGCGCGTGTATTATGTAGGCCCGATGTTCCGGCGTGAGCGACCCCAAGCCGGGCGCAAGCGGCAATTTCATCAATTCGGAGCCGAAGCTGTGGGCGAACCGAATGCCCATGCCGATGCGGAGATGATTGCCTTGCAAGTACATTTGCTGCGGGCTTGGGGGTTGAGCCGGTTTAAGATCAAGGTGAACACGCGGGGAACCGCGGAGGATCGCGTGGCGGTGCAGGTGGCGATGCAAGAGCAACTCGTGCGTCATCGCGATGCGTTGTGCGAGGATTGTCGTCGTCGTCTGGATGCGAATGTGTTGCGAGTGCTGGATTGCAAGAATCCGGGTTGCCGCTCCGTGGTCGGTGGCCTGCCGCCGATGACGGAGTTCATGTCGGCCGGCGCGCGGACATACCTTGACGATGTGTTGCGGATTGTCGGACGACTGGAACTGGAGGTCGAGCTCGAGCCTACGCTGGTGCGCGGATTGGATTACTACCAGCACACCGTGTGGGAAATTTCCCACCCCGGCTTGGGCGCGCAGGATGCGATCGGTGCGGGCGGCCGGTATGCCATTACCATGGGCAACCGTGAGCTTCCGGGTGTGGGTTTTGCCATGGGCATGGAGCGGGTGATCATGGCGCGCGCCTCCGAGCCGGTCGATCAATCGATGCCGCGCATACCGCTCGTATGGTTGGTCAGTGTTGACCCGGCCTTGATCGATATTCATCTTCAACTGGTGCAAACCCTGCGCATGCGCGGCATCGCCGCCCAAATGGATCTCGGCGGCCGCAGTCTCAAGGCTCAGATGCGTGCGGCCAGCCGGGCCGGTGCGCGCTGGTCGATCCTTCACGGTTCAAACGAGCACGAGAAGGGGACGTTTCAGCTCAAGGATATGGTGAGCGGCGAGCAGCGGGAGGTCGACATGGTTGAATTGATGGAAAAACTCCGGCCTGTCGCACCCGCATCGTGAGTGATATTCGTCCGGCCCGCGAAGTGCAACTCGTGGCAGTGGACTTCGAATCCACCGGTCATGTGCCGGGTTATGGCGATCAGCCTTGGCAACTCGGCTTGGTGCCGATCCGGCTCGGTGAAGTTACGGCCGACGGGGTGTACGAGACATACCTGCATATCCCGGAGGATCGTCCATTCAATCCATTTGCCCCGGGATCGTGGCGGGCGGTGCGCGGACAACTTGCCGTTGCACCCGGCTTGACGGATCTTTGGCCACAGTTGAGGAGTCTGATCGGAGGTGTCCCGCTCGTGGCCCACAACACCGCCACGGAGAAAAAGTTTTTCCGCAAGGCTTGGCCCCTGCACCGGATCGGACCATGGATTGACACGCTCAAGCTGGCCCGGTTGGCTTATCCGGGACTATCCGGTTATGACTTGCAGACGGTGGTGGAGGTGGCGGGATTGACCGGTCATGTCCGCCGTTTGGTTCCTCATCGCGAAGCCCATGATGCGCTGTATGATGCGATGGCCTGCGCGCTTTTGCTTTGTCACCTCATGCGTCGGCCCGGTTGGTCGGGGCTTACGGTGTCCGAGTTGTCCCGTGCGGCATCGGTCAGGCGAAGGAAGTAAGCATATTCCGCGGCCACGGATTAAATTTGCCGCATGTGGCCGTATCCGTATACTGTATGGTTGGAATCAAGATTTGGAGGATGGAGTGAAAATTGCTCGCGGTGGTTGGTCACATATTTTTGTTGGTTTGCTGGTTACCGGCTTGGGTGGTTTTGCGTTTTACCAAGGCTACATGGCCGCGGCTCTGCTGTTGCTGGTAGCGGGAATATTGCTGACCGCATTTATGGTCTATTTTTTCCGTGATCCGGAAAGAATTTCGCCCACGGATGCCGATATCATTGTCTCGGGCGCGGATGGGTGGGTTCGTTCGGTCGAGCGCATTACGGAAACGCGTCACTTGCATGCGGACACGCTGAGGATCAGTGTTTATCTGACGCCTTGGGATGTTCATGTGAACCGGGTGCCGATGGCCGGCAAGGTAACCAAACTGGATTACACGCCCGGGCAACACATTCTCACGCGGAATCCCAAATCATCCGAAGTGAATGAGCACAGCACGATCATCATCCAGGGCGAAAAGATTGTCTGCATGGTCCGGCAAATCGTCGGCCCTCTGGTTCGCCGCGTGCAATACTGGCTGGAGATGAGCCAACAAGTCGGTCGAGGTGATCGCCTCGGGATTATGAAATTTGGCTCGCGACTTGATATTTATCTGCCAGCCGGAAATGTCGAGCCGTTGGTCAAGTCCGGCGACCGGGTTTATGCGGGCTTAACCGTGATTGCCCGCATCGTGAAAGGATAACGATCATGACGTGGCGCAAAGTACTTCCTAATCTGATCACGTTGGGGGCCTTGCTGGCCTCGTTTTTCTGTCTGGTGTTTGCCGCCAAAGGCCATTTCTATCTGGCCGCGCAACTGATCATGTTGGTCCTGATTCTCGACGGGCTCGACGGGATCATGGCCCGGTTGTTGCGCGGCACCTCGAAGCTGGGCGCGGAGTTGGATACGTTTGTCGACATGACCGGCTACGGTATTGCGCCGGCGATGATTTTATTTCATATGATTGTGCCCGCGTCGGGAATATGGGCGCTGATTCTCGTGGTATTGACGCTCTTTTCGGGTGCCATCCGGCTTTCCCGCTTCCGGATTGTCGATCCCTTCCGCGGTCAACATGGGTATCTGGGTTTGCCGATCACCGTGAATGCGGGATGGGTGGCAATGATTGTGATGCTGAGTTCTTCAGGCGAAGGCGGGTATCTTGATGCATTCACGCTCACCTCCGGCTGGACCGCGTTTGTGATCTGGGGCGTGTCCGCGGCGATGGTGTTTCTGCAAGTGTCACGTGTGCGTTATGGCAAACCGGTGAAGAACCCGGTGGTGTTCATCCTGGGCGCTTTCATGACGGTACTTCTCTTCGTTCCCGCGTACGCTCCGATGTCGGCTCTTGCCTTCTGTCTGCTCGGTTTGTACTACGCCTTCGTCTCGCCGTTCCTGCTCAAAACCGAGCACATCCTCGACGAGGAAGAGGATGATGAAGAGCCGGTGGCAGCCGAGTAAGTTTCCGGTCGACTACAGCGTGGAGTAGTGGAAGCCGAGGGCGATGGCCTTCTCGCGATCAAAGAAGTTCTTGATGTCGACGAGAATGGGGGTACGCATGCGCTTCTTCAAATCTTCCAGCTTGATGGAGCGAAATACATCGTGCCCGTTGATGAGCACGACGGCGTCAAGTTGCTCGGCCTTGTCGAGCTCCATTGTTTTCACGTTGAATTTCTTCTCAAGTGACGCTGCGCTGACCATCGGCTCGTAGACCGATACGTCGGTGCCGTAATTCTCCAGGAAGCGCACCACGTCGATCGCCTTGGTGTTGCGGAAATCCGGGACATTTTCTTTGAAAGTGAGTCCCAACACGAGAATCCTGGCCTTGCGTGGCAACCGGTCCGCATTGTTCAGCGCGCGGATTACCAGTTCGCCGACATGTTGCCCCATGCTGTCGTTAATGCGGCGGCCGGCAAGAATGACCTCGGGATGATATCCGAGAGCGATGGCGCGATGGGTGAGATAGTAGGGGTCCACGCCGATGCAATGCCCGCCCACGAGTCCGGGATGATATTTGTGAAAATTCCACTTTGTGCCGGCGGCGGCGAGCACTTCATCGGTATGAATGCCGACAAGACGGAAAATTTTCGATAGTTCGTTCATCAGCGCGATGTTGAGGTCCCGCTGGACGTTCTCAATGACCTTGGCGGCCTCGGCGGTTTTGATACTGGTGGCCCGGTGCACGCCCGCCCTGGTGGCTTTGCTGTAGACCGTAGCGGCGCGCTCGAGGGCTTGCGCGTTATGTCCGCTGACAATTTTTACCACCGTCCGTACCGTGTGATGCTTGTCGCCGGGGTTGACGCGTTCCGGCGAATAGGCGAGATCAAATTCGCCGAGTTGGAGGCCGGAAACTTTTTCCAGAATCGGCAGGCAAAATTCCTCGGTCAGGCCCGGATAGACCGTGCTTTCGTAGGAGACCAGCATGCCTTTTTTGAGGATCGAGCCAACCAATTCGGAGCTCGAGCGGAGGGGTTCCACATCCGGCTGGAGCGACTCGGTCACCGGGGTGGGCACGGCCACGATGATAAAGGTGGCTTCAGACAAGCCTTTTACATCGTCGGTAAAGGAAAGATTGGGATTCGCCAATTCCCCGGCGGATGTTTCGCCGGTATGATCTTTGCCGGCCTTCAATTCTTCGATGCGCCGCTTGCTGATGTCAAAGCCGATAACCTTGTACGTCTCCGCGAGCGCTGCGGCGAGGGGCATGCCCACATAGCCTAATCCGACGATACCAATGATCTCATTCATGCGTAATCCTGTTGAAACTGCACTATATCGTATGAGTTTGACGGCGTAGAGACAAACAGAATCAAGCCGGGATCAGGTTTGCATAAAAAAGCCCTCCGTGCTGACACGGAGGGCTTCTCATGCGAGGAGTCTGTAACGAACGGTTAGCCGAACTCGTCGTAGGCGATCTGCTCTTTTTCCACGCCGATATCGAACAACATCTTGTTCACGGCGGCAATCATGGGCGGAGGACCGCATATGTAAAATTCAACTTCGGTCGGGTCCTCATGGTTCTTGAGGTAGTTGTCGAAGAGAACCTGATGGATAAATCCGGTGTAACCGGTCCAGTTGTCTTCCGGACGAGGCTCGCTCATGGCGATGTTCATCTTGAAGTTCGGAAATTCCTTTTCCAGCTTGCGGAAATCCGGTTCGTAGAACATTTCATTGGGGGAACGGGCGCCGTACCAGTAACTGATCTTCCGGGTCGACTTCTTGGTCTCCAGCAGGTCCATGATGTGCGCGCGGAGCGGGGCCATCCCGGCGCCACCGCCGATGTAGACCATTTCCTTGTTGGTATCCTTGGCAAAAAATTCGCCGTAGGGCCCGCTAATCCAAACCTTGTCGCCAGGCTTGAGATTGAAGATGTAACTGGAGGCTTTGCCGGGGGGAATGCCTGGCATGTTGGGAGGAGGCGTAGCGATGCGGACGTTCAACATCACACAATTGCCCTCGGCGGGGTGATTGGCCATGGAGTAGGCACGGAAGCAAGGCTCCTCGTTCTTTGCCTTGATGTCCCAAAGTTTGAAGTGATCCCAAGCCTTGCGGAATCGATCCTCAATGACGAAGTCTTTGAATGACAATTCGTATTTGGGAATGTCGATCTGGATGTATCCGCCCGCCTTGTGGTTGAGGTCCATGCCGGGAGGCAGATCCACGATAAACTCCTTGATGAAGGTGGCGACGTTGTGATTGGACCGCACGGTGCCCTCAAACTTCTTGATCTCGAGCACTTCGTCATGGACATGCACCTTCATGTCGTTCTTTACCTTCACCTGGCAGCCGAGCCGCATCCCGGCGCGGGCATCGGTCTTGTTGATGTGGCCGGTTTCGGTGGGAAGAATAGTTCCGCCGCCTTCCAGCACTTGGCATTTGCACATCGCGCAGGTGCCGCCACCGCCGCATGCCGAAGGAAGAAATACACTCTGGGATGATAAGGCCGATAAGAGGGTGGTGCCCGGTTCAACTTCGATGACTTTCTTGCCGTCGTTGATGTCGATTTTGATCAAACCGGCCGGTTGTAACTTGCGCGAGGCGACCATCAGGCCGATGACCAGCGTGAGGATCACCCCGGTGAAAACAGCCACGCTGGCGCCTACGTACACCGGATCAAACACAGCAAAGGTCAATAGTGCGGATGTATTCATGATAGAAGCTCCTGATGATTACAACGATATGCCGGAAAAGCACAAAAATCCAATCGCCATCAAACCGGTTAGGATGAATGTCATGCCGAGCCCCTTCAGTCCGTCGGGAATATGCGAGTAACGGATCTTCTTGCGGATGGCCGCGAGGGCCACAATCGCAAGAAACCAGCCGATGCCGGAGGAGAATCCGTAGACCAGGGATTCGGCGAAGTCATAGCGGCGTTCCACCATGAACAGCGATCCGCCGAGAATAGCGCAATTGACCGTAATGAGCGGCAGGAAAATGCCGAGCGCGCTGTAAAGCGGCGGGAAAAACTTGTCGAGAATCATTTCCACCAGCTGTACCAGCGAGGCGATCACCGCGATGAAGCAGATGAACGTCAGGAAGGACAAATCCAACGCGGCGAGGGCTGGTACGCCGGTCCAGGCGAGGGCGCCATCGGCGAGCAGGAAGTGCTGAATGGCCCAGTTCACGGGAACGGTGATGCCCTGCACGAAGATCACGGCCATGCCGAGGCCGCTGGCGGTCTCCACCTTTTTGGAAAGGGCAAGGAATGAACACATCCCCAGGAAAAAGGCGAGCAGGATGTTTTCGATGAAAATGGCTTTAATGGCGAGGCTGACAAGTTCCATGGATTGGCTCCTTACTCCGTCTCAAACTTTTTGATGATGGTGCGTTGGGCCCAGATGATCAGCCCGATGATGATGAAGGCGCCCGGAGCCAGCAGGGCCAGTCCGTTGCCGAGATAACCGGCGGGCATCAGTGAAATTCCAAACCAGGTGCCGGATCCCAGCACTTCGCGAATGGACGCCACGGTCAACAAGACCGCGCTGTAACCAAGGCCGTTGCCGATGCCGTCAAGGAGCGAGGGAAGCGGGGGATTTTGCATGGCAAATGCTTCCGCGCGACCCATGACAATGCAGTTCGTGATGATCAAGCCGACGAAAACGCTCAGCTGGCGACTGATATCAAACAGGTAGGCTCGCAGGAACTGATCGGCCACGATCACCAGCGAGGCGATCACGGCCATTTCCACGATCATACGGATACGTCCGGGGGTGATTTTGCGCAGGAGCGACATGGTAAGGTTGGAAAGTGAAACCACGGCAGTCAGGGCAATGCACATAACCACGGAGGTTTCCATTTTCACCGTCACGGCCAGCGCCGAGCAGATGCCCAGAATCTGGATGGTGATCGGGTTGTTGTCGGACAGAGGGTCGAGCAGGATGTCTTTGGTCTTGGCCATGGTCAGGTTCCCCGGATGCGGCTGAAGTATTTTTCGTAGTACGCGATGTCGCGGTTCATAAAGATGTTGAGGCCGTTGCCGGTCATGGTGGCGCCGCTCATGCCATCCACTTGATAGCTGCTGTCCTCGGGCGCCTTGCCTTTGACCACCTCGAGATTTACCAGCGACCCGCCGGCATAAATGGTCTTTCCCTTGAATTGATCCATGAACCAATCAGCGGATACCTCGCCACCAAGTCCCGGGGTCTCGCCGTGTTTGTAGAACGTGACGCCAATGATCGTGCTCAAATCGCGATCGAGGGCCACATAGCCATGCACAATCGACCACAACCCCATACCGCTGGTCGGAAACGCGTATTTCACCGGCTCGCCGCCCTCTTTCCACACGTACAGGGGAAGCAGCGTGCGTCCTTCGTGGGTACGCTCTTTGGCTTCGCGCTTGAGGATCGCCACATCCGGGCTGTCCACGATTTCACCGCTATCCTTGTTCACGTAGACTTCGGAAATGTTTTGGGTGAAATAAACGTCCACATCGTTCTTGGCGATTTTGTTTCCCTGCTCGTCAATGGTCTTCACGCCGAACGCCTTTAGCACATTCATTTTCCGGTCCAACTCCACCGCGGTGTCCTGCTTCTCTTTCAGCGTGGTGGCGGTGGCGGAAAGTACGAGGCTGCAAGCCACGCATACCACGGCGGCAAACGAAATGATTCTGATGTCTTCCTTACGCATGGCTGAATTTCCTCAAGTACGCTTTGCGCTGGCGAATATGGGCTTGCACGACGTAGTGGTCGATCATCGGCGCCATCACATTCATGAATAAAATGGCGAGCATGACGCCCTCAGGGTAGGCGGGGTTGGTCACACGAATCAGCACAATCAACGCGCCGATGAGTCCGCCGTAAATCCATTTTCCCTTGGTGGTGGCTGCGGCGGAGACGGGGTCGGTGGCCATGAACACCGTGCCGAACGCGAAGCTACCCATCACCATGTGGTAGTAAAACGGCAGCTGGGTGAATCCTTTGAATTGGTCGGCGGGAAGAAGATTCAGCGCGGTGGCCATGATCGTGAGGCCGATCACACTGCCGGCCATGATCTGCCATGATCCAACACCGAAGCCGATCAAGATGGCTGCCCCGATCAGGCAACCTAACGCCGATGTCTCTCCAATGCTGCCACCGATGGTCCCGAGGAACATACGCATCCAGGTGAAGCCGGCGTAGTCGGCGCTGTGCAATGCGTCGAGGACGCTCGCGCCGGCCGGCGCGAGTGCGGCCACGGCCAGCGAGGTAGCTCCGGAGAAGCCCTCAATCGTGCCGCCGGCATTGCTCACCACCGTCCAGACTTTGTCGCCGGATATCTGCACCGGATAAGCAAAGAACAGGAAGGCCCGCGCGGTGAGGGCGGGATTTAGCACATTGAATCCGGTGCCTCCGAAGATTTCCTTGCCGACCACGATACCAAACGAAATGCCGACCGCGACCTGCCACAACGGAATAGTGGGCGGAAGGGTGAGCGGGAACAGGAGGCCGGAGACCAGAAATCCCTCGTTGATGGGATGACGCCGGACAATGGCGAAGCCCACTTCCCACAGGCCGCCCACTACATAGGAGGTGAGGATGATCGGCATCACGATCAGCGCGCCGCGCAGCATGTTGGACAAGAAGTCGGTGGCGCCGGTTTGGTTGACGACGTTGTATTGGTGGCCGACATTCCACATGCCAAAGAGAACCACCGGGATCAGGGCCAGCACCACCGTGATCATGGTACGCTTGATATCAAGGGCATCGCGGACATGGGGGGCGCCGTGGGTGACTTCGGACGGTGTGAAGAAAAAAGTGTCCTGTGCTTCAAACAGCGGATACATCCGCTCCATCTTGCCGCCCTTTTCAAATTGCGGGCGGATCTTGTCATGCATATCAAGAATGAATTTCATCAGATACCTTCCTTCTCCACCTGGTCAAGGCCTTTGCGAATGATGCTGCACAAATCCATTTTGGACGGGCAGACAAACGCGGACAGGGCAAAATCCTCCGGATCGGTTTCCAGCAAGCCAAGGGCAATGGCCTCATCGGCATCGCGGGCGAGCACCGCGCGCACCAGATAATCCGTCATGATGTTCATAGGGACATACTTGTCGTACAGGCCGGTGAGCACCATCGGACGAAGTTCGCCGCGTTGATTGGTGCCAAGTGCCCACTCCTTGCGCTTGTCGAGCCCGAACCAGCGCGAGACGAAGGTGCGGGAGGCGCTGAGCCGGTTGTGCCCGGGGGCGAGCCAGCCGATGAAGTGGCGTTCGCGATCCTCCGGGAGCACAGTGATGGCATCTTCGTAGAATCGCAATCCGCCGGCCGGATCGATTTTCGCCCCGGCCAGAATGTCGCCGCCGATGATGCGCATTTCGTTTTTGCCGGTGTGGCCGGCCAGAAAATGTTCGAGCGCGGCGCCGAGGCGGATGCGGTAGTGGCGTTGACTCCCCTTCAGCACGCCCGGCCCGGAAAGCGTGATCACGCGATGGGTGGGATATTCGCCGCTGGTCAGCAACTGTCCGAATAATAACACATCCTGCGCCTTGATGGTCCATACGACATCGCCCGGACTGATCGGGTCGATGTGGTGAATGTGGACACTGGTGTTGCCCGAGGGATGCGGTCCCGCGAAATAGTGAACCTCGACATTTTTCGCATCCTTCAGCGCGGCGATGTTTTGCTTGGCGCCATCAAGGCAGAGGTGCACTTTGCGGTCGGTCAGGCGGGAGAGAGCATTCAAGCCGGCTTGAAAACTGTGTTCGTGTCCGGCGATGACCGCGTTGGCGTCCGGATGATAGGGCGCCGTGTTCATGGCGTTAACGAAGATAGACTTCGGATGTTTCTTGGCATCGGCCATGCGCGAGAACGGACGGGCGACCAGTAGCGCGATGAGGCCGGTTTGCTGCAGGTGATTCAACAAGGTGTGGCGATCGGTGCGCAGCAACTGATCCGCGGAGAATTTGGTGAACGTTTCGGCTTCTTCGCGGGCATCGACATCAATCACGATTGATTCGAGCACGCGGCGTTTGCCGAAGTTGATGGTGGCCACGGTACCGCCAGCCGGGGCGCACAACTGAAAGTCGGGGTTCTTCTTGTCGAACACCATCGGAGTGCCGCGCTTGACCCGGTCGCCCTCCTTCACCTTGAGTCGGGGTTTGATGCCGTGAAATTCAGCGGGATAAACGAACACCTGCTTCGGCGCGGGCGCGTCGGCCACCACCGTTTCCGGAGCGCCGGCCAGCTTGATATTCATTCCCTTTTTTATTGTGAACGTCGCCATAAGTATTCCTGCCTGTACGCGACCTTTGCGCGTAAAAAGTAAAGCGATTGAAGATACTCCCGGGACTTTAATTGTCAATTGATTCCAATTGTTGGAATTTTTTTAGGACATATTTTCCAGTGACTGGAAAATCCGCGGTCAGGCCGGGGTTTTCCGGCGCGGAAGAGGTGTTTGCCGCGGGGGCCGCCGGGTCAGGATGGGTTGTACTGCAGGTGATGGTACAATGCGGGCTGCATGTCGTGGGTCATGAACTCACGCCATCCGGCTTGCACCTTCGGCCAGGAGGCGAGCGACTCTTCCGCCTGACGGCAAAGATCATCCACGTAGGCGATGGGGTCGCGCTGATTGTCGTTGTTGGCGGAAACCGCGGTGGTCTTGCGGCGGGCCTCGTCGCTCCCGTGGGATTTGCCTGAGATTTCCGAAGATCCCTTCGCGTCGAGAATGTCGTCAGCTAATTGGTAAGCCGTACCTATGATATAACCGGACTCGAGGAGAATCTTGGACAATTCCTGATCGCGGCCACCGCAAGCATAGGCGGCAAACGCGAAGAGGGCTCCGGTTTTGCGGCGGGCGATGCGCAGGCAATTGTCCCACGTCGCTTCGGCATTGCGCAGGATGAGTTCCTGCTCCGACTCGGCATCGCACACCTCGCCGGTCATTTTGATCAATTGGCGGGTCAGCCGGCTGTCTTCCACCTCGCTGACAATGTCGAGGGCCTTGAAGAGCATCAAGTCGCCTACCAGGATGGCGCCGGGAATGCCACGCTCGACCCAAAAGGTCGGCATGCCCCGCCGCAAATAGCCGCCGTCGATCACGTCATCATGCAACAGGCTGGCGGCATGAATCATTTCCACCGCGGCGGCGGCGTGCACTCGCGTGGTGTAGGGGATGCCAGCCGCGGTGCCGACGCGGGCAATCAGGCGGGATCGAAGCATTTTGCCACTGCCGACAAGGGTTTTTGAATCGGTCACAAAATGGCGCAGCACGGTGTCGGCCAACGACTTGGCCATGAGCGAACGCACGTCGGCGAGGTAACTTTCCACCTGGTTGTGATCCAAATTCATTGAAATTTCCGAATGGAATATGCACCCGAGTTAGGGGGCTGTCAAAACAATCGGGATAAATAGCAGCGGCGCGATGATGGAAATCCGCGGATGAATTTCGCGTACCGGTGATGACGCGCAAGGCGATCGGTGTTTCAGCCGGTGGAGCGCAGCAGTTGCTCGGCCGGAATCTCCGTACCCGGGGCTTCTTTGCGGATGAATTTTTTCACGCAGTAAATACGTCCGTCGGTCCGGTCCAGCCAGGCGGCAGCTTGGAATTGGCCATGACGCAGATGAATGGTTTGCGGTTTGAAGGCGCCCTCGGCCAAGTGAAGGTCGACGCCGTGATGGTCCCGTCGCGTGATGCGCGGATCGCGCACGGATTTACCGAGCGCCGAAAGAAGCCACTGATCGAGGTTGCCGTTGAACCATCCGTGCACCATGCCGAGCCGCGCAAATTCCCACCGGTTGCCGGAGCGGGGCTCGGTGAATGCGAATTCCGCGCGGGCTGGTAACACCGTGCATCCTTCAAACGCCGCGGAGGCTGGCACGCGAAGATCGAGCCCGAAGGCCCGCCACCGCCGGCAACCTTCGCGATCATCCGTGACCGCGTCAATTGATGCGAGCACATCCTCCTCGCAAGCGCTATCCCGCTGATCCGGCCAGAGCAGGACGATCTCGACCAGGCATCCGATGGCGGGCAGGTGGCGTCCAAAACGCGAAGTCACGTCCTCTTTCATGCGACCGTGAAAGCCGTGCCATCCGCGCGTGGTCACCGGATGGGCGTCCGTGATTTTTTTCTCCTGCTCCAATTTGGTGATGTAGTCGGAAACCATCCGGTGGTAATCGGGCTCGCCCGGCACGGTCCGCCAACTCATTTCGCATCGAAATTGGTAACGGTCCGCGAATGCACAACGTCCCCGGGTGTATTCATTCGAAAATTGGAGCATCTCCCAGTCGGCGGGAAGTCGTATGGCGATATGACGCCAGATGTGGAGCCCGGCGGAATGACTGGTTTGGTTCGACATGCGAGTGTCGATGGTAGGTGATGGGCGGGGTGAACTCAATATGGAGTTTTTTTTGTAGCGATTTGACATTTTGCCTGTGGCGGCTTATATATTCATCTATCCGGAATAACGGATATATGGACAAAACCGATACCATTGAAGTGTTTAAAGCGCTGGCGGACGATGTCCGGCTGAGATTGGTACGGGCACTATTGAGTGCGGAATTGTCGGTCGCGGAGTTGGTGAGTGTGCTCGGGTTGCCGCAATCGTCGGTGAGCAGGCATTTGAAACCGCTTCGCGACTCCGGGTTGGTGGACACCCGCCGGGAGGGAACATCCATATATTATCGCAAAGGTCCGGCGCTCGATGACACGGCGCTGGAGCGGGTGCTCGAAGCGGAGTTGGCGAAGTTGCCGACGACCCGCGAGGATGCCGCAGCGGTCAAAAAAGTGTTAGAGCAGCGGCGGCAGCGGAGCCGCGAGTTCTTTGAGAAGATGGCCGGCAAGTATGGCGAGATGACGCAGCCGGGCGGAGGATGGTCGGCCTTGGCGGCGGGATTGGCCGCGGGCTTTGCCGGCCAGGATGTGGTCGACCTCGGCGCCGGCGAAGGCGAACTGGCTTTGCTGCTCGCGCGTTTCGCCGGATCGGTGACGGCGGTGGACCAGTCGCGGGCGATGCTGAAGGAAGTGAAGTCGCGCGCGGCGGCGGCCGGCCTGGACCGCGTGGTCAAGGTGTGCGAGGCGGATCTGGAATCGCTTCCACTGCCGGATTGTTCCGCGGATGCAGTGATATTAAGTCAGGCGTTGCATCATGCCGCGCAGCCATCGAAGGCGATGAGCGAAGCCGCGCGCATTTTGCGGACGGGTGGCCGTCTGGTGGTGTTGGATTTGTTGCGGCACGAGCAGGATTGGGTGCGGGAACAGTGGGCGGATCAGTGGCTCGGTTTCAGCGAGGAGGAGTTGCGCTCGTGGATGTCGGCGAGTGGTTTGGCGGATGTGCGCCTCGACCGTTTGCCGGCGGCGGCGCCGGAATTTTCAGTGGTGTTGGCAAGTGCAAAAAAATAAAGAAGGAGTTAAAGACATGGCTACGATGAAGATGGAGAGCAAGCGCAAGACGGGCGTAAAAGATTATGTGGTGGCGGACATCAACCAGGCCGCTTTTGGTCGCAAGGAAATTCAGCTCGCCGAGCTGGAAATGCCCGGCCTGATGGCGATTCGCGAGGAATACGGCAAGAGCAAGCCGCTGCGGGGCGCCCGCATCACCGGCTCACTGCACATGACGATTCAAACCGCGGTGCTGATCGAAACCCTCCAGCACCTCGGCGCGAAAGTGCGTTGGGCCAGCTGCAATATTTTTTCCACCCAGGATCACGCCGCTGCGGCGATTGCCGCCGTGGGCACCCCGGTGTTCGCTTATAAGGGCGAGTCGCTTGAGGAGTACTGGGACTACACCGACCGCATTCTCGACTGGGGTAACGGTCAGGGTCCGAACATGATTCTCGACGACGGCGGCGACGCCACGTTGTTTGTCCACTTGGGCTACCAGGCCGAAGACGACATCCGTGTTCTCGATCGCAAGCCCGGCAGCCCGGAAGAAAAAATCCTGCTCGCCCAGGTGCGCAAGGCGGTCAAAGCCAACCCCGGTCGTTTCCATCGCATGGTAAAGGAAATCCGCGGCGTGAGCGAAGAGACCACCACCGGCGTGCATCGTCTCTACCAGATGCTGGAGCGCGAGGAATTGCTGTTCCCGGCGTTTAATGTGAACGACTCGGTGACGAAATCCAAGTTCGACAACGTCTACGGTTGCCGGCACTCGATGATCGATGCGCTGAACCGCGCCACCGACGTGATGCTCTCCGGCAAGGTTGCGGTTGTCGCCGGCTTCGGCGATGTCGGCAAAGGTTCGGCGGCTTCATTGCGCGGCCAGCATGCCCGCGTGATCATCACGGAAATTGATCCGATCTGCGCGCTGCAGGCGGCGATGGAAGGATACGAAGTGATGTCGATGAACGATGCGGTCAAGATCGGCGACATCTTCGTCACCACGACCGGTTGCTGTGATGTCATCACCGAGAAGCACATGCGCCAGATGAAAGATCACGCGATCGTATGCAACATCGGTCATTTCGACAGCGAAATCCAGGTCGAGAAGATCCGCAAATACAAGTGGGACGAAATCAAGCCGCAGGTGCACAAGATCACCTTCCCGGGCGGCAAGAGCATCATTCTTCTCGCCGAAGGTCGTCTGGTAAACCTCGGTTGCGCGACGGGTCATCCGAGCTTCGTGATGTCGAACAGCTTCACGAATCAGGTGATGGCGCAGATCGAACTCTATGCCCGCCACACCGAGTATCCGGTTGGCGTGTATGTGCTGCCCAAGCACCTCGACGAGAAGGTCGCCCGCCTGCACCTCGCGAAACTCGGGGTCAAACTCGACACCCTTTCGCCGGCTCAAGCCAAATACCTGGGCATACCCCAGCAAGGACCTTTCAAGCCCGAGCATTACCGGTACTAAGAAGTACATGCTTGGTTAAGCGGGGCGGGGTGACGCCAAGTCATCCCGGGTCCGGCGCCTCCATGGCGCCGGGCTCACTCCCCGCTCTTTTTTTTGCTTTCGACTTGTCCTGGTGAATCTTGCCCCCGCCGTGATTCTGCGGCTGCTCACAACGAAGCAACCCTCCGCGGCACGGACGTGATCTTTTAAGTTTTGTGCCGTGCAAAAAAGATACAAATATGTATTCCTGTTATATTTAATGTGCATTATTGTAGTTATTAACAAATTATCATACAAAAAAATCACACACGTAAATATTTCGTATCATGTTGAATGGCAATGACTAGCCAACGACCTATCAACGATTGACACCCGCTTGGCATGCATGTTGCTAACCACATGTTCACACGGAAGGGCGTCATGCATAGCGGACTTTTAACGGGCGGTTACGAAACCGGGGGATTTTACGATGAGATGTTCGGCGATAACGAATCGCCGAGGGCTTGCGCCAAGCCCGTGTTTGATGTGCTCAGTGGCGTAGGCCAAAGCGATATCCTCCGATATCAGAAAAGCGCCGAAGAGATGCTCAGAAATCTCGGCGCCACTTTTCTGGTATACAACAACAACGAAGGAAAAGAAAAAATCCTGCCCTTCGATGTCGTGCCCCGGGTGATTGCCTCGAGCGAATGGAAGCAACTGGAGCGTGGGCTTCGTCAGCGCATTCAAGCGCTGAACATGTTTCTCGGCGACATTTACGGAGAACAGAAAATCATTCGCGACGGCGTGATTCCCGCGGACGTCATTACCACCGCCGCGCATTACCGCCCGATCTGTCGTAACTTCCAGCCGCCCGGCGGCATTTGGTGCCATATCACCGGCACGGATTTGATCCGCCACAGCGACGGCAGGTTTTACGTGCTGGAAGACAATCTCCGCTGTCCTTCCGGCGTTTCGTATGTGCTGGAGAACCGCCGCGTGATGAAGCGAACCTTTCCGAACCTGTTCAAGTCGCTTCGCGTCAAGCCGGTGGATGATTATGCCGAACGTCTGCTGGAGATGCTCATTGGTATCGCTCCGGCCCGCGCGATCAGGCCGAATGTGGTGGTGCTCACCCCCGGCATGATGAATTCAGCCTACTTCGAACATTCCCTGCTGGCCCGTCAGATGGGCGCGTCGCTGGTGGAAGGTCGCGATCTCGTGGTGCAGGACGATCATGTGTTCATGCGCACCACGAAGGGTTTCTCCCGGGTCGATGTCATCTACCGGCGCATCGATGATGATTTTCTTGACCCGCTGGCGTTCCGGCCCGATTCGATGATTGGCGTACCGGGATTGATGCGAGCCTATCAACGCGGGAACGTTGCCATCGCCAATGCGCCCGGCACCGGCGTGGCCGATGACAAAGTGGTGTATGCCTACGTTACCGACATGATCCGTTTCTACCTCGGCGAGGAGCCATTGCTGCCGAATGTGCCGACCTACTTGTGCTGGCGCCAAGAGGATTGCCGCTACGTCACGGAGAATCTGGACAAGCTGGTGGTGAAATCCGCCAACGAAGCCGGAGGCTACGGCATGCTGATCGGCCCGCAGGCTTCCAGCGCGGAGCGCGACGAATTCCGGCAGAAAATTCTCGCCGCCCCCCGCAATTATATCGCTCAGCCCGTGATGGCGCTGTCCCGCGTCCCCATCGTTTCCGGCGACCGTCTCGAAGGACGCCATGTCGACTTGCGTCCCTACATTCTATCCGGTCGCAACAACATGTATGTCTTGCCGGGCGGATTGACCCGGGTCGCGCTTAAAAAAGGTTCGTTGGTGGTCAACTCCTCCCAGGGAGGTGGAAGCAAAGACACCTGGGTCATCGAAGAGAAGGTCGTTTAAATTCTATGCTAAGCCGCGTCGCCGACTCGTGTTACTGGATTGGCCGTTATCTCGAACGGGCCGAAAGCGTCGCCCGCTTTGCCGACGTCAATCAACATTTGCTGGTGGATTTGCCGGGTGACCGCGGTGAGCAATGGGCGCCGCTGGTGCAAATCACCGGAGACGATGCCTATTTTACCTCGGTCTACGGAGAAGCCACCCGCGAAAGCGTGCTTCGATTTCTGACCTTTGATCCGGATTACTTGAGTTCCATCGCCTGCTGCGTCCGCCAGGCCCGCGAAAATGCCCGCTCGATTCGCGACACCATCACCGTGGAGCTCTGGGAGCAGATTAATCACTTCCATGCCATGATGGAGGATGGCGCCGCGCTATACGGGACGGGGGATGTGCCTTACGAATTCTTTTCGCGGGTGAAAAAAGCCAGTCAGCTTTTTGCCGGCGTGCTGGAGAACTCCATGACCCACGGCGAGCCCTGGCATTTCATCCGGCTTGGCCAGTACATCGAGCGCGCGGATAAAACCACCCGCCTGCTCGACGTAAAGTATTTCATCCTGCTGCCCTCGGTCGAGGATGTCGGCTCCACGCTGGACGAGTTGCACTGGTCGGCGTTGCTTCGTTCGGCCAGCGCGCTGCAAATGTATCGCAAACAGCACGGTCTCATCCGGCCGGATCGCATCATCGAGTTTCTTCTGCTCGATCGCACGTTTCCGCGATCGGTGTTGTTTTGTCTTATCGCCGCACAACGTTGCCTCCACGCCATCTCCGGCACGCCGTTGGGCTCCTTTGGCAATCCGCCCGAGCAGCGGATCGGCCAACTCACGTCGACGATGAACTACATGAACCCCGCCGATATCATTCGCGGTGGATTGCATGAATATCTCGATGAGTTGCAGGATTTCATCAACCAGGCCGGGCAAAGCATTTTCGATCACTATTTTGCCATCAAGCCGGCGCCCGCGGATCAGCGCAACCTCGTCCATACCCAGTAATGTATTTTCGCGTTCAGCACACCACCCGTTACAACTACTCCGGCGAGGTGTCCCTCGGACCGCATCTGGTGCGCCTGCGTCCGCGCGTGACCGCACAAACGCATCTGGTGAAATACGATTTGCAGTTCCATCCCGCGCCGGTTTCGCACGTCGAGACGCTCGATGCCGAGGGAAATCAGGTCGATCTGGCCTGGTTCAGCCAGCCGACGCGCAGCCTGGTGATCGTTTCCAGTTTTGAAGCGAGGGCCAGGGAGATCAACCCCTACGATTATGTGGTCAACGAGCCGCGCGCACTGAACCTGCCCGTGGAATACAAGCGTCATGCTTCCGTCCTGGCGCCGTACCGTACCCAATCGATCTGGGATGGACCCGTGGTGGAGCTCGCCGATAAGGTGCGCAAACTTTCGGGGCCAACTACGCAGGGTTTTCTCAACGAATTGCTCAAGCATTTCAGGGCCTACAAGACCGTGGTGCGGGAGCAGGGTGAACCCATGCATCCAAACGATTTGATCGCTTCCCGTTGCGGCGCCTGCCGGGATCTCGCCGTGCTGTTTGTCGAGCTTTGCCGTCAAGTCGGGTTGGCGGCCCGTTTTGTCAGCGGATACTGGCGGGGCGTGATCGCCAGTGAGAAAAGATACTTGCATGCATGGGCCGAGATTTATCTTCCCGGCGCCGGCTGGCGCGGTTACGACCCCTCCAGCGGACTCGCCGTAACCGGCGGGCACATTCCGGTTTGTGCCTCGCGCGATCCGCAGGGCGCCGCGCCGGTGGAGGGAACCGTCGTGGGCGATAACATCGCGGCGGAGATGTCATGGTCGATCAAAATTTCCGTGAAACCGTCCTAGCGCGAATGATGCGCGCATGCATGACTAGCAATCGTCTTGCATGTTGATTCGCCCGGGTCCATTGTTGACGATCACCCACTCATGCAACGCGCTCCTTCAGTCGAACCGGTCGTCATGGTGCCGGAACTTCTGCCCGCGCAACAAATCCGTCACACCCTGCGACTGTCGATCATCGAGGGAAGTTTTACCCAGGTATTTCTGGTCTGGACGTCCGGCAGCATTCTGACCGGCATGATGATTTATCTTGGCGCCAGCGCAAAACAACTGGCCGCCGTGGCGAGTATTCCCTTTCTCGTGCAGATGATGAGTCCGTTTTCGGCATGGCTGGTAACGCAAATCGGTTCGCGTTTGACGTTCATGATCTGGGCCGGTCTGGTCGGGCGGGCCGTTTGGATGGTGCCGGTACTGATGCCACTCTTCGGCTTGTCGATGCCGGTGATGGTGCACATCATGATGGCGGTCGTATTCATCTCCGCGCTGTTTCAAAACAGTTTGGGTCCGGCGTGGGCATCGCTGATGGCCGACGTGGTGCCGGATGCATGGCGCGGGAAGTATTTCGGCTTTCGCAACGGGTTGCTCGGCATCATCGGCACGGCGTCGGTGCTCGGCGCCGGAATGTTTCTCGATCGCGCGCCCGCCCCGGCGGGGTTTCAGATGGTCATGTTGATCGCCGTGATTTTCGCGCTGATCGGGATTCGCCTCTACAGTTTTCACTATGAGCCAAAACTGGCCCGGCATGAAACATCGCTTTTCCGCATGATACGTGAATTGTTTGCCAATGCCAATTTCCGGCGGTTTCTCGTCTTCGCGGTGTATTGGAGCGGTTCTGTCATGCTCGCCGCGCCTTTTGTGATCCCGTATTTCTTCCAGCACCTCAAGATGAGCTACACCCAGGTGGCCATCTGGTCGGCGATTGCCTCGCTGGCCACCTTGGTCATCGGCACCTGGTGGGGCAAGGTGGCCGACCGCATCGGGCACAAACAAGTTTTGAAAATCACCACGTTCATTGCCGGATCCGCTCATCCGGCCTGCTGGATGCTGGCTACGCCGGGCAATCTGACCTTCATCTGGATCAGCGGGATCATGGACGCCCTTTCCTGGGGCGGCATCAACGCCGCGATGTTCAATTTGTCGGTGGTCACGGCGCCCCGCGACCGCCGGATGTTGCAACTTGCCGTGATTGGCGCCGTCACCGGCGTGGTTGGTTTTGGCGCCGGCCTGCTCTCCGGCGAGTTGTTTGAAATTTTCAGCAAGTACGAAGGACACCTTGGATCGTATCACTGGACGGGCTATCACACGCTGTTTGCCGTGGCGGCGCTCTTTCGCATGCAGGCATGGATGTTGCTCGGGCACGTTCAGGAGGTGCGGGCGGTGCCGACGCGGCAAATCCTGCGCTGGCTGTGGAACCGCACCCTCAATGTGTTGCCCTGGCGCATGAGTTGACGATGATCCGGCCGCTCCGTGATTGCCAGCGCGGCCGCGTCCTTATATAAAGTCGCCCATGCATCAACCCGAAAAAATCGATGTGGCCTATGTGGCGCATCTTGCCCGTATCGCGTTGTCCGTAGAAGAGCAGGGCTTGTTCCAGCAACAACTGGAACACATTCTTGCCCACGTCGATAAACTCAAGGAACTGGACGTAACCGGCATCGAGCCGATGGCTCATGCGATGCCGGTGAAGAATCGTTTCCGCGCCGACGAGCCGCGGCCGGGTCTCGACCACGAAGCGGTGCTCGCTAACGCGCCGGCGGAGAAGCAGGAGCAATTTTTTGTCCCGAGGATTATCGAGTAGCATGACCGCGATTCATCAGGCCACTATCGGTGAAACCATCGAGGCGCTGGAGCGCGGCGAGTGCTCGGCGGTCGAAGTCATGACCGCGTATCTTGACCGCATCGCCGCGACCGACGACCGCATCGGTGCGTTTCTGCATCTCGATCGCGAACAGGCGCTGGCTGATGCCCGCGCGGCCGATGCCGGACGGGCCGCCGGCGGAAAAGGTCGTCTGCTGGGCATTCCCGTTGGCATCAAGGATGTCTTGAATGTGAAGGGGCATCCTTGCACCTGCGGGTCGAAAATTTTGCAGGGGTACACCTCGCCGTACGACGCCACGGCGGTCGCCAAACTTCGCGCCGAGGGCGCGATCATGGTTGGCCGGTTGAACATGGACGAGTTTGCCATGGGCTCGAGCAACGAAAACTCCGCCTACCGGCCCGTGCGTAATCCATTCAATCTCTCCAGCGTGCCGGGCGGATCCTCGGGCGGGTCGGCCGCATCGGTGGCGGCCGGCCAAATCACCGCCAGCCTCGGTACCGATACCGGTGGTTCGATCCGGCAGCCCGCATCGTTTTGCGGGGTGGTGGGGGTCAAGCCCTCGTACGGAAGAATCTCCCGCTACGGGCTCACTGCGTTTGCGTCGTCGCTCGATCAGATCGGCCCGTTCACAAAAAATGTCGACGACGCCGCGTTGCTGACGGAAATCATGTGCGGCGAGGATCCGTTCGACTCGACCGCGGCTCCCGGGCCGGCGCCGGCGTTGCGGGAAAACCGGACGGCGGGAATCAAAGGATTCAAAATCGGTCTGCCCCGTGAGTATTTTCAGGGCGGCATGGATGCCGCCGTCGAGCAACTCGTCCGTGCCGCGGTCAAGCAATGCGAATCGCTTGGTGCGGAGATGGTGGATATTTCTTTGCCTCACACCGAGTATGCGATTGCCACGTATTACATCATTGCCACCGCCGAGGCCTCGGCCAATCTGGCCCGCTTCGACGGCGTGCGCTACGGCATGCGGGTGGCGGGATCCGACCCGATCGACATGTACGAGAAAACCCGGGCCGCCGGTTTTGGCAATGAAGTCAAGCGCCGCATCATCCTCGGCACCTATGTGTTGAGCAGCGGTTATTACGATGCCTATTATCTCCGGGCGCAAAAAGTGCGCTCGCTGATCCGGCGCGATTTTGACGAAGCCTTCCGGACATGCGATGCGATCCTCACGCCGACCACGCCGACCGCGGCCTTTGGCTTCGGCGAGAAAACCGGTGATCCGTTGCAAATGTATTTGAGCGATATTTTCACCGTGACCACCAATCTTGCCGGCATTTGCGGCATGTCGGTGCCGTGCGGCTATACGCCGGCCGGCCTGCCGGCCGGGCTGCAGATTCTCGGTCCGGCGTTTCGCGAGGATGCGATGTTTCGCGTCGCGTATGCCTACGAGCAGGCGACCAACTGGCGGGCCGTGCGTCCACGGCTCGCGGTGGAGGAGGGCGCGTCATGATCGCCTCCATCGGCCTCGAAGTGCATGTGCAGTTGCGCACCCGCACGAAAATGTTTTGCGGATGCCCCAACCAGTTCGGCGCCGGACCAAATCGCCAGGTCTGTCCGGTGTGCCTGGGCTATCCGGGCGCCTTGCCGGTGATTAATGCCGAAGCGGTCAGGTTGACGGTAATGACCGGACTGCTGCTCGGTTGCCGCATCAATCTGAAAAACAAATTTGATCGCAAAAATTATTTCTATCCGGATCAGGCCAAGAATTATCAGATCTCCCAGTATGACGAACCTTTGTGTGCAGGCGGGCAATTGGAGATTCAGCTCAAGGATCGAACCAAGATCGTTCGCTTGACCCGCATTCATCTGGAAGAGGACGTGGCCAAGAATACCCATTTTTCCGATGGCAGCGGTATTGACTTCAATCGCGCGGGCACGCCGTTGATGGAAATCGTCACCGAACCGGATATGGAAAACGAGGACGAGGCGTTTGCCTTTCTCACGGCGCTCAAGCAGGTGTTGGCGTATGGCGGGATCAGCGATTGCAATCTTGAGCAGGGAAACATCCGTTGCGATATCAATACATCGGTGCGACCCGGACGGGAAAGTCCGCTCGGCACCAAGGTTGAAATCAAAAACATGAATACCTTCCGGGGCGCGCATCGCGCATTGGCCTCGGAAATCCAGCGGCAGATCCGCGAGTTGCAACGCGGCCATGTGATCCCCCAGGAAACGCGGCGATGGGACGATGATGCCGGCGTTTCCTCGTCGATGCGTTCCAAGGAATATGCCCATGACTACCGGTATTTTCCCGAGCCGGATTTGCTGCCGGTGGAATTGACGGCGGAGCAGGTGGACGCATGGCGGGCGACGTTGCCGGAGATGCCGGCGGCTCGCCGCGAGCGGATGATAAAAGAGTACGACATCCCGGAATATGATGCCGGCGTAATTGCCGCCGATCGTGCCGTGGCAGACTTTTTTGAAGATGCCGCTCGTCGTTGCGGCAAGGGCAAGGCGGTGTCGAACTGGATCATGACGGAAATGCTCCGCATGCTCGCCGACGTGGAGGGAGAGATCACGCGGGCCAGGATTACGCCGGTCGCGCTGGCCGAACTCGTTCAGTTGGTTGAATCCAAGACAATTAACCACCCGGCGGCCAAGGAGGTGTTCGCCATCCTTTTCACCGAAGGCGGGGATCCTGCCACCGTCGTGAAGGAAAAAGGCCTGGTTCAGGTCAGCGACACCGGGGCGATACAAGCCATGGTGGATCAGGTGCTGCGCGAGCATGCCGGACCGGTGGAGGACTACCGTAAGGGCAAGCAGGCATCCCTGCAGTTTTTGGTCGGTCAAGTCATGAAAGCAAGCAAAGGCAAGGCTAACCCGCAAATGGCCCGCGACATGATCCTCGCATCGATAGTTCGTTGATGACGCCTTGCCGAACTCGTTGTGCATCAGGCAAAAAAGTTTGATAAAACGCTTGACTATATTTGAGAGATATTTAGCTTTTATTCAGCGGGTTGTCTGGAAGGGTTTAATCAGGGAAACACATGCCTAAGTTCTCGTATGTAGCATTGGACGCGCGGGGCGCCGAGTCCCGGGGCGAAGTCGAGGCGGAAAACCAAACCGCCGCGTTATCCAAAATTCGCGAGAAAGGTCTCTTTCCCACCAGCGTGAGCGATGCCGCCACGGTGGCAAAATCCGGCAAAGTCCCCGTGAAAAAGGTCCGCACCTCCTCATCCGCCGGCGGGCTGAAAAAGGAAATCAAACTTCCCGTCCTGTTCACCAAGGTTAAGACCAAGGAACTGATGGTGTTCACCCGGCAACTGGCCACGCTGGTCGATGCCGGACTTCCCCTCGTGCGCGCGATGCAAGTGCTCGAGCGCCAGGAGAAAAATCCCGGACTGAAGAAAGCGCTTGGCGAAATGGCCGATTCGATCCAGTCCGGCAGTACCTTTGCCGAGGCGCTGGCCCAGCACCCGAAAATTTACAACAAGCTGTACGTCAACATGGCCAAAGCCGGTGAAATCGGCGGCGTGCTTGATCAGGTGTTGTTGCGTCTCGCCGAATTCATGGAGAAGGCGCAAAAGATCAAAAACAAGGTGGTCGGCGCGATGGTCTACCCGCTGGTCGTGCTGGTCATGGCCGTCGGCATCTTGACCTTTCTCATGATCGTTATCATTCCAAAGTTCAAAGAAATTTTTTCCGAGTTGCTGGATGGACAGGCGCTCCCCGGATTAACGCAGGTGGTCATGAGCGCCAGTGAATTGATGACCAAACGCCTGCCTTTTCTCATCATCGGCATCGTGGCGCTGGTGTTCGTGCTCAAGTTGCTGGCCAAAACCCAAAAGGGATCGTACTTCATCGACGCCTTCAAATTGCGCATGCCGATTTTTGGTAATCTCATTCGCAAGACCGTGGTCGGCCGGTTTACCCGCACCCTGGGCACCTTGATGTCCTCCGGCGTGCCGGTCTTGCAGGCGCTGAATATCGTGCGCGATACCGCCGGCAACGAAGTCATCGCCAATGCCGTGTCACAAATTCACGATGCCGTGAAGGAAGGCGAAAACATGGCTCCGCCGATCGAGTCCTCGGGCGTATTCCCGCCGATGGTGGTGAGCATGGTGCAGGTCGGCGAAGAAACCGGTGAACTGCCGGAAATGTTGATGAAAATTGCCGACAGTTATGACGACGAAGTGGATAATGCCGTCGCCGGTCTTACATCGGTTATCGAACCGCTGCTGATCGTTTTTCTCGCCTTGGTGGTTGGCACCATCGTCATCGCCTTGTTCTTGCCGTTGATTTCGATCATCGGCAACCTGAGCTAGACCCGTACGCGCTCCCGCGACCGGCCATGATCCAACGGCCTCACCTTAAAGCCGGCCTTGCCCGGGCCGAGGTGTTGTTTCTTCTGTCCGTGGCGCTCCTGATGGTGTCGCTCGGCGCACCGCTTGGCATTGAATGGCGCAATCATCAACACACCAAACGAGTGTATCGTGAGTTGCGCGTGCTTGTCTCCGCCGCCGACCAGTACAATCGCGAGTATCGCTTGTGGCCGGCGCCCGATGCCAGCGGGCGAGGGGATATCCGCCTCGGACTAAGCCGGGGCAATGGCGATGTGATCCGCGTGTTGCTCGGTGAGGATGGCGCCGGCAACGAGGCTCATCGCGGCAATCCGGCAAAGTTGAATTTCTTTGCCCTGGTCAACGCCCCGGAGGCGGCGTCCACGCTTCGAAGGAACAAGAACGGCGATGTCCTCGATCCGTGGGGCCGGCCCTATCAAATGGTGTTTGATACCGACTATGATTCGATTTGCACGATTCCGGAAAGCAGCTACAGCGCGGTGATCGGCGAGGGTGTGGTCATCTGGTCCATGGGCCCGGATCGGCGTCCGGACACCATCGATGATCTGCGCTCCTGGACCCTCTAGAATAAACGCCTTCCGAAATGAATCGCCACGAGGATCAATGCGATCCCGGCCTCGATGAAGGCGACGCTCTTGATGTTCCAGCGCGGCAGCATCGATCGGATACGATGTTCGCTCAGCAAGGCAAATCCCGCGTCGGTCAGCAATAAGATGGCTATCCACAGTATCATTTTTTACTCGTCTTGCCTTGCCAAGCTAGTGAAGATCCGGCGATGAATCTATCGCAAAAAATTGCCGCCTTTGATCCCAATGGACCCGGACAAGTGGATGCGAACATTTTTGGTTTGCCATTTGATGTCGAGGAATCCGCATGCGTCGTTGTTCCGGTTCCGTGGGAAGTCACGGTTTCGTACGGCGGGGGCACCTTGCGCGGTCCAGCGGCCATGCTGGACGCATCGCGGCAAATCGATTTGTTTGATCCGGTGCTGCCCGGGGGATGGAAGCAAGGCATCGCGATGGAGAAAATACCCGCCGGTATGGCGGCGCGAAGTCGCATCTTGCGTTCACAGGCCGCGCGATGCATTGGCATGCAGGAGAAGGGAAAATCACCCGGCGATCCGGCTGTGCGCAAATTGACGGCATCCGTGAATGAGGGTTGCCGGATCATGGTGGAGGAAGTCAAGACACGCACCTCCCGCCATCTTGATGCCGGGAAGGCGGTAGCGCTCGTTGGCGGAGACCACTCCACCCCGCTGGGATTTTTGCAGGCGCTGGCCGCACGTCACCGGTCGTTCGGCGTGTTGCAGATTGATGCCCACGCTGATTTGCGCGATGCCTACGAGGGATTCACGTACTCCCACGCATCGATCATGTTCAATGCGTTAAAAATTCCACAGATCAAGCGGCTCGTGCAGGCCGGAATCCGCGATTATTGCGAAGCGGAAGTGGAGTTCATTCGCCGCGCCCGGGGCCGGGTCGTGACGCATTATGACCGTGATATCAAGGCGGCGCTTTATCAAGGCAAGCCGGTTGACGCCATCCATCGCGCCATCATTCGTTCGCTGCCCCGCGAGGTGTATGTGAGTTTTGATATCGACGGACTTGATCCGAAATTATGTCCGAACACCGGCACTCCGGTGCCGGGCGGATTTGAATTCGAGGAAGCGATTCGTCTCGTTCAAGCCGTGGTCGACTCGGGTCGTCGCATTATCGGCCTCGATATCAACGAGGTCAGTCCCGGTCGTGACGAGTGGGATGCGAATGTGGGGGCGCGTTTGTTGTATCGTCTGATCAATCTGATGCTCGCGTCACGCGCGACAAAACGCCAGGCAAAACAACGCGGCTAATTCCGGCGTGTTCGCCCCGGGCCCCCGCGAGATGCTGCGCCCGGCTTGACGTCATCATCGTCCATTTCCAGCCGAGGACGTGAATTCCACGTCAATTAAACAACGATCCCCGGGAAGGCACTCCGCTGGCGTGCAGGCTTGAAAATGAATCTCCAGTTTCGCCGTCGCGGGCAATATCGTCGCGCCGCATTTCCGCTCGAATCGAACGTCCCAGGTGGTTTTGTTTGTGGTCGTGAGTTGCACCGTGACTGGCAGGCTGTCGTCTTTCCAATTTATCGCCACTGCGCTCGCGCGGCCGCCCTGGCGATGATAAATCTCATTCAAATACCAACCCTCCGGAAATTGTGCGCGTAGTTGCGCTTGCGCGGTTTTACCATTTCCGAACGAAATCATGCCGGGATCGAGCTGGAAGGACACGCCCACCGTTGCGGTTCGCAGATAATCACCAGCGTGCAGCAGTCCTTGAATCAGGGTGGAGGTCATGGATGGGGCCCGGTGCATGGCATGATGACATGTGGCGGCGGACCGCACGGCCATCCGGATCAGGGCGTGATCCTCTTCGAGAACGCCGAGCCGAATCATCGCTTGGATGGCCAATCCGGCGCCGGAAGGCGATCCCTGGTCAAACGCATCCTTTGGTCGCAGTTCCGCCACCGGGCCTTTGCCTGCCGACATAAACAACTCGTCTGTGGCGGGATCGCGAAACTTTTCTGCCAGCGCGTTGATCCAACGACGAGCGGATGTGCGATATTTCTCCTTGCCGGTCACTTCATACAAATCGAGATCCGCGCAGGCGAGGGCGGCATAATCTTCCAGTCTTCCTTCCTGCACCGATGACGTTTGCGCCCAGCAGCGGGACAACCGGTCTCCTTGCACAAGATGACGGTCGATAAATTTTCGCGCCTGCACGGCCATCGTCAGGATGGACGCGTCATTAAGTTCGCGCGCGGCTAATGCCAGTCCGCTGATCATGAGCCCGTTCCAGGCCGTGATGATTTTATGATCAAGGCCCGGCGGTATACGGGTCATCCGAATGTTCAGTAAATGCTCCCGCACATCCTTGAGCTCGGCGATTGCATCCTCTCCGGTCCACATGATCATATCCGGAATGTTGCGGCCCGTGCTATGTCCCGTGGCTTCATCGTGATAGTTTCCATCGGTACAAATCTGATAGGTGCGGGAGAATGACTCGATCCGGGATGAATCAATGTGCGTTTTCAACTCGTCCGCGGTCCACGTGTAATAGAGGCCCTCTTCGCCTTCGCTATCGGCATCGAGTGCGGCGAAAAAGCCTCCCTCGGGATGCGTCATCTCGCGGGCGACCCACGCGATGATCCCTTGCGCGACGCGCCGGTAGGTCGGCCGGTTGAACCGGCGGGCGGCTTTGGCGTATAGGTTCAGCAGGAGCGCGTTGTCATACAGCATCTTCTCGAAATGCGGCAGATGCCAACGCTCGTCGGTTGAGTAGCGATGAAATCCACCACCGATCTGATCGTGTATGCCGCCACTCGCCATGGCATCCAGCGTGGATTGGATCATGGTCACCACCTCGCCGTCCGGCGCCCAGTCCAGCGTATCCAGCAACAGAAGCAAACCGCTGTGCGGCGGAAATTTTGGCGCATCACCGAAACCGCCGTGAGTGGCATCAAAGCGAGACTGAAAATGATGTTGCACATGCCGCGCCCACTCATCGGGTCCCCAGCCAGCCACCTTTTCGCAGGGCCGGATGACTTCCTCATCCTGTATGGCCTTGGTGAGGACGCCGGCTTGGTTGTTCACTTTCTCCCGTTGTGTTTTCCAGAGATGTGTCAACTGTCGCAGCAATGATTTGAAGCCCATCCGGCCGGGTTGATCCTCGCGCGGAAAGTAGGTGCCCGCGTACCATGGTCGCCCGTCCGGCATGAGCCAAACCGAATTGGGCCATCCGCCTCGTCCGGTCATCAAGCTGGTGGCGGTCATATACAGGTGATCAAGATCCGGAAACTCCTCGCGATCCATTTTGATGCTGACGAATTCGCGATTTAGTATTTCCGCCACATCCGCATCTTCGAATGATTCATGGGCCATGACATGGCACCAGTGACAGGCCGAGTAACCGATGGACAGAAAGATCGGTTTGTCCTCTGCGCGGGCTTTGCGCAGTGCCTCATCGCTCCAGGGATACCAGTCCACAGGATTGTGGATGTGCTGAAGCAGGTAGGGGCTGGTTTGTCCGGCGAGGTGGTTCATTCGCTTTTTGCAATCATAATCCCTGCATTCTATTCTTAATCATAATCATATTCATAATCCAGATTACGATTACGATGAAGATCAGAATCAGGATTCAGTGTCGCGATCATACCGGGACGAAAAAAGCCCCGCCGTTGCCGGCGGGGCTTTCGCATAGGGCGTCCGGAGAGACGTTATTTGATGAACAGTATTTCCTGATAGGTGGGCAACGGCCACAGGTCGTCGGCGATGATGCCTTCCAACTGATCGGCGATCTTGCGGATCGCCAGCATGGCCGGCATGACTTCGTCACGGTAGTGGCGGGCGTGATCCAGTGTGGAGCCTTCCGCCTTGTGGGCGAGAGCATGCTCGAGATCTTCGATCGCGCCTTCGAGACCGGTCACCAGCTTGCACACGCTGTCCAGCGACTTGGTGTCGGCTTTGCGACCAAGCGCGGCGAGCGAATTCGCGGTGCCGGCCAATTCTCTCTGGTAGCGGTAGGCTGCCGGAAGAATCTGAGACTTGGCGATATCGTGGCACAACAACGCTTCCGTGTTGATGTCCTTGCAGTAGCGCTCGGTGTAGATTTCGTTGCGGGAGGCCAATTCGCGTGGGCTGAGCACATCGTACTTGTCGAACAGGTTGGCGTACTTCTTGTTGCCGGTCACGGCAGCGAGAGCGTCCACGGTGTTGCGGAGATTCGGCAATCCACGCTTGGCCGCTTCCTTGTGCCATGCTTCCGAGTAGCCATCGCCATTGAAGATGACGGCTTTGTGCTTTCTGATGATGTCCTGCAGCAGCTTTTTCACGGCGCCGTTGAGCTTCTTGGCGTCGCCCTTGGTGGCCTTCTCGAGTTCGGTGGCGATGTAATCCAGCGACTCCGCGACAATCGTATTGAGAATCACGAGCGGACCCGAAATCGACTGACTTGAGCCGACCGCGCGGAATTCGAACTTGTTGCCGGTGAAGGCGAACGGGCTGGTGCGGTTGCGATCGCCGGCATCTTTCGGAAGAGGCGGGAGCACGTCCACGCCGATTTCCATGGTGCCGCCGGTCTTAGACTTCTTGGCGCCACCTTTCTCAATCTGCTCGAAGATATCCGTGAGCATGTCACCCAGGAAGATCGAGATGATGGCCGGGGGCGCTTCGTTGGCGCCGAGGCGATGATCGTTGCCGGCGTGAGCGACGGCGACGCGCAGCAGTTCCGAGTATTCGTGCACGGCGCGGATCACCGCGGAGCAGAACACCAGGAATTGCATATTGTCATGCGGGTTGTGGCCGGGCTCGAGCAGGTTCGCGCTCGACGTGCCAAGCGACCAGTTCAAGTGTTTGCCCGATCCGTTGATGCCGGCAAAAGGCTTCTCAGCGAGCAGGCAGGCGAGGCCGTATTTTTCGGCTACGCGTTTCAGGGTGATCATCACCAGGTGCTGGTGATCGGCGGCCACGTTGGCGTTTTCATACACCGGGGCGATTTCGTACTGGCTGGGCGCCACTTCGTTGTGACGGGTTTTCACCGGCACGCCGAGTTTGAATAGCTCACGCTCCACATCCAGCATGCAGGCCAGCACGCGCTCGGGGATGGTGCCGAAGTATTGATCCTCGAATTCCTGACCCTTGGCCGGCTTGGCGCCGAACAGCGAGCGACCACCGATCGACAAGTCGGGGCGGGCGAAGAAGAAATTGCGATCGATCAGGAAGTACTCCTGCTCCGGTCCCGCCGTGGCGAACACATAGCCGGGATCCTTGTGACCGAAAAGCTTCAGGATGCGCTGCGCTTGCTTGTTCAGCGCCTGCATCGAACGCAGAACCGGCGTCTTTTTATCGAGCGCTTCGCCCGTCCAAGAGCAGAACGCGGTGGGAATGCACAGCGTAGTGCCATTCGGATTTTCCAGAATATACGCTGGGCTGGTCACGTCCCATGCCGTGTAGCCGCGAGCTTCAAACGTGGCGCGAATACCGCCGGAGGGGAAGGAGGAGGCATCGGGCTCGCCCTGGATCAACTGCTTACCCGTGAATTCGGTGAGGGCGCCGTCGTTGCCGTCCGGATTCAAAAAGCTGTCATGCTTCTCGGCCGTCATGCCGGTCAGCGGCTGGAAGACGTGCGCGTAGTGCGTGGCGCCTTTGCTGATCGCCCATTCCTTCATCGCCTGAGCGACGATGTCGGCCACCATCGGATCAAGCTTCTCACCGTTCTTGATCGTCTTGCGCAACGACTTGTAAACGTTCTTGGGCAGACGGTCCCGCATGACCTTGTCGCTAAATACATTGCAACCAAAGATCTGGTCGGCCGATGTTTCGCGGAAATTCAACGGCGGGGTGGTTGGTTTGTAGTTTGTGACCGCAGCAATTGCGGCCTGCCGGGCATTGTTCGACTTCATCACTCGCTGTCCTTTCTGTTAACGTTTACTTCAAATGGATACTCACGCTCATAAAGCGTCATCCGTTTCTTGATTATTTCAAGTGTCTAACAGAAAAGCAATAAACGTGCCAAAGATGGATAGATGCTGTCGTTTAGATGTATCAGGTTCATAATGAACGATTAACGATACAGATTATCCAGCCCCGCTACGCGGTGGTCGACGGCATAATGCTACAATATTGTAGCGCAATATCCGGTTTGTGAACAATAAAGTTATCGCTCCGGGGTGGTCGCACAATTAACGCAATTCGACCACCACGGCGGCAAATGGAGCCAACACATCCCCGTCCAGGCCTCCGTAGAGCCGTGTTCCCTCGTGCAAGAGGTTCGCTTGGGTGAGTCTTCGCGGTTCCGGTCCGAGGTTGACCGCGCACACCAGGGTGTGCTGGCGATGTTTGCGTCGGAAGGCGATTACGGCGCGCTGGCCGGGAGCACAAACTTCACCGGCATCGATCAGCTCGAACGATCCTTTGTGCAACGCAGGGTTTTTCTGACGGAGATGAATCAGTGTGCGGAAAAATTCGTACAGGCTCTGCCGGGCCTGAAAATCACGCAGGCACACATTGCCCTCAAACTCGACCGACTCCTGTCCGCGCACGTTGCCATCGGCCGCAACCAGGCGCCGGCGCTTGCCGATCGGGTTCATGCGATCGTGAATCGGTGGACGGTTCAGTGCGCCGAATTCCTCGCCGGTGAGGATGAACGGCAAGGTGTGGGGGGCCAGAAAAATCAGCGCGTTGATCGCGCGAACCGCGCCTTCACCAAACAGATACATGCCGCGACCCTCGTCGTGGTTATCCGTATATCGCGCCACATGCGGAGCGTCGTCGCCTTTCGATCGCGATTCGTAATTCATGATCGCCGTCTCGAAAGCCGCGGCGATGCCGCTCTTCTGGAAAGCCTCGTAACGGTCGCGGTAATCGTGATTGCGCTCGAGGCCCTCCTCGGGAACGATGCGTGTCTCATAGGTGTCGTCCGTCACGCCATAGAGATACTGGCAGTTCTTGTAGAAGTCGTCATCGTATGCGGCGTTGATGCCACGGGCAAACAAGTCGAGATTGTTGTTCAAACCATAGCACTCGGCGAGGAAAAGAAGGTGACGCGCCGCGTGCTTTTTCTTGAGCACGGGCATCGCGTCGTTCCAGAAACTCTTGTCGTTGATAAAATGGGCCATATCGAGGCGGAATCCGTCGACGCCGTCGGGATTTCCCTGCTCATCGGGGCCGAGAAAGCCCAGCCAGTAATCGTAGATGTCCTGCATGGCCCGGCGAAGTCCGGGTTGCGTGTAGTCGAGTTTGGCGGTGTCGGACCAGTCGCAATCGTAGAAAATATCGCCGTTTTCGCGCTTCACGTAATAGTCCGGATGCTCGCTGACCCACACATGATCGCGGCTGGTATGGTTGGGGGTGATGTCGAAGATCACCTTGAAGCCGAGTTTGTGGGCGCGCTTCACAAGCACCTTCATATCCTCGAGCGTGCCGTATTCGGGTTCGATCGACTGGAAATCGCGGATGGAGTAGGGCGAACCAATCCCTTTGCGGAAGGCGTGACCGATCGGATATGGCGGCATGAAGTACAACACATTCGCGCCGAGGCGGCGGATCAACGGAAGGTTCCGGGTCACATAGGCCAGCGGCGATTCATCCAGCGGCTTTTCCTTGGCCATTTCGAAAGCGTTGCGCGGTTCACGGTGCGCGAGGGAGCGAAGGTTGATTTGATAAATAATGGCGGAAGAAATCCAATTTTTCATGGGCGGAGTTTGCCCCGCGCCGGAAGTCGAATCAACTCTTGATTTGCGCCGTGCAGGATGATGGAGTGGCGCGGTGTCGTGGACCAATCATATCTCCTTGCTGCGCTCGCCGGATGAATTGATCCAGTGGATGCCGGCGCTGAAAGTCGGCTTCTGGATCGCGCTGGGTTTTTTCATGCTCGCCGCGCTATCGCGATCGTTCGCGCGCGGACAGGTCCGGACGGTCACGCGTGCGAACCGGATTTTTTTCGTGGTGATCCTGTTGCTGTTTATCGGCGTGCTCGCGTATCAGGCCAGCTGGCAGATCGCCGGTTTTGTGCGGCCGGAATTTGTGGAGTTCATGTCCCGTTACAACCGGCGCCCGGAAAGTCCGACGGCCCGCATGATCCGCGGGACAATTTACGATGCCACCGGCGTGGCGTTGGCGCTGGATGAGCCCGGGGTGCCCGGGCGGCGATTATATCCCGGCGGTCCGGCCTTCGCCCATGTCATCGGGTATGACCATCCGGTGTTCGGCCTGTTTGGCGTCGAGGCGGCGGAGAATGCCACGCTGCAGGGGCTGACCCGCGCCAGCGAGGTCGAGCGCGAGGTGTTCCGCAAGAACCTGCTCCGGGCCAGCGGGTTGAGCGGAAGTGATGTCCGGCTCACCTTGCGCGCGGATTTGCAGCGTGAATTATTCTCGTTGATGAAAGACCGTCGCGGCGCCGCCGTGGTGCTGGATACGGCAAACGGCGCCATCGTTGCGATCTGCAGTTCACCCTCGTTCAATCCCAATGAATTGTCGTCGGCGATGATGAATCGAAACGATCCCGATCAGCGGATGTTCAACCGTGCGTGGCAAGGATTGTATCCGCCGGGTTCGACCTTCAAGGTGCTGGTGGCGGCGGCGGCGCTCGAAGCGGGGCTGCATCCTTCCTACGATTGTCCGGGCGAGGGCATGCGTTTTGGCACGGGCAATCAGCCGATTCGCGATCATGAATACTACGACCGCAAGCGAGAGGGCCGGGCGTGGCGTGGTCACGGCGTGCTCGGCATGCGCGAGGCGCTGGCAAAATCCTCGAACATTTATTTTGCCCGTCTCGGCGTCGATCTCGGTGGTGATGAGCTATTCGCGACGGCGGTTCGATTTGGCATGACGACCAACTGGGTGGTGCATGAAGGTTCATCGGCGCGCATCGTATCGTCGGCGGCGCAATTTCCCGCGCTGACGGTCGATCGCAAGGCACAAACGGCACAAGTATCCATCGGGCAGGGCGCGATGGTGACGACGCCGTTGCACATGGCGATGGTGGCATCGGCGATTGCCGGGCGGGGTCGTGCATGGGCGCCTCGCCTGGATGCATCTGCGCCGCCGCGGGCCTTGCCGCCGCTGATGGCGGAAAAAACCGCCGCCACGCTGACCGGCATGATGCGCTATGCGGTGGAAGCGGGAACCGGATGGGCGGCCAAGTTGGACGGCGTGACGGTGGCCGGCAAGACGGGCACGGCCCAGAATCCGCATGGCGATGATCATGGCTGGTTTATTGGCTTCGCGCCGGTGGATCGCCCGGCGCTCGCGTTTGCTGTGGTTATCGAGCAGGGGGGCTATGGTTCGCAATCGGCGTTGCCGGTCGCCGTGGGCATGTTGAAAAAAGCGCGGGCGCTCGGGATGCTGACCGTGCCAGCGGAGACCAGGCCATGACCGCGAAGCGTGCCAGGGGATCCTCGCCGCGAGAGGGCATGTTGTACCTGCTGGTTCTGGTTGTGTTGACGGCCGGGTGGTTGATGGTGATGGCGGCGCGATGGGCAAATGTGCCGGAGATCATGACCGGCGATTTGATTTCGCTGGGCGTGCTTGCCGGTTCGTGCTTGCTGGCCTGGTTGGTGTTTGGTTTTTCCGGCTTCAAGGGCGACCGGGTGCTCGTGCCGCTGGTGTTGCTTCTCACCGGTCTTGGATTTCTGGTGCAATCGCGCCTGGGCACCTTGGTGGTGACGGACACCACGCGTGCCTCGACGCTGGCGTATGCGTTGGGGCTGATCTCGTTTTTCCTCGCGTGGATGATATTCCGTCAGGGACGGCATGCCATCCTGGCCAAGTGGGCGTTGCCTTCGCTCATCATCGCGGTGGGTGTGCTTGGTTTTATTGTTGTCACGGGTCAACGCTTTCGCGGCGCCGTGTTTCTCGCCGGCCACATCAATCCCGCCGAGTTGGTCAAATTATTGCTGGTGATTTTCATGGCCGGGGTTATCACCGTATATCGCAAGCCGCTGCAACAAACCGTGGCGGGGATTCCGGCGCCGCCCGCGCAATCGTTGATCACGCTGGGTGTATTGTGGTTGTTGCCGATGGGATTGCTGATGGCGCAGCGTGATCTGGGGATGATCATTTTGTTGAATACGGTTTTTCTGGTCCTGCTGTTCATGGTCACCGGACGCTGGGGTTATCTATTCCTTGGTGGCGGGGCGGCCGCGCTGGCGGGCTATGCGGGCCTGCCATTGTTTTCCCATGCGCGGGTGCGCTATCAGGTCTGGATCGATCCGTTTGCCGATCCCACCGGCCATGGCTGGCAAATTTTGCAATCGCTCTCCGCGATGTTCACCGGCGGCATGTGGGGAAGCGGTTGGGGAGCGGGTTCGCCCGCGATTGTTCCGATCGCCACGTCGGATTTTGTGTATGCGGCATTCGCCGAGGAGTTGGGCTTTGTCGGTTGCGTTTTGCTGGTGCTGGTGTATGTGATGATCTTCTATCGCGGCTTCCGTATTGCCGATCAAATGAAGTCGCCGTTTGCCCAGGCGCTGGCCGCCGGTCTTACCGCCATGTTGGCCCTGCAGACCTTGATGAACATCGGCGGGGTGACGAAAGCGATCCCGCTGACCGGGATCACCTTGCCGCTGATCAGCCACGGTGGCAGCAGTCTGGTGACCACGCTGGCCATGCTGGGTTTGTTGCTCGCGCTATCCGAACCGGCGGGTAAAGGCGCGAAGCGGGGCTGATGGACGATCCCGCTTGATCCGGGAAAATTCCTCAGCCTTCATCCTTTTGCGCCGCCCGTTTTCGTTGGGTGGCGTTCAGGATTTTTTTGCGGAGGCGCAGATTCTTGGGCGTGACCTCGATGAATTCCTCGGCGGAGATGTATTCAATCGCATGCTCGAGCGACATCTTGAGCGGAGGTTCGAGGATAATGCCTTTGTCCTTGCCGGAGGCGCGGACGTTGGTCAGTTGCTTGGTCTTGGTCGGGTTCACCGGTAAATCTTCCGCCCGCGGATTTTCGCCCACGATCATGCCCTCGTAAACTTCCTCGCCGGGCGCGATGTACAAACGTCCGCGCTCCTGCAACATATCGAGGGCATAACTCGTGGCCGTTCCCTGTTCCATGGAAACCAATGTGCCGGATGTGCGCCCGGCGATCGGTCCACAATGTTCGGCGTACTCCTTGAACATATGGCTCATCACCGCACGACCGCTCGAGACGTTGACCACATCGGTTTCGAGGCCGATCAGTCCGCGGGTCGGAATCACCGCTTCAATTTGCACGCGGTCGGCGTGATGCGACATGTTGGTGACTTGACCCTTGCGGGCGGCCAGGTTCTGCAACACATCGCCGAGAATATCGCCGGGCAAATCGATCCAGAGGGTTTCGAACGGCTCGAGCGTGGTGCCACCTTCCTTGCGCATGATCACTTGCGGACGGGATAGCAGCATTTCGAAGCCTTCACGTCGCATCTGCTCGGCGAGAATGGCGATCTGCAATTCGCCGCGCGCGCTGACCAGCAGGAAGTTGGCGGAGTCGGTGTCTTCCACCTTGAGCGAAATGTTGGTGCGGGTTTCCTTCACCAGCCGGTCGCGAAGATGCCGCGCGGTGACGAACTTGCCTTCGCGACCGCAGAACGGACTGTCGTTCACGCCAAACTGCATTTGCAGGGTGGGGGGGTCGATGTCGGTAAAGGGAATTGGCTCGCGGTCGGGCGCATCGCTGAGCGTGTCGCCGATGTCGATTTCGTCGAAGCCGGAAAGACCGACAATGTTGCCGGCTTCCGCCGTTACGGACTCCGCGGATTTCATGCCGCTGAATTCAAACACCTTGGTGATCACGGCGCGCGCACGACCGCCGTGGCGGCGCAGCGCGTAAACGGGGTCGCCAATCTTGGCGGAACCACCGAGCACCTTGCCGATGGCGATGCGCCCGACATAGTCGCTCCAGTCGAGGTTGCTGATCAACATACGGAACGGCGAGTCGGTTTCGATCTTCGGCGGCGGGATATGCTGCACGATCGACTCGAAAAGCGGCACCATGTTTTTGCGCTCGTCTTCGAGTTGATGAACGGCAAATCCGTCGCGCGCGCTGGCATAAATAAACGGCGCGTTGAATTGTTCCTCGCTGGCGTTCAATTCCAGCAGTAGTTCGAGCACAAGATCATGCACCCGATGCGGGTGGGCATGTTCGCGGTCGATCTTGTTGACGACTACGATGACCTTCAGTCCGTGGTGCAAAGCCTTTTTCAGTACGAAGCGGGTTTGGGCCTGCGGTCCGTCGAGGGCGTCGACGAGCAGGAGGACACCGTCGACCATGCCCATGATACGTTCCACCTCGCCGCCGAAATCGGCGTGGCCGGGCGTGTCGACGATGTTGATCACGTAATCGTGCCAGTGCACCGAGGCGTTCTTTGCCTTGATGGTGATACCCTTCTCCTTTTCCAGATCCATTGAATCCATGGCGCGTTCAGCGACCGCCTCGTTGGTGCGGAAGGCGCCGCCTTCGCGGAGGAGTTGGTCGACCAGGGTGGTTTTGCCGTGGTCCACGTGGGCAATGATCGCAATATTACGGTAACGGGTATGGCTCATGGAATCCTTCGGGGTTCAGGGCGCGCGAGTGTAGTGATTGCCGGCGTAAAGGCAAGCCGCAAGCGATAAGCGATCAGGCATCGATTTCACGCATATATGCGGCGGCGTAGCGCGACGCCTTGATGCGAGGTGACCAATAATCGGCGGCCCATCCGGCCTTCATTTTCAGTTGCGTCAGGAAATCGCGCGGATCGGGTAACTCTTCCCACACCGCCGGAAGAAAGGTGGCTTGGTGTTGCCCCTCGCTGATGATCAAGCCATCCACGCCCGGGCGCAGTTGCCTCAACAAGTCCATCTCACTGGCAAAGGTCATACGTTCGGGCGGAGTGAGGATTGAGATGGTGATGCGGATGTCCGGAAGCTCTCCGGATTTGACCGGCAAAAATCTCGTATCGTGGAGCGCGGCGGCCACCGCATTTTCGGCGATGTCCTTGACCAGTGGCTGGGAGGCCTCGAGATGTCCGATGCAACCGCGGAGCTGACCGTGCTTCTCCAGCGTCACGAACACGGCACGCCGGGCCATGCACGCCGGCGGAAACATGCCGTCCGCCACCGGCGGCGGCAAACCATGCTCGACACCATACACCAGGCAAGCGCGTGCCCAGCGAAGCAGCGCGGCTTTATGCAATGAATACGTAGGCTCCATAACCCACCACTTGCCGGCGGTCGCCGGCGGTGTCGCCGGAATTCCGCACATCGAGAGCGACGGCCCGGAGCGTGTGTTTGCGCGCGCTCAACAGGAGACCCTGCACCGCCAGGCGGCCGCAAGCCTGATCGGGGCTGATTCGCTCCGGTGCAAGCGCCACGATGGCGTCGGTGGTCTGCCGGTCGATATCGCGGGCCAACTCATACGCGTGGTAATGGCTCAAGTCCGAGCTCACGACGATCAGCGTTTCCGGTCCGCCCCACAACAGCTCCATCACGCTCGATACTTCTTCGGCGCGGGCATTGCCAACCACCACCGGCACGATCGTGAAATCGTCCAGCGCACACTGCAAAAAAGGCAGCTCCACCTCGAGACTGTGCTCGTCGCGATGCGCATGATCGTTTACGACCACCAGTGGATTGCCGTTCAGCTCTTCTGTGGCTTGATGATCGACTTCGATTTCGCCCAGCGGGGTTTGGAAGGCATCCGCGCTGGAAAGCGCCATGCCGCGGAACGAAACATGGTGGCTGGGGCCGAAGAGGATGACCCGGGTGATCTGTTTGTGCATCCCGTTCAGGCTCTTGAATGCCGAGCCGGCGACGGGCCCGGAGTATGGGTAGCCGGCATGCGGTGCGATCAGCGCCTTGGGCGCGGTGGGCAGGCGCGGTGGACGGGCGCGGGCCATGTAGGCCGTGACATCGCTATTCAATTCATACGCGGTGCCGGGGTAAAACTTTCCCGCAACTGATGGTGGTCGAACAACGGCCGTCTTCATGGCATTCACCTCTGGAGTTATTGTACCTCCGTGCCGGTGGGGGTACAATGCCAATAGCCGGAGTTCGTGGCACCCGTGGAGCTCATGTGACATCAAGGATCCAGCGCGATGCGTCGGTGGTGGCGACGCGATATTGGGAAAAACTTCCCCATGGAAGGGTGCAGTGCAATCTGTGTCCCAATCACTGCCGCCTGGCCGATGGTCAACGGGGCGCTTGTTTCGTGCGTGCGGCTCTCGATGGCGAGATTGTATTGACCACGTATGGTCGCAGCAGTGGATTTTGCGTGGACCCGGTGGAGAAAAAACCGTTGAATCATTTCCTGCCCGGCACCCCGGTGCTCTCGTTTGGAACGGCTGGTTGCAACCTCGCCTGTAAATTTTGCCAGAACTGGAGCATCAGCAAGTCGCGCGAGGTGGATGTGCTGTCGGCGCATGCCTCACCGGAAATGATCGCGGCCGCGGCGCAGCGGACCGGATGCCGGAGTGTGGCCTTCACTTACAACGACCCGGTGATCTTCATGGAATATGCCATCGATGTGGCCCGGGCATGTCGATCGCGCGGCCTGAAGACCATCGCCGTGACCGCCGGTTATATGTGCGACGAACCGCGGCGGGAATTCTATCGATCTATGGATGCTGCCAACATCGACTTGAAGGCGTTCAGCGACTCGTTTTATCACCAACTGTGCGGCGCCGATTTGCAAACCGTCCTGGATACCCTCGTCTATGTGCACCACGAAACCGGGGTGTGGCTTGAAATCACTACGCTTTTGATTCCCGGCGAAAATGATAGCGACGAAGAGTTGGAGGCGATGACGCGCTGGATACACCGCGAGTTGGGTCCGGATGTGCCACTGCACTTCACCGCCTTTCATCCGGATTATAAAATGATGAATCATCCGCCGACGCCGCACTCGACGTTGACCCGCGCCCGCGCCGTGGCCCTGAAAAATGGATTGCATTACGTCTACACCGGTAATGTGCGCGACCCGGAGGGTGGGGGCACGTATTGCCCGGGCTGTCGCCGCCGCGTGATCGGCCGGGATGGATATCATATTACCGAATGGCACATCGGCGATCAGGGCGATTGCTCATTTTGTCACACCCGCATTGCCGGCATCTACGACCGGGTTCCGGGCACATGGGGTTCGCGGCGCTTGCCGGTGGCGGTGTGACTCTGGTTGCTTGCGCAGGGATGTGCACTAAGTTTGGATGCGGGCAGACTTGTTCTTCCTCTACTTTCTGCTTATGCTTTTACCATCATGACCATATTGCTGGATGGTAAGAAGATTTCCGCGGAGATCCGCGCCGAGATGATTGGCGATGTAGCGGCGTTGGGCGCGTACGGCATCACGCCCGGACTCGGTGTGGTGTTGGTCGGTGATAACCCGGCATCGCGCTCGTACGTGACCGCCAAGGAGAAGGCCTGCGGTGAAGCCGGGCTCTACTCGCGTGAGGTGCTATTATCTTCACATGCCCGGCGCGAGCAGATTCTCGACGCGGTCCGCGCATTCAATGCAGATACGCGGATCCACGGTATTCTGGTGCAGTTGCCGCTGCCGGAATCGGCCATGGAAACGGCGGTCATTCAGGAAATCAGTCCGGACAAGGATGTGGACGGCTTCCATCCCGTGAATGTCGGGCGGATGATACTCGGCCTGCCGGCTTTTCTGCCCTGTACGCCGCACGGGGTGCTTCAGATGTTGCAGCGGGGCGGATATCCGCCGGCGGGCAAGCATGTGGTGGTCATCGGCCGAAGCAATATTGTCGGTCGCCCGCTGGCCAATTTGCTCTCCATGAAGTCCGCGCTGGGCAATGCCACGGTTACCATGTGTCATACCGGAACGCCGGATATGGGTCGTTTCACCCGCGAGGCCGATATCGTGATCGCGGCGGCGGGTCGTCCGGGAACGGTCACCGCGGATATGGTGCGCGAAGGCGCCGTGGTGATTGATGTGGGGGTGAATCGCGTGCCGGATCCGGGAAAGAAGAGCGGATTCCGTCTGGTGGGTGATGTGGATTTCGAACCGGTGGCCAAGAAAGCCGCCGCCATCACGCCGGTGCCGGGCGGGGTGGGGCCGATGACGATTACCATGCTGCTGTTCAACACGATCGAGGCCGCCAAGCGCAACCGCCAGAGGAAATCCTGATGCGTATCCTTCAGCGCTACATCCTGAGGGATTATGCGATCGGTTTTCTCATGACATTGACGATCTTCACCTTTGTCATGTGCATCGGCGTGATCATCAAGGCGATTGATGCCGCCGCGCAGGGCATCTCGCTGGCCTTCATGACCAAGTTGTTTTTGCTGAACATTCCCTACCTGCTGACTTTTTCCATCCCGATCAGCGTGCTGACGGCGTGCCTGCTGCTGTTTGGACGATTGTCATTTGATGGCGAGCTTACCGCCATGAAGGCATGCGGCATGAGTCTCTGGAATGTCATGGCTCCGGTGGTGATTGCATCGGTCTTGTTCAGCGGACTTTGCCTTTACATCAACAATACGATCGCGCCACTTTACAAGGAGCAGTCGCGCGTATTGTTGCGAACCATCGGTTTCGAGCAGCCAATGAACCTGCTTGAGCCCGGTCGATTCATTCAGGATTTTCCTAATTTGATGGTGTATGTGGAGTCGCGGGACGGGAGTGCGGTCGAGGATGTGGTGGTGTATGAACGTGACGCGCAGGGCGTAGCGCGGAAAGTAATGGCGCAACGTGGCGAGTTGCGATCGGAAAACGGGCACAAGGTGCTCCATATCGATCTATACGGGGTGCGCATCGAACAGCGTGATGCGGGATCGCCGGACGAACCGGGCAAGACGCGTTATATCAATGCCGACTATTATCCGGTGCGCATTGATTTATCCACGCAGCAACAGCAAGGCCCGGGCAAAAAAAAGCCGAAAGACATGCCGATGGCCGAGTTGATCGAGCGTGTGCGGGATGTAAAAAAAGCCTTTCCGGATTTGGAGGCGAACGATTTGGCCCGGCAAAAAATGTTCATGATTGTTGAAGTGAACAAGCGCTTCTCCATGGCGCTTTCCTGCTTCGCCTTTACCCTGATCGGGATTCCGCTCGGCATCAAGTCCCGCCGGAAAGAATCGTCGGTTGGCATCGGGATCGCGTTGGCACTGGTTTTCTTTTTCTATTTGTTCACGATCATCGCCAATTCGCTGGTCAGTAGCCCGGCGTTCCGGCCTGACTTGATCGTCTGGGTACCGGTGATTGCGTGTGAATTGATCGGATTTTATCTGATCTACCGGCAGAACTAAGGGGTGGAAAAGATTGGCTCCGGCGGTAGGGCTCGAACCTACAACCTTGGCGTTAACAGCGCCCTGCTCTACCATTGAGCTACACCGGAACGATGCCAAAGAAGGGTGAAGGTATGACATCACCCCTCCAGAAGTCAAGCCGGCGGGCGGTTATTTCAGCACATACTGGCCGCGCGCCATCTTCTTGAAGCGGGCGTCTTTGGCCAAGGCCTGAAAAATGATCGTCTTGAATGTAGTGGAAACGGAGCGATAGCCGATCTTGTTCACGGCCTGCTCGATCTGAGAAACGCTCATGGCTTTATCTTTGCTCATAACTTTGGCCATGGCATCGGGTAAGGACATTTCGTTCCGCGGGCGACGTCCGCCGGGAAGTCCGGCCATGCTTACCCGCTTGATGTCACCACCATGATCCTTGATCTGTTGTTCGACCTCTTCCACCCGGGTCAACAACGTTTGGCGGCGCCGGTTTAAGGTTGCGATTAACCGGTTTCTACGCTTGATTTCGTGCAACATGTCGTCGATTGACAACTTTTTCAGGTTCCTATTCATTCTTTCTCCATCTAGGTTCTATACCTAGAATACAAAAGTATGCTCTATACGCAAATAAAATTATTTTATTGCACAAAAAATGATTTTTTTCTGAGAAATTGAATTTATTTAGCCGCTTTGGTTTGTTAGCTGGGCGAGGAGGAGGCGTGCGGCTTCCATCTCGGCTATTTTCTTACTCGGTCCGGCGCCAGACGCGATGGCATTAGGCTCCAGGCGAACTTCGACCTGAAAAACCGGCTGGTGGGAGGGACCTTCCGTCTTGATAACCTCGTATTCCGGGCAAGCCAGGCCGCGGGCTTGTGCCCACTCCTGCAATTCTCCCTTGGGATTTGCCGGCCCTTCTGCCGGGGCCGGTTGTTCCATGGCCGGCACGAATAAGTGTTGAAAGACCCGGCGGGCGCCTTCCAATCCACCATCCAGGTAGCTGGCGCCGATCAAGGCCTCCAGTGCGTCGGCCAGATTCTTTTCCTTGCCGCGCCCACCGCTGGCATCCTCGCCTTTGCCGAGTATCAGGTAGTCGCCCAGCCCGATGGTGCGGGCGATGTGGGCCAGCGCCGGGCTGCTTGCCGCGGAGCTCCGGAGGATGGTCAGCACGCCTTCGTCGCGTTCCGAGTGAGCATGGTAGCCATAGTCGGCGGTGAGCAGACCAAGCACGGCGTCGCCCAGAAATTCCAGCCGTTGGTTATCATCCGGCAGGTTCAACTCATGACGCGCCGAAGAATGGGTTAGAGCCAGCTGCAACCATGCAAGGTCACGGAAACGATAGCCCAAGGTTTTTTGCAGGTGATCCAGCATGGGGAAAGGGTAAATCAATCAGGCCCGGGGATGAAACTTTTTGTGCACGGATTTGAGCCGGCTCTGGTCCACATGCGTGTAGATCTGGGTGGTGGCAATGTCGGCATGACCTAGCATTTCCTGGATCACCCGTAAAGGCGCCTGATTGGCCAATAGGTGGCTGGCGAACGAATGCCGAAGGGTGTGCGGCGAGATGCTGCGGCCCGTGCCCGCTTTCAGCGCATACCGTTTGATCAGATGCCAAACGGTTTTGCGGCTGACCGGGGTATCGCGGCGGGTGAGAAACACCGCGCGCTGGTGCGGATCCTTGTTCCAGACCGGACGCACCTCGTCAAGATAGCGGGCAAGATGCGCCCGGGCGGAGGATCCGAATGGAACGATCCGTTCCTTGCGTCCCTTGCCAAGACACTTGAGATAACCCTCGGCGGCATGAAGATCATCCACCCGCAGCGATGTGAGTTCGCTGACCCGCAAGCCCGAGCTGTATAACAACTCCAGCATGGCCTTGTCGCGTATGCCGCGCGCGGTGCGCACATCCGGACTCTTTAGCAAGCGGTCGACTTCCTCGATTGAAAGCGTCTCCGGCAGTATTTTCCACAGCTTTGGCGCATCCATCGCATCCGTAACATTTGCGGATAGAAGACCTTCCTGCAGCATGAAACGGAAAAACACGCGAATCGCCACGAGGCGCCGCGACACCGTGGCGGGCGAGCGGCTCTTCTCCCGCAGATCGAGCAGGTAGTCCATGATATGCCGGCGGGTTACCGCGGCTAACGCGTTGATGCCGCGGCGCTGGATCCAGGCGATGAAGTCGCTCAAGTCCTGATGGTAGGCCTCCGCCGTGTGAGGACTGAGTCCCTTCTCGAGATTGATGAAGTCAATAAATTGATCAAGCATGCTCTTCATGCGGCACGCTCGTTAGGGATTTTCACGGGTTCAAGGTCATCCCGGTGAGCAATGTATAGGCCTCGAGGTATTTGGCCGCCGTCTTCGCCGCAATTTCTTGCGGAAGGGCGGGAGCAGGCGGTGTCTTATCCCAGGGAATGGATTCGAGATAATCGCGCACGAATTGCTTGTCAAACGACGGGGGCGAATGACCCGGTTGATATGCCGGCGCCGGCCAGTAGCGGGAACTATCGGGCGTGAGCGCTTCGTCGATAAGGATAATCCGCCCCTGCGCATCGCGACCGAACTCAAACTTGGTGTCGGCGAGGATGATCCCCCGACTTGCCGCATAGGCGGAGGCTTCGCGGTAAAGGGCGAGGGTAATCCTCTTCAAGTGGATGGCGGTTTCCAGGCCAACGATTTCGCCCATGGCTTCAAAGGAAATGTTCTCGTCATGGCCGCTTTCCGCCTTGGTCGCCGGCGAAAAAATGGGTTCGTCGAGTTTGCCCGCCATGGGTAAACCGGCCCGCAGGGGCAGACCGCAAACGGTGCCCCGCGCCGCATATTCCTTCCAGCCGGAACCGATGAGATAGCCGCGAGCGACACATTCAACCGGAAAAACCGAGGTTTTCTTCACCAGCATCGAACGCTGGTGCAGGACGTCGCGATAGGGTTGCAGCGTAACGGGAAACTCGTTGATGTCCGCGGTAACCATGTGATGTGGCGTGATGGACCGAAGTCGCTCAAACCACCAGGCGGATAGCATGTTCAATACTCGCCCCTTGCCGGGTATGCCATTGGGCAGAATGCAATCGAATGCGGAAATACGGTCGGTGGCGACGAGGAGGTAATGCTCACCGGCATCAAACACCTCCCGCACTTTGCCGGAGCGAATGCGTTGAAATCCGGGCAGTTCGATGGACGTGACGACCGGCTCGCGCATCGTGCTAACGGCATGAAGCCGGCAAACCGGCTTTTGCCTGCTCGTCGGCCGGTCGATCGTTCACATCAAATCCGGCATCGGCGATAATGATTTCGATGTTCTTGATGGCGAGCTTCAATCCGTTAAAGGTCACGCTCAATTTTCCCGAGGCGAGATTTGCCTCAACGACCTCCACGCCTTCGTTGGCCCGGAGCTTGTCCGATACGATGTTAACGCATTCCTGCGAAGTGATCCCGGGCACGCTGAACTCCACCGTGCGGCGATCGCTCCGGAAACATCCGGATCCCGCCATCACGACGAATACAAAAGCAAAAAGGTATGAAAATTTCATGATCAACTTGCGAGGTGCAGAAGTTGAATTATCGTGACGTGGCAGGCAAGACAAAAAGTCAACCACGTGTTGATCCGCCGTTTTTTTGAACATGGGACCGTTTTTGCGGTCCATGTTATTCTGAAGAGCGTGGATGCGTTTATCCCTCTGGGGTTCCTCACCCCGACCTCCTTGGCGCGCCACGCTCTTCATCTTTTCAAGGTGGTTCCGGATCGTTTTCCTGCATCATGGCCGTGATTGCCGCAGCCCGGCGGGCCCGCCCGGCGGTGGCGGGATGCGTGACGGCATAGGCATCGGCAATTTCCTCGAACCCTCGCCGGGCCCCTTCGTAATCGCCCGCCTGCATATGGCAAAGGGCGAGATTGTATTGTGAGGCCGGCATGCGGATGTCCTTCTCAACCAGAGCGGCGAAGGTGGCGATGGCTTCGTCATATTGCCCCCGCCGGTAGAAAATTTTTCCGCGAAGAAAGCCGGTTTGATCGGGTCCGACATTGCCGGCGCGATCCAGTTCGTCCAGCGCTTCGAGTGCGGCGGCAAAATCGCCGGTGAGGTAGTGTTGTTCGATCTGTCCGATGCGCGTATTGAATACCGTCAGCGGCATCAACGACCGGAAATGAACCGATATAACCCATACCGCAAAAAGCAGGATCGCCCCTATGCCCGAGGCCGCAATCCACCGCTGACGGCGATTCATCCACCACAAGGTGGCCCGCACCCCTTTTACGGCGATGTTCTTCCGGTGCCCGGCGTTCGCCCGCGCAATCACCGCGAATGATGCATCGGCGAGCAACGTGGCCGCGTCACTCATGTCGTGGTTCGCGATGTCTTGCCGCCAGCGTTGCCCGGCGAGATCGGCAAGATGCGTGCGCCAATCCGGACCCAGCTCCGGTGGATCATCCAGGTTGTGCGACGAGGAGATCATCGTCGCCAGCATCGGTAAAATTCCCGGCTCCAGATCTTCCGGGCGCGTCAGCTGTAGTGAACAGGCGCGCAGCATTTCTTCCTTCTCCGCCGGTGTCCCGGAAAGCGTTGGTTGCAGCAAATCAAACCAAGGCTTCAGGCGCGCATCCTCCGTTGTCGCCGGCGGGATGCCATCCCGTGCGGATGCGGACAAAAGATCGATGCCGGGCCGGCCGTGATGCTCGCGAAGCCAGGCCAAGGATTCCATTTCCTGACGCAAAAGCAGGGCATGAAAGGCGGCGTCAATCGTCCGGTCTGGTGGCCGGCGCGCGGCATACTCTCGCGCTGCTTCAAGGTAGTCGCTTAGTTCCGACAGCGAATAATGCACCTCGGGCGATCCATGTGCGCTGCTCTTAATCATGGTGGCGATGAGGTGATTCAACACGGGCCAACTGGTTGGTTGCCGCAGCAATGGCTGCATAAAGCCGCCGCTGGCCGGGCCATTTCCGGACAAATCCATGCTCGCGGTGAAATTGGTGATGAGTCCGGAGGCCAGTTCCCGGTGTCCGGTTGCCATCAACGCAAGAACGATGTTGTATAAACGGGCCGGATGCCAATCCGGCTCGCCCTGCGGACCGGCGATCCAGGCATGCTTCAGTCGTCCTTGCGGGGCGCGTAACCGGCTGAATAGATATGTCTCGGGATCCGGTGTGCTGCCTTGCCCGGCGTTTGCGGCGGCGAGTTGGTCTACTTGCTGGTGGGCGCTGATTTGCAGGTTTTCCCGGGCGAGCTCGACCAATGATATGAATGAACCTTTTCCAGTCATCACGCAGAAGCGAGCCGGCTTTTGATTCCAATCGGCCACAATCACCAGGTGCTCGTCGCCGGTCGTGATGGACACCACGTTGCCCTCTTCCAGTTCCTTCACCTCGAGCTCCGAGGCCAGGGATATTCGTGCATCATCCATTTCCAGCACGGCTGCCGAGGCGCTGGTGGTGACGCATGAGGTGACGAGTGTCCCTTCCTCGGTTTCGACGCGCATGCGAAATCCTTGCGCATAGACATCACAAACGGGCGTGCCGCCCGTCGTCATCGACAACCAGCCGCGGATACCCCCGGTGGTTAATTCCAGTTCGCCTGGTTCACGACCAAGCGACAAGGTCATCGATGCACTGGTCATGACGGCGAGGGCGCCGGGCGGCGGGGCCAAAGTCCACCCGGCCGGCCAAATCGGTCCGGAGCCAGTTTGGTCGTTTGAAGTCATACTCGGGATGTGGTTTTTATTCTTTTTTCGGTAACCGCGATAGTCAATAATCCTTCCATGAAGAAGTTGATGTATTTCTCTCCCGTCCCGCCCCGGTTCATGCTTCGCGCGTGCATGTTAGCGATGATGACGGTTGCCTCGGCGTCCGCCGCGGACTTGCAGCAAGTCAAGGTGCTCGGTGAGCGGGTCAATCTCCGGACCCGGGCTCAACAAAGCGCTGAAGTGGCCGGCCAAGTGAACGCCGGTGATGAACTCACCGCGGTTTCCATGAGCGCTGATTGGGTCGAGGTGGTCGCGCCTGATTTTGTCGATGCCTGGGTGGCGAGTGAATTTGTGGTCGAGGGCACCGTAGTGGTCAACACGCTGAATGCCCGCTCCGGCGCAGGCATCAATCATTCCGTCATGGGCGCCTACAAAAAAGGCGACAAGGTCGAGCGGCGAGGAAGTTTCGGCGAATGGATCAAAGTACCGCCGCCCGGGGACGCGCGCCTGTTTGTCAGCCGGTCATTGGTCGAACCGGTCATGCCTCCCGCCGAGCCGGCCTCGGCTGCTCCCATGCCGGCGGAAATCGAAATGGATGCCCGGCCGGAGCCGGGCATCCCGGCCACCGGCGAAGAAATGGCCCGCACACCATTTACACCCATCACCGATGTGCCGGTGGCGCCACAAGCCCCGGCAGACTTGAAACTCATTCCATTGGATGGACAGGGTCGCGTGGTTCAGCGCGAGGGATTGCTCAAACGCACGCCGGGGATTTTCTCCAAGCCGCCCGGATCGCATCGACTGGTGCGTCGCGATGGGAACAAATTGACCACCGTGGCCTATCTCCGCGGAAATGTGTCACAATTGAATTCGTTGCTGGATCATGAATTGCTGATCCGCGGGGAAGAGTATTGGGCTGAAGACATCAAGCCGCCGGTCATGGTTATTCACTCGATCGAAAAGCGCGCGTTATACTAGCCGTCGCGCGTCGACGACAATCGAGCGAGGCTAGTTTTCCTTGGTGTCTGCGGCGGCGCGTCGCTTGCGGAAGAATTCCTGCACGATGGCTTTGCATTCTTCCTCCAGTACGCCGGTCAGGCAGTCGACCCGATGATTCAGGTTGTCGCTTTGGCAGATTCCAAAACGCGAAATCGCCCCGCCCCGCATCGGATCCGTCATGCCCCAGACCACGAGCGGAATCCGGGCAAGCACGATGGCGCCCGCACACATCGGGCACGGCTCCTTGGTGACATAAAGAATGCTGTCGGTTAAACGCCAGTCGCCGACGGCCGAGGTGGCTTGGGTGATGGCGATCATTTCGGCATGAGCCGTTGGATCCTTCAGCAACTCGACCTGGTTGTGGGCCTGGGCGATCATATGGCCCTCCCGCACAATCACGGCGCCGACCGGGACCTCTTCCTGCTCCGCCGCTTGCCGGGCCAGACGAATCGCCTTGCGCATAAACCAGCGATGCGAATCCAGCAGGTCCGGGTTAATTTCATCATCCACCATGTGCCGAATGTAGCAGACTGCGGACAGTTGGGAAGTGCGCAAGAGGGAAACATGATCGCACGTCTGAATTCGTTTTGTCCTCTGCCATTGACTTTCCCTCCGCCGGACCTAGATTTTCCCCCATGCCTCGCATACCTGAATGGATCCGGCTCAAGTGGAAAGTCGATAGCGATTTTGCCCGCGTGCACAATCTTGTCGGCGGTCTCGGCTTGCACACCGTGTGCCAGAGCGCCAAGTGCCCCAATATCCACGAGTGCTGGGGCGTCGGCACGGCGACCATTATGCTGCTCGGCAATCTCTGCACCCGCAGTTGCAAGTTTTGTTCAGTGCCGCACGGGCGACCGCTCGCCATCGATCGCGATGAGCCGGGCCGGGTCGTGGAAGCGGTTCGCGGGATGAAGTTGCAGCACCTGGTGCTCACCAGCGTGAACCGGGATGATCAACCGGATGGCGGCGCCGGAATTTTTGCTGAAACGATCCGGCTTCTTCGTGCGGCCTATCCGCAATTGAAAATCGAGGTGCTCACGCCGGATTTCCAAGGTGACGCCGAATCGCTGGAAATGGTTTTTCGCGCGCATCCCGATGTCTTCAGTCATAACGTGGAGACCGTGTCCCGTCTGCAAGCGGTGATCCGGCCGCAGGCCTCGTATGGTCGTTCCCTTGCCGTGTTGGCCGCGGGCGCGGCGTGGCGGCCGAAAATGGCGATCAAGAGCGGCATCATGCTTGGCATGGGGGAAACGCTGGAGGAGATCGAACAAACCATGCACGATTTGTTCACCGCGGGTTGCCGCATCATTACCTTGGGCCAGTATTTGCAGCCGACCCGGCACAACCGTCCGGTCGAGCGCTACGTCATGCCGCGCGAATTTGACGCGCTCGCCGAAACGGCCCGCAAGATCGGTTTCGCCGGTGTGGCCGCCGGGCCCATGGTGCGCTCTTCTTACAAAGCGGAGGAGTTGCTTCAGCGCGCCCTCGAGCAGGATCCTGAATTGCTGGCCAGCCGCACCATTCCCGCCTGACGATGAACCTCGCGCCAGCCTCCCCATCCTGTGGCGTGGTGGTGCCCGCCTTCAACGAGTCGGTCCGGCTGGGCGACGTATTGAAACGAATTGTCGAACACGCGCCTGGCATGACGGTAATCGTGGTGGATGATGGATCGACCGATGATACTTCCGCCGTGGCCCGGGCATTGGGCGCCGACGTGATTCGCCACGAAAAAAATCTCGGCAAAGGGGCCGCGCTGATCAGCGGGCTTGCGCATGCCCGCGAAAAAGGTTTTGAGTTGGTGATCACGCTGGATGCCGATGGCCAGCACGACCCTGCCGCGATCCCGCGATTTATCGACACCTGGCGGCGCACCCGGATTCCGGTATTGATCGGCAACCGTATGTGGGACCGCCAACGCATGCCACCGGTGCGTCGATGGACGAACGGGGCCATGAGCTGGCTCCTCAGTCGCCTCATGGGCGTGTATGTGGCGGACACCCAGTGCGGCTTCCGTTTGTTCCGGGCCGATCTGCTGCCCTACATGCCGGTCGCTTCACCGCGTTTTGCCATGGAGTCGGAAATACTGCTCTCCACGGCCGCGCGCGGTATTCGCATGGACTCGGTGCGGATCCCGGTCTTGTACGGCGGTCAGGTCAGCCGTGTGCGTCCGTTCGTGGACACCTGGCGATTTGTGATGATGCTCCTCCGCTTTCGCCGGCACCGGCTCTTGCCGGCGGTCTGACGGCGTCGCGGCCGCGATTAATAGGTGTAACTGCTTCCGCCTATGAATTCGCGGAGCAGGGCATCCTGGGGCACGACGGAATCATCCTCGATCGCCGTGATCTGCGTCAGCAATTCATGCACCCGGTGCGCCCGGATGTAGGCATCCTGCCGCTTGGGTTCATCGCGGAACATATCCATCGCCTTGGGGAAATAGTGGAACAGCTTGTGCTTGTGAATGGGGAGCTCGTAGGGCAGGGCGCTATTGACCAGGTAATCCGCGCTGCCGATGAACGGGATGATGTTTTTCAATTCGCTCCGCCGCACGTAGTGCCAATGGGTCAAGGTTTGCACGGGTTGGAGTTGGCGATGCCAGCTGTCACGGATCATGCGGCGCAGCAGGCGATTGTCGGCCCAGCGCATGAAGTTGTCGTGCTCATCGCGCAACTGGCCGAGCGTCTCGATGTAGAGCCGGAATTTACGCGCGGGATCAATGTCCTTGGTCATGTCCGCGTACAAACCATGCAGGCTGTCGATCAACAGAATCTGGTGTGGCGCCAGTTTCATCTCGTGCACCTCGAGCGTGCGTTTGCCGGTCTTGAAGTCATAGTGCGGCGTCTTGATGGTCCTGCCCTCGAGCAGCAGGACGAGATGACGGTTGATCAGTTCAAGATCAAGGGCCTGCGGTGTTTCGTAATCATAATCGCCAAACTCGTCTTTCGGATGCATTTCAAGATCGTAGAAATAATGATCTACATTCATCGCCACCAACTCGCGACCCGCTTGCTTGAGAGCTTCGCCGATCTTGATCGTCGTGGTGGTCTTGCCCGAGGAGGAGGGCCCGGCGATGATGGCGATGCGCACGCCGGGTAGCCGGGAAATGATTTTTTCCGCGCCGGCCATCACTTCCCCGTGATAGCGATCGTTGGACGCATGCACAAGATCGGCAAACCGCCCTTCCGCGATTAGCTGGTTCAGTCCTGCCACGGTTTCGCATCCGTGGGCCATGTTCCACCGGAGCACCTCGTAGATTTTCTTGTACGGGATATTGTCAGTCGCCTCGAACTTGTCCATGCGTGCCGCCCGGGCCTGGGCGCGTTGATGCCGGTAGATGATGTACGCGCGGGAGGTGCGGACGTGGCCGTTTTCGATCAGCGTGGCTTCGACCAGGTCCTGGATGTCCTCGACCGAGGGTGTGGATCCCTTGCTGTACGCCGCGGCGCACCGCCGCTCCACCTCCCGGGATAGTTCCTCCGCCGTCCGGCGTTCCTGTCCGCCAATTGATGCAGCGGCCTTGAAAATGGCAGTGGCAATGCGCTCGCGATCGAACGGCACCACATGACCATCGCGCTTGATGACCAGCTTGGTTCCGCCGGTATGCATAGATTGCTCTCGCCGTGAACTTAGTGACCAATACCCGTTTCGGCGGCAATGGTCTCGTAGCGATCAATGACCTTGCGCACGTAGCCCCGCTTTTCTTTGTAGGTGCCGGGGAAGAAACTTCCCTTGAACCCGGCGATGACGACGTTGCGCAATTCCCGCGCCGACATCTTGAGGTGATTGACGGCCAGCATAAGCTCGTCGGTCACCGTTGTATTTGACACCAACCGGTTGTCTGTGCAGATCGAAACCGACAATTCATGATCGAGCATTTGCCGCAACGGGTGCCGGCTGATTGATTTCATATGCGGCAGGGTTTGCAAATTGCTGGTCAGGCATACCTCGATGGTAATGCGCTGGCTGGCAATATACTCGGCCAGGTAGGACACATAGTCCTTGGCTTCCTGGCGGGTGCGTCCCTTGATCAAATGATCGGCAAACAACCAGGTGCCGTGACCGATGCGGTTGGCGTGACAATCGGTGATCGCTTGAAAGATCGACTCCGGACCGTAGGCCTCGCCGGCATGAATGGTTTTGCGGATGAAATTGCTGTGCGCGTATTGAAACGCCTCTTTGTGGTCGCCGGCCGGAAAGCCCGATTCGGCTCCGGCGAGGTCGAATCCAACCACCGGATAACCATCCTCGTGCGCGAGGCGCGCGGCCGCGCGCGCCAGTTCAAGCGAGGCTGCGGCAAACACCTTTTTGGGTGGGGCGTAGGGCATCACATGAAAAATCTGTTTGTAATACGGCGACATGTGCTCGTTGAAGTAGCGCAGGGCGCACAGGATCAATCCGTAATGGCAGGGAATATCGCGACCTTTTCGAACCGCTTCGGAAGTGTTGTGCTCCTTGATCGCATGATCCATGCCCCGGCATACCGCATGAATGATTTGTTTCATGGATAATTTGCCATGCACGTGCAATTGGGGAGCGAACCTCACCTCTATATAGCGGACGCCCTCGGCGAGATGGTCTTGCACCAGCTCATACCCGATACGCTCGAGATTCTCCGCCGTTTGCATCACGGCGCATGTGTAGGCAAACCCCTTGAGGTAGTCGGGGAGGTCCTTGTACTTGTCTTTGAATACCGTGGCCCGCAACCCACTTTCCGTCATGGACGGCAATTTGACTTTCTCGCGCCGGGCCAGTTCGATGAGAGTGGGGATGCGCAACGAGCCGTCGAGGTGAACGTGGAGCTCGGTCTTGGGAATGCTCCGCACGAATTCCCGCGTGATACCATTTTTCATGCTATTTCCCTTGCTTATTGTGTCAAACCATAAACTATTCGGGTTTTCATAACAACGTGAAAGAACGTAGCTTCCGTCATTGTCCTCATCATGAATACATCATCACCAGGCTGGGCCGTCTTGTTTGATTGGGATGGCGTAGTTATTGACTCCTCGCGCTTGCACGAGCGCAGCTGGGAAGTCATGGCCGCCGAATTGGGGCTCCCGCTCCCGCCGAATCACTTCAAGCGAGGATTTGGCATGAAAAACGAGCGCGTGATTCCCGAAGTGCTCGGGTGGGCCACCGACCCGGCGCGCGTGCACGAAATCGCCGTCCGCAAGGAGGCCTGTTACCGTTGCCTGGCCCTTGAGGAGGGACTCGAACCCATGCCCGGTGTGCGTGAAATACTGGCACGACTCAACCGCGCTGGCGTGCCCTGTGCGATCGCTTCGTCCACGCCGCGCCCCAACATCGACTTCATCCTTGAGCGGATGGGTCTCCATACGTGCTTTGCCGCCATTACCACGGGCGACCTCGTGCCCCACGGCAAACCGGCGCCGGATATTTTTCTGCATGCCGCCGGCCAGCTCGGCGGGTTGCCTTCCCTCGTTTTTGAGGATGCCCTCGTCGGCATTGAAGCCGCCCACCGGGCCGGTATGTGCGTGGTCGCCGTTACTACCACGCATCCCGCACAGGAACTCGGCGCGGCCGACAAGGTGGTGAACCGGCTGGATGAACTTGAATGGGACGAAGCGCGTGAATTAGCGTTGCGTGGCTACCGGCTGTAGTGATGACCCGCCGGTGCGGTCATCAAAATTCCAACACGATATAGCCCACCACAAAAGTAACCCGCACGCCATGCGGCGAGCTGCCGTGACGGTCATACCACGCCATCAGTTCATTTAATTCGCGTCGGGTGAGTGGTTGGCCGCCTACCGACAAGTCGCCACCCGTTACGCCCATGGCGTTCAAACTGCGCAGCAAGCTTCGCGCATCGGGATAATCAAGTTCACTCGTGCTTTGCTCCACATTGCGCAGTCGCGCCCCGGCAATCATCCTGGCCACATGGGCCAACTCCTCGAGGGTGGGGAGCCGGGCCGCAACCGGTTTTGCCGGAGTCACCGCCGCGCGCGCCGCGTGCAACTCGCCCAAGGTCCCATCCAGCATCACGCCGGCGGCCAGAAAGCCCCCGGTCTTGACCATCGATGCCACCCGGCGAAATCCCGCATCGAAAGGTCGCATCCAGTGAAGCGCGCTGCTGCTTAGCACCAGATCAAAGGGAGCGGATGGCTGATACTGAAGAATATCCGCATGTTTGATTTCGCATCCGGCATCGCCGGCAAAATTTTGTTTTGCTTGTTGCGCCATGCCGGCCGCGATATCGATCCCGGTGATGTGCGCGTCCGGCCAACGTTGGCGCGCAGCGCGGATTACGGCACCGGTTCCGCAGCCGGCGTCGAGGAGGGCGGGCGGTTGAACACCGTCGGGCACCAAGTCAACAACGCGACCCGCCACGATACGTTGGAACGTGGCGGCATCGTGATAGGTACGAGCGGCCGCGGAGAAACGCGAAGCGAGATGACGCCGATGATCTGGTCTGGTTAGTTGCACTCAGCAAACGAGATCGTCGAAGTCCGCGAAGTCCGCCCGGAAACCGCCCGGCACACCTTTGGCGATAACCGAGACCGCATTGTGCGAGTGCAGTGACTCGAGGTGGGCGCAGGCAATTTCAAAGTCGCGAATACGCGGATCGCGGCTAAGCTGCTCGTAGATGAGACGTGCCGCATCCTCGACAAATTTGATCGATGCGCCATTCAACTCGGCAAAGGCCTGTTCGTCCTCGCGCTTCACCATGACCTGCGTTTCCGTTTTCAGCGCATTCAGACAGTGCATCTGCAGATCCTCGACCGGAAGAATTTCTCCTTCGTGAACTTCGATGAAGATGCGGGCCTTGCTTCGCTGGGAATGCGGAATGGCATAGACGCCGCGCACATCGCGCGCATGCTCCGAGAGTTCGGCCGAGCATGGACACGCCGAGGAGTAGACAAAATCAAATTCGATGAACGTCCGCACTTTGCCTTTCGCATCAAGCACGCCCTTGTAGGCCGTCTGGTAGTACTGGTATCCTTCCAGGCCGCTTCGCAGGCTGTTCTGAAGCAGCGGGTAGGAAAACTGCAACCGGACATGCGAATCGCTCCCGCCGATTTGCCGCTGGTAGGCGCGAAGGATATCCGCCACGGTTGACAACGTGATGGGCTCATCTTTGAACTCGTAAAACGTCCGCATCACGCGCGACATGTTGATGCCCTTGATGCCGGGCTTTAATGACACCGAGCCGGTTACCTTGGTCTCAAGCGACCAGCTACGGCCGTCCTTGGCGGGGTAGGTTAGGGGAAGCCGGAAGCCGGAAATGCCGACCCGTTGAATAGCCACATTGGCCCCTTGTACCGCATCCGTGGCATTCTGCATGTCCGGAAGCTCGCGCCGGTAGGCTTCATCAACGACGAAATCCTGCTCGTACGATAATTTCAAGGATGAGGCAGGTAGATCCGCGCTTCGATGCAGGTACAGTCCGGATTTGTCAGTTTGCTTCATTAGTTGTACCTCCGCGTTGCTCTAAATTTACTGTCTGAGGTCGCTTGTTGTCCATGCCAAACAACCAAATATCCCACATCTTTTTCTTTCGGCAAGGGACCGGCATCGCTTGGTCGTCAACATCGCTTGCCCCGCCTGCCGCTTCATGGCAAAACTGGAGACTGCGTTTTAACAACCTCATGCAACAAAGGAGACACACATGAGCACGGGACAAGAGAACAAATCAATCATCGCGCCGGATGTCGAAATTACCGGCACGATCAAGAGCAATAGTAGTATTCGTATTGAAGGTAAACTGGAGGGCGAGCTCAGTTGCGCGGCGGATATTTCCGTCGGCAAAAGCGCCAGCATCAAAGGCAATCTGGTCGCCAGTTCCGTTGTCGTTGAAGGAACCATTCATGGCAACATCACAGTGAAGGACAAGATCGAGATGAAATCCACCGCCAAGGTGCATGGCGATATCGTGGCCAAGCGCTTGTCGGTTGAGGACGGCGTAACCTTCATCGGTCGTTCGGAGGTCAATCCCGCGGGTGCGGTGGCCGCAGCACCGGCCACGCCGTCGTCAGCGCCGGAATCACGTCCCGAAAACTCCGGTGGCTTTCCCGGTCGCCGGTAATCGCCGGTCGATCGACGCAACGTTCCATCCCTGAAAGATCCGATGGCGCCGAAAGGCAAAGTCGAGCCGGTGAGCGGTTTCGATGTGGTGCGGGCGGTGAAGCACGTCCGTGATCACCAGGGGTCTGCCCCGCCGCCGCCCAAAAAACCACCCGGAGCACCACCCTCGTCGGCCCCGGAGCAACCCGACGACGGCAAGACCAAAGCGGCCCGCATCGGCAAAACGGCCGTGCCTACCAAGTACGAGTACATGTGCCACAAGTGCGGCTATCAATTCACGATCGCCGGCAAGGTGCAGACCCTCTACTGCGCCAAATGCCGCACCGTGCTGAATCAGTCCGACTATACCATCGACAAGCGTCATGATGTCTCCATCGTGACCGCCGGCGTGGTAACGATCAAGCCGACTGGCGTGTGGGCGGGCGGTGATTTGCTCGCCCGCGATGTCGTGATCGAAGGATCGCACGAAAGCGGGACGATCAGGGCCATGCGTCGGGTGTCGCTGGGACCGGGGGCGCGGGTGGATATCGCGAACATCAGTGCAAAGGATTTGCTGGTCGGTCCGGGGTGCGAGGTTCAGTTGGATGGCGAGAGGGATTTTCGCGATGTCGAGATTGCCGGCGTGCTGGAGGGCACGTTGCATGTAACCGGCTTGGCCACGATCCGGAGCGGAGGACATATGAAAGGAAAACTTGTCTCAGAGCATCTGATCGTCGAGGATGGCGGAGGATTGAGCGCGGAGGTAAATATCGGCGGCGGGGATTAGGAAAAAACTAAACGCAGGAGTGACATGTTTTTCCTGCAAGCCCGTTCCGAACTCCGAACAACCATATGAATACCATAGGCGTTATTCCTGCCCGTTACGCATCCACCCGTCTTCCCGGCAAAAGCCTTGTCTCCATTGCCGGCAAGCCGCTGGTCCAATGGGTCTACGAGCGGGCGAGGCAGGCGAAACGACTTGACCGGCTGGTGGTGGCCACCGATGACGAGCGAATAGCCCGCGTGGTGAAAGGTTTTGGCGGCGAGGCGGTGATGACCCGTGTCGATCATCCGTCCGGCACCGACCGGATTGCCGAAGCAATCGCCAATACCGGCGGCGATGCAATCATCAACATCCAGGGCGATGAGCCATTGATCGATCCGGCGCTTATCGACGAGCTGGCCGCCGTGATTACCGGTCCCGACGACTGGGATATGGCCACCGCGGTGTGTCCGATCCGGGATCCGGCCGATTTGTGCAATCCTGCCGTCGTAAAGGCCGTGTGGGCGGCGGACGGGCGGGCGATGTATTTTTCCCGGGCGACCATTCCCCATGTGCGCGATCCCCGGGATATCCCGTTGGGATGGCAACACTGGCGACATATTGGAATCTATGCCTATCGTCGCGATTTTATCGAGAAAATGGTCAAGGCGCCACCGTGTGTGCTGGAGCTCACCGAAAAACTTGAGCAACTCCGCGCCCTCGACCTTGGCGCCCGCATAAAAGTGATCACCACGGCCGAAGCCGGCCTCGGCGTCGACACGCCCGAAGATGTGCCCAAGGCTGAAGTTGCGCTGCGAAACGCCGGTTTGGCATAAATCCTGTTTTTCCGGTTGCCGTGAGCAAAATATCTGGTACGTTACGCCAGCTCAAACGACGACCCCATCGTCTAGAGGCCTAGGACTTCAGGTTTTCATCCTGGCAACACGGGTTCGAATCCCGTTGGGGTCGCCATCTTTCAAGCCCCTGTGGTTCTTGGGTTTATGCGATTTCACCTTCTCTAATCTCCCGGCTCATTCCGTCTGAAACGGCGGTTGTTTGGCATAATGTTTGGCAGTGCCCGGGCAAATCGCTCCTCACTGCTTCAGGAGATAGAGGTGAATCATGCCGCTCGAAATTCGGCAGAATTCGCGCTGGTGGTACGGTCGGTTCGTCGTTGATGGTAAAAGGTATTGCGTTAACCTCGGCGTTAAAGTCCCCGCGAGGAGCGCAGCATCGCCCACAAGCCCCGCCTTCATTGCTTCGAGAGCAGCGGCTCAGACCAAGCTCGAGGCCGCGATAGAGGAGGCTAGAAGCAAGCAAGGGGCGGTGAGGCTGATCGAGCGAATCTATGAGATCAAGACCGGCTCCCCGGTAGATGTTGTGGCGATTGATGCCTTGTCGTCGTTGTGGCGTGAGTTACCCCGGAAGCGGGTCGCTTCAACCCAATACCTCGACACCTCGTGTTCTACCTTGGATAGATTTGCGCGGTTCATGGGCCGGCGTTTCTCCGCGACAAGCGGACGCGGGGACAGACAAGCAGAGCGGACGCGGGGACAGACAAGCAGTGACGTTTGAGCCGTGCTCTTAATCGAAAGACGATAAATTTCGCTGAACGGATCAAACGGGATCAGAAGCTTGTCTCACCAACCGGGTGCTCGACGAGAAATAGAGCGGTTTGGGGTGATACATCGTTGGTACGCGGGGACAGACAAGCAGTGACGTTTGAGCCGTGCTCTTAATCGAAAGACGATAAATTTCGCTGAACGGATCAAACGGGATCAGAAGCTTGTCTCACCAACCGGGTGTCCGACGAGAAATAGAGCGGTTTGGGGTGATACATC
>CAYYAR010000015.1:0-73158 GCA_964470065.1 uncultured Verrucomicrobiota bacterium | reverse complement strand
GCGAAATGACCGGATGCCACTCGCACTCACGCATCTATCCGCCGCCGACGGCGGAAAGATGAAGAACGCATCAACAACCGTATTCTCCGCAAGCTGACTCCCGTAGGCATGTGCGTCAGGGTGTCCCATTGTTGAAGTCAGGTGAAGATGCAAGATCGTCTGCGGGCGCGATTGCGGGCTATGGCTCGATAGCGGGTCGACATTTTCGGGAAGGCTCCCGGCCCGGGAAGCCGGGCCGCTCCGGGTCGTGGGTTACCGGGTGTTGATTTATTTGGTTGGCGCGGGAGGTTCGCCCGCCCGCGGATTTGGAACGTGATGGGCAAAAAAAACCCCCGGAGGTCCGGGGGGTTCGGTGCTTCCCGTTACCGGCTTATGGTGATGTCGGATAGAAGGCTTCCACCCCGTAGATGCGCACGGCGTTGGTCGCCGAGGTATCCTTGAAGGTGATGCTTGATCCGGTTCCGTTCGAGGTGGTCAACACCGTCGGTGTGCCCGGCAAGGTCGTATAATACTGGAAGTTGTATTGGAAGTTGGTATCGGAGCTTTGCAACACCGCCGTGATCGTGCCGCCCGACACCGTCACACTGGTAAAGGCGTTGGTGGAGGATGGAACGGGTGGCGGCGAGCTGGTGTCGTCATCCGTGATGGTGAGGGTATAAACCGCCGGACTACCCACGTCGCCGCCCACCAGGTTGGTGATGGTCAGGATGAGCGTGCGGTCGCCGTCGACCGCGCCATTGTTCACCAGGGTGATGGTAATATCCTGCAAGGTCGCCGCGCCGAGAAGGGAAATGTTCGTGGTGCTGAGCGAATAATCCGCGCCCGGCGCCGTGCCTCCGATCGCAAGCTCGCCGGTCACATCACCGATGCCATTCGATTTCGTGATCGTGACATCAATCGACACACCCGCCTCGCTGGCCGAAGCCGATGACGAGTCGAATTGGATTGCGGGGGTGCCGGGGCCACTGGCGGATGCCGTCATCAAAATGTTATCAATATTGAAGCGACTATTTATATTTGTATTACCGTCTTGGGTTGCCCGCAAAATCCTCACGCGCACATTTCCGCTGACATTCACATCTTCGCTGAAGGTTTGAACATCATCGCTGGCCGGCGCGGTAAAAGCGCTACCTATCTGCGTCCAGTTGGTGCCCGCATCAGTACTGTAATCCACTTTCCAGTCTACCTGCGATTCTGCACCATAACGCCTGTATTTAAAAGAAATGTTTCCGAGCCCATTAGTCAAATCCTGCAAGAGCGTCATAGAGGAGGTTTGAAATCCCCGGAATCGTGCGGAACGAACTCCCAGCTTGTAATCGGAGGCATCTGTTCCAATCAGAACATCTGTCATGTTCCAACTAAGACCGCTTAAAGTGACGCTCCCTGATGTATATCCAGTCTTAGTTTCCCCCGCTCCCTCAAAATTGATGTATGTTGAGCCGGTGGGTGGTGGTTCACCAACAACAATTGTTACGACCTGAGTTACTGCTCCATCAACATCTGACACCACGAAGGACACGGTGGCTGTTCCCGACTGATCAGTGGGCCAATTAAATTCGGCAGAAACAGGTGCCGCACCGGTTACACCAGCAAACGTGGCACCCGCAGGAACATCCGTCGCCGAAATTATGGTTTCCTGGCCAGGATCGCCAGCGGGCTGAGTTCCATTAACCGTGATATTAATTGTTGATGTGAAATCCACATTGTAGGTCGTGCTGGTTGGCGAAAGTGAAATCAGCGGCGGCTGATTGCCTTCGGGAAGACGTGTAATGATAACCGAGGCCGAGTCTTCAGTGCCAGCTGCATTGGTTCCGGTTACGGATATGACGTTAGCGCCGACAGCAAGCGGGATGTCATCGATTTGCCATGATTCTGAAGCGGCGATTGTGCCACTCGCAGAAGCCAGAGCATTTGTCCAAACCAATTCGCCCGCGGTGTTCGCGTTCGCTGTTCCCGACACAGAGAACGTTTCATTAGCAAACAAGACCGATTGATTGGTCGTGGTAATAGTAATAGAAGGAGGATTGGGGTCTCCTGCTCCTTCGGTCCACGAAAGCACAAAATCATCTAAGCCGTAAGAGTCGCGACTGCCGCTCCCGGTTGATACTGTCAAACACGCAACACGTATATATACATTCCCAGGCTGGTTATCTAGTGCGGTTCCAAAATCATACAATCCATCAGTTGAACCAAATGTATCTGCAGTGGTGTAAGTCCCCAAAGTTGTCCAGCTAGCCCCGGAATCAATCGAATACTGCACACTCCAGATATTGGTTCTGCCTTGAGCTGATACCATTTGATGTTTTAACGAAAGTTCAAAGGACGAACGACCAGCCGTATCAGCCAATTGGAGAACGAATGCCGCACCAGGATCGCCAAATGAGCCGGTTTGTCGTACGCCAATAAAGCGATCTGTTGAATTTGATTGAGTTATCGCGGTGTCTGAACTAACCAATCCTTCAGACGAGGCAAAGTTTTTGAAACGTCCAGCAGTATCACTCCATTGAGTAGGCAAATTGTTTGTAAATGTAGCCTCCGTACCCAGGCTAGATGCCGTTGCACCCGTTCTAACCGACCAACCCGTGGGCAAGCCGGAGCCGATTGAGTCGAAGTCCTGGGTGTAGGATGTTCCATTCGGCAGCGTTAATTGTGCTTGAGCTTTATCGGGCAACATTAAGAACGAGGCAAATGCAAAAGCGGCAAGAGAAATCTTCTTCATCATCCATCTCCCAATAAATTTTGGTTTACCTACACCCCACAGACACCGAGTTTAAGCGTAGGCTCCGGCCTTGGGGGCGTCAATCTTCATTCCAGACAAAAATATGTCGTGGGGATGTTGGGTTTGCGTGAGGAGGGTGTTTGTTTTTTGTCGGGGCGGCGTGCGGGGAAGACGGAGGTCAGAGGTCAGAAGGCAGAAGTCGGCGGGCGGGGGCGCGAAAAGTTCCAATGGCTGGAAAAAGTGCTCTTGAAAAGTTCCAATGATTGGAACTTTTTATTGTGGCGGGATGACCATGACGCGGTAGAAGCGTGTGGTGGAGACAGCGGCGGGTTCGGCGCTGGCCGGTTCGATGGAGGTGGTCTGGTTGCGGCCGCGGAAGGGGAAGCCATCGTAGAGCCATTCGTTGGTGATGGAGCCTTCTTTGACGAGGACTTGGTATTGGCGGTTGGTGCTGGCGTCGAAGGCGATCTGGAGGGTGCCGTCGATGGCCGTGATGCCTTCGATGCGAAGCGCGCTGACGGTGTTGGTGGGGTTGGTATCGGCGATGTATTCCTCGCGATTGGTTTTGCCGTCGCCATCGGCATCGCCGTTGCCGTCGTTGCCGTTGTCGGGGTTCAGGCCGAAGAGGGTTTCCCAATCGTTGGGAATGCCGTCGCCATCGCGATCGGGATCGCACAGGTCGCCGAGGCCGTCGGCATCGAGATCGTTCTGGCCGGCGTTGGCGACTTCGGGACAGTTGTCGTCGATGTCGCGGATGCCGTCGCCATCGGTGTCGACGTTGGGATCGCAGGCAAAGGTTTTCAGGATGACATCATCGATTTGCCACCAGTGTTCGTTCCGGCCGTTGGCATAGCGGAAACGGATCATGACGTTGGTGCGGCCGGCGGCGAGGGTGGTGAGGTCGAGGGTGTTGGTAGAGGGGCCGCGGTCGCTGGCGCCGGAGCGCCGCCAGACATTGGACCAGGGACCAGCCGCGCCGGCGAGGCTGACATCGACATTCACGTTTTCCGACAGGCCGCTGTTGCGCCAGCGGAAATCGGATTTGAATTGAAGTTCGGCGGCGAGGGCATCGGCCAGGTTGAGCGCGGGCGTGATCAGATCAGTGTCGATGGTGACGTTGCCGAGAAAGGCGCTGTCGACGATGGCGAAGTTGCCGGATCCGCCGGTGAGGTTGGAACGATTGCCGGGGTCGTTAAAGCGCCAAACGGCGGTGGCGTTGGCGTTGTTGGCGCGGACAGTCCATCCCGCCGGCGCGGTGTTGGAGGTGAAGGTCTGCTGGAGGAGGTTTATGTTGGCGAAGCGGCCGAAGCAGTCGTCGCAGACATCGCCGATGCCATCCTTGTCACTGTCGGTTTGAGAGGTATTGGCGATGGAGGGGCAATTGTCGATGTCGTCGGGGACGGTATCGTTGTCGGCGTCGGCGGTGCAGGCGTTGCCGATGCCGTCGTTGTTGGCGTCGAGCTGATTGGCGTTGGGGGTGGTGGGGCAGTTGTCGAACAGATTGGGGACGCCGTCGCCGTCGATGTCGGGATCACAGAGGTCGCCGGTGCCATCGCCGTCCATGTCGGCCTGGTCGGGATTGGCGAGGTCGGGGCAGGTGTCGGTGATGTCGGGGGCGCCGTCGCCGTCGACGTCGGGATCGCACAGGTCGCCGAGTCCGTCGTTGTCCATATCGGCCTGATCGGCGTTGGCGTTGAGCGGGCAATTGTCATCTTCATCGTCGATGCCGTCGTTATCGTCGTCGATATCGCAGGCGTCGCCCTGGCCATCGCCATCGGTATCGGTTTGGGTGGGGTTAGCGGTGAAGGGGCAGTTGTCGTTTTCGTTGAGTAAGCCGTCGTTGTCGATGTCGGGATCGCAGGCATCGCCGAAACCGTCGCCGTCGGTGTCGGTTTGGGTGGGATTGAAGGTGTCGGGGCAGTTGTCTTCGTCGTCAAAAATACTATCGAGGTCGGAGTCGCGCGTGGATTTTCCGCCGATGAGCAAGTTGCCGGAGGTCTGGTTGGCGTTGATGGCGCCGGGGGTGGCAGCAGTGACAACCCAGTTGCCGGTGTTGGCGATGATGTCGTTGGGGGCGTTGAGGCTGTTGTCTGATGCATCATCATCGGGGACGATATGCAGGTAATTCGGGCTCTTGGGGGCTATGCTGGTGCTGACGTTGCCGGGGTCGGTCAGGAGGTCGCCGGGACCTTCCCAGGCGACGGCGTCGAGCACTTCGTTGGTGGGCCCGTACAGGATGAGTCCATCCGGTCCTTGTTGGAGGGCGCCGGAGGGCATGACGAAGTCGGAGTTGGGGACGTTGTCAGTGTTTTGGCTGATGACGACGAAGCCGAGTGCGGTGCCGTTGGTGTCGGTGATGCCATCGTCGGGCACGACGAACGACGGGAGGGGGAACGACCAATCGCCGGCGGTTGTACCGGCGGCGCCGTTATGGAAGCGGATGGTGTAGCCCAGCAGGTTGAGGCCGGCGGGGGCGATGAGCTCGATGAAGTCATTGGTGTCGGATCCGGCGCCATCGGAGCGGATTTCGTTGATTAGCACCTGGCCCGATCCGGCAGAGCCGCCGCCCCCTCCGCCACCGGTGATGGGGAAGGTGTAGCGGTTGGTGAGGGTGAATCCGGGGCTGGCGCTGTTCGGGCCTTGGAAGGTGTAGCTGACGTAGTAATCAAACGTGTCGCCCTCGTTCGGGGCGATTACCAGCGGGGAGGTGCTCCACGGGTCATCGGCGGAGTTGGTCATGGCGGTGCTGGACCAGGGATCGCTGTTGAGCCGGAAAAACGCGGTGGCGGCGAGGTTGGACGCGGTAAGGTTGGGGTGGAGGGTGACGGTGATGGCGACATCGTTGGTGTGCCGGGGCGCGGCCGGGTTGAGTTGCGGGCCGATGGCCAGGACGTCCGCCTGATCGCAGGCGGTATGGCTGCCCGGCGTGGCGTTGGTGATGCCGGTGACGACGGACCACTGATTGCTCGTCCAGTCGGGATGGGGATCGGAGATGCCATTGTTACGCCGGGCCACGCGGTTTTGATAGGACCAGGCGACGCTGAAGTCGCTGCCGTTGGCGATTTCGCCGATCACCCCGTAGGCGTCGATGATCTGGTTGGCGGAGTTTTCAAAATAGATGACATCGTTGCCATCGATGGCGAGGAGGTTGGTATTGGCGACATTGGCGGCGCGGCCGTAGGTCGAGGAGAAGGTGCTTGCGTTGGCGGCGATGGTGAAGGCGGCGCCGGGGGCGATGGTTCCGGAGAGCGGAATGCGCCGGGTCCCGACATCATCGATGTTTAACACCAGGGTGTAGTTGGTGATGTTCAGCGCACTCACGCCGGCGTTGTAGATTTCGATGTAGTTGGCGCCGGCGAGGGTGGGGTGGTCGACGATTTCGCTGACAAAGGCGATGGGATTAAAGCAGGGCAGGAGATCGATCAGATTGATGTCGGCAAAAAGAAGCAAGTGATCGGAGGCGGTGGCGCTGGTGGTGGAGGGGAGCGGGCTGCCGAATTTCGGCAGACCGCCGGAGCCGTCGTCGTTTGCGGAGGCGTAAATTTCGCCGACCGGGGCGCCGATGGGATTTTCGCGGATGTCGGGGCTGAGCAGGATGTAGTCCAGCCGGCCGCCGCTGCCGTAGGTGCTTTCGGAGGTGGAGTCCTCCCGGCGCAGGGTGAGCGGTTCGAGGCCGGCGGGAGCGAAACGGTCGTTGGGGTAGAGTCGGTAAGGGACGGGAAAGACGACATCGCTGCCGAGGTTGTAGGAAATGGGCAAGCCGGTCGGAAGCGAGGAAAACAGATCGACCTGGGTGTTTTTTACATCGTCATTGAAATCGCCAAGGATGACATACTCGGTATTCAAGGTGTTTGATTCGATGTAGGCGACCAGGTTGGAGAGCAGGCGGCGGCTTTCGATGGCGCGGCGGAACTGGCTTGAGTTATCGCCCATGGCTTTGCAGTGGACGTTATAGATGACCAGCGGGTTCAGCGAGCCGGGGACGTCGACTTCCACGCGGAGGGGATAGCGGGTCAGCTCGACCGCGCCGGGAAATTCAACAACCTCGGCGGAATTGCGGATGGGGTATTTGCTAAAGTAGCCCAGGCGTTGGGTGCCGGTCAGGGGGCCGTAGCTGGCGCCAAAGGCCAAATACGGGTAGCCCAAGTCAGCGGCGAGGGTGATCCAGTTGTCCTTATCATCGTTGGTCAACTCCTGAAAGCCGATGACATCGGGGCGGGTGCGGTTGATTACCGCCTTCACCGCCTCGTACTCGTTCGAGCCGGGAACGCCCACGCCCCACTCCACATTAAAGGAAGCGATGCGGACCTTGATGGCCATGGCATCCGGCGCCAGCGCCCAAACCATCATCCCGACCAACCCGATAATTATGCCCCGAAAACTCATAATGAATGACAAGCAAGGTATAAACATACGCATAAACCCCGCCAAAGTCTATGGTTACGGCGATCGGGGTAGTGATTGGCAGGCAAGGACCCCGGCGACCTTGGGTTGCCGGAGCGTTGGTCATGCTGATTGCATAATCCGGCTGAAAATTACGAAGCAAATCAGGGTAAAACTGTAACTTATCGTTGTTTGAGGGGTAATAAATCATTATTGGATAGCACGAGGGCTGGTCATAATGACCATACCCGTGATAAGGAGGCGTTAATTGAGTCTGGAAAATAAAATTATATTTCTCATTCCATTGTTGCTGAGTTTTGCCTCCAGTTCATTTGGTCTTTCTCCGGACGCTCTTTGGACGGATGTGCCGCCACCCGGAACCAGGGCCATCCAACCCTCCAACGATTGGATCGTGCCTCGCAGCTACCGGGCCCTGAGTTTGGATCACGACGCCATGCGCCGGGCGCTCGGCGTGGCGCCCATGGAGATCGTTGGCGATGAGAATGCCGGGGTGGAAATCACACTTCCCATGCCGGATGGTACGAGCCAACGATTCCGGTATACCGAATCGCCGATTATGGCGCCGGAGTTGCAGGCGCAGTTCCCGGAGATCCGGACGTATGTCGGCCGCGGACTCGACGATCCTACGGCGACCTTGCGCATGGATATGACCCCGGCCGGTTTTCATGCGCAAATTTTATCGGCCAGCGGATCGGTTTATATCGACCCTCGCACGCGCGACCGCACCCTCTATGCGTCCTACTTTAAACGCGATGCCGCAAAAACCGCTGATTGGTCCTGCGGCGTCGCCGGCCGGGATGCGACCAAGTCGATCGACCGCGACATCGTCCCGGCCGTCGCGCTTGGCACCGAGCTGCGGACCTATCGACTGGCCTGTGCGGCGACGGCGGAGTATTCCGCGTTCCACGGCGGCACGACCAATGCCGCGATGGCGGCAATCGTAACCGCATTCAATCGCGTGAATGGCATTTATGAGCGTGAAGTGGCGGTGCGCATGAATCTTGTCGCCAACAATTCATCGCTTGTTTTTCTGAATGCCAGTACGGATGGTTACACCAACAACGACGGCGAGGTGATGCTTGGCGAGAATCAAACCAAAATCAACAGCATCATCGGATCCGCCAACTATGACATCGGGCACGTATTCAGCACGGGTGGTGGCGGCATCGCGAGTCTTGGTTCGGTTTGCACCTCGGCGAAAGCGCAGGGCGTCACCGGTTCCGACAGTCCGGTCGGCGATCCGTTTTATGTCGATTACGTGTGCCATGAGGTCGGCCATCAATTTGACGCCGACCATACCTTCAACAGTTCGGCTGGCTTATGCGGAGGAGGAAACCGGACGTCGTCAACTGCGTATGAGGTGGGAAGTGGTTCAACCATTCTTTCCTATGCGGGCATTTGCGATGCGGATGATGTCCAGGGCAATTCCGACGATTATTTTCATGCCGGTAGCTTGAACCAGATTTCTACGTTCATCACTTCGCTCGCGCACAGCTGCCCCGTGAAAACATTCACCGGCAATTCCATTCCGACGGCGTCCGCCGGGTCCGACTACACCATTCCGCGCGGCACGCCCTTCATCCTCACCGCCAGCGCCTCCGATGCCGATGGCGATACCTTGACCTATTGCTGGGAGCAAATGGATTTGGGCCCGACCGCCGTGCTGGGCGCCGCCGATGCCGGCAGCGGGCCGCTCTTCCGTTCTTTTCGCCCGACCACCAATAACTGGCGGACCTTCCCGGCGCTCGCGACGATCCTTGCCGGCACCACCAACATCGCCGAACGGCTTCCGAATACTGCGCGCAGCATGAACTTCCGGGTAACGGTGCGCGACAACCGGGCCGGGGGTGGCGCTCACAACTTTGACAGCGCCGTCGTGACGGTGGCGAGCAATGCCGGCCCGTTCTTGATCACGAATCTCAACACCTCCGGCACCTTTTCCGGCCTCGTCACCGTGGGTTGGAGTGTGGCCGGGACGACGAGCGCCCCGGTAAGCGCCGCGCATGTCAAAATCATGCTTTCCACGAATGGCGGTTTGACCTTCCCGATTACCCTCACGCCCTCCACGCCCAACACCGGGTCCGCCAGCGTGCTGCTGCCCAACATCACCAACAACACTGCGCGCATCATGGTGCAGGGCGTCGATAATATTTTCTTCGATATCAACAATGCCAACCTGAGCATCCGGCCTTCCGGCCTCGGCACGGCCATCGTGCAATTGGTGTCCACGGCGCTGTTGAGTGAAAACTGTGCGCCCACCAACGGTGCCGTGGATCCCGGGGAAACGGTTTCGATGCGTTTTGTGTTGGGCAATTTCGGGAATCGTGCCGCATCAAACGTCACCGCTACACTGATGACGACCAATGGCGTGCTCTTGCCTGGTCCAACCGTTGCGTACGGCACCATTCAGCCAAGTGGATTTGCAACGCAAACCATCGCATTCACCGTGGGTGGCACTTGCGGCGGAAATATCGCACCGACATTACGCATCGATAGTGGAACCAATTCGTTGGGGCTTTTTTCTTCAACCCTCGGGCTCGGAGCAATTGCCACCGTATCCAGGTCCATCTCGAACAATTCGTCTATTACCATTCGTGACAACACAAATGCGGTACCCTATCCAACCACGATCACGGTAACAAATATGCCAGCAACCCCGTCCAAGGTCACCGCGACGCTGCGCTCAATAAACCACAGCTACTCGGGCGATATAGACGTTGTTTTGGTCGGGCCAAGCGGCGTGGCAGTTGCCCTCATGACGAGCGTTGGATACGGTCCGATCAACGCCACAATAACATTTGATGATGATGCCGCCGATGCTGTGCCCACGGCCGGATCTATCGCCAACGGAACATATCGGCCGTTGTCGCTATCATCCGCATCGATGCCGGCACCAGCACCAGCGGCTCCGTACGGAACGTCCCTCGCTAGCTTCAACGGCATTAACGCAAATGGTAACTGGCAATTATGTGTTCGCGATAATGCGTCTGCTGATACGGGCACTATTTCCGGCGGCTGGTCAATTGGCTTCGAAATGGAATCGATTGTTTGTTGCGATGCCGAGCCGCCGCCGCCCGCGCTACGCTCCACCACCTCACCGGGTGATGCGCCATCCATCGTGCTGGGCGGGGCCGGCGGCGTGCCCTTTGGAACCAATTATTTGTATGTCACCACGAATCTGTTCATCCCGCCAGCCCAATGGACGCGTATCGGCACGAACCGGTCGGACGTCAATGGCTTTTTCGGATTTACGAATCTGCCCGACCAGACCAAGACGCAGTTTTACTACATGATTCAGTCGCCTCCTTGATGGCGAGCGGCCGGCGCGACGGCGATGTAATGCTGGCGCGAAGTTGCGTCCATCGGTTCTTCGCTGAACCATGGTGCCATCAGACAGGAAACTACATGGGTACGAGCTTGCGATAAAGTGACGTGATGATGTCGTCTTTATCTATCCGCCGTCGGCGGCGGATAGATGCGTATTCGTGAGTGGCATCCGGTCATTTCGCGGGTCGCGAAATGAGCATCGAGGTAGGTCCAGTTTGCGGCGATTTCCAGGCGGGCGAACGGTTGCTGGACTCGTGTCCGCGACCGCGAGCCCAACGCCGAAAGCGCCCAAAATGGACCGCCGCGATGCGGCCGTGATGCCGCGAGCCATCACTCCCGCCAGCAGGCTTGGCTACACACCGACCAATTACCAAAGATCATCCGTAGAGGGTGAAACACCCCAAATCACTCCGATCAAAAAACGCAGTTCTACTGCATGATCCAGTCACCACCTTGACGGTGGGCGGCCGGCGCGACGGCGATGTAATGCTGGCGCGAAGTTGTGTCCATCGGTTAAACTGGCCGGATGGTAACCGGCGAAAAGCGCATCGCGATCGGCATGAGCGGAGGCATCGATTCCTCCGTGGCGGCGGCATTGCTGGTCGAGCGGGGGTGGGAGGTCATCGGCTTTACCTTGCACATGTTCAAGGATGGTTCGCGTTGCTGTTCGATCGAAGACGTGAACCGGGCCCGCAAAATCTGCGATCATCTGGGCATCCGTCATTATGTCTTGAATGTGATGGATCGATTCATGCACGAGGTGGTCGGTCCCTTCACCGATGCTTACGCCGCCGGCCGCACCCCCAACCCCTGCATTTACTGCAACCGCCTGTTCAAGTTCGGCGTTGTGCTCGAGCGCGCCCTTCAGCTCGGTTGCTCGCACATGGCCACCGGTCATTATGTCCGCATCGATCAGGATGCCGCCGGAAAATTTTTCCTGCGGGCCGGGCGCGATGCCAATAAGGATCAGTCCTACTTTTTGCACCGGCTGAGCCAGGATCAGTTGGCGCGCGCGCGGTTTCCGCTGGGCGAGCTGACCAAGCCGGAGGTGCGTGCGATCGCCCGCGAGAAAAAGCTGCCGGTCGACGGCGCCCGCGAAACCGCCGACCTGTGTTTCATCACCGGCAAGGGCCCGGCGCCGCTGATCGAGCAGTTTCATCCGGAAGTCGCTCGTGAGGGCGATATCATCGACACTGCCGGCAAAACCCTTGGCAAGCACGGGGGCATTCACAAATTCACGCTTGGCCAGCGCGAGGGACTTGGCATCGCCACCGGCGTGAAGATGTACGTGAAGGAAATCCGTCCACTGGAAAACGTGATCGTCGTCGGCCATCGCCCCGACATCATGAAGAACGCGTTCACGGTGCATGATTTGTTCTGGAGCCGGGACGAGGCGCCGGGGGAGGGCGCGCGCATTTCGGTGCGGACGCGCTACCGGCAGAAGGCGGTGGGCGGGATGATACGATACGAGCTTGCGCACGCAAACGAAGCGCGTGCGCGGGTGGAACTCGATGAACCCGTCTTTGCCATCACGCCCGGACAAGCCGCGGTGTTTTACGATGGCGATGCGGTGTTGGGTGGTGGATGGATCGAGTAGGCGCGGCTTCGGGCCGCGCTTGCGCAAGATCACGCAAGCGACTATGCTGGACGGCTGAATGAGTTCGGACAATTTTTACCAGCGCAAAAAACCCCAGGAACGCCGACGCCGCAACCAGGCCGTCATTCTCGATGCCGCGAAACAACCGGTCCGGCCCGCCGTCACGCCCGATACCAAACCATCCGAACTGGCGCGCAAAAGCCTGAAGATGTTTGCCATGATTGTGGCGAGCATGATGGCGCTCATGTATGTGAGCGTGAAATTGCTTGAGCATTTGTGGAGCCGGCGCGACCTTCAATTGGCCCGGCAGGCAGCTGTGGTCGAATCGCCCGCGCCGGAAAATTCCGCGGCCCTTTCGCCGGTCACACCGGTGCCTGAGCGCCCGGTTTCCACGGCCGGATCCACCATCGATGTCGAGGTGGCGGTGGCGCCCGTGTCCGGGCCGGACGTTCGCGCGGCGAGTCGCGCCGATGCGGCGAGCCTCTTTCGTTGGGGCAAGGTGCTGGAGCAAGCCGGCGAGTTGACCGGGGCCCTGATGTTGTATCAACAGGCGATCGAGGCTGAGCCGGCCAATCCCGAAACACTCGCTCAAGCCGGCCGCCTGTTCATCCGTTTGTCGCGTTATGCCGAGGCCGTGCCGTTGTTGCAGCGGGCTCATGTGCTGGTGCCGGACGAACCGGATGTGATGAATGATCTGGGTGTGGCGCTGACGTTCAATGCCGATGCCGCCGGAGCGGTTGCGTTGTATGACCGCTTGTTTGTCAATCATCCGGAGTATACCCCCGCGCTCTTCAATCAGGGATACGCCCTGGTCCAGCAGCGCGCCTGGGTCAAGGCGCGCCCGTTGCTCGAAACCTATCTGACCCGGGAACCGTCGAATGCCATGGCCATGGGGGTGCTGGCCATGCTCGAGGTGGCCGAAACCAACACCACCCGGGCCCTCGAACTGCTGGATCAAGCCATCCAGACCAAGCCTTCGTGGGCAACGCCTTACCTGGATGCCGCGGCCATCTGCGCCTCGATAAGCGAGCCGGATCGCGCCGTCAGTTATCTTGAGCGAGCGCTGGCCGTGGCCGATCCGGCCGAGGTTTTCCGCCAGTATTCCATGCCGGCTTTCCGCGAAATACGCAACACCACCACCGGCATGGACCTGGAAAAGAAAATTGCCGATCGCGCCCGCCAGACCCTTGCCGCGCCGGGCGCGCCCTGATTATGATTTGACACACCCTCCGGGCCCATCATACTGGACGCGTGGTGAGAAGTTTGTTTGATTCGATCGGGAGCTTATTATGTCCAAAGCGCTGACACCTGTGTTGATATTGTTGTTGCTGCTGAGCATCGGCTCGCTGATCCTGGGTATTCAGTTGTTTGGCAAGCGCGAGGTGTTGAAGGGGCGCGTGCAGCAAACCGAGCAGACGCTGGCGAAAATCGCCTCGAACATCGGCTACACCGGCTTCAATGTCGCGGCGCTCGCCGCCGAGGACGCTGACGGCCTGACCCGCATACAAGGCCCGCTGAACCAACTCGCTGCCGCGGCGCAGGTTCAATACACCGAGCTGCAGGATGCCCGTCAAGACATCGAAACCGTGCGGCAGGATTTAAGTGTGACAAAGGACGAGCTGGATCGCGCGGTAGCTAATCTCGACCAGACCCGTGCCCAGGTGGACGCCCTGACCAGCGCGGCCAACGAAGCCAAGGCGCAACTCGCTATCAAGGAAAACGAGATTGCCCGCCTCCAGTCGAACGAATCGACGCTGAATCTCAAGATCGAGGACCTCAACAACGAGCTGGTGCAGGCGGAAGACTCGTTGCGCGATGCCGAGGACAAGATCGTCACGCTGGAGCAATCGATCGGGTTGTTGGAGCTGGAACTGGGCCAGGGCTCGGCCGGATCCGTTCGCAAGGGGCTCACCGGAAGGGTGTTGTTTGTCAATCGTGACTGGAATTTTGTCGTGATCGATCTCGGCACGCAGGATGGTTTGGTGCCGAATGCGGAGATGTTGATCCACCGCGACGATTCGTTGGTGGGTAAGATCGTGATCAGTAATTTAAGCCCGGACATGTCGATTGCCGAGCTGGAAGCCGGATGGTTGCAGGGACAGGTGCGCGAGGGCGACTATGTGGTCTTCTAAATGGCTTTCGGTCCTGTCCTTGATCGCCTGTTTGTGTCTCATCGGTCTGCTCGTTATGCAGTTGTTGGAGGCCAGCTACTACCGCGCGGCGCCTTCGGTTTGGCCGTGAAAAATAAATTGGCCGAACTTGTTTTTGCTCTGGCGATGCTGGTAGTCGCATGCGTGGTCACCGGCTGCGCCACCTATGATCCGGATCGTGATTCGGACATGCCTTGGAATATGCCCCAGTCATGGGAAGGCAGTCCGGCGATCCCGGGTCTTAATCGTTAATCATCGTCAAGCTGATCGGGGCCAAGTAAGGCCTTTTGGCTCTAAGCGAGCGCGCCAGAATTACGGAACCGTCTTTCAATGGATGGGTAAACCCCGCCCCAAAAGTTCAAATCGTTAGTAGGCAAGGGGTCATGATGGAAACAGCAGCCATATACCTTGCGTCTCAAGCAGAATATTTGCGGGGATAGGTGAAAGCGCTATCCGGAAATAATGGAAGAAATTTCGCATATGTCTTTACTTAAAGACGCATTTAGGGTCGAATTGTTATTAGTGCGCCCCCGCCTCATTAAATCAGATTCTATCTGGAGTTGCCGTATGTTTGCCTCATTGCTGGTTTGTTTCCTCGTGGCGTTGAATGTGTGGGCGGGAACGGAGCGAACCCAGTCCATCGCGTTGTCGACCGGCTGGAATGCGGTTTATTTGGAGGTGGATCCGGCGGATCCGGCGCCTGAAGACCTTTTTGCGGATCAGCCCGTGGATATCGTAGCCGGCTTTTCCCCTGCCCCCAAAAGCGCGCAGTTCATGGATGACCCGACCGTTGACCTGTTACGTGCTTACGGCTGGCACATTTGGTATGCCCCGACCCGCGCCGATCACTTTCTGACCACGCTCCATGGCGTAAAGGGCGGCGCGCCTTACTTGATTCATGCACGAACCAATGCCGTGCTCGCCATAAGCGGCAGGGTTTCGACGATCCGTCCGTCATGGACCCCGGATGCCTTCAATTTTACCGGTTTTACCGTGCAATCCCCCGGATCACCAACCTTCGCCGAGTTTTTTGCGGGGTCGGATGCCCACCAGCCCCCCGTAATTTACCGCATGCAAGCCGGTACTTGGCGTAAACTCAGTGACCCCGCCGCCACGGTGATGCGCTCCGGAGAGGCGTTCTGGATTTATTGTTCCGGCCGCTCCGATTATGAAGGGCCAGTGGAAATGGCGGCATCATCCCGCCTCGGCCTCCAGTTCAGCACATTAAAAGGCGACGAAATCACGCTGCGCAACCACGCAGACGTTCCCATCACAGTCACGCTCGAGCATGTCACGGATCCGGATGCACCCGTACCCCTGCTGGCGACGATGCTGGTACACGACCAAGAGGCCGGAACGGTAGGAAAGGCCGCAGTGGCCTTGGACGGCGATGACTGGGTCTTCACCATGCCTCCGTTGGCACCCGGCGCGGCCGTGAAACTGCCGCTGATCCTGGATGGAGCAAGAAGCGCTTTCGACGAACGACAATCCATCATCAAGGTAACCACCGATATCGGGCAGCTACGGTACCTCCCGGTGACGGCCTTTGGAAACGGCGATTAATCCGCGATCGAGGACAGGCATCATTATGCGACCAAAAATAGCAGCACGCAGCGCCTTGTTGGCGCTGATGGTTCTTTTCATCTTCCCGGGACTGCAGGATGCGCCAGGCCAGGCCAGTCCCTACCGCGGGCTGTGGGTCGGCTCGGCCGCCCTGCGTTTTGTGAACGAGGTGCCGGTTCCCCTCGACGAGAACAATGTGCCCATCGCGCCCAATCCCGCCGTGCCCACCGCCACCGCCGACCAGGCGGATATTCGCTTGATCGTTCACGTTAACGGGGCCGGGCAGGCCTATTTGCTCAAGGATGTTGCCATTCTGAACCGCGAGGATGTTTCCACCAACAGCACTCTGGCCACCGGGCAGGCGGTCGAGTCGGATTTGGCCCTGGTGACCGATCCCCGGCTCTACAGTTCCTTCCCGCCCCAACCGGCGGTGCGCATCGCCAGCGCGGTCTTCGACTTCGGGGACATCATGGCCACCTACGCGCTGGATGACCTGGTCAACACCGCCGCGGTCATGGCCGCCCGCTATGCCACCAATAGCAGCGTGCAGGTGGGCAGTAATGGCGAGCGGGTGCAAGCCATCAACGCTTCCAGCGATCTGATCGAGCCGGTGATCGGTGTCCAGGCCGCCAACGCGGATGTCGCCACCGCTTTCAACGACTTCCTGCTGGTCTTCAATGCCACCGCGGTCAATGCCATCGCGGCCGATCCGGCGGATCCTATCGTTGCTTCATTGCGGACCAACGCCATCGCCATCCGCGACCAGTCGTTTTTCCGGGATACGCGCCCGGTGGCCATGGTGTCCGGAGTCGTGGCGGCGGTGCAAGCCGCTTCCGTATCCAACCGGCCCGCAGTAGCGCATAACACGGCTTCGTCCTACGCCGATGTTGGCAACCTCTACCAGCGCTTTATTGCCGGCCAGGTTTTCGGCGAGATGCTCACCGCGGCGGCCACGGAAGCAGCGTCGATCGCTCTGCAAACCAACACCTCCAGCGCGTTCATTCTCGGGCAAATACGCACCCTGCCCGAATCCGTGGCGGCGCTCACCGGCGCGCTTTCCGCCAAGGTGAATCAGTACAACGACACCCGCTCCACTGATGCGGTAAACGCGGTACTGGACGCCATTGCCGCGGCGGCCGCGTTGTCCGGGGTGGATATCAGCAGCATCGAACAAGCCGGCCGGAATGAACTGGCCAACCAGGTGCAGCGTTATCCGCTGCCGGATCATGCGCCGACCCTCGATTATACGGAATTTGTGCAATCCACCGATTATGCCAGCGCTGCAGCCATTATCGCCGATGCCGCCGCGCGAGGCGCGATCGAGGAACGAGCGGTGGATCCGCTTTACACCTACCAATCCTTGGAAGATGCCGCCCGTTTAGCGGCCTTGAACGCTGCGCGAAACTTGTATAGCTTGGCCGCCCGGGCCATGCGCACCGAATTGCCGATGACCGGCAGCTTTGCCCCCGGCTCCGGTGATCCTCGTTTCATCGTCGAGCTGACCCAGCCATCGGACTTGGGCTCACCCGGACTAACCACCACGGTGGTCTTGCCCGCCAATCATCCGACCAATCCTTTCCGGCACCGGCGCCATCCCGATCACACCACCGGCTACGACATCACCCGCCATGTCCGGCTGGATTTTGACGATCTGGGCACCAACAGCCTGGCCATGAGCTACGGGGTGAATCAGATTCGCGGGATTTATCGTGAAGAGGTCCTGGGGTTGCATAAACCGCTGGGTCCGGATCCGGTCAATCAACCGATTGGCCTGAAGACCGAGGGACGTTTTGAATTAAACCGGATCAGCATGATCGACACATTGAACAATTTCTGAGGCGCATCATGATTCACACCCCGACTTTATCTCATCGCGCGAGCAAATGGCTTGGATTATGCGGCCTGATCCTGACCGGATTCCTGCCTGCCCACCCCGTGCACGCCGGCGAAATGGCCTTCGAGGTCAAAATCACCCCGAAATTCCCCTCCGGTTATGAGATCGCGATCAAAAACGAGACCCGCGAGCCGATTTCCGGCATCACCCTCTCCATCGGTTCCACCACCAGCCGCTTCTTGAAACTCGAGTCAGTTACGCCCGGTGGTCGCATTCTCGAACCCGTGACCGATCCCGGCGACACCGGCGTGGTGCGCGAGGAGTGGTGGAATCTGAACGGCGAATACACGATCGCCTCGTTTAATAGCCAGACTGCAGGCTACACCACAACGCCCCAAGTGCGCACCCTGAGCACCGGGCTTTTCGAAGCGCCGGTCAATGTGCGGGATCGCTACGGTGTGCGCATGCAGGGCTACTTCATTCCCTCGGTGAGCGGAAATTACCGGTTTTGGATTTCCAGCGATGACAATGGGGAACTTCGTCTCGATGGGACTATCATTGCTTCCGTGCCCCAATGGTCGAGCTCCAAGCAGTGGGATAAATTCCCTTCCCAGCAATCCGGACCTCAAGCGCTCACCGCCGGTCAGCGTTACCTGATCTCTGCCTACATGAAGGAAGTGGGCGGTGGCGACAATTTGGCGGTGGGTATTACGCTGCCCAACGGGGTGCTTGAACGGCCGGTCAAGGCCAGCCGTTTCAGCACGGTCAGCGCCGCGGGAGTTCCCCTGCCACGGCCCGCTCCCATCACCAACGATATTCCCTCCGAGTTGATACGCATCACGGAAATCAACGGTAACTCCGGGGTTGCGCTGGGGCAGACCCTCCTGATTCGCGGGGTGTTCGAGCAAGACCGCGGCAACGCGGCGCAAATGTTGTGGAACAATGGTTCGCAACCGAATGCCGTGCTTACCGTATTCGGTGCGCAGGGCAGCCGCTCGGAATTGACCATTCCGGACACGGATGATAACCGCTCCGATATCACCTACACCTTCCTTTCCGAGGCCCGTCCGCGCACTTTGACCGTCAATTCCCGCACCACCTCGTCCCAACCGGGATTGTTCGTCTCCAACTTCTACGTGTCCGTACGCAATGCGGATGGCGCGCTTATCGAAGAACGAACCAACAACACCTCCAACGTAACCATCGACTACCTGGTGGATGGTAACCAGGTCGAAATTGCCGCGGTCGAGGAAGTCTACCTGAACGCCGCCGGCCGGTTCCTCTATGACAGCACCAGCATTCCCGCCGAGGAGGGGCAATCCGCGACCAACGCACCCCGGCAGCGCTATGTGGCGACCGGCTTGTCCGTGAACAACACGCCCCAAACCGGCGACCCCACCCAGTACACCTTTGACATGAACGGGGACGCCACGGTCAATTTGCGCTGGCGTCATGATTACGCCTTGCTGGTCAACCATGACTTCAGCCGCACGGCCAGCGATGAGATCACGCCGAGTGGAACCCCGTGGGCCGGTCCTTTGAGCTCGGAGGCCAGCGGCAACCCCGAGCCCGCGGCCACCACCATCAACTGGATCGAAAAAGGTGAAAACGTCCTGGCCAAAATCGATGGCTCGGTGCTTGATTTTACCCGCCCCGGTCTCGACATCCGCTACGTGCCCACGGGTTACCGGGCCCAGGGCTCGGCACGCGGGGTCTTCACCGAAAATGAAACATATGCCAAATCATTCTCGGTGGGGCAGCAACCGGCGCAGCGCCAGCAAGTCGACACCTTTACCATGAATGGTTGGGGCAGCATCACGTATGACTGGCAGATTCAATACGGGGTGCGGATCAATGTCGACGACGCATCCCGCTCGGCCTTGCCCCGGGTGTTCCAGACCGGATCTTCGGGCCAGTTAAATGAGGTCGGCGCACTGGAGGGGGTTTTCTGGTTCAACCCCAACACGCCCGTGACCGTGGCCTCCGCCGCCTCATCGGGTGGACTGGGCTCGCAAGCGCTCAGTGGCTGGGTCTCTGGCGACGGGTATTATTTCCAGTCCAGCGGGGACATTCAGTCCAGTGATGGCAGCCTTTTGACCGGCGAGCCTCGGGAGGGTCCGGATGGTCCGGTCGGCCTCTGGCAACCGGAAATCACCACCCTCGACGGCGCGGTGTACCGCGGCCTCTACATCGCCCAACTCAAGCGACCGGCGCGCGTGCTCTGGTTGTATGGCGCCCAGGTTTATTTGAATACGGCGAGCATCGGCCAATACATATTCCAGCTCGATCAAGCCGTGCTCGACAACAACGCCGGGCTGCGCGACGCCATCCGGGTCGAGCCGGACCGGATAGAAAAGCTGTCGGTAGCCGGCAGCTACCAGGATGTGGCGGATCAGGATATGGCGGTGTGGGACCCCAATGGCCAGAAGCTGTACCCGGTCGTACCGGGTGAATTCCGGGCCACTTGGAACCTCGCCGATGGTGGTTCCATCATGGTGCTGGTCACCGCCTTGTCGCCGACGACACCTCACTACTACCACATCGCGGGAACGCCGACGGTTCAGCTCACCCCGGATCCGGCCGGCGCCTTCAAGTTCAAGGAAATGAAGTACACCGAGAGCGAGGCGGCGATCTCCGAAGGTAGTCTGTTCAGCGCCAACCGCGCCGGACGATCCGTACTGGTCTTCGGCGAAGTGGCGCAGATCGGGCGCGGTGATCCAAAGGAATACCTGCGGGTGCGCATGGTGCAAACCAGGCTGTGGAACGATAATGCCCCGGCGGCGGGTACCGCGATCATCGGGCGTAAAATCACCGATCCCACGTGGGACCGGGCCAAACTTGGCACCGGCCATATTTTCTTCCCCGGCGCGCGCTACAACCCGAATATTTACGACTTCGACGTTTTGCCGGAGTTGCGGGCCAGCGATGTCTACGACATGACGCTGCTCAACGCCATCGGCAAGCAGAAGGTCTTGCTGTCCTCGCCCAAATTGCCCGGACCGGTCATTCCGGTCAACCTGCACCCCGGCGCTCAACCGGAAGAGCGCATCGTGGTGGTTTGGTACAACGACCCCGCCCTGAACGACATGATCATGTGGCCTTACATAGCGCGGACCTATTTGCCTCGCTGGCCGGGGTCTGAAACAGATGGTCTCGGTCGCATCGTGATGGCCAGTCGTTTCGGCAGCGAGAGCTTGAGTTTCGGCCAATACGATCAACAGGTCGCGCCGGCCGGCACCAACATCGTGGCCGATGGTCAGGGTAACCGGATCACCAACATCTTCTCCTCCACGACCACCTTCGACCCGTCCCGCCTGCAGCAAGCCGCTATTTATGTGCAGCCGGATCCCGATGCGGCCGGATACAATCCCAACGAGGAACACGCGCTCATGGCGCCCTCGCTGCGTTATGCCCAGGTCTCACCGCGGCCCAACGCCGCGTATGCGCTGCGCAACAATGACCTCAACATCTACAACCGTTTCTCCAGTGGAGAAGCAGGCCAAACAGCGGAGTACACGTCGCATCCTTTTGTGCTGGTGCAGTATTTCGATACCGCCATCAATGAATTCGCCATGCGGGTTTACCAGGTAGAAAAAGAAGATGCGGGCATCGACGGTTACCGTTTCGCCAACCAGTCGCTGATTACCGTGCTTGATACCAATTTTCAGGTTCCGGCTTCGCCGACCCGTCTGGCCCAGGAGCCTTATACCCGTATGGAAGCAGGCGAGCCGGTCATTCCATTCTATCCGTTAGGCGTCGTGATCGGAGCCACCCCGGCGCCGGAGAGTTTCGGCCAGAACATCAAATATCAATCCACCTATTGGGAAGATCACAAAAACACCTCCTGGGCGGTATCCGGCGGATCGAATGCCTGGTTTACCTACTCCATCTACTACCCTATGCAGTCCAGTTTCTGGTGGCCGCCCAACAAGTCCGGCCGCATCCGCTACGATGCCGCAACCGATGTCAAGCGCGCGGCTTTCCCGTTCACCGGTGATTTTGTTGCGTTCATGCCCGACCGGGTCAGCGATATACTGGCCACACCAGTGGGTTCAACCGTGGCCGGCAGCGTGGAACGAGCCAGCGAACCGGTACGCATTCTCTACAAGAGCGACTGGCCCGATCTGGCCCCGGTGTTGAAGGCGGGCGAGACCTTGACCTTCCCGGGCGGCGAGTATGCCGCCGATAACCCCACCACGCTGGTCATCGACGACAACGGCAACGTGCAAACCCAGCCGACGCCCGGCTTGCCCGGTGTGCTGGCCTTCGCGGTGGGCGAAGTCGTGTTTGATGCCCTGAATCCTTACGCCATCACCACCGAGCTCACCAACAGTTGGACCGTACGCATGGGGCAGGTGCTGGATGTGCGAACGGCGACCTTGCCGATCGGCGATTTCCCGGGGTCGCTGCTTCCCGCCAACGGCAAAACGCGGGCGAGCGGCGGCAAGTACATTTTCAACGAACTCCCGGCGTCGCTCCAGAAGCGCATTCGCTACAATCCGCTGGCCCAGACCGTGGACGAGGACAACATTATCATCAGTGGTCGTCTCGAGTTTTCCGGTTTGCTGAACGATAAGGCGATCGGCGACGAGACCCTCACCGCTCCGCCGCCGGCGGTCTATGTGCTCGAGCCCAACATCATGACCCGCGAGGATCTCGAGGCCCTGATGGGTCTGGTCGATTCGAGCGAGACGCGCTGGATTGAGGCGGTGAATGATCTGTACGAAAAATCCCGCAATCCTAACGGTATCGAAAAACCTAACGGCGACCTCATCACGGGCGGGTATCTGGTCGGTATTCAACCACAGGTGCAGCGCGATCCGGTTAGCGGTGAACCCTTTCTGGTGCCCATTGAACCCGGCTCCGAAGTGTTGACGCCCGAGGTCATCAAGTCCGTTCCTGAGGCGGCCCGCCAGTTTGGTCCCGGCCTGGCCTTGATTCCCAACGGCGCTTTCCTGGATCCCTTTGGCGCGATTCCCCAGCCGGATGGCAGCTCGGTGCCGCTGCCCGATGTCAGCTGGGTTACCGTCGCGGAAAACAACGACCCCAGTATGGGCGGGTCGCCGATCACGTTGCATGTCATCAAGGTGGATCGCCGCGAGCGCTACCGCGGCTCCATCAAAACCGTCCTTTCCGACAATGTGTTTGATGAAAACATCGTGTTGCGTCACACCGCGGACTTCGGCGGCAACGCGGAAGACGTGGTGTATGAGTGGTGGTACCGACCCGATGACGGCGCCCTGAACGTACCGCCGCCTTTCGTGGTCGATCCCGACTCCGCCGGCGACTGGCTGCTCTTCCCCGATCTCAGCGGATTGCGCGGACGCGGCCGGACTGAAGTGCTGCTGAGGGGCAATCCGAATGCCCCGGAAACCCTGCTTGCCGATACCTGGTGGTTCGGTCGTTACCGGCACAAGAACGACACCGTGCGCGACACCGATTGGCAACGTCCCCAACCGGACGGCTCCGAAAAAGTGAATTTCGAGTGGTTCGGCGCCGGTAACAACGATCCCAACAATGACTTTGATCTGGATGGCTACCCCGACTACCGCCCCCAACTCTCCATGGGCTGGATCAAGCGGGTGCTCGATGGCGTGAATCCGTTCGAGGCGCGCATCCGGGATTTCGAAGGCGATAACCCGTCTACCGTGTCCAGTATGATCCAGGCTTTCGGTCCCCGCTTCGAGGGCCCGGTGGCCCTCAACCCGGCCAAGGATGTCATCGAAAACGTCGGCTTGATTGAATTGTACGAAACCATTCTCAACCGGGCGGCGAATTTGAGCATCAACCTGTCCACCCCGGTTTCTACGCCAGCCATTGCCAATGCCCTGCAGTTGGCCTCGACCCGTATTTCCGACTTCTACACCCTGCTCGGCAACGAGGCCTACACCGATGCCCAGGATGTCACCATCGGCACGGGCGGTGATGACCCGGCCTCGTTGTATCCCGCCTTTCACGCCTTCCAGAACATGGTGTCCTCGCCGCTGGAGGAGGAGTTGGCCCTTTTGCGCGGTCAGGATGACTTCCTGGCCCGCCCGGTTTACAACCGCATGTTCTGGAACTTCACCAAGGCCGAGGGTGAAGTCGCCTATGTCCAGACTTACAGCATCAGCGACATCAACAAGGATGGCTTCGTCGATGAAGATGACGCCATGATTCAGTATCCCATGGGTCACGGCGATGCCTGGGGTCATTACTTGATGGCTTTGCGCAAGCAATACAGCCTGCTTCGCCACCCCTACTTCAACTGGGTCTCGCGCTCCGAGTTCTACAACCTGATGGATATCGTCATGAAGGTGGACTTCCTCGACGAGCGCAAATTCGCCCAGGTGGCCGCAGCCAAGGCCAAGGCGGGCACCGAGGTGCTGCAAGCAACGTACCGTCATCACTACGTCGAGGACCCCGCCGCGCAATGGCAGGGCTATACCGACGTCAACGAGGACCGGGCCTGGGGTGTCCAGGGGTGGGCTCGCCGGGCCGGACAAGGGGCTTATTTCGACTGGCTCACCGCCAACGCCCTCCTGCCGTCCGAGCATCCCAACGAAAACCTCGAAGGCATTCAACAAGTCGATCGCACCAAGAACGACGACATCAAGGTGGTTTCCGCCCACCTGACCATGGCCCAGCAGATTTTCGATGACGCCAACGGCGGACTGAATCCGCTGCGGCTGGCTCCGGGCGCGGTGCCCTTCGACCTTAACCCGGAATTGTCCACCGATTTGATCTTCGGGAAAACCCATTTCGAACAAATTTACGAGCGGGCCGTGGCTGCACTCGAAAATGCTAACGCGTCCTTCCAGTATGCCAGCGAAAGCCAAAACCGCCTGCGCAAACTGATGGCCACCGAAGCAGATTTCAGGAACGAAGTGTTCCAGCAGGACTTGGCCTACCGGAATGAGCTGATCAGTATTTTCGGCCGGCCTTATGACGGCACGGTGGGCCCGGGCAGATTGTATCCTGCCGGGTACGACGGACCCGACTTCGCGCTCTACATGTATGTGCACACCCGGGAAATCAACACGCAGACAGTGCCTGGACCCAGCGCTTCATTCGCCACCTTCAATGACCAAGGCATACTCAACGGCGGCGCGCTCTATGCCGGTCTCAACAATGAAAAAATCGTTAATGAAACCACCGCGGATATGCGCAGCTTGTTTGCCAGCACATTTGCCCCGGACAGCACGGGTGCCTTGCCGGCCTATTCGAGGAACGGTTGGTTTTCGCTTAACTACACCGATGTCGATAATCCGAAAGTTCCGGTCGACCAGTTCAGGGAGTTAATGCCGATCTCCGCATCAGGGTATGCGTTTACACCGCCGGAACCCTGGGGTTCGCGACCCGTGGTGGGCGAACTGCAACTTCTGATCAATAAGATGCTGGAAGAGGAGGCCGACATCGCCCAGGCCATCGCCGCCTGGGATGCCCTCACCGGCGAAATCATTCGCCAGCTCAATTTGGTCAACAAAACGATCGATACGCTGGAAACGATTCATGACCGGAACCGGGATTTCCAAATCTCCAAAGCCGTCTTCATGAATCTGATCAAAGCGAGTGTGGGGGTGTACGAGACGCTTAAGGCCACAGAGGAAACCGTGACGACATTCCTGGACGGCACAACCGAATCCTTGCCGGAAAACTTACCCACGGGTGGCTTGGCAATTTCACCGGGCGATGCCTTAGCTCCAGTAAGGGGTGGCTTGACGTTTGCTGGCGTAGCCGTGCAGGGAGGCTTGGGCGCAGGGCAAGTAGCAGCTAAGCTTATCACCCTCGCGACGGAGATAACTTTTGATGCGGCACAAACCGGTGTCGACCTCGAAAATGCCGCGGATGAGGTCCAGCAGGCAAAGTACGAACTGCTGAAGAGCCTCGAGGACTTGGTCGGCGACGAACCGGTGTTGCGTATTGCCATCTTCCGCGAAATCGAGGAGTTGCGCCGGGTTTCCGATACCTACCGCTCGATGCTGACCCGGGCCGGTGTGCTGGTCGATGAGCGTGCGGCCTATAACCGCCGGGTAGCCGCGAAGACCCAGTTGAACCGCTATCAGGACATGACCTTCCGCGTGCATCGCAATCATGCCCTCGAGAATTACCACCGCATGCTCGATGTGGCGGCCCGCTACGCCTACTTGGCCGCACGCGCCTACGACTACGAAACCAACCTGGATGAAACCGACCCCGGCTCACCGCGCGACTTGTACGCCGACATCATCAAGGCGCGACATACCGGCTTGATGCAGAATGGACAGCCCCGGCTCGGCGGTGGCGGTCTGGCCGAAACACTGGCCACGCTCAAGGCAAATTACGATGCTTACAAGAGCCAGCTCGGCTTAAACAATCCGCAATTTGAAACCGGCAAGATGTCCCTGCGCACGGAATTGTTCCGCATCTTGCCTTCCGGCCAGACCAATCTGCAACCGGTGGGCAATAGCCAGTTCCCGGGCGGCGGCTCCAGCTCGGATGCCCTATGGCGCACGACCCTGGAAAATGCCCGGGTGGATAACCTGTGGGAAGTGCCGGAATACCGTTACTTCGCCCGACCCTTTGCATCGGATATCGACGCCAGCGGGAACGCGGCCGTTGAGCCCGGCCTGGTCATCCGCTTCGGCACATCCATTAATGCCGGTGAAAATGCCTTCGGCCTGCCGCTCAGCGGTGGCGATCATGCCTTTGATTCCTCCCTGTACGCCACGCGAATTAAAGGCGTCGGCGTCTGGTTCTCCGATTACTTGAGCGATGATGTGTTGAGCGACTTGCCGCAAGCGCCCCGGGTTTACCTCATCCCGGCCGGTATCGACATCATGACCGTGGCCAACAGCCTGGCCCCCAATCGCTGGCGCGAATGGAATGTGGTGGATCAGATTATTCCCACCCCGCTGGCCGCGCTCACCGCCAAGCTGGATCAATCCCGCTACATCCCGCTACTTGATAGCTTGAACGACCGCATCGGATCGCCGCGCCGCTTCTCGAGCCTGCGTGCGTATCACGACGGTGGCTCTAGTATTCAACTCGATGAAATGGCCTTCAGCACCCGCTTGATCGGTCGTTCGGTGTGGAACACCGAATGGTTGCTCATCATTCCGGGGCTTACCTTGAATGCCGACCCCGATGAAGGACTCGACCGGTTCATCGACCAAGTTACCGATATCAAACTGGTCTTCCAGACCTACAGCCACGCCGGAAATTGATCAGGATGCCACGCGCCATGAACTACCGTTTATCGAAATTAATTCTCGCTTCCGGTGCTGGTTTGCTCCTGGCACTCCAGCCCGCCACCTTCGCCCAATCCGGATCCTTCAGCGAACCGGCTACGGTCTTCTACGGCAAGGTGATCGGCACCGGCTCGGAACAGCCGTTCATGATTTACGACGGAGCCCTTACTTGGAGCATCATTCGCCATGACGGCACCCGGGTGCAGTTGGCAGCCAGCCTGTTCCGGTTGGCCGACGGCACCTACTCCTACCGGCTCGATGTGCCGCATGCCGCGCTGGCCATCGGACTGACCGCGCCGGAAACCGCCATTCCGCTCCCGCCGGTTCCCGAAGTACACGTGCACGAACAAGCGGCGCTGAATGGCAGCCCGGCGGTTTTTCTGGGTCCCGCGCCCGGCACCTTCACCACCGAACAACTGCTGCGTACCGCCACCTACCGGATGGACCTGGCCGTGGGTTGGGCAGCCATCGATTCCGACGGCGACGGCATTCCCGACTGGTGGGAAGACGAGCATGGCTTCGATAAACAGGATCCATCTGATGCCGGTTACGTCGTGAACGGCGATGGCTTGACCGCGCTCGAAGCCTACCTCGCCGGCTTGAACCCCAACCACGACCATCGTCGTCCCGAATTGCTGACCAAAGAGCACATCGTTTACGCATCCGGGTTGACCGCCGTGCTGCTGGACAGCCGCGACCTCGACAGCGCCCCCGATGCCATCACTTACACCCTGACCTCGCTGCCGTTGGCCGGTTCGCTGATGCTGCGCGGGAGCCCCGCGGATGATCAAACGCCGGGCGCCGTGCTCGCTGTCGGCGCGACCTTTACCCAGGCCGACCTGCTGGCCAGCCGGCTGGTGTTCCGTCCCGATCCCTCCGGCTCCGAACCGGGCGCTTTCGGGGTTGAGGTGCGAGACGAGACGGGCGGGGATGCTCCGGATAGTGGTCTCGTGCATCTGTTGTCCTTTGCTTCGCCCGAATACGTCGCCGCGAACGTTTCCGCGCTCGAAGCCCGCCGCATCGCCTGCGATCAATACGCCGGTCTCGGCTACGTGGTTGCGGATGCGTCTACCTTGCCGGATGACACCAGCCTGACCGCCTTCAGCGCTGGCTTGCGCGATGCGGCGCTGGATGCATTTGTCGCCGCCAACGGCCCGGATCGCGCCCACGTTCTGATCGCCGGTGGCGGCTCCGATGTTGAGGTGCGCGGTGGTCAGCAGAGCGACGTGGTGATGTTGGGCGCTGGCCGGGGAACCTTGGCGGGCGGCCCGGGCGCCGACCGGTTTATCTTTGAAGATTTGACCGCGGGCCTGGCCACCATCGAAGACTTTTCGGTGAGCGAGCAGGATGTGATTGACCTCACCGCGCTGGCCGCATCGACCGGCTTTGTGCATCATTACCTGCGCCTCACCAATGCCGCCGGAACGTACCGGCTGCGGCTTGATCTCGATGGCAACGGTTCGGGCTTCACCAACCTCGCCGTGGCTTTGCCCGGCTTGAGCGCGAGCGATGCGGATGTTTACGCCTTGATCGCAGCGGGTCGATTGCTGGTCGGCGACCTCGCGTTGCAGCCGCGCATCAGTATTTCCGCCAGCGTGGCTGGCGCTTCTGAAAACGGGCCCACCCCCGGACAATTCCTGGTGCGCCGCGAAGGCAGCCTCGAGGATGATATCACCATTTTGCTCGCCATTAGCGGCACCGCGCAAAACGGGTCGGACTATGCCCTCATTCCCGCCAGCTTTGTCATGCCGGCCGGCCAGGCCGAGGTAGCCATCGAGGTGCTGCCTTATGCCGACGGCCTGACTGAAGTGGCCGAGTTCGTGACCGTAAGCCTGCAAGCCGCTTCCAGCTACCGGGTGGGTACCGCGGCCAGCGCCACCGTGAGCATCAGCGACCAGATGATGGTGGTCGGCATTGAAACCATCGATGCCCTGGCCGTGAAAGCATCCGGCCTGCCCGGCACGCTGATGATTACGCGACGCGATGTGATCGATCGCGACGTGTTGATTCGTCTGCAAATTTCCGGCACCGCCGCCAACGGCGTCGATTACGACACGGTGAGCTCCAGCTTTTTGATGCCTCGTGGCCAGTCCATCGCGTTGCTCGAGATTCGTCCGAAGGCGAGCGCCGTTCTGTCCGGCGGTCTGGAAACCGCGATTATCACCATCCGCACCGATGCCGCCTACCTGATCGAGCAGGATGCTTCCAGCGCGAAGGTTTCGCTGATCGAGCGTCAGGAGAACTACGAACAATGGCTGGCCCGCACGCAGGGCGATGCCGCCGGGATGGAGCCGACCGATGCCCCGGGCGATTCATCGATCACCCTCATCGAACGGTTCGCCTATGGTTTGGATGCCAACCAGCCGGCCGCTACCGGCTTACCCCGCCTCGAGCGCGCAGGAGACGACATGCTGATTTCCTTCCGCCGGCCGCCGGGTGTGCAAGGGGTGGATTACCGGGTAACCGGCTTCCGCAATCTGATGGACCAACAAGGCACCGCGATCGTGCTCGAAGCCGTGGCGGCGCCCGCCGGTAACACCGATCCGCAACGGATGTTCTATCGCCTCGCGGGCGTCGAAAATGCCGCCACCGCCTTCACCCTAATCGAACTGGATTGGGAGCATTGATGATGGAAACGGGCATGCGGCTGGCCATGATGGCCGGCCTGGTTGTCGCGCTGGCGGCAGGCTGCGGCAAGAAGGAGGAGGCTGCGTCCAGCGATGCGGTCGCGCCGGTTGAGCCATCGCCTTTGGCGCGGGTGGGGGACCGGGTCATTTCCGAGGAAGACTTTAACCGGGAAGTGGAACGCCGCCTCGCTACGGGTCGACCGGCCCGTGACCCCGCGGAAGTGCTCGATGACATGATTGAGCGCGAAACCCTGCTGTTGCAGGCGGAACAGGCTGGCGTGGAAGATGACCCGGAGGTCAAGCGCGCCGTGGAAAATCAATTGCTTTCCTCCTGGCTGGAGCAAACCTTGCAGCGGGAAAAGAATGCCGTTTCGGTGTCCGACGAGGAATTGCGCGCGGCTTACGAAGCCGACTTCGACACCTACCGCAGGCCCGCCATGATCCGCGTGGCTATGATGTTTCGCCAAGCCCCGTCCACCATGCGGGAGGAAGCACGCGCGGCTATACGGGATGAACTGGCCGCGGCGCGCGCGGAGTTTTTGCAGGATCCCGCCGCGGCCACGCAGAACGGACGTATCAGCGGCTTCGGGTCGGTAGCCGCGCAAGCCTCCGAGGATGCCGTTTCCCGTTACCGCGGCGGCGATATCGGCTGGCATCAGGCCGACCGCGAGGCCTACCGGTGGCCCGTCGACATCATGCAGACCGCATTTGCCTTACCCGCCGGACAACCCAGCGACGTCATCGCCACGGACGATGGTTTTTACGTGGTCATGAAATCCGGCGAGCAGGCGGAGCAGGTCACGCCCTTTGAAGAAGCCAAAGTGTTGATGCGCCGCCGCATGATCCGCGAAAAGCAAGAGGCCGTAGAGGCGGCTTTTCATGCGCGCATCAAGCAAGGGGTTGATGTTGAGATCAACGATGCGCGTGCGCGCGAACTTGCTTTGCCCGCGGCGCCGGTTCCCGAACCGCCCGTATTGAGCCGTAGTCGCGCCCCCCTCCCGGAACCGGAAACTTTACAACCGTAATCAATGCAGGAAATCCGCATGAAATGCTTCAACTCCATGTCTCCGCGCCGAACCAACTGCTGGCTTGGCTTGATGCTGGCCGCGCTCGTTGCCACCACGGCGCAGGGGCAGTCCCTGACCCTGGGCTTCACCTCGCCCGCCACCAACACCAGTTACGGGGCGCCGTTTGTCGGCAGTTTTACCTACAGCCCGAACGGCGCGGGAGTATCCGCCGCGATTATATCCGGTGAAACGGTGATTAATGATCCTTCTGTCTCCGCCAGCACCGGTTCGGGGACGGTGACGCTTACCCCGATTTATGGCCGCACCGGCCTGGTTGAGATCGCCCTGACCAGCAAGAGCTCCACGCCGCCTCCGGGCAGTACGAATACGGCAAACTTTACGGTGCTCTTCCGCGGACCCTCGGCCAGCCTCGCCTTGACCCCCGGCTTCACTTCCCCGGTCACCAACAGTTCGCCGGGCGCCGCCTACACCGCCAACTTCACCTTTACGCCCACCAACGAGCCAGCGCGCTTTAATCTGGTTGTCAATAGCGCCACGATTTCCCCGCAGCCGACGGTCAGCATCACCACGAATCTCGTTGCCGGCACCGTGGCTGTCACCTTCACGCCCTCGGCCGGCACCTCCGGCAACTTAAGCGCGACCCTTTTCGCCAGCAACGGCTTCACCTCGGCCAGCAGCGCCTTCACCGTAAACTTCAAATCGTTCCCGCCCACCATCGCTGCTGTGGGGGCGCAGAGCATGAACGAGGATGCGACCAATGTGGTCGCCTACAAGGTCAGCGATCCGGACACGCCCGCCGGTTCATTGACCTTCGGTGCCAGCTCCAGCAACACCAACCTGATCGATACGGCCGGATTGACGCTGGGAGGTTCCGGCACCAACCGCACGGTTACCCTCGTGCCCAAAGCGAACATCAACGGTTCCGCCAACATCACCTTGACCGTTACCGATGGCGTGTCGACGGGCAGCCAGCTCTTCGCCCTCACCGTCAATCCGCAACCCGACCCGCCCGTGATCAGCGGACTGACCAATCTCACCGTGACCAGTAGCGTAGGCGCCTTTAATATCCTGCCCACCGTCTCGATCACCGATGTCGATCAAGGGATGCCTTCCGTCACGACGCAATCCGTTACCGTCACAGTCTCGCCGGCCTCTCTGGCCCGCTTGCCCGGCAACAGCACCACCTATGTCACCAGCGGCACCCCGGCCCAAGTTACCGCCGCGCTTCAGGCCTTGCAGGCCACGCCAACCTTGAGCGGTGGCGGAGTGCCCGGATCGTCGAGCGCGTTGAATGTCACCTTGTCTGTGAACGATGGTGTGTTCACCACTAATGCGAACTCCTCGGCGAACATCGAAGTGGTCAATTCACCGCCGGATCTCCGCGTCTTCTTGAATCCCACCAATGTCATCGAAGGCACCTCGGTGCAGCCCTTCCGTTTGACTTACCTGACGGATATCGATCTGGGTGACGACAACTTTACCCTGGTGATCACGGTCACCAACCCCGCGCAAGCCGCCTTCGGTACCATCACGCCCACCAATCGCCTGGTCGGAAACGAAGTGACCATCGCATCCCAGCTCGAAACGCTCTTTTACAACGCAGCCAGCGGCGTGTTGACCACCTCCACCCAGGAAATCGAATTCACCTTCGAGGCGTTTGACGGATTCGGAACCTCTTCGGTTGAGCGGGTAAGCCTGCAAATCACCCAGGTTCAAACCCCGCCATCGATCAGTGGCATCCCGGTGGAAAACCGCGTCATCACCGATCGCCCGGTGGGGTACACCCTGTTTCCCACCGCGTTTGTGAGCGACAGTGACGGCGGGGGCTCCCAGCCGGTTCGCGCCATCGTGTCCGCTGATCCGGCGCTGGGCACCTTCTCGACAAACAACACGCCCCTGCTTTCACAAGGTGATCTGAATACCTTGCTGCGCTCGCTCCAGTTTACGCCCACCCCGGGGCTGGTGCCGGTGGGAGGCAGCAGCAACACCTTGATCACCTTGACCGTAATCGACGAGGCCGGGCTGACGGTTCAAAATAACAACCTCACCCTGAACATCAACGGCATCAACAACGCACCTCAGTTTCCGGGCTTTCCGGAGGCCTCCGAACAGCCGGTATTGATTCCGCCTGCCGCCACGCTATTGCCCTTCGCGGAGGTCATGCTCACCAGCGATGACACCAACGCGGTGTTTTTCAGCCTGTCCATCGATGTGACCGCGAAGGGAACGCTCAGCAACCTCGGCGCCTTCGTCCAGTCGAGCCCCGGCACCTTCACCATGTCCGGCTCCGTGACCTCGATTCTGGCCTCGCTAACCAACATCACCTATCACCTCAATCCGGGCTACACCTTCCCGCCCAGCGATCCCGGCGGCACGACCTTTACCTTGAGTGCCCGCGACTATGCGCTGCTGACCAAAACCGTGGAGCTCTACATTCAAGTGCAAGGCGAGCCCCGCCACCACATCGTCACGCGCGCGCTGAACGACGGCCTGCCCGGTTCGTTCACCTACGCCTTGTCGAACATCGGCAACGGCGACGTTATCACCTTCTCCCTGCCGTCCTATCCCGCCATTATTCGCATGCCGGGCACGCAGACCACCAACATCATCCGGAACCTGACCCTTAAAGGACCGGGGGCCAACCTGCTCACCATCAGCGGTGACAACAACGGCGATAGCGTTCCCGACCGCCAGATCTTCCAAATCAGCGCAACGGTGACGATCGAGGGCATCACCCTCGCGCACGGTACGGCCAACTACGGCGGCGCCGTGCAGGTGCTCACCAACGGCGTGCTCAACTTGATTCAGTCCGCCGTAGTCGATTCCGAGGCCGTTTACTATGGTGGCGGCATCGATGTGAATGAAGGACGACTGGCGCTCTTCAATAGCTTCATCGGTCGCAACCGGGTGAGCGTGGATAACGGCGTCGGCGGCGGTGGCCTTTCGATTTACACCACGCAGGATATCACCATCGAGCACTCCACCTTCGCCACCAACGTACAGGCCAACAGCAGCGGCGATGGCGGCGGGGCCATCATGGTGGAGAACAGCCATCCGGGCGCTCCGATCAGCCTGATCATCAGTCACAGCACATTCGCCGGCAACATCGATGCCGCGGATCAAGCCAGCTCGATCTTCGCGATCAACGAGGACGTGCTGGTCGAACCGGTCTTCAGCATCTTTGCCGATGATCGCGGGCGCAACCTCGAGGTGGCCGGCAACGCGCGCTTCATTTCGGGCGGTCGCAACATTTCCGATGACAGCACCCAAACCTCCTTCGGTCTGGGCGGCACGCCGGGCGCGGTCTTCCTGCTCGATCATGTCAATGACCTCACCGATACCGACCCGCTTCTTGCGCCCTTGACCGTATCGGGCGACCCCACGCCTTACTACGAATTGTTGCCCGGCAGTCCGGCCATCAACCTCGGATTGGGTTCATCGGCTGCCACCGATCAGCGCTCCGTGTTGCGCACCGGGATCCCCGATGCGGGCGCCTATGAATTCGGCGCGCTGGGTCGTCTGGTCATCAATGAAATCTACGCGGGCACCGGTTCGGTTCATTACATCGAGTTGTACACCCGTCGCGACTCGACTCCGGTCGATTTGTATAACTACAAACTGCTGGTCGACGGCGAAGCGGTTCATTCTTTCAAGTCAAACATCATCGTGGGCGCGAACGACATTTTCACCGCGGGCCAGACCAACACCTCCATTATCCGCCCCGGCTTCGGCATGACCATCGCCTTCTCGGACGCGCCGGTATCCCTCACCGCCAACGGCAATGCCAATCCGGTGATCAAGCCCTCCATCGCTCCGACCAACCGCCTCCCGCAGCGCTCCGTCATCAGCATCGTCACCGAGGCGGGAGCCATCGTGGCCCGCCAGTCATTTTTGATGAGTTACCTCGATCCGTCCAACGGCACCAACTTGCTGGACGTGGCCAATGAATCCATAGCCCTCGCCCCGCAATTCCGCGGTTACGCCCTGATTCCGCATAGCTACCTGCAGAATGGCCCGTTCGAGGGTGGCGACTTCACCCAGGCGCTGGGTTCGGATCCCCAATCGCCCAACGAGGACGCGGCGGGCACGCCATTCGGCCAGGACAACGCGCTTCCGCTGGCCCTCGCTAACATCTTTACCGTGACCGAGGACGAATTGGCCGAGCTTAATGTGCTGGCCAATGACTTCGACAGCGACATCAGCGACCGGGTGGTGGTGGTGGATGTGAGCACTGGTTCAGCGGGCGGTAGTGGCGATGCCAGTTCCGCTTCCACTGCGCTGGGCGCAAACGTGGCGGTATCGCCCAGTAACGCTCCGCTGCGTGGTTCCTCCATCTTGTACGACGCCCGCGTAGCCAGCTCCTTGCAACAATTGCCGGTGGCCACGGAGACCATCGATACCTTCTACTACGAAATCATCGACATCGGCAGCGCCGCACTGGCCGACTACGAAGCGGGGACTGCGCCGGGCACCGTTGCGTTTGAATCGGTTAATCACCGCCTGACCGCCGGCGAACAAATCATCATCAGCGGTTCGTCGCAGTCCAACTACAATGGTACCTTCGCGGTAACGATTGTGGACGAGGATCACTTCGCCATCACCAACAGTTTCTTCGCCGGGGTGACCAACCTCGGGGTGTGGCAGACCGTATTGCCCCGTTCGCCTTCCGCGCGCTCCGAGGCCGCGGTTTCCGTGCGGGTGCTCGGCGTCAACGATGCCCCGGTCGCCGGCGCCGATGTGGTCGAAGGCGTGACCGAGCGGTCCGTGGTGCGGGTGATGACCCGCCCCGAATTGGCGGGCAGCGGCGTGATCTTCCCATCCGATCCCTCACCCGTCCCGGTCATGCTCGCCACCAATCTGCTCTCGAACGATGACGACATCGACACCGACGACGACTGGACCGACCTGCGCGTGGTCGGCATCATGGGCGCCGTGCATGAAATCGCCGGGTTCAGCGGTAGCGCTGGCGCATCGCCGGTTACCGTCAGCTCGACCGGACATGGCTTGACCTCCGGCGACAGTATCATGATTGCCAACTACGGCGGTCATCCCTCCTACAACGGCTACCACACCGTAAGCGTCGTCGATGACGATAGCTTCACCATTCCGCGGACATTCGTGGACGACCATCCCGCCAAGGGCGTTTGGGTCACCACTGCGGATGCCACCGCGACCACTGCGTCGTCGGATGTCGGGGCCGGGCTGACTCTGGTGGTGCGGGTCGATGTCACCGAGGATCACCTGATCTACGACGCCTCCGCCTCGAGCTTCCTGCAGGGGCTGGCCGAGGGTGAACGCTATACCAACCGCATCTACTATACCGTGCGCGATCGCAACGGGGGCAGTGGTATCGGCGCCATCGACGTGGTGGTGAGTGGCGTCAATCACGCGCCGGAACCACAACCGGATCCGGGATCGCTTACGGGAGTGAATGCCCTGGTCACGTCGTCCAATAGCCTGGCCAGTGTGCTCGGCTCCGGGCTCGATTACCTGTACAGTCTACCACCTTCTGCGGGCGGGGCCGATCGTCTCGATGTTCACGCGGTGGATCGCTCCGGCACCATTGCCGGCACCATCGTCCTGAACGATGTTTTCGCGACCGATGAAGATACCTTGCTTTCCTTCGCCGCCACGAACCTGACCGTCAATGACAGCGACATCGACCGCACCGACACGCTCACCGTTATTTCCGTTGATGCCGTGAGCCGCGAAGGCGCCCCGGTCAATCTCGCTGCCGACATCATCACCTACAACCCGACCACCGTCACCAACCTGCAAGCCCTCATGCGCAACGAGTTGGTGGTCGACTCATTCGAGGCGGTGATTTCCGACGGGGCCACCGGCGGGAACGTGACCAGCCTGGTCGCGGTGTTGGTGACCGGGGTGAACGATTCCCCGGTGGCCAATCCAGTGTTCATCACCACCCACGAGGACCAGGTGCTGGTTTTTGACCCCCGCACCAATGCGGTGGAGATCGACATCAACGGCATCCTCCCCGACGATAAACTGACCTTGTTGTCCGCCACCAACGTGTCCAACCCCGGGCTGGCTCCCGTTTCCATCACGACAACCTCGGTGGTGCATGACGCCACGCTTTCCGACCTCTTCGATGTGCTCGAACCCGGCGAAGTATTCACCAATACCTTCAGCTACACCGTGCGCGATGACAGCTTCCTGCTGGCGATGGATGACACCTTCAGCCTGCTCACCGACCGCGGTCCCTACGCCTTGCCGGTGTTAGCCAACGACCGGGATTACATTCCCGGCACCGGCACCTTCACGGTGGTGGAGGTCAGTCCGGCCGCCGCCGAAGGAACCGTAACCATCGCCTCCAACGGCCTGTCGATCATCTACGCGCCGCCGTTCAGTACCTACGCCGGACTGGATCATTTCCGCTACATCATCCGCAACGCGGAAGGCGCCGAGTCGCGCGCCCGGGTAACGGTGCGCATGGTCGAACCGGAACAGAACGGCCTCCTGCGGGTCGCCGACGACCGCTTCGCCGTCGCGCTGGGCGAGATCGCAGTCATGGATGTGCTCGCCAACGACGGCAATACCCCGGGCGCGGGCGCCGGTCTGACCATCACCCGGCTGGTCTCCACCTCCCTCCCCGGTCAACCGGTCCTGACCAATAATCAGTTTGTCTACAACGCCGTGGGCGGTCCCCCGCAAATCACCTTTACCTATGAAGCCACCGCCGGCGGAAGCTCACGCGGACAGGCTGACGTGGTGCTGGACATCTACGACTTGTCCGGCGCTCTGCAGGTGCAGAACGATACCTTCCACGTGTTGGCGGGAAGTTTGAATAATCAACTGCCGGTGCTCGACAACGATGGCTTGTTGGGCGAGGACAACGCCCATTACCGCATTCGTTCCATCACCGGAAGCGTCACCCACGGAACGATCGCCACCAACGCCACCGGCACCGGACTGGTTTACACCCCGGATGACGATTTCATCGGCACCGAGCAGGTGCAGTATCTGGCCACCGACGGACTCGGCCTGACCGGCAGCGGCACCGTGACCATCGTGGTGGGGAAAGTCGAGGTGCTGTCCGATTACTACACGCTTTCCACTGCGACCAATCTCCCGGTAACCCTCGATATCCTCGAGAATGATCGTATGCTGGCGAACCTGCGCGGCAGCCTCTCCATCAGCGCGGTCTCGCCTTCCTCGTCGGCCATCGGCTCCATCGCGGTGGGCGCATCCTCGAGCAACCTAGTCTTTGCCCCGAACATGTCAGCCGGCCAGACCAACTTCAGTTACGTGGTCACCGATCTATCATCGCCGGCCCGCGTGGTCACCGGAGTCGTCACCGTGGCCACCGTGCCGAATGGCACCTACGCCAACCCCGATCGTTACGCCGTGCGCGGTAACGGACAGGATTATCAGCTCAACGTACTCGCCAACGACATCGGCTATCCCGCCGCCGGAAGAGTCTACTCGATCACCTCGATCGGCACCGGCGCGGATGCCCCGGATCAAGGCGGTATCGTGCAGGTGGTCAGCAATCGTCTGGTTTACACCCCGGCGGAAGGATTCACCGGCGAGGAAAGTTTCACCTACACCATGACCGATGCGGTGGGCAGCGACAGTACGCTGGTCACCATTTCCGTGAGGCCCGGCGATATCGTGGCTGCTCCGGATCGATTCGCGGTATATTACGAGCAAGAACCCGGCACCAACACCATCCGCAGCTTCAGTTTGCCGGTGTTGAACAATGACGCCATTCAGCCTCCGCTGGATCAAGTGCTCACCGTCTCCGCTATCGGTATCGGAGCCAACGCGCCCGATCAGGGCGGGGAAGCCAGCGTCACCGCCGGCGGACAAACCGTGACCTATCGCCCCGTGGCCGTGCCTGCCGTGCCGTACTACGAAAACTTCACCTATGAGGTTTCCGACGGGGCAGGGCGCCAGGCCAAGTCAACCGTTGAAGTGCTGGTGCGCAACCGGGCCAGCAACCTGGTCGCCATCACCCATGCCGACCACTTCGCGGTCGGCCGCGACACGACCGCCAATATCCTCGATGTGTTGGCCAACGATGCCATCCAACCCGCTGACGCCTCTGCTTGGACCATTAGTTCGGTCTCCGCAAGTTCGGCTGGCGCTACCATCGCCATCGTTTCCGGCAGCTTACGTTATACCCCGCCGGCCGGATTCACCGGGCGTGACACCTTCACCTACAACGTCACGGACGGCTTCGGCGGTACCGGCAATGCCTCGGTCAATGTGCAGGTCGGCTCGCTGCCCGTGGTCGACGATGCCTTTGTCGTGGTGGCGAACACGACCTCCAACCTGTTGGATGTGCTGATCAATGATCCCCTCGGCACCAATACCACCAGCGAATACAGCTTGCTCGCGGCCGGCGGCACGGATCAAGGCGGCTCGGTGGCCATTAGCGGCGCTTATGTTGCCTACACGCCGGCCCCTGCCTACACCGGTTTGGAGTATTTCCAGTACACCGTGCAGGATGACAGCGGACAGGTTTCGACCGGCGTGGTGGCCGTGACGGTACTGGGCGAAACCGCCGACCGCAGCACCGCGTTGATCACCTTGTATGTCGAGGGACGCGCCGAACCCTACACGAACGCCTACCCTCAAGCTGTGGCCGATGTGTTCACGGTCAAGGAAGACGACACCGCCGTGTTGCTCCCGCTGGCCAACGATACCGATGCCGACAGCAATGACCGTAGCGTGATCGTGGACATCAGCACCGCATCCGGACCGGGCACGGGAAGCGGCACCTCGACGATCACCGCTTTGGGCGCGCCCATCGTGTTGACCCCGGTGGGAACCCCGCTCAAAGGCACGAACGTAAGCTACGATCCGCGGGCGATTACCAACCTCCAACAACTTCCGGTCGGGGTGGAAATTGAAGACACCTTCTTCTATGAAATCATCGACTACGGTTCGGCCCCGGTCGAGATGTACGAAGACGGCGGCGCCGGCACCACCCGGGTGCACGCCACGAACCACCGCCTGACCAACGGCGCCCAAGTGGTCATCTCCGGCGCCACTAACGCCGCCTACAACGGCGCCTTCACCATCGGCGTATCCGTGGTGAACGATGATATCTTCACCATTCCAGTGGCCTTCGCCGGCGATGACACCCCGCGCGGCGCCTGGGAAGATGAAACCCCGCGCTACCCGACCGCGCGCAGCGAAGCTCAATTCACCGTGCGCGTCATCGGCGTGAACGATCCCCCGGTGGCCACGGACGACATCATCACCAATGTCACGGAGCGCCAGATGGTCCGTCTCATGGTGCGCCCGGAGAATGCTGGCACACTTCAATCGTACCCGGCCACCGATCCGGTGCCCGCCCCGGATATGTTACTCAACCAGGAAATCCTGAGCAACGATACCGACATCGACACCGACGACGACTGGTCCGACCTGCGGGTCATCGGCGTCATGAGCAATGTGAACGTCATCACCGGCTACAGCGGTATCCCCGGAACCAATCCGGTTACGGTCACCTCCACGGACCACGGACTCACCTCCGGGGACGAGATCCTCATCGCCAATTACGGCGGTCATGTTTCGTACAACGGCTACCACACCGTGACGGTGATCGATGACGACTCGTTCACCATTCCGCGCTTCTTTGTCGACGACCACGCCGAAAAGGGCGTCTGGGTTATTTTGAACGATGCCAACCGTTATCAGGCCACCACCGATGTCGGGGCCACGATATCGTTGACCCTGCGCACCGATGCGCTGGAAGATCACCTCATCTACAACGCCTTCGCCTCCAGCTTCCTGCAGGGTTTGGCCGAAGGTGAACAACACACCAACCGGTTCTACTATGCGGTCAGCGACCGCAATGATGGCATCGGCATCGGCGCCATCGATGTGATTGTCGACGGCGTGAACAACACCCCGGTAGCCAACGATGATCCCGACGCCATCAATCAGCTTGATCCTTTGCTCGGTGGCACCAACACGCTGGATGACGTGCTCGCTTACGGCATCGACCCCATGTACATCCTGCCCTCCGCCTCTGGCAGCAACGGTTTGGTCAACCTGCAGATCCTCGACCGCAGCGGAACCATCACCGGCACCGTGGTGATCAGCGACCTCTGGATGACCGACGAAGATACCGCCATCAACATCCCCGCCGCTTCGCTGCTGGTGAATGACACCGACGTCGACCGCACGGATGTGTTGAATGTGATCGATGTCGACACCTTGAGTCGTGAAGGCGCCGCGTTGAGCCTGGGTGGCGGATTGATTGCTTACCAGCCCGCCGCCGCCTCCAACCTGCAGGCCTTGGCCCGCGGCGAGTATCTGGTGGATTCGTTCGACGTGCTGGTCTCCGACAGTTTCACCGCCGGCACGGTCACCAGCACGGTGGCGGTACTGGTGGTGGGCGTGAACGATTCGCCGACCGCCGTGGCCGATTACCGCGTGACCCATGAAGATCAAGTGTTGGTCTGGGATACCCGTACCAATGACATGGAGATCGATATCAACGCCTACGATCCGGATGACCAGTTGCGCATTATCGTCGAAACCAATGTGGTGAACTCCGGCCAGGCCCATGTCTACTTCACCTCGACCAGCATCGTGCATGACGCCACCGCCTCCTTCTTTCTCCAGCAGTTGGCTGATTTCCATCATCCGTTGCCGGTCAATCAATCGTTCACCAACAGCTTCTCCTACACGGTCAGCGATCACAGCTTCCTGTTCGCCACGGACGATCAGTTCGATATTCCCTATGGCGGCCAAGCGGCGGCGCTTGCGGTGCTGGTGAACGACCGCGATTTCACCCCCGACGGCGCGCCGTTCAGCATCGTGGATGCCGGTCCGGCCTTGTTCGGCGGAGCCGTCGGCATTTCCTCGAACGCCCAGCACCTCGTCTATCAGGCGCCCACCAATCATCTCGGACCGGACTACTTCCGCTACACCATCCGCAACCAAAACGGCAGCCAGGCCAGCGCCTTGGTCTCGGTGCGCTCCGTGGATCCGAAGTTGAACGGCATACTGCAAGCCGCCGATGACGACTACACCGTGGCGGCCGGCCAGACCCTGGTCATGGATGTCACCGCCAACGATGGCGTGGAAGGCGTGGCCGCATCGCCGGTGATCACGCGCATCGTGAGCAGCTCCATCGGCGGACAACCCGTCTTGACCAACAACACGTTCATCTACACGCCGACCACCGTGGCGCCGCTCACCTTCCGCTACGAGATCGCTGCGGGCGGAATGGCGCTGGCCGAGGCGGATGTCACCGTCGACGTAATCGAGCGTCGCGGAACCTTGATGATCACGGAGGACGCCTTCAGCGTTCCGGCCGAATCGAGCGATAATCGTCTTCCTGTTTTAGTTAACGATGGCCAATTGAACCGCTCCATCGCCGGACTTGTGCTCGACAGCATCGCCGAGGCGCCCGCCAACGGTGTGGCTTCGGTCGATGCCGGAACCGGCGAGATCGTTTACGCGCCGAATGCCGGATTCACCGGCATCGATACCCTGCGCTACCTCGCCTCGGATGGCGTGGGCGGAACCGGCACCGGTACCGTGCGGATCACCGTTGGTGTGCTAAATACCGCCACGGATTATTTCACCGTGCTGGCCAGCGGTTCGCCGGCCACGCTTGACGTGCTCCACAACGATCGTTTGGTTGGCGCGGGTCGCAATAACCTTCTCATCACCCAAGTGACTCCGGCCTCGACTTCCGTCGGCTCGCTCGCGGTTGGCGTCGGCGGCACTAATCTCGTCTTCACGCCTAATGGCACCAGCGGTCAGGGCTTATTTGACTACGTGGTCGAGGATGCCTCGGTGCCGGCTCGTTCGGCCACTGTGCGCGTGACGATCGACACCGTCTCAAACGGAACCTACGCCAATGCCGATCGCTTCGTGGTTCGCGGAGGCGGAACCAACGTCCTTCTCGATGTGCTGGCCAACGACGTCATTTACCCGGCCGCCACCAACTATACGATTGCCGCCGTGGGCGGTGGAGCAGGGGACCCGGATCAGGGTGGTAGTATTGCCATCGCCGGCGACCGCATCGCCTACACCCCGCTTGCCGGTTTCTATGGCGAGGAAAGCTTTGAGTACACCCTGTCGGATGGCCTCACGACGGATGTCACCCGGGTGACCGTTTCGGTGCGTCGTGGCGATCTCCTGCCGATCGATGATCGTTATGCGGTCATCTACGAGGTTTTGCCCGGCGAATCACTCCCCACTAGCTTCACGCTGCCCATTCTCGCCAATGACCGCATTACGCCGGAGCTTGGCCAGACCTTGACCCTCAACATTCTCGGCACCGGGACCAACGGCCCATCCCAAGGCGGCTCGGTCAGCATCGCCTCCAACGGCACCGAACTCATCTACCGCCCGGTGGCCGTCCCTTCACCGGATTACGTCGAATCCTTCACCTACGAAGTTACCGATGGCGCCACCCGCCGTGCCTCGGCCCGGGTTTCAGTGCGGGTCGGTCTGCGGCCGTATGTCCTCGGCGCGCAAGTACGCGACGACGCCTACACCGTGGCCTACAACAGCACGGGCGTGGCGATGCCGGTCCTCGATAATGACGGCGCGAAAATAGCCTCCGCTTCCGGTTGGACCATCACCAGCGTGGATACCACCACCTCGCAAGGCGGCTCCGCCACGATCACGGGCTCGTCCATTACCTATAATGCGCCGGCCGGATTTGTCGGCGTGGATACGTTCACCTACCAGGTCGCCGATGGCGTGGGCGGAACCGGCGGCGCCAGCGTCACCGTCCGTGTCGGCAACATGCCGGTGGTCGATGATCGCTTCACGGTTATTTCCTCCAACGAAGTCTTCGAGCTCGATGTCATCAGCAACGACCTGCATCTGAATCCGCATGCTGACAAGTACCTCCTCCGCTCGGTCGCCAACATGAGTGGTGGCGGCGCGACCGTCATCAGCGTCAGCAACCGCGTCCTGTATGCGCCGGATACCGGCTACACTGGCGACTACCCCTACACCGAGACCTTCGAATACACCGTCGAGGATGATTCAAGTATCGCCTCCACCGCCCGGGTCAGCGTGGTGGTTCACGAAGCCGACAGCGACCGCAGCACCGCCCTCATCACTCTCCTCGTCGAAGGCCGCAACGACCTCCCGGTCATCACCAACGATGTCACACCGTTTGCGATCAACGACAAGCAGACCATCCGGCCCTTCCTTGCGGTCGATTTTACGGAAATTGACGAGCAACTCAACGAACGAGTGGATGTGACGGTCTCGATAGACGACCCGGTCAAGGGTGCGTTAAGTGACTTGGCTGCGTTTGTCGATACCGGTGGTGGTTTATATGTCTTAACCAATACGACGGCAGCCGGCGCCACCGCGGCGATCACAAACATGCTATATACCCCTGTAGAGAATCGTATTACGGTCCCAACCACCGAGCCGGCATATTTCACCATCACGATTACCGACCACAAGTCGCCCGTCGTGGTCAACACGAACACCGTCATTTTGGTCACCGCTACCAATGATCCCGTCGAAATGGCCGGAACCCGCGCAGATCAACGTTTCTACTACAAATTGTCCATAGATCCGTTTAATACGGTTCAGGTGTCCGAAGTTGATGATCTCACACTTCAACCGCTAACAGTTACGATAACGTTGCTGCCGGCAACGAACGGGTTACTCTCGAATCTCGGTAGTTTTGTGTCGTTGGGTGGCGGGCAATACCGCGCTACCGGCATCACCGCAGCTGAAGCTACTACCGAACTTCAGTCGCTTAGTTTCTCGATATTCACGAATATTGTAATCCCGCCGGGCACTTCCCGGGTTACCCGTATACGGCTCACGATTGACGACGGCTTCGCCTCGCCCATCGATGACCTGACGACCAGTTTGATAGCGTTTAATTCGTATGAGGGACAAGTAAGACCTTCACCTACCAGTCTGCAAGAAAACTTTGGTTTCGCGGTGGATACAACTTTCGACTTTGCGGTTGTGGGTGCTCCGCTGGCCAACGCTCGAGGCCAGGATTCCGGAGCGGCATTTGTTTATCGATGGGATCCGGCGTCAACAAACACATGGAGCGAGTGGCGGCAGTTATTGCCGTCGACCATCGAAACCAACGATGAATTTGGTATTTCCGTCAGCATGAATCGCGATCGCGCGGCCGTTGGTGCCATACGGGACGAGGGTTTTGGGGGGGTAGCGCATGGGAGGGTTTATATCTTTGAACGGAACGAAGGTGGCGATGCAAATTGGGGTCAATCCTATCTTATTGTCCCGACAAACATGCCTGCGGCATCCCTGTTTGGGCAGTCAATATCCCTCGATGGCGACTTGTTGGCGGTTGGAGCTCCGGATGCAGATATCGCCGGTCAGGGATTGAAGCCGGGTGCTGTGTTGTTGTTCCAGCGAGATAGCGCGACAAATTCTTGGTCGGAAATTATGCGCTGGTATCCGACTAATTCCGCAGCCGCTTCGGCTCGTTTAGGATGGAAGCTATCCCTCCATGGTGATCATTTGGTGGTTGGCGCGCACCAGCATAACGCAAATGCCGGTGCTGTTTTCCACTTCTATCGCCACGAAGGAGGGTCCAATTCCTGGGGGTTGGCTGACATAATTACTACACCCGGCACAAACATGCCCAACTTCTTCGGACTGAGTGTGTCGCTAGAGAACGATTTACTAGCCATCGGCGCGCCGGAAATGAGCGTACGTGGAACTGCCAGCGCTGGTCGTGTCTTCATCTATGACCTTGATCTGGCGCTGAATCGTTACTCTAGCTCGGGTGATATAGAGCGCCAGTCAGATGCGGTTCTGCGTTTTGGATCCAGCCTAGATTTTGATCGCGGCAGATTGTTTGTGGGTGCCCGTGGCAATCTTACATCCACATATCCCGGCTCCGCGTACTTGTTCGACAGAGTCGTCACGAATTGGACGGTTGTTGAGCGGATTAATCGCCCGGCCGGAAGCCAAGCGGGCAACTATGGAATAAGTGTGGGCTTTAATGATGGTGTGGCAATCGTTGGCGCACCGGTCACGATTAGCCCCGTGAACAATTTTGGTTATGCTTTTATGTACCGGTTTGTCCACAATCAAGCGCCGGCATCGATGGTGATGATTCCTGACCAACTGGCCAATGTGGGCGATTTGTTTAGCTACACATTACCGGCCGGATTGTTCTTCGATGCGGATCCGGGTTCAACAACGGAAATAGACGTTAGCTTCCCTGACGGAACCAACGGGCTCTCATTCACCAATGGAATCATCAGTGGAGTTCCGGTCTCGGGAGGCGTCTTCCGGGTTGTTATTACGGGTATCGACGACCAACGAACGTCATCGACAATTCAATTTGCGATACGCGTGCTCGACGAATCGGTGCTGGCCGACAACCCATACAATCAATGGCTATTTGGAAGCTTTGGCAGCGCAGTGTATGATCCCGGGCTTGAGTCTGCAGAGTGGGGTCCTGATGCCGATCCTGATGGTGATGGTCGTAGTAACCGTGAGGAGTATGCGTTCGGTACAGACCCCACCCAGGCCGATAGCAATGATGTCCAGTTGCAAATGGCACCCAATGGCGACTTCATCATTACGTATCTCCGTCGCAGCGACGATCCCGCCATTGAATTCAAGCTGCAGGGCTCTCAAAATATGGCCATCTGGCTGGATTTGTATCCGTTCGTAGTTTCGGAGACGATTCAGGATACCGGACACGGATTGAGTCTGTATAGCGTTCGTTTCCGCCCACCCGTTGGAGTGACGGGTCTTTCCTATCGCATTGTTGCAATCTGGTAATATGATGGATCAACACTATGAATGCAAAAATTGTCATGACGGGTCTTTTGTTGAGCGGTCAACTTAGCTCATTCGCTCAAGATGAAGCAGGCAAGATTGTTCAAGAGGCGGAAGTAATCAGTGAGGACGTGGAATGGGGCTCGCCGGGAAGAATTTCATTAACCGGGCGCGTACTTGAAGAGAATGAGGAGTACGCCGCGGGCATCATGCTGCCTCTGTTCAAGAGTGGTCCGGGTATGGCCTTTGTCGACTTGCGCGGAGCATTCATCGAGGATCTTGAGCAAGAGCTTAATTCCGGGCTGGTAGCCCGTTATGGTCTCGCGAATTCCGGAATAATCCTCGGGCTGAATGTGTATTACGACGGTCGATGGACCGATGAAGACAATCGGTATGATCAAGTCGCGGGTGGCATAGAAATTATGTCTAGATGGCTCGACCTTCGGGCAAATTACTATTATCCCATAACGGATGCGACGGTTCTTGATGAATCAAGCGAGTTTTCAGAAGAGCGGGTTGGAAGCCGTCGAATCAGGACGTCCGTATCGTCTCGCTCGTACGAGGAAGCGCTGGACGGATTTGATGTGGAGGCTGGCGTGTGGTTGCCTTGGGTCTCAAAATTTATGCCCGTCGCTATTTACGCGGGCTATTATCAATTTAACTCCGACTATATCGATGATGATTCCTATGGCGGAACGAAAGCGCGCTTGGAAGTCCGAGCGCATCCCAATGTCACCCTTTCCGGAGAATGGTTCGAAGAGAGCGAGCTGAACAATTCGGAATACATTGCCTCTGTCCGCGTGCAGGTCCCTCTCGACTTCTGGCGAAAGACAACGCTCCCGGCAAGCGGTGGTCCTTATGAGCCGATAATCAATCGCATGTCGGATGAAGTGTATCGCGACCTGCGTGTGCGAGTCGTAAAGACTGGGCCAGTTGAAATAAACCGAGAACGCGTAGAGACTTCGTACACATCATCCGCCCCAACCGCAACCCGTGACTGTTACCGCGTATTTAAGACAGATCCGGTTACTGGTACAATAACCGTTACAACGGTTTGCCCCTGATAAGTGATGTGTCCGTTACACACCATTTCGTTAATACAGATAAGGTTTCAGAAATGGTCTTCCCGACGAATACAGCATAAAGAAGACCATTAATTCAGGACGCTCAGGTCTCTGATCAGTCCGTGAAATCCTCGCTCAATGTCCGGACGTGGGCGCACACGGCAGCGGCGAGGATGGCTGGATCGTATCCGCCTTCGAGCAGGGAAACCAAGCGACCGCCGGCATAGGTGTGCGCCATCGAAAGAAAAAACCGCGTCATATCCGCAATGTCATCGGCGGTGAGGGTGAATTCACCCAGCGGATCGCCGAGGCAGGAGTCGAATCCGGCGGAAATCAAAATCAGCTGCGGGCGGAAGTCCGCCATGACCGGAGCCAGTTTGTTTTCGAAGGCATCGAATATTTCGCGTCGACCAGATCCCGCCGGCAACGGCACGTTGAGAGTTGTGCCGCGTCCATGGCCCCGTCCCGTTTCGTCCGGATGCCCGGTGCCGGGATACCACGGGGACTGGTGAACGCTGAAATAAAACACCGAACCGTCCTCAAAAAATATATCCTGCGTCCCATTGCCGTGATGCACATCCCAGTCGACAATCAGCACGCGCTCGAGGCGGTGTTTTTTTTGCGCATGGCGCGCGGCGATCGCAATATGGTTGAAGAGACAAAAACCCATGCCATAGCCAGGGCCGGCATGATGGCCGGGAGGCCGAATCAGGCCAAAAGCGTTTTTTACTTTTCCCCCGCAGACCGCATCAACCGCCTGCATGGCTCCGCCGGCAGCATAGCGCGCAGCATCAAGCGAGCGCGGACTGACCGGTGTATCCCCCGTGCTCAGCATGCGTTGACCAGCGGCGATCTCGCTCTCGACCAGCGAGAGGTACTCCCGGGTATGTGCGAGCTGAAGCTCGTAGTTCAAGGCGGCGCGGGTGGAAATCTTCTGCAGATGATCGATCAGGCCGGAGCGACACAACGCCAGATAGGCGGCGTCGTACCGGCCGGAATTTTCCGGATGTCCCGGGCCGGTGTCATGATCCTTGCAAACCGGATCAGCGACGAGCCCGGTGTGAAGCAGGACGTTCACTTTAGTCCGAGGAGCGGCCAGTACAACCAGGCCACGAGGATAAAGGCCCCGAGGCTGAGCGCATTCATGATGAAGCCAAAGCGGATGAAGCGCCCGCGCTCGATGTAACCCGCGCTGTAGGCAATCGCCGTGGCCGGTGTGCCCATCGGCAACACATACGACAACCCGGACGGCAACGCGATGGCCAGCGTGACCGCCTCGGGCGAAAGACCGGTCGCATTGGCCAGCCCCAGCCCGACCGGCATCAGCACGGAAACCACTGCGGCGTTGCTTATGAATTCCGTGAGGGCAAGCGAGAGAATGCCGAGAATCAGAATCAGCTGAAAGGGTGTGAGGTCGAGATGACCGATGGTTTGGTCGATCAGCCAGATGGATGCGCCGGTGGTGTGAAGCGAGGAGCCAAGGGCGATGGCGCCGCCGTACATCAGGATGATGCCCCAGTTCACGTTGCTTTCGATATCGGCCCAGCGCACGAGCCGGAGGATAAACAACGCCGCCACGGAAAGGAGGGCGATGTTGGCCAGGCCAATCGAGCGAAAACCGAAAATCCAGGCGAGAATGGTGAGCAGGGAGATGATGCCGATCCGCAATTCACGCGTGGAAAGCGGGCCGATTCCCGCGAGCTCTTTTTTCAGTTGCGTGTGCGCGGCCTGAATATCCACCGGTTCTTCCGGGAAGCAGCGCCGCAACACCAGCCATGCGCACGTCATGATGATGATCACCATGGGCAACGAGGCGGAAAGCAGGCGCATGAACGAGATGTCGATGCCGCGTTCGCTGAAAAGGATACCGGCGGCCAGCGGGTTGCGGGCGCCGCCGAGGTAGGTGGCAATCCCGCCGATGATGCAACCCCAAGCCAGGGCGAAGAAGAAACTTTGACCAAAGCGGCTTCCCATCGGCTTGAGGCCCAGCGCCTTGACGATGTTCAGCACGATGGGAAAGAGCATCGCTGCCACCGCGTGTTCGCTCATCCAGAAGCTGGCAAAGGCGCCGATGAACAAGATCGAGTCGCGCAGTTTGACTGCGGACCCGCTGCACCGGTCGAGCGCCAGACAGGTCAGGCGTGTCGACAATCCGCAATCAATCAACGCCGCGGATAAAATGAAAGCGCCGAGGATGAAAAACACCGCTTGATTGCCGAAAAGGGCGAAAGCCTCGGCGCTGGACATCACCTGCAGCAGCGGAAGCAGGATGATCGCCAGCATCGAGGTGATTTGCAGGGGGATCAGTCCGGTGACCCACAGGCTGACGCACAAGACGAAAACCCCCAGCACGCGCTGCGCCGCCGTGGTCAATCCATCGGGTGCCGGACCAAACGCCACGAATGCCGCCAACGCGAAAAAAAGCAGTACGAGCTTGTAGTGATGGCGAACCAGAAACGGGCCGGTATCACCCTGTGTCGCCTTCGGATCCCACACTTTGACCATCATGTGATACTTATAGCGCGGCTGCCTGCGCAGGACAATGCCTGTTATGACCGAATCTCCTGTCGACATCCGGCGCATCATCCACTACTAGTTCACCACACCTTCGGGAGTATGCGCATATGAAGATATATTTTGCCGGTTTGTTGTTGCTGGCGGCATCAGTGCCGTTATTCGCCCAGTTTCAATCCGGACGTTCGGTGGAGGGGCGCGAGACGCTACGTTTGGGTTTGTCGTATGGTTCGGTGTTCGGCCTCGACGGCGAGGTGAGGGAGACGACGCGGCCTTACTACGAGTTGACGGGTGTGGACGGCGCCCCGCCCGAGAATTACAGCTGGGACGAACTCGGTTTCGACGATGAATTTTCCACCTATGGCCTGTTTCTCGAAAAAATGTGGCGCTTTGCCACGCTGCACACGCGCCTGTTTCACGGGACACCGCAGTTGAGCGGCACGGCCGATCGCGACTATTACCTCGGCGTCGAGCATGTTTCGTACAACGGCCGCGATTACGAATACCTGAAAATCCCGCGCGGCACCGAGTATACCGGCGATCTCGATATTTACACCCTCAGCCTCGGTTTGCGCATCACGCCGTTTTCGATCGGCAACGATGATCATTACGTGGAGTTCACCCCGTGGTTGCATCTCGGCTTTCTCGCTTTCGCCGGCGATTATGTGATTGATGCCGGCCCGGCCCGCGGTGTTGTGCAGTACGAGCGTCCGCCGCGCGATTATGTGGAAGGCGGCCGGGCCACCGGAGTGTCCGGGCTGCTGGTGCCGGAAATTGGCTTGGGCGGCGAGTTTCGCTTCTACCTTACCGGGGACGCCTCATTGTATCTCATGGGCAACCTCGGTTTGCTCAAGTTCGATGGCAGCACGGGCGATTTTGGCATCAGCTCGCGCAACGAGAAGAACGTCGAAATCGATTACCTCACGGTCAGTGCACGCATCATGCTGGAGCAGGCCATCCACGAACATATCAACCTGCTGGTAGGCCTTGAGTGGCAATCATGGAACGCCGATGCCGAATCGCGGGCCACGGCAAAGACGGCGGAGGAAATCGAGGCGATCCGTGAAAAGTACGACAAAGAGATCGTCTTCGAAATGAACACCGTGGCGGGGTTTGTCGGGCTGTCGTTTTGATCAACTTTGCTATGGTTGCCCGATAAGGATTTGAACCTTAACAAAGTGATCCAGAGTCACTTGTGCTACCATTACACCATCGGGCAGGCCGGAAGGAAAAAATAACATGTACTTCCGGGCCGGGGTGAAGTCAAGAAATCGAGATTATCCCATGCGTTTGTGGCTACTTCGTCATGCCGAGGCCGTGGAGGCGGATGCCTTCAACGGCGACGATTTGGATCGTCCGCTCACGCCGGCGGGCCGGCGAAGCGCCCGGACTTTTTTTACCCGGTTGGCCGCGGTGCGCGAGCCGCCGGAGCGGGTGATTTCCTCCTGTGCGATGCGCGCGCATCAGACGGCCCGGTTGCTTTGCCGCGCGTACGGGATCCCGGCGCCCCGGCTCGACCGCAGATTGAATCCCGGCGCCTCGTTCAAGCAGTTGCGGGCGGTGGTGAACGAATCGGCAGCGGAGGTCCGGTCGTTGGTGTTGGTTGGTCATGAGCCGGATTTTTCCTCCGCGGTGAGCGCGTGGACCAGCCGGGGTGAGCTGGATCTGGCCTTTAAAAAGGGTGCACTGGTCGAGTTGGAGATTCGTTCCGCACGCCACGCGCGGCTGGTCATGGCTGTGCCACCCGATCTTTTTGCCTGCGCCATTCGCGATTGATTTTTCCGTCCTCGCGGCTAGATTCGCCCTGTTGAACGGGCGGTCGTATCACCATGCGGAAAAACAATGTCGATTTGATCTGCAGTATCGGCGAACTCGCCGGGCTGTTTGAAAAGAGCGCGGGGCTGGAGGATTTCCTCCAGAACGTGGTGCAGATCGTCGCCCACCACATGCGCGCCGCCGTATGTTCCGTGTATCTCTACAACGAGGAAAACCAGGAGCTGGTGCTCACCGCGAATCAGGGGTTGAAGGCGGGCGCCCATGTAAGGCTGAAGCTGGGCGAAGGCATTACCGGCACTGCGCTGAAAGAGTTGCGACCGATCCGCGAGGCGCGGGCATCCACCAGTCCGCACTACAAACACGTTCCCGGCATCAGCGAGGAAAACTACGAGGCGTTTCTGGCTGTTCCGATTCTGCGCGGTCTCACCCGGGTTGGCGTGCTGGTGGTACAGGATCCCGTGCCTGATTACTTCGATCGCAACGATGCCCGGGCGCTTCAGGCGATTGCCGCCCAGTTGGCCACCACCATCGAAAACGCCAAATTGCTGATGGCGCTTCGCCAGGGCCAGTCAGCCCGGGTCGAGGTCGAGCCGCCGGATATCGCGACCGGCGGCGTGTACGACCTCAAGTTTGTCAAAGGCAAGCCGGGCGCCCACGGTAGCGCCATCGGGCGACCGACGATCTTTGGCTCCACGGCGGGAACCTTTGTGGTCGATGACCGGGCCGCCGCGGACGGCTTCACCGCGGAGGATTTCAGCCGGGCGCTCAAGCTCACCGAGCAACAGCTCGAGGAATTGCAAAACAAGTTGCAGGAATCGCTTGCCGATGTGGCTTCGATGATTTTCAGTGCGCACATCCTCATCATCAAGGATGAGAAGTTCGCGGGCGCGATGCTTGAAAAAATACGTCGCGGAACACCCCCGCCGCGCGCGATTGGGGAAGTGGTGGATCATTATATCCAGCTTTTCTCTTCCAGTGCGAATCCCCGGCTGCGCGAAAAGGTCCAGGATGTGAAAGATCTCGGTCTGCGTCTGATCCAGAACTTGCGCGATGATGCGGAGGTGTCGGTGGATTACGACGGCCACATCGTTATCGCCGGCGAGTTGTTGCCGTCCGATGTGCTGAAACTTTCCGCGCAAAAAGCCGACGGGATCGTGCAAGTCGGGGGTGCGGTCACGTCCCACATCGCGATTCTTGCCCGTTCGCTCAATCTGCCCATGGTGGTGGCGGACGAGCCGCGCCTGTTTGGGCTTGGTCCCGGCCAGCGCGTGCTCATCGATGGCGATCATGGCAATGTCTATATTGATCCGGAGGATGTTGTTTGCCGGAGCTTTGAGGATTTGCGCCGCAGTCAACGCGATGTGGCCGCACAAGCGGCGCGCATCAAGGAGGAGACGCGAACCGGCGACGGCGTCCGCATTCAATTGATGGCCAACATCAACATGCTGAGCGAGTTGAAGACGGCGCAGCGGTTGAAGGCGAACGGCATCGGTTTGTACCGGAGCGAGTTCCCCTTCATCATTCGGAGCAACTTTCCCTCCGAGGAGGAGCAGTATCGCGTCTACCGCACCATCATTGAAGGCATGGATGGTCGCGAGGTGCTTTTCCGCACGCTCGATGTCGGAGGCGATAAAATGCTTTCGTATTTTCCCGGCGTGACCGAGAGCAATCCGTTTCTCGGGTTGCGGGCGATTCGTTTCTCCTTCCGGCACAAGGATATTTTCTTCCAGCAGTTGCGCGCCTTGCTCCGGGCCGGCGCCGGGGCGCGGCTGCACATCATGTTTCCGATGATTGCGTCGGTGGATGATTTCATGCTGGCCAGGCAGATGGTTCACGAATGCGCGGAGCAATTGCGCGCGGAGGGCGTGCCTCATCATGAGGCGCCCGCGCTCGGCGCCATGATCGAGTTGCCGGCCGCGGTGGAAGTGGCGGATGAGCTGGCGGCCGAGGCCGACTTCCTTTCCATCGGCGGGAACGATCTCGTGCAATACATGCTGGCGGTGGACCGCACCAACCAGCACATCTCCGATTTGTATGTCTCTTATCATCCGGCGGTGTTGCGCGCACTCAAACGCGTGGCGGCCGCCGCCGCCGCCCGGGGCATTCCGGTTTCGTTTTGCGGAGAAATGGCCACCGACGAAAAAATGCTCCCGTTTCTGCTCGGTATAGGCTTGCGCCGTTTTAGCGTGGAACCGCGCATGCTGCCCGCGTTGCAGGAGCGAATCGAAAAGCTGGATGCATCCACCTGCGCTTCGTTTGCCGGCGCCTTGCTGGGTATGGGACGAATCTCCGAGGTGCGCGCGGCCCTGAAGGTTGATGGATGACGCGGGCGCGTTTCGTCAAATCCGGTCTCTTGATCTGGTGGTGCGCGGTTTATTCTGCACAGGCCTATCATCTCTATGAACTCGTGCCGCTGGGTCATCTCGGTGGCGGCAGCAGCCGGGCTTCCGCGATCAACGATCGCGGCTGGGTGGTCGGCGAGTCCGAATCCGCATCCGGCGAGGTCCGGGCGTTTCTATGGAAGCCGGGCGCGGAGATGCAATCCCTCGGCACGTTGGACGGTCCCGGTAGCCGGGCGCACGACATCAGTCGCGACGGAAACGTGGCGGGAGAGTCGCTCGATTCCAATGGGGTGGTGAGTGCGTTTGTCTGGACCGAGGCGGGCGGTATGCGGGCGCTTCCGGTGCCGGCGCACGCGATCTACAGCGCGGCCTTTGCCGTGAGTGACGAGGGCGTCGTGGTCGGCTCGATGGAGGACGAACGCGGTGTGCATGCGGTGGCTTGGCGCGGCGAGGCGATGCAACTTCTCCACCGCTTGCCGGGCGCCGGCAATGTCCAACCATTGGATATCAATGACCAGGGGGATGTGGTCGGGCATATCGCGATGGGCTCGGGCGAGGAGCAAGCCTCGCTGGCCTTTTATTTTCCGGGCGGCGTGAGGGCGGAAAATCTCGCCGACTTCCGGCTCATATCCGCGCAGAGCGGAAGCGCGGCGGTGGCGGTGAACGAGCGGGGATTCGCTGCCGGCTATGTGATGCTTGATTCGGCGCGCGTGCGGGCTTTTCGCACCGTGGACGAGGGAAAGTTGGAACTCTTGCCGGATCGCGAAGCGCTCTTCAGCACCGCGACCGACCTCAACGGCCAAGCCATGGTCACTGGCTCGCGGGTGGCGTATTTCGCCGCGGATGAATCCGCCTGCCTGTGGCGCGACGGGCGCTGTTTCGACTTGAATGAAGTCACACGGGTGGATGACGACGACTGGTGGCTTGTGCAGGGAATGGGAATCAATGCCGCCGGCGAAATTGCCGGTTACGGCATGCACGGCGAATTCAACGAGGCGTTTGTGTTGCGTCCGATCCCCGGGGCGCGCCCGGCAGCGTGGCCGCAGGTGGATTTGCGCATTGACCAGTCGGTGGTCGATGGCGATATACGCATGCTGGTGCTTCGGGCGGGTGTACCGGAGAAACTGGAGGTGAGTGCCGTCGCGTTTTATGCCGAGGATCAACTGCTTGGCGTGGTCGACGTGCCCCCGTTCGAGTGGGGGTGGGAGGGCCCGCATGATCAGGATGTATCCTTTCACGCCGTGATGAAGGAATCATCCGGCCGCACCACGGCTTCCCCCCGCATCGCCGGAGATGACGATTAAACGTGTGATCAATTTCGCTCGTCACCGGCAGCGGAATCGTTAGAGTGTTATAAGAATTCTTTATATCTTGGCACGACCGAAAAAACTATGGATTCCTCCCCACCTTCACCAGCCCCGGTCAAACCAAAGTTGGTGCTGAAAAAAAGCGACCTGCCGCCTGCTGTGCGCGTCGTCAAGAAAGAATCAGGATCCTGTCTCGGTCGTCTGGCCGGCTTGCTGGTGGTGATCGCGTGCGCTGCGGGCAGCATCTATTACTTCCGCGACCGGATTGACTGGGAAAAAATACCTGTGCCCGGTTTGCGCGCGTGGGTGGAATCGCTCGACGCGCCATCCGGAAAAAAACAACCCGCCGACGCATCCGTTGCTCCGGCCGTTGCGTCTGCTCCGCCAGATGCCGCGCCGGAGGATTTTTCGCGCAACGAGGATTTTCGCACCGGAGCCCGTCTGTTTAACGAAGCGTTGGCCGCATATAAAAACTATCAGGAAACACGGGAGAATCCGGCGGAGTTGCGCGTGGTGGAGGATAAATGCCGTCAAGCCATCGCGCACTTTGAGGCATGCAAGTCCAAGGCGCCTGCGCACATCGATATCGCCGGATATATCCACCAGTGTAACGGCTTGATCGCCAACGTCCGGCAATCAAGCGGCGTGGATTTTTCGGGAACGGGTGAGGCCAGTCAGGCCGGATCGTCGACCTCCGGGGCGATTGCTCCCGGCCCCGCATCCACGGCGCCGCGGATTGAAATAACGTATATCGGTCCGCCTCCGCGCGCGGAAACCTCCCGGCCCAAAATGCAATTTGTCGACGACGAAATTCCGGCCGAACCTACGGCGCCGGTTTCGACGAATGAGCTTCGTCGGTTGGCGTTTGATCCGGCGTGGAACCGGTCCTCCCCGGATGCCGGGGGAATAGCCGGCGAGTTGCGCGCGATCTTGAAGCCTCGCGCTTCACCTTCGTCCGTGCTGGCGGTGGATCCCGGCATCTCCTTGTACACCGGGATTACGGCAATGATGTCGGCCCGTGAAGCGGCCCGCCAATTAGGTCAGGCGCTGGGCGTGAAGCGACCCGTCAATACGCCCGGCCTGCCGTTCAACAGCATGTTTGCCTATACCTTTGATGGCAATTATTCCGGCGCCCGTCGATTGACGCTTGTGGTCGACAGAAATGATCGCGCGATCATGGTCCAGTTGTATGACGACCGGCCTGCGCCGGCGCGACTCAAGAGTTTGTATTCGACGAGGTGGAACGTGGTGGATTTTCTTGATCCACAGCTTCGTACAGGAAACGATCCGCTTATTGCCCATCAGGCCCGCGCCAACGGTGCGATTGTGATTGTGGATTCAGAAAAAGCGGCCGGGGTTACGGGCGATAGCATGCCTGCGAATGCGAATGTGCGCATCCGGTGGATCATGCCGTCCGCGCTGGCCGGCTTGATTATCTCGATGGATGCGACGCCCTGATCAATCAAGTCACGCCGAAGATCCAGCCTTCGTGGCGCGCGGCTTTTCTGGTCATGGCTGCGGGGTGCCACAGTTCTTTTTTCTTCGCGAGGGTTCGCAAGGCCGCCGCCGAAACCAGCGCATCAATTTCATCCTCGGTGAATCGTCCGGAACGAACCGGTTGGCTCCCGTAGCAGCGTAGCACGCGGTTGGTGAAGCCCGGTTCCCGCCATGTTCGCGGATCGATTCCGGCTTGCTTGACATACAGCCGGGGAAAAATTTCGCACAACACCAGATGTTCGTCACCCTTGACCGGATCGAAGGGCCATATCGCGACCCGCAGGTTCTTGATTTTCCGGAAGGCATGAAAAAAGCGCATGCCGGCGAGCGAGCCGGTTCCGACCGAGCCGGGCCCGACGCCGTTGAACACGCTCGAGGGCCTGGTCCACCGGAGGCATTGGCGATCGGTGATGCGCAACCGCGCGGTGTCGTATTTCCTTCCGCGGTAACCGGGCGCGTTGAAATATTCCGCTACGGGACGTCCGGGCGCGGTGTAGGGGCGACCATAGAAATCCGACGCATCGCGGCAAGCGTCATCGACCGACCGCCAGAGCGATCCGGCATCCGGCGGCGAATCCGCGAGACCGGGAAAATAACATCCGAGATCGCAGAAGGGAAACGCCACGCTCATGTCAAAACCGGCGAACACGGGGCCGCGTTCGCGCGCGGCGACGGGTAAAAAGTCGAAAAGTGTCCGGCGTGTCCACGCTTCCGCGCGATCCGGATAAACCAGGCGTGGCGATGAATCACCGGGCGAGCAAGTCGCCACTTGAAGTCCGGGCAAGCGCGGACCGCGCGCACCGGACCAGTCGATGGCAATAATTTGCTGAAATTCGGCGATCACGGGGTAAGTTTAACGCATGCGCGGCGTAAAAAAGCAACATTTGCCCAGCAAGCCTTGCGTGGTGTGCGGCCGGCCGTTTGTCTGGCGGAAGAAGTGGGAGCGCGTTTGGGACGAGGTGCTGTATTGCAGCGACCGTTGCCGTCGCGCGGGTCGCGTATCAGGACGGCGCGAACCTTGAGCGGAATTTTTCCGGCATGGCGACCATTTTCTTTTTAGCGTAATCGAAAAACACCATGCCGGTGCGCGCGCGGGCCACTTCCGTGCCGGTGCCGGCGAGCACGGCGTGATAGATCAAATTAAAACCGGACGCGGAGAAGTCGACCGGGGTCACCGACAATTTCAATACATCGCCATGGACGGCCTGGCTTTTGAATCGTACCGCGATATCGACCATAATCAGGCCGATCCCGTCAAAGAGCAGCTCGGTCCAGCCGAATTGTTTCAGCCAGCGTATCCGCGCCTCGTGCACGATGCCGACAAACGCATCATTACCCATGTGGTTGCCGTAGTTGATGTCGGTGATCCGCACGGGAATTTCCGTGGTGAAGGCGGGATGGGCCGGCAGATTGATGGTTACGCGTGACATGGGCGTGAGTATTTCTTATTCGCGCTTCTCCGGCAATACTCCAGCTGGACGGGCAAACTAGTCGCGCGTATTTTCATCACTGCTTCACCGCCAACGCCGCGCTGGCGCCGATCGAGGCGCCGAGGATATTCCACGCAAAATCGCGCCAGCTCCAGCAGGTTTGTTTGACCGTCAGATCGTACGTTTCCTTGCCGGCCCCGGCAAAGGTGGCGATACCAAGCCCGAGGGCGGCGGCCTCCGCGTTCCCGTGGTCGTTGAGGGCCACCCAGGTAATGCCTGCGCCGAGGGCCGCCGAGGCGACAACGTGCAGGCGCTTGTCCCGGCCATACCAGGCATCATCGCACGTGCGCACATGGGCACAGCCGGCAATCAGAAAAGCCCCTGCAAGCAGGGGGTAAATCAAATAACCGGCCATCTTTCGAGGATTGTAAATCAAGCTTTTCCGCGTATAGTTCACTGTCTTATCCGCGATCCTATCAACGGAGCCGACGACATGACAACGCGCATCGAAAAAGACTCGCTGGGAGAACTCGAAGTTCCGCAGGACGCCTACTACGGCGTTCACACCTGCCGTAGTCTGCGCAATTTTGACGTCGCCGGTGAACCGGTGCCCCTCGAGATCATTCACGGCATGGCCAAATTGAAGTGGGCTTGCGCCAAGGCCAATCATGCGCTCGGGATGCTTCCGGCAAATAAATTGGAAGCGATCGCCACGGCTTGTCATCGCATTCTCGGCGGCGAATTTGCCGACCAGTTTCCGGTGGACTGCTTTCAAGCCGGGTCCGGCACGTCGTCCAACATGAATGTGAACGAGGTGATTGCCAACATCGCCAATGAGATTCTCGGTGGCAACCGGGGCGACCGCCATCTCGTCCACCCGAACGATGATGTCAACAAGGGACAGTCCACCAACAACATATTCCCGTCGGGGATCCGCGTGGCGGCCATTGACCTGGTCGATCAGTTGGTGCCCGCGCTCCAACAATTGACCGGTGCGCTGGAGAAGAAAGGCGACGAGTTTGCCGGTGTCATCCGCAGCGGCCGCACGCATCTGCAGGATGCCGTTCCGGAAACGCTCGGTCAGGCTTTTCATGCCTGGGCGCATGCGTTGGTAAAGGATATTCGCCGCATCGAGGCCGCGCGCGACCGTCTGCTGGAAATCGGCGCCGGTGGCAACGCCATCGGCACCGGCGTGAACACCAAGAAGGCGTTTCGTCCGGAAATCGCCAAGGCGATGAACCAGATCACCGGCAAAAAATACCGCCAGGCCGAAAACGGGATCGAGATCACGCAATTTTTGACCGATATGGCCGACATGTCGAGTGCGTTGCGTTTGGCCGCGATGGATGTAGCCAAAGTATGCAATGACTTGCGTTTGCTTGTTTCCGGACCCAACACCGGTCTGGCCGAGGTCCAATTACCGGCGGTGGAACCCGGTTCGTCGATCATGCCCGGCAAGATCAATCCCAGCATTTGCGAAGCCGCCAACATGGCGTGCCTGCAGGTGATGGGCAACGATCATGCCGTGCAACTGGCTGCCAACGCCGGCCAGCTCGAATTGAACACGCACATGCCGGTGACGGGGCTGAACCTCGTCAAATCATTCCGGATTCTCCAGCGCACGGCCATCATGCTGGCCGACAAATGTATCGCCGGCATCCTCGCCAACCGCGAAAAGTGTTACTACTACTTTGAAAACAGCGGCGGGTTGGGTACGGTGCTCAATCCCGTCCTCGGGTACGACAAGGTGGCGGCGCTGGTGAAGGAGTCGTTGAAGACCGGCCGCACCGCGCGTCAAATCGTCATCGATAAGGGGATCATGAGCGGGGATGATTTCGACAAACTCGTGCAGAATTGCACGGGGCCTAATCTCGACTGATTATCAACAAGAAGTAAATGAAGGAGAACGAAGGATACACCCCGGGAATGCATCCGTTATGCCACACCATGAACAGCCCCTCGTTACCTTTTTGTTCAACATAAGGACTACCCAATGACTAAAGACATCCCTCTCAAATCCACCATCGGCCGCAAGGTCATCATGGCCGTGTCCGGGATTTTCCTGATGTTGTTTCTCGTCGTGCATCTCGCCGGCAACTTGACGTTGTTTGTTCCCGATGGCGGCCAGATGTTCAACAGCTATGCCGACAAGCTGCATCAACTCGGCCCCCTCTTGTATGTCGCCGAAGCGGGGCTGCTGGCCATTTTCCTGTTTCATGTGATCTCGGCGTTTCAAGTGTATGCCGAAAAGCGTCGCGCCCGGCCCGACCACTATGCGGTGAGTGCGTCGAAGGGCGGCCCGAGCAAAAATACCGTGGCTTCCCGTTCGATGATTTACACCGGACTCATCCTGCTGGTATTCATTCCCGCGCACATCTGGATGTTCAAATACAACGCCGGCCAGCCGTTTGCCTATGTCGAGGCGGGCGAGCATCAAATGAAGAATCTCTACTCTGTGGTGGTGAACGCCTTTCAAAACCCCGTCATCGCATTCGGCTACACCGCGGTGATGTTGCTGCTCGGCCTGCATCTGCGCCACGGTTTCTGGAGCGCATTGCAGTCGCTGGGCGCGATGTGTCCGAAGGGCTCGGCCGTCATTTACACCGCCGGCCTGGTGTTTGCCATCCTGATGGCGGGCGGCTTTCTAGTCTTGCCATTGTACTTTTATTTCTGCGGCGCGGGCGGAAGCTGCGCGCTGATGGGAGGTGCTCCATGATTGCTCCGATACTTGATGCGAAAATACCCGCCGGTCCGATTGCGGAAAAGTGGACCAGCCACAAGGCGAATGTGAAGCTGGTCAGTCCGGCCAATAAACGCAAATACACCGTGATCGTGGTCGGCACCGGGCTGGCCGGCGGTTCGGCTGCGGCATCGCTGGCCGAGCTCGGATATAACGTGATGAATTTCTGCATTCAGGATTCCCCCCGTCGCGCCCACAGCGTGGCCGCGCAGGGCGGCATCAATGCGGCCAAGAATTACCAGAACGATGGCGACAGCGTGCACCGGCTGTTTTACGACACCGTGAAGGGCGGCGATTTCCGCTCCCGCGAGGCGAATGTGCACCGGCTGGCCGAGCTGAGTGTGAATATCATCGACCAGTGCGTGGCCCAGGGCGTGCCCTTCGCCCGTGAATACGGCGGCACCCTTGCCAACCGTTCCTTCGGCGGAGCGCAAGTGTCGCGCACTTTTTACGCGCGTGGACAAACCGGCCAGCAATTGCTGCTCGGTTGTTACGGGCAATTGATGCGGCAGGTCGATGCCGGCCGGGTTAAATTATTTCCGCGGCGCGAGATGCTGGATGTCGTGGTCATCGACGGCGCGGCCCGCGGGATTGTCTGCCGCAACCTGGTCTCGGGCGAAATTGAAACCTACGCCGCCGATGCGGTTATCGTCGCCACCGGCGGTTACTCGACGGTCTTCTTTCTTTCCACCAATGCGGTGAACTGCAACGCCACCGCGGCCTGGCGCTGCTACAAGCGCGGGGCGCATTTCGCCAATCCCTGCTTTACGCAAATCCACCCCACGTGTTTGCCCCAGATGGGCGTCTCGCAATCGAAACTCACCTTGATGAGTGAAAGTCTCCGCAACGACGGGCGCGTCTGGGTGCCGAAAAACAAAGGCGACAAGCGCCCGCCCAGCCAGATTCCCGAAAGCGAGCGCGACTATTTTCTCGAGCGGCGCTATCCCGCTTTTGGCAATCTGGTGCCGCGTGATATCGCCTCGCGCGCGGCGAAGGGAATTTGCGATGACGGCGGCGGCGTCGGCCCGACCGGTTACGCGGTGTATCTCGATTTCGCCGATGCCATCAAACGCCTGGGCCAACCGGTCATCAAAGAGCGCTACGGCAATCTGTTCTCGATGTACGAGGAAATCACCGCCGACGATCCCTACCACACCCCGATGCGCATCTATCCCGCGCCGCATTACACGATGGGCGGCGTGTGGGTGGACTACAACTTGATGAGCAGCATTCCCGGTTTGTATGTCCTCGGCGAGGCCAACTTCTCCGATCACGGAGCGAACCGTCTCGGCGCCAGCGCGCTGATGCAGGGCCTGTGCGACGGCTATTTTGTCATCCCCTACACGCTGGGCGACTACCTGGCCGGGCGCAAACCCGGCGGCGTCGGCACCGATCACGAGGCCTTCAAAAAAAGCGCCGCGGCCATCAAGGAACAGACCGCGCGACTGCTCGCCATCAAGGGACAAAAAACGGTGCGCGATTACCACTGGGAACTCGGTCGCATTGTGTGGGATCACGTCGGCATGGCCCGCAACGCCAAGGGCCTCAACCAGGCGATCAGTGACATCCAGGCGCTACGAGAGGATTTTTGGAAAAATGTTCGCGTTGGCGGTTCCGCCGAGGACCTCAACAAGGGATTGGAGTTTGCCGGACGCGTCGCCGACTTCTTCGAGCTTGGCGAGTTGATGGCCCGCGATGCGCTTGAGCGCAACGAATCATGCGGCGGCCACTTCCGCGAGGAATACCAGACCGAGGAGGGCGAAGCGCTGCGCAACGACGACGCCTACTGCCATGTCTCGGCCTGGTCTTACGCGGGCGAGGGCAACCATCCGGTCATGCACAAGGAACCGCTCCACTTCGAGAACGTGCACCTCGCCCAGCGGAGTTACAAGTAATCCATCACGAATCGATCAAGGGACCACACCATGAAATTCAATCTGCGTATCTGGCGTCAGGAAGGGCCCGCTCTCCCGGGCAACTTTGCCGATTACACCATCGACGAGGTCATTCCGGAAATGTCGTTTCTGGAGATGCTCGACCAGTTGAACGAGAATCTCGTCAAGAAGGGCGAAGAGCCGGTGGCGTTCGACAGCGATTGTCGTGAAGGCATTTGCGGCACCTGCGGATTGGTCATCGACGGCATGGCGCACGGACCGAAGCGTGCTTGCACCACCTGCGAAGTGCGCATGCGCATGTTCGAGGACGGATGCACCATCACCGTGGAGCCGTTCCGGGCCAAGGCGTTTCCGGTGGTCAAGGATCTGGTCGTCGACCGCAGCGCCTTTGATCGCATCATCGCCAAGGGCGGCTATGTCTCCGAGAACACCGGTTCCGCGCCGGATGGCAATGCCATTCCCGTGGCCAAGGCGGTGGCCGAACAGGCCATGGATTCCGCCGCGTGCATCGGTTGCGGCGCTTGCGTGGCCTCGTGTCCGAACGCCTCGGCCTCGTTGTTCGTCAGCGCAAAAATTTCCCAATATGCCTTGTTGCCCCAGGGTCATGCCGAGCGCGGGAGTCGCGCCCGCAAGATGGTGGCGCAGATGGACCGGGAGGAATTTGGCAATTGCTCCAACCACGCCGAGTGCGAGGCCGCCTGTCCAAAAAGCATCAGCATCGACAATATCGCCCGCATGCGCCGTGAATATATGAAAGCCATGTAGGAGAATTCTGCCGGCATGCGCGAACCGCGGATATGAAACCGTTTGCTTCCATGGCGCGCACCATCGGGGTTGTCTTCTGCCTGGGTTGGGCCGCTGGTTGTGATTCTGTTCAGCCCGCGACGCCCGATCTGCCGGTCGTTCAGGGGCCGTATTGGACGAACAGCTTGGGCATGCGTTTTCTTCCCGTGCCCGGTAAACGAAGAGTGTTGATGTCGGTCTGGGAAACCCGGGTGCGCGATTTCGAGGCATTTTATCAGGCGACCGGACACGAGGCCGGTCGCGGTTATTATTATTATGAAAACTTCCGCTGGCAAACCGGGGGTCGCGATTGGCGCAATCCCGGCTTCGACCAAACACCGGATCATCCGGTGACCGGGATCAGCTGGGGGGACGCCGCGGCATTTTGTCACTGGCTCACCGAGCACGAACAGCGCGGCGGCATCATCTCGCGCGATCAGTATTATCGCCTGCCGGGTGACGAGGAATGGACGCTCGCGGCCACGCCCGGCGTGGATTGGCCGATCCCGACCAACGCCGCCAATTACAGTCCCGAAATGCGGGTGGATACGTTTGGCCACACATCGCCTGTCGGTTCCTTTCCGCCCAACCGGAATGGATTTTATGATCTGGCCGGCAATTTGTGGGAGTACTGCCATGACCCCGACCCCGCTGGCGAGGACTTTCGCGTGATCCGGGGCGGATGCTGGCAAAATTCCCACCGGCGTTTTATCGGTATCAAGTCACGGGGCGCCTGTGGTATGCATGTCCGGATTTCGTTGTACGGTTTTCGCGTAGTGCTGGCGGATGAATCATTGTAAGGAAGGATGGAGTGCCATGAAGCGTAGAGATTTTTTAACCCGCGGCTTGCCCGCGATGACCGTTGTGGCCGCAGTGGCCGGTTGTGCGAAACGGGAGACGGGTGCGACGGCGGAGGCCCGCCCGCGCATCACCTGGCGGATGGCTTCCAGTTATCCGCGCGGTCTGGATGTGTTGTACGGCTCGGCCGAAAACTTCGCGCGTCGCGTGGGGGAGTTGACTGGTGGCGCCTTCACCATCCGCGTATATCCGGCCGGTGAACTTGTGCCGGCGAACCAGGTGCTCGATGCGGTTCAACAGGGCACGGTTCAGTGCGGTCAAACCGCGAGCTATTATTACACCGGAAAGAACGAGGCGCTGGTGTTTGATACCGGGTTGCCGTTCGGATTAAATACCCGCCAGCAAATGGCCTGGCTTGGGCCCGCCGGTGGCCTCGCGCTGATCAATGAAGTGCTGGCGGACTTCAATATCATCGCTTTCACCTCCGGAACCACCGGATCCCAGATGGGCGGATGGTTCCGGCGGGAGATCAACTCCGTGGCGGATTTAAACGGATTGAAAATGCGCATCCCCGGGATTGGCGGTGAGGTGATGAGCCGCATGAAGGTCACGGTGCAAATGCTCTCCGGTTCGGAAGTGTACATGGCGCTTGAGCGCGGGGTGATCGATGCGGTGGAGTGGGTGGGTCCGTACGACGATGAAAAGTTGGGGTTCCACAACATCGTCAAAAACTACTATTACCCCGGCTGGTGGGAACCGGGCGCCACCACGTCGAATTACGTGAACAGAGATGCGTGGGCCCGCTTGCCGGCCGATTACCAGGCCGCCGTGGCCTGCGCCTGTCGCGAGGCGTGCATCAATATGCTCAACGAGTACGATATGAAAAATGCCGAGGCCCTGGTCCGGCTGAAAGCCCACGGGGTCGTGTTGCGCCGTTTCCCGGAAGAATTACTGGTGGAGGCGGAGAAAATCACCAACGAAATCCTGGCCGGAAAAGCAGCCGCCAATCCGTCTTTCCGTAAAATCCTCGATCATTGGCAGGCTTTCCGGGACACGTCCAGCCGATGGTTTGCAACCACGGAATTTTCCCAGCAACAATATTCACTCGGCCGGGTAACATTCTAACGACCGGAGGGGAGTTTCCGCGGGTGAATGAATCGTGAGTTTATTTGTCAGACTGGCCGGATGGCTCGTCCTGGTGATCCTGTGTATCTGGTTGGCGCATGTTCCTGCGCCGCCGCCGGAGCATCGGGATGAACCGTCACCCGATCACACGGCAACGACGGAGCCGACATCGCCCACCGGAGAGGAATTTACCGGTCATCGGGCGGATGATTCGCCGGACCCGGTCGCCGTGGATCCGCTGAAATCCCTCCGCCGCGCCTTTCGTCCCGCCATCCGCATCCTCGGTTCGCCCGCGCCCGGCGAGGAGCCGGTGGCGCTCGAAGGTTTGCATATTTTCACCTCGCAACGCCCGCGGATCACCTATCACGCATCGCGACAGGATGCCTCCATGTACATCGTCCAGTTTTCCGGACCCATCCAACCGGCCTGGAAGGAGTTGGTGGCGGTGGCGGGAGGTCGTATCCGCGGTTATTTGCCCCACCATGCGTTGAGCGTGGAGGTGGATGCGCGGGGCGTGAAGCGTCTGTCGCGCGAGGCGGCGATTCGTTCGATCTTCCCTTACGAACCGTCGTTCAAGCTGCAACCATTTCTGGCCAGTCTGGTGAAGCGCAACGATGCCTCGCTGCCGGATGAAGTGATGGTCACGTTGTCGCTGCATGCGCCCGGGGCGATCGGAAAGCTGTCGGATGATTTGTCGGCGCAAGGCGTCGAAGTGCTGGATCAGGGAGCCGGGGCTCGCTGGGGCTGGGTGCGCGCCCGGGTCAAGTTGTCGGAAGTCGAAGCGCTGGCCATGCACGATCAGGTGCAGTGGATCGAGGAGTACGTTCCGCCACGCATAGTGAACGACCAGGCCGTGGCCGGGCCGCATATGAATGTCACCAATGTGTGGTTCGGTCGCGGGCTCACCGGAGCGGGGCAGATTATCGGACACGCCGACACCGGTTTGGATGTTGGCCAGACCAATTCGATACATCCGGACTTTGCCGGGCGGATTGTCGCGGCCTTTGATCTGGGTCGACCCGGGAGGTGGGACGATCCCGATGGACACGGAACGCATACGGCGGGATCGATCGTCGGCGGCGGGGTTATGTCCACCGGGCAATTCCGCGGTGTCGCCTTCGATGCGCGACTCGTTCATCAGTCCGTGCTTGATGCCTATGGCGGCCTCGGCGGCTTGCCGTTGGACTTGAATGATTTGTACCGGCAGGCCTACACCAATGGCGCGCGCATTCATGCCGACAGTTGGGGTTCGTCCGTGTACGGGTACTACAGCATCGATGCACGCCAGACCGACGAGTTCATGTGGGATCATCCCGACATGCTGGTGGTTTTTGCCGCCGGCAACGATGGCTGGGACAGCGGTGATGGCGTGGTCGATGGCAATTCCGTGGGGTCGCCGGCCACGGCAAAAAATGTACTGTCCGTCGGTGCGTCCGAGGGTGATCGTCCGCCCGGAAGCGGCGGCTTGAGCTCGCGCACGTATGGCAGTTTGTGGCCGTGGGACTTTTCGCAATCGCCGATTTACGGGGATTATGTGTCGCAGTCGTACGACTTGTTGCATCAAGGCATCGCGGCGTTTTCCAGTCGCGGCCCGGCCGATGACGGACGCATCAAGCCCGAGGTGGTGGCTCCCGGAACCGATATTGTTTCCACGCGGTCAAAACAAGCGGGTGCCGGCGCGATTTGGGGCGCTCATCCAAACAGCCACTATGCATTTGGCGGCGGCACGAGCATGTCCACGCCGCTGGTGGCGGGAGCGGCTGCGCTGGTGCGGCAGTATTTTGATGTGCATGCGGCCCGTCCGAATCCCAGCGCCGCGCTGGTCAAGGCCGCGCTGATGCACGGCGCGCGGACCCTGGCCCCGGGACAATACGGGACGAACGAGTTTCGGGAAATTCCACCGGTCCGGCCCAATTCCGTGGAGGGCTTCGGTCAAATCGATGTCGAAGGATCGCTTTTCCCGGCGGATGCCTCCTGGTTCTTTGCCGATGAAGCAAGCGGGCTGACCGCGCCGGGCGAGGTCGCCGCGCATGTGTTTTATGCCGCCACCGGCACGGTAAAAGTCACCCTGAACTACACCGACTTTCCCGCCATCGCCGGCGCGGGGGTGAAGCTGGTCAACGATCTTGATCTATCGGTAGGCGCGGAGGCGCCGCTTGACCGGCTAAATCCATTCGAGCACGTGATGTTCAACGTGGATGCCCCCGGTATTTTCACCGCGCGGGTGGAGGCGGTCAACGTGCCGAGTGGTCCGCAGCCGTATGCGTTGCTGGTCAGCGGACCGGTGATTGATGCGCCGCGCATCTTGCACGACCCATTTCCGAATCAGTTCGAAACGAACGGATCATACCTCATTACCGCCCGCATTCTTTCATCCGTCCCGCTGGCCGGCGGCGCGGTCCGCCTCGGATGGCGCGTGGCCCCCGCGACAAATTACACCATGGTCGTCATGACGAATGTGTCTCCAGATCTCTTTGAAGCCCGGCTGCCGGCCCAACCCATGCCATCGACGGTCGACTATTTCATCTCCGCCTCCAATGCGGCCTTCGTGGTGCACGAACCACCGGGCGCTCCGGTATCGCCTCATTCTTTTCTGGTCACACAGCCGTTGCGTCTGGTTGTTTCCGGTTCGCCGGCCATGATCTATGAGGTGGATCCGCCTTACGGCACGAACCTCTTGGCCAGCGGCAACGCGATCACCCTCAGCGCGCCGTCATCCAGTCCGCTCTCGCCGGGTGTGCGCGTGGCCATCGATGGTTGGACCGGCACGGGAAGCGTGCCGGCCACCGGTGGTTCGAATCGGGTGACAATCACGATCACCAATGACTCTTCCATTAACTGGAACTGGGTGACGCAGTACACACTCACCCAGACATCCACTATCGCCGGCGTGCTTTCACCGGAGACCTGGCACCATGCATGGTCGCCGGCGACAACAATCACCGCGGCCACGGAATTGGTCATCGGCGGCGCGCCGTTCGGGTTGGCCGGATGGCGCGTGGACGGCGTGCGTCATCCGGGCGCCGGCGTCGTGAGCGAAAATCCGGCCGCCGGAATTGTCATGTTTGGTCCCCGCACCGCCGAGGCGGTGTATCTACCGCGGTCGCAGGATTCCAACAGCAATAACCTGCCGGACTGGTGGGAGCAGTTTTATTTCGGCACCAATCAAACCGCGGCCAACATCGACAGCGACGACGACGGCTTCACCAATGGGAAAGAGTATCAAGACCGGACCAATCCGCGGGATGGCAGCAGCATCCCGCAGGCCCCGTCGATCACGCATATTCCGCTGGCGAATCCGCAAGCAACGCCGGCGCCGTGGGAGACGCATGCTACCATCACCGACAATCACGCGATCAGTAATGCCGTGCTCTTCTGGCAGCGAGATGGCGGCGCATGGACCTCCGTCGTCATGAACGCGGGTGCGTCCAACTTGTTTACCGCCACCATCCCGCCGCCCGGCACCAACGGTCATGCCTTTGCCTACCGCATAGAGGCGGTCGATTTCGCCGGGCTGAAAGTCGTCACCGGTCCCTATTCGTTCAGCGTGGCCTATCCGTTGATGGAGGCCACACCCTTGGAGCTCGGCACGATTGATGTACTCGCCGGCGCCACCCGTCTTCTTCCGGTGGCCATCACGAATGGCGGCTTGGCTCCGCTGGCGTGGACCATGTCGCGCGCCGTTTTTTATGATGACATGGAGCGGGGATCAAACCGCTGGCAGCACGCCGGACCTTATGACGTTTGGCATTTGAACGAGGCGCGCCATGTCTCGGCCTCCCGTGCCTGGCATTTTGGTCAGGGACCGGGAAGCACGTATCCGGATAGTTCGCATGGATGGCTCGACATGGAACCGGTGCATCTGGTCGCGCCCGCACAGCTCATCTTCGAGCATTGGGCCCGGATGGAATATGACTACGAACAGATGGATGATCACTACTGGGACGGCGCCATCGTCGAACTTTCCATGGATGGCGGAACAAATTATTTCGCGATCGAGCCTGTGGGCGGATACCCGCATCGCATCACCGATAATCCCGCCTCGCCTTTTGCCCCTGATACGCCTTGCTACGGTGAAACCGAAGGATGGGAGACGGCCATATTTGATTTGTCCTCGTTCGCCGGGGAAACCGTTCATCTACGTTTCCGCTTCGGGGCGGATGCATATGTGACGGAAGAGGGCTGGTACATCGACAATGTTCGCGTGGTTTATGACGACGAGGCGTCGTGGTCATGGTTGCACTCCCCGGCGGCTGGATCGGTGGCCCCGCAGCGAAACTCCAACGCCGTCGTCGTTCTCGATAGCGCGCCGCTGGCGTATGGCGAGAGACGATCCGGCGTGCTGGTCCTGGAAGGAAACGACCCGTTGCGCACCGGACCACTCCTGATCCCGCTGGGCATTCATAATGCCACGCGCGAAATTGTGATCACCTCCAGCGGTGCGGGTGAGGTGTCGCCGGCCGGGTCGTTGCTGGTCCGCTATGGCGACGATGTAGAGGTCTCCGCCGAAGCCGCTGAATTTCATGTAATCGCCGGCGTGCTCACCAATGGTTATGCCATGCCGGGTTACGATTTGATGGCGAGCGCCATCCTGACATGGCCGGATATTCAAACGAACGGAAGCCTGCATGTAGTCTTTGGCGAGGATATGATTCTCGGCCGCGTGCCGGCCGCGTGGCTCTATGCGGAAGGATTTACCAACGACACGTTCGACGTGGAGGCGGCCACGGATCACGATGGCGACGGCATGTTGACGTGGCAGGAATATCTGGCCGGAACGGACCCGCACACCAGCACCTCGGTGGCCGTCAAAATTTTATCGGTCGCGCCGGACGCCTCCGGCGTGGTTCTGGCGTGGTTGAGTTACACAAACATGTCCACCCGCTATACCCTCGAATACGCCAGTGCGCTCGCCGGTGGATTTACGCCCGTCGCCACCAATCTTCCCGGCACGCCCCCGGTCAACGTATTTACCAATCTCATCGCGCCGCCGTTTCAATTCTACCGGATACTCACCGATTGATGTTCCTGGCGGTCGATTCCGCCGGTCACCGGCCTCATGGTCATGGAAAAACTCCCGATTTACGAAATAGAAAACGAACTGGTGGCGCGCTTGCCGGCAATCAAGCGCGTCATCATTTCCGCGCCCACGGGTTCCGGTAAATCCACGCAGGTTCCGCAGATGCTTCTCGATCGCGGGTTGTTGGGCGAGGGACAGGTGGTGGTGTTGCAGCCGCGAAGACTGGCGACCCGCATGCTGGCTGCCCGGGTGGCCTCGGAGCGGGGCGTGAAGTTGGGCGCGGAGGTGGGCTACCAGATCCGGCTGGAAAACGTCAGCTCCCCCGCGACCAAGATCAAATTTGTCACTGAAGGCATTTTGTTGCGCGCGATGCTCTCGGATCCGAAGCTTGCGCCCATTTCCACGTTGATCTTCGACGAGTTTCACGAGCGTCATTTGTACGGCGACATCACGCTCGGTCGCGCGCTGGATATTCAGATGACGGCGCGACCCGACCTGCAAATCATCGTCATGTCGGCCACGCTGGCCGTCGAGCAGTTGCGGGCGCATCTTGATCCCTGTGCGGTGCTTGAGTCGCAAGGACGCACCCATCCGGTGGAAATCCGTCACCTCGCGAAGGCCTCGGATGCACCGGTCTGGGACCAGGCGGTCGAGGCGTATGACGAACTGGTGCGCGGCGGCGCGGAAGGTGACGCGTTGATCTTCATGCCGGGCGCGTACGAAATCAGTCGAACCGTCCAAGCGCTGGAATATGCCGCCGCCGCGAAGGGTTGTCTGATTCTCCCGTTGCATGGCGAATTGAATCCGCACGACCAGGATGCAGCGGTGGCGCGCTATGATCGCAGGAAAATTGTGGTGGCCACCAATGTAGCCGAGACCTCACTCACCATCGACGGCATCCGGATGGTGATCGATGGCGGTCTGGCCCGTATTCCGAAATACGATCCTTACCGCGGCATCAACACATTGCTTGTCGACAAAATAAGCCGTGCCTCCGCCGACCAGCGCGCCGGCCGCGCCGGCCGGACGGCGCCGGGTGTGTGTGTGCGCTTGTGGACCGAGCGCGAGCATCGCGAACGCCCGCACCAGGAGCTTCCCGAAATCAAACGCCTCGATCTGGCCGAAGTCATTTTGACGCTCAAGGCATCCGGGATCGACCATGTCGGGTCGTTTCGCTGGATCGATCCGCCGGATGCGCGATCCATCGGCAGGGCGCTGCAATTATTGTCCGATCTCGGCGCGCTCACCTTGCCGTCCGCCACCGGTGAGGAAGGTGTGATCACTCCGCTGGGCCGGCGCATGATTGCCTTTCCCGTGCACCCGCGCTACGCGCGCATGTTGCTGGCCGGTCAGGAATTTGGCTGTGTATATCAGGCGTGTCTGCTGGCTGCCCTTACCCAGGGCCGCGATATTCTCCTGCGGCGACAGGGCGGGGGGGTGGACGAACGGCGCGATGATTTATTGGGCGAGTCCTCGGTTTCGGATTTCTTCCGCCTCGTGCGGGCCTGGAATTATGCCGACAAGAATGGCTACCGGCTCGACGCCTGCAAGCGCCTCGGCGTTCATGCGCAATCGGCGCGCCAGGTGAAACCCTTGTTTGAGCATTTTTTGATGATTGCCCGTCAGGAAGGGTTGGATGTGCAGGCGCGTCCGGTGGACGACGAGGTCATTCAGAAATGCATCCTGAGCGGGTTTTCCGATCAACTGGCCCGGCGACTCGATGAAGGCACCCTGCGGTGCCAGATTGTTCACCAGCGGCGCGGTCAGATTGCGCGTGAGAGCGTGGTGAAAGATCATGCGCTCCTGGTGGCCGCCGAGGTGCACGAAATCGAAGGCCGGGAAATCAGCGTGTTGATGAATTTGTGCACTGCCGTGAAGCCGGAATGGCTGCGGGAAATGTTTCCCGGCCACTTTCATGAAACCGTGGCGGTGACCTACAGCGCCATCACCAAGCGGGTGGAGGCGGAGCGGCAATGGTGTTTTCGCGATCTGGTGATGGAAATCAAGCGGATGGATGCGCCGCCTCTCGATGCCGCGGCGGACTTGCTGGCGGGAGAAGTGGTGAAGGGAACGCTTTCGCTGAAGCAGTGGGATCACGGAGTCGAGCAGTGGATTCAGCGCGTGAACAACTTGGCCGCCTGGTGTCCGGAGTTGGGCATCACCGCGATCGGAGACGCGGATCGCCAGACTATGATTGCGCAGATATGTTACGGCGCGGTGAGTTACAAGGATATCAAGGAGAAGGATGTCTGGCCGGTGGTGCGCGAGTGGCTGAATTATGCGCAACAGCAAGTGCTGGATCAGTTTTGTCCCGAGCGGATCAATCTGCCCAACGGTCGCAAGGCCAAGGTTACCTATACGCCGGACGACCCCTTTATCTCGCTGCGCATACAGGAGTTGTTTGGTGTCGAGGATGCCCTGACCGTGGCCAGGGGTCGGGTGCCGCTGCTGGTGCACATTCTCGCGCCCAGCCAGCGACCGGTTCAGATCACCCGCGATCTACCGGGGTTTTGGCGCGATCATTACCCGGCCATCAAACAGGAGCTCAAGCGAAAGTATCCGAAGCACGAGTGGCGTTGAACCGCGGTTTTTTCGCTGTGTTTGTCTGCTGTGCTAGCCTAAGTTCCGCAGTTTGAAAAACAAGATATCGTAACATCAACGGGTTATA
>CAYYAR010000014.1:0-80061 GCA_964470065.1 uncultured Verrucomicrobiota bacterium | reverse complement strand
CGCAGTCGATCGGCGAGCCGGGCACCCAGCTCACCATGCGTACCTTCCACATCGGTGGTACGGCCAGCTCGGTGTTCAAGCAGCCGCAGATTCTTGCCAAGCATGACGGTATCGTCCGTTACCAGGAGCTTCGCACGGTCCGTGCGGTCGACGGCAGTTACATCGCGCTGAACAAGAATGGCTACATCAGCATTTACGACAAGGAAGGCCGCGAACTTGAGCGTTACACGCTCGTGATCGGCGCGGTGATTTCCGTGGCGGATGGCGATACCGTGAAGAAGGGTCAGAGCTTCGTGAAGTGGGATCCGTACAGCGTGCCGATTCTTTCCGAGCATCCGGGCGTGATCGAGTTCCACGACTTCATCGAAGGCGTCACCGTCAAAAAGGAAATGGACGAGACGACCGGCATGGAAGGCACCGTGGTGCTCGAGCACAAGGAGGATCTCCACCCGCAAATCGTCCTCAAGGACAAGGCGACCAAGGCGGTCATCAGCAACTACTCGATCCCGGCCGGCGCGCATGTCATGGTGTCGAAGGGTGCCGAGGTCATCGCCGGCGCGATGCTCGCCAAGACGCCGCGCAAGATCGTCAAGACCAAGGACATCACCGGCGGTCTGCCCCGCGTGGCCGAATTGTTTGAAGCCCGCCGCCCGAAGGACGCCGCGGAAATTGCCCGTATCGATGGTATCGTCGAATTTGCCGGCACTGCCCGCGGCCGCCGCAAGCTGGTCGTGAAGGATCCGGTCACCGGCGACGAGGAAGAGCATTTGATTCCCATGGGCAAGCACATCGTGGTGTTCCGCAACGACCGCGTGAAGAAGGGCCAGCAACTCACCGAAGGTCCGGTGGTGCCGCAGGAAATTCTCGAGGTGTGCGGTCCGCAAGAGCTGCAGGAATATCTCGTGAACGAAGTGCAGATGGTGTACCGCCTGCAGGGTGTGGACATCAACGACAAGCATATCGAAATCATCGTGCGCCAGATGTTGCGCAAAGTACGCATCACCGATCCCGGCGACACGGAGTTTCTGTGGAACGAGCAGGTGGAGAAGCAGTACTTCCTCGACGTCAACCAGAAGGCCATGGCCGAAGGAAAACGTCCGGCGGAAGCATCGCCGGTGTTGCTGGGCATCACCAAGGCTTCGCTGGAAACCGAGAGTTTCATTTCCGCGGCTTCGTTCCAGGACACCACCCGGGTGCTGACCGAGGCTGCCGCGCTTGGTCGCGAAGACAAGCTGCGCGGGTTCAAGGAAAACGTCATCATGGGTCATCTCATTCCCGCCGGAACCGGCTTCGGAATGTACAAGAACATCCGTCTGGTGCCGCTCGCCGAGCCGATCTCGGTGGAGGAGTACCTGGGCGACACGTTGCCCGAATTGAAAGGATAGGCTTGAAGAAAGGTTGCAGGGGCGCAAATAGTCTGATAGTTTTTGCGCCCTTTGTTCCGTAAATCAGGTAAATAAGTTATGCCGACAATTAATCAATTGGTGAAGAAGGGCCGACATGCGGCCCACAAGAAAAGCAAGTCGCCCGCGCTGTCGCTTTGCCCGCAGCGTCGCGGTGTTTGTTTGCTGGTCAAAACGATGACGCCGAAAAAGCCGAACTCGGCCTTGCGCAAGGTGGCGCGCGTGCGTTTGACCAACGGAACCGAGGTCACTGCGTACATACCGGGCGTCGGTCACAATTTGCAGGAGCACAGCATGGTGCTGGTGCGCGGCGGACGTGTGAAGGATTTGCCGGGTGTGCGCTATCACATTGTGCGCGGATCGCTCGATTGCAAGGGTGTGGATGAACAGCCGGGATGGGGCATGCGCAAGCGCGGCCGCTCCAAATACGGCACCAAGCGGCCGAAAGCCGCCAAGTAAGGATACTACGACGTATGGCACGCAGACGCAGAGCAGAAAAACGGCCCGCCGCGAGAGATCTTCGTTATAACAGCGAGGACGTATCGCTTTTAATTTCCAAGATCATGCGCATGGGCAAATACTCGACCGCCTCCAGCATTGTATACGGCGCGCTTGAGACGGTAGCCGAGAAAACCGGCGCCGATGCCATTGAGGTGTTGAACCAGGCGCTCAACAATGTGAAACCCCGGCTGGAAGTGAAGTCCCGCCGTGTCGGTGGTGCGACCTACCAGGTGCCGGTTGAAGTCGATGCTGCGCGCCAGACTGCCTTGGCGATGCGTTGGCTGGTACAATTTTCCCAGGCCCGCAAGGGCGTGCCCATGAAGCGTGCGCTCGCGCTGGAATTGATGGACGCCGCCAAAAATACCGGCAATGCCATCAAGAAGCGCGACGACACCCACAAGATGGCCCAAGCGAACAAGGCCTTTGCGCATTACCGCTGGTAAACGTGCTTTGTTCGTTCCAACTGCGCCGTGGCCGCCCCGACTACAGATTCCTCGTCTTCCGCGTCGCCACGGCGGGAAGCTGACGGCCGGCTTCATCCCCTAAAAACCATCCGCAACATCGGCATCATGGCCCACATCGATGCCGGCAAGACGACGACCACCGAGCGCATGCTCTACTACACCGGCAAGGTGTACAAGATGGGCAGTGTCGACGAAGGCACCGCCACCATGGACTGGATGGTGCAGGAACAGGAGCGCGGTATCACCATCACGAGCGCGGCGACCACGTGCTTCTGGCGCGATCATCAGATCAACATCATTGACACCCCCGGCCATGTGGATTTCACCGTGGAAGTGGAGCGCTCGCTACGCGTGCTCGATGGCGCGGTCGGTGTGTTTTGCGGCGTCGCCGGTGTGCAACCCCAATCCGAAACGGTCTGGCGCCAGGCGAAAAAGTACAAGGTGCCGTGCATCGCCTTCGTAAACAAGGTCGACCGGATGGGCGCGCGCTTTCACTGGGTGATTGATCATATCCGCGCGAAATTGAATGTGCCGGCGATCGCGATGCAACTGCCGATCGGCCAGGAGGCGGATTTTTCGGGGGTGATCGATCTGGTGGCGATGAAGGCCTACACCTTCGGCGCGGACAGTCTCGGCGCCGAGGTGAAGGAAATTCCGCTGCCGGAGGATATGCGCGCGGAGGCGCAGCAGCGTCGTGCCGCGCTCATCGAGGCGGTGGCGGACAAGGATGATACGCTGATGCACGCGTACTTCGAAAATCCCGAGGTGGAGGCCCAAGCGTTGCGCGACGCGATCCGCCGGCAAGTGATCACCGGTCACGTCTTGCCGGTGGCGTGCGGAAGCGCGCTGCACAACAAGGGCATACAACTGCTGCTTGACGCGGTGGTGGATTATTTGCCGTCGCCGCTGGATGTGCCGCCGGTGACGGGTCATCATCCCAAAACGGAAGAGCCGGTCACACGCGAGGCGAGTGATCTGGTTCCGGCGAGTGCGCTCGCCTTCAAAGTCACGACGGATCCGTTTGTCGGAAAAATTATTTACGTGCGCGTGTATTCGGGCGTGTTGAAGAAGGGATCATCGCTGATGAATCCGCGCACGAAGAAGCGCGAGAAGTTGCAGCGCATTTTGCGCGTGCACGCGAATCAGCGCGAGGATGTCGAGGCGTTGTTCGCCGGCGAGATCGGCGCGGTGTCGGGCATGAAGGAAGTCACCACCGGCGACACGTTGTGCGCGGAACAACAGCCGGTGGCGCTCGAGCGCATCATTTTTCCCGAGCCGGTGATTTCGATGGCCATTGAACCGAAGTCGCAAGCCGACAAGGAAAAAATGTTCACGACCTTGCAGACGCTCGGCGAGGAGGATCCGACTTTTCGTGTTTCCACCAATGCGGAGACTGGACAGACGATCATCAGTGGCATGGGTGAGTTGCATCTGGAAATTATTCGCGATCGCATGTTGCGCGAATTCCGTGTGAATGCGAATGCCGGCAAGCCCATGGTGGCGTATCGCGAAACCATTCATGCGCGCGCCGCGGCCGAGCACACGTTTGATCGCGAACTGGCGGGTGCGCGTCATTTTGCCGCGCTGACGATCGCGGTGGCGCCCCTGATGCGCGGCGCCGGCAACCAGGTGCATTTTGACCTGAAACACGGGAAATTGCCCGAAAATCTCGAGGAACCGGTACGTCAGGGCATCGAGTCCGGACTGATAACTGGAATTTTAGGAAATTATTCATTGATTGATCTGGATGTGTGTGTTAATAATTGCACCTTTCATCCGGAATTTTCCACGGAGGTGGCATTCCGGTCAGCCGCGATCATGGCGCTTCGTGACGCGGTTCGGGCGGCCCAACCGGTGCTGCTGGAACCGATCATGAAGATGGAAATTGTCGCTCCGGACGAGCATGTCGGTGATGTGTTGGGTGATTTGAACAGCCGGAGAGGCAAGATAAAAGAAATGGTCGCGCAGCATGGTATGCAAATAATTCATGCCGACGTTCCGCTTGCGGAGCTGTTTGGTTATGCGACCAGTCTGCGCTCGGTCACCCGTGGCCGGGCCAGTTACAGTATGGAGCCATGTTTGTTTGATGTGGTTCCGGACAATTTAGTGAACAGCATAGTGAATCGGTAATTGTATGAATGGACAGAAAATTAGAATTCGCTTGAAGGCGTTTGATCATCGTGTGCTTGACCAGTCGGCCGGCGATATTGTCGAGACGGCAAAGCGCACCGGCGCCCGGGTGGCGGGACCCATCCCGTTGCCGACCCGCATTGAACGCTACTGCGTGAACCGCAGCCCGCACGTGGACAAGAAGTCCATGGAGCAGTTTGAGATCCGCACCCACAAGCGGCTGCTGGATATCATTGACCCGACGATCAAGACCGTTGACGAGTTGAAGAAGTTGAATCTTCCGGCCGGCGTCGACATCACCATCAAGATTTGAGAACGAACATGCAAGGTATCATTGGCAAGAAAGTGGGAATGACCCAGGTGTACGACGAGCAAGGCGTGCACGTGCCGGTCACCGTGATTCAAGTGGGGCCCTGCGTGGTGTTGCAGCGCAAGAACAGCGGGCGCGACGGCTACGAGGCGGTGCAAGTCGGTTACCTCGATCAGAAGGAAAGCCGGGTGAGCAAGGCGTTGGTCGGCCATGCCAAGAAAGCCGGCGCGACTCCGAAGCGCGTGATTCGCGAGTTTCGCGTCGAGAAGGATCATGCCGCCAAGGAGGGCGACACCATCACGGCCGAAGTTTTTGAAGGCGTGAAGTATGTGGACGTCAGCGGCGTTTCCAAGGGACGCGGTTTTCAGGGCGTCGTGAAGCGCCACCGCATGGGCGGTGGTCGCGCTTCGCACGGCGGCCAGGCCACGTTGCGCCGTCCCGGTTCCATCGGCATGCGCACCAAGCCCGGTCGCGTGTTGAAGAACAAGCGCATGCCGGGCCACATGGGTCATGTACATGTAACCACCCAGAACCTGCGGGTTGTACAAGTCCGCAAAGACGACCACGCGATCCTCGTCGAGGGCGCGATTCCCGGCCCGAACGGCGGTGTGGTGGTGGTGAAGAAAGCGATCAAGAGGGATTAACCGATGAGCAGTTTATCTGTTTGTAATATGGAAGGCGCGGCGGTCGGCACCGTGGATGTGCCCAAAGCGCTGACCGATACATCGAAAGGCGGACAGGTCGTCCGCGACGCTATTGTGGCGTATCGCGCCAATCAACGTCTCGGCACCGCGAGCACGCTTACCAAGGGTGAAGTCGCTGGTCATGGTGTCAAGCCCTGGCGTCAAAAGGGGACGGGTAATGCCCGTGCCGGTTACCGTCAGTCGCCGATCTGGCGCGGCGGCGGCGTGGTGTTCGGCCCCAAGCCCCGCGACTACAGCAAGGATTTGAATCGCAAGATGCTTCGTCTCGCCCTGGCCAAGATTGTGGCCGACCGGATCAGTGAAAATGCGGTGATTGTCATCGACGCGCTCCGAGTCACCGAGGCGAAGACGAAGAGTTTTGCCGCCTGGCTGAAGAAGATGAAGATCACCCGCGGATTGATTGTGACCGACAAGGTCACCAGTGAGCTGTTGCTCGCGTCGCGCAATATTCCGGGCGTCGAAGTGGCGCGCGCGGAAAATGTGAATGTGTATCAAATCGCCCGCTATCCCCGTTTGTTAATCACCCGCGATGCGCTGGATGTGCTGCATCGCCGGGCGACCGGTGCGAAGAAGGAGACCGCGTCGTGAAACAGGGCCAAATAATCATCGACAAAGTAGTCGTGACCGAGAAGGGAACCCGTCTTGGCGAAAGCGACAATCAGTATCTCTTTAACGTCGTACCGGATGCGAATAAGATCCAGATCAAGCAGGCGGTCGAGGAAATGTTCAAGGTGAAGGTGGACAAGGTCAACACCATGAACCGTTCGGGCAAACTGAAGCGTGATCGTCGCGGCAAGTATGGCCGCCGGGCCGCGGTCAAGCGCGCCGTGGTTACGCTGAAGGAAGGCGACAAGATCGAACTTACGTAAGGAAATGGTAACGTCATGCCTCTGAAACAACACAATCCCTACACAGCTTCGCAACGTTTCACGGTGTTGCCGGACTTTTCCGAGATCACCAAGGACAAGCCGGAAAAATCGCTGACCATCCGGAAGAAAAAATCCGGCGGTCGTAACGTGCATGGTCGCGTGACCGTTCGTCACCGCGGCGGTGGTCACAAGCGCCGCCTGCGCGTGGTTGATTTCAAGCGCAACAAGCATGATATTCCGGCGACCGTGGTGGCGATCGAGTACGATCCCAACCGCGGCGCCCGCCTGGCCTTGTTGCATTATGCCGATGGGGAGAAGCGCTACATTCTGGCTCCGGTCGGTTTGAATACCGGCGATGTCGTCATGTCGGGCACCAAGGCGGACCCCAAACCGGGCAACTCGCTTCCGCTCGATCATATCCCCCTGAGTCTTCCGGTGCACAATTTGGAGATGACGCCCGGGCAGGGTGCGAAACTGGTGCGTGGCGCCGGTTTGGCGGCCCAGATTATGGCGCGCGAAGGTGGTTTCGCGCAGATCAAGATGCCCTCCGGCGAAATCCGCATGATCAACGAAAAGTGCTATGCAACCGTAGGTCAGGTGGGCAATCCCGATTATCAGAATATTTCGCTCGGCAAGGCCGGGCGCAAGCGCTGGCTGGGCATTCGTCCGACCGTGCGCGGTGTGGCGATGAACCCGGTGGACCATCCGATGGGTGGTGGTGAAGGACGCGCATCCGGCGGTCATTCGCGCTCCCCCTGGGGTCTTCTCTCCAAGGGTAAGAAGACGCGTCACAAACGAAAGACCACCAGTCGCTTTATCATTCAACGGAGAAAGTAATCCATGGCACGCTCGTTAAAAAAGGGTCCGTTCGTCGAGGACAAGCTGATCAAGAAGGTTGACAAGCTCAACCTGAGCGGCGTGAAGCGCCCGATCAAAACCTGGTCGCGCCGTTCCATGATTATTCCTGATTTTGTCGGTCATACCTTCTCGGTGCACAACGGCAAGACGTTCACGTCGGTCTTTGTGACGGAAAACATGGTCGGACACCGGCTCGGTGAGTTTTCGCCGACGCGGATATTCCGCAAGCATGGTGCCGCGACGGACAAGACCGTGGCGTTGAAGTAAACGGCCATGGCGGGAGGGTGGACACGGGCAGCGATTTTCGCTGCAGTGACAGGAATCACCTTCACCGCGGACGTAACGCGAGGCGAGGTCGTACCATCCTCCGGTGAGGATGACGAACATTTTGGTTTGGATTTGGTGACGTCACCGCCGGGTGGCGAGGGGGTAGCGGAAGAGGCCGTGGCCAATGAGGCCGCCATGATGGTGGCGCAGTTGTTCGCGGAGAACCGCGTGTTGCGGGGCCGGCTGGTGGAGTTGGAAGACCAGGTGGCGGATCTGCAGCGCAAGCTGGCGGAAGCGCTGGCCGGGTTGGATGCGGCACGGGTGCAGGCGATCGGAACAGTCGCGGAGCAGCTGGCGGGGCCGGTGGAACCGGGTGTGGCGGTGGAGGACATCGCGCGGATGCGCGTCCTGGATGTGAACCGGGACATGCAGGTGGCGGTGGTCAGCGGTGGCAGCCGCGCCGGCATGAAGCCGGGTATGCGATTTTACGTGTTGCGCGAGGACCGGATGATCGCGCAGCTGATGTTGGTGGATGTCCGGGAGCAGGTGGCCGGCGGTTTGATTGAGCGGGCCGAAAAAGGCGAGTTTCCCGAAGAGGGGGACCGGTTGATTTTGAGCAGTAAGCAGGATCGATGAGGATAAGAGTATGGAAGTAATGGCGATCATGAAAGATGCGCGTATCTCGCCCAGCAAGGTGCGCGACATTACCAGGACGATCCAGGGCCGTTCGGCCTCGGATGCGTTAAAGATCACGCAATTCAGCGAGCGCAAAGGCGCGGCGCTGGTGGGCAAGACGCTGAAGTCGGCGATTGCCAATGCCGAGAACAACCATGAACTATCGGCGGATGATCTGCGGGTCAAGTCGGCCACGGTGGATCAGGGACATGTCATGAAACGGTTTATTTCGAAAGCGCGCGGAAGCGCGGGACCGATTTTGAAAAGAATGAGTCATATCAAGATTGTATTGACGGACGGCAAGAGCGCGGCAGAATAGCCCGCTTTTCGTTTCCGAAAGGAGCTCGACTTGGGACAGAAAGTTAATCCAAATGGTTTGCGGGTGGCAGTTACGAAAAACTGGCGCTCCCGCTGGTTTGCCGGCAAGAAAGAGTTCGGCGACCTGTTACACGAAGACATTGAGATCCGCAAGATGGTGAAGACCCGTCTCAAGGACGCGGCGGTTCCCGAGGTCATCATCGAGCGCTATGCCAATCGCGCGCGCGTAACGGTGTTCACGGCCCGCCCCGGCATTGTCATCGGCCGCAAGGGACAGGACATCGAAAAGCTTAAAGAGGAAATTGCCAAGAAAACCGGCAAGGAAGTGTATGTGGAGATCCGCGAAGTCAAGGATCCCGACACCACAGCCCAGCTGGTGGCCGAGAACATCGCGGTGCAATTGGAGCGTCGCGTGTCCTTCCGTCGCGCCCTCAAGCGTGCGGTTCAGCTCGCCATGGATCTTGGCGCGCTCGGCATCAAGGTCCGCGTCTCCGGACGTCTTGGTGGAGCGGAATTGGCCCGCACCGAAGGCTACAAGGAGGGCAAGGTTCCCTTGCATACCTTGCGTGCCAACGTCCAGTATGGTTTTACCGAGGCCCACACCGTGGCCGGCAAGATCGGCGTGAAGGTGTGGATTTGCCGCAAGCACGAAGAACCCTTATTGAAGGAGCAAACACATGCCTCTTATGCCTAAGCGGGTAAAGTACCGCAAATTGCAGCGGGGCAGCCGGAAGGGCAATGCGACTTCCGGTGACACGCTCGCGTTCGGCGAATACGGGATTCAGTCCCTCGGCCGTGCGTGGATCACCAACATCCAGATCGAGGCCTGCCGCGTGTCGGTCAGCCGGGCGATGAAGCGCAAGGGCAAACTCTGGACCCGTATTTTCCCGCACAAGCCGTACACGAAGAAGCCGCTGGAAGTGCGCCAGGGTAAAGGTAAGGGTCCGGTCGAGGGATGGGTCGCCGTGGTTCGTCCGGGCACCATGCTGTTCGAGCTGGACGGTGTGCCCGAGTCGATGGCCCGTGAGTCCTTCCGTCTTGCCGCGAGCAAGTTGCCCATTCACACCCGCTTTGTGAAACGGGGGATCTAGGACATGAGCAAAGCGTCAAAAATACGCGAGTCGACGGAGGCCGAACTCAACCAGCAATTGGTGGAGGCCCGTGCCGAATTTTTCAATTTGAAGGTCCAACAATCAATCGGGCGGCTGGAAAAGCCCTCGCGCATTCGTGAAGTTCGCCGCACTATTGCCCGGCTAAACACGATCCAGCGCGAGAAGCAGGCCGCCAAGGGGTAATTACGATGGCAGAAGTTGCAAAACGCGGCGTGCGGAAGATCCGCACCGGGCTGGTCACCAGCGACAAGATGGACAAGACCATCGTGGTCGCGGTAACCGATCGAATCCGTCACCCGGTGTACGGAAAGATCGTCACGCGCACCAAGAAGTTTCACGCCCACGACGAGAAGAACGAGGCGCATGTCGGCGACAAGGTGCGCATCACCGAGTGCCGTCCTCTGAGCCGGATGAAGCACTGGCGCCTGGTTGACGTGGTGGCCAAGTCGGCCCGGGGAGATGCGGCATGATTACGAAGCAAACCCGACTCGATGTAGCGGATAACACCGGCGCCCGCTCGGTGCAGTGTATTCACGTGCTGGGTCAGCGCAAAACCTACGCGCGGATCGGCGATCTGATCAAGGTCAGCGTGAAGGATGCGATTCCCACCGGAATGGTGAAAAAGGGCGAAGTGCACACGGCGGTGATTGTCCGCACGCGCCAGGCGATCAGCCGTCCCGACGGCTCGAAGCTGAAGTTCGACCACAACGCCGCGGTGATTGTTGATGCCGAGAAAAATCCCAAGGGGACCCGTATTTTCGGACCGGTGGCGCGTGAATTGCGCGACCTGAACTATATGAAGGTAATCTCCCTGGCTCCCGAGGTGCTGTGATGAAGAAGCGTATGAAGTTTCACATCAAGCGCGGCGATGTCGTGGCCGCCATTTCCGGTGAAGACGCCGCCGGCGGAAAAACCGGCAAAGTCCTGCACGTGTTGCCGGCCAAGGGCCGCGCCATCGTGGAAGGATTGAATTTTGTCAAAAAGCACATGCGCAAAACGCAAGACAATCCCGAGGGCGGTATCGTTGAAAAAGAAGCGTCCATCGCGATTTCGAATCTGCGGGTGATTGAAGCCGCCAAGGAAAGACCCGGCCGCAAGCAGGCCTGAGTCCGGCGATAAAGGTACACAGTTATGGTAGCTCACACATTTATCACGAGTTTGCGGGAACGCTACAAGCAGGAGGTTCGTCCGGCCCTGCAGAAGGCGTTGAACATCAAGAACCCGATGGACATTCCGGGTTTGGAAAAGATCGTCATCAACATGAGTGTCGGGGCCGAGGTGGACAAGGACCAGTTCAAATTGATGACTGAAGAGTTGGCGAAAATTGCCGGACAGCGTCCGGTCATTGCCCATGCCCGCAAGAGCGTGTCGAATTTCAAGCTTCGCGAAGGCATGCCGATCGGCGCGAAGGTCACCCTGCGCGGCCAGTTGATGTATGAGTTTTTCGAGAAGCTGCTCTATGTCGTGTTGCCCCGTATTCGCGACTTCCGTGGCGTGTCGAAGAAGTCGTTCGACGGACGCGGCAACTACACGCTCGGCCTGACCGAGCAGACCCTGTTTCCGGAAATTGATCCGGACAAGGTGAAACGCACCCAGGGCATGGATATCACCATTGTCACCACGGCGAAAAACAACGAGCAGGCGCTGGAATTGCTGAAGTTGCTCGGCGTACCGTTCGAGAAATAATTGCAGGAGGAAATCCCTTGGCCAAGACATCCCTAGAAGTAAAAGCGAGCCGGCCGCCGAAATTTTCGGCGCGCAAGTACAACCGTTGCCGCAACTGCGGTCGCCCGCGCGCGTACATTCGCAAGTTTCAGTTGTGCCGTATTTGTTTCCGTGAGTTGGCCTCCGAGGGACGCATCCCCGGCGTGGTCAAGGCGAGTTGGTAAGTTGGAGTAAGCATGAGTTTAAACGATCCCATTTCTGATATGTTGACCCGCGTACGCAATGGCGCCAGTGCCGCCCATGCCACCGTGGATGTGCCGCACTCCCGCTTGAAGGCGGAAATTGCCCGCATCCTGAAGCGCGAAGGTTATATCGCCGATTTTTCCGTCGAGCAGGACGGCGGCCGCAGCTACCTGCGACTGAAGCTGAAGTACGGTCGTGGCGAGAAGCCGGTCATTCGCGGGTTGACCCGGGTGAGCAAGCCGGGACTTCGCCAGTATGTCGGCAGCGCCGAGATTCCCAAGGTGTTCGGGGGCATCGGCATGGCTATTTTGAGTACATCCCGCGGACTGTTAACGGACCGCGAGGCGCGTCGTTCCAAGCTGGGCGGCGAAATTGTTTGTTACGTTTGGTAAGGATCCACACTATGTCACGTATTGGAAAAAAACCGGTGACCTTGCCGGCGGGTGTTACCGCCAAGGTGGAAGGTCGCCAGGTCACGGTGAAGGGCCCCAAGGGCGAGTTAAAGATCGAGTTGCCGGCGGAAACGAATGTTTCCGTGGAGGGTCAGGAGTTGCAGGTGGCGCCGACGGCGGAGACGACGTTTGCCAACGCCATGCACGGAACCATTCGCAGCTTGATCAACAACATGGTCATTGGCGTGCACACCGGGTACACCCGCGAGCTGGAAATTCAAGGCGTGGGTTTCAAGGCTGCGGTGCAGGGCCAAAAGCTGAATCTTTCCCTCGGCTATTCGCATCCGATCGACTTCGCGATTCCGGCCGGTATCACCATCAAGGTAACCGACAACGTGAATGTATCGGTCAGTGGCGCGGACAAGCAGATGGTTGGTCAGGTGTGCTCGCGCATCAAGGCCTTCTATCCGGCCGAGCCCTACAAGGGCAAGGGCGTGCGCTTCAAGGGTGAGTATGTGCGGCGCAAGGCCGGCAAGGCGGTGGCTTGATCATGAAATTAAAATCCAAATCAGAATTTCGTACGCGCCGGCATCTTCGCCTGCGGCAAAAAGTGCATGGAACTCCGGAGCGTCCACGCATGAGCGTGTTCGTGTCGAACATGCATATGTATGTGCAGTTTATCGACGACGAATCCGGCCGCACGCTGGCGGCGGTTTCCACCCGCACGGCCGGCTCTGCCGCCGGACAACGTTGTACGTCCGAAACGGCCCGTAAGCTGGGCACGGAGGCCGCGGGTGCGGCGAAAAAAGCCGGGCTGGAGCAGGTGGTGTTCGATCGCGGTGGATTTCCCTACCGCGGCCGCGTCAAGTTACTGGCCGAAGCGGCCCGTGAAGCCGGTTTGAAGTTTTAATCCAGGGAGACACATTGGTGAGCGAAGAATCCAAAAAAGAAGGTCGCGCTGAATTTCAGGAGCGCGTGATTCATGTCAACCGTTGCGCCAAGGTCGTGAAGGGCGGTCGCCGTTTCAGTTTCAGCGCATTGGTGGTGGTGGGAGATCGCAATGGTCGCGTCGGATTTGCCTTGGGCAAAGCCAACGAAGTCGCGGATGCCATTCGCAAAGGAACCGAAGCCGCCAAGCGAAACACCATTCGCGTGGTGATGAAGGGCAAGACCATCCCGCACGAGATTCATACCAAATTCGATGGCGCCTCCGTATTCATGCGACCGGCCTCCGAAGGTACCGGCGTGATCGCCGGTGGCGGCATGCGCGCGGTCATCGAGCTCTCCGGCATCCGTGATGTGCTGGCCAAATCGATGGGCAGCACGAATCCTTTGAATGTGATTCGCGCCACCATGATTGCCTTGCAGCAATTGTCCTCGCGCGAAGCGATTTTTGAAGAGCGCGGCATCACCGTGGCCGCCAAATAAGGAACGTCGTCATGCAACTTCATTTGATTAAAAATGCCCCCGGCTCCGTGCGCCCCAAGAAGCGCGTCGGTTGCGGCGAGGGCTCCGGTCACGGTAAAACTTCGGGTCGCGGAACCAAGGGACAAATGTCCCGTTCCGGACACAAGCGCAAGCCCGCCTTTGAAGGTGGTCAGATGCGCCTTATCCGCAAGATTCCCAAGCGTGGCTTCAACAACCCGGTCAAGGTGGTTTTTGCCCCGGTCAATCTCGCGGATCTGGAGAGCTATGCGGACGGTACCGAGGTTACGCCCCGTTTGCTTCAGCAGTCGGGTTTCATCCACGACGCCCACGAACCGGTCAAGGTGCTGGGCGGCGGCGAGCTTCGCAAAAAGTTGACGGTGAAGGCCCAGGCTTTCAGCGCTTCGGCCCGCGAGAAAATTGCGGCCGCTGGCGGAACCTGTGTGGATTTGACGTAACGGAGCGTTTGGATGCTTTCCGCCTTTGCCAACAGTCTGCGTATTCCCGAGCTGCGTCAGCGCATTTTCTTCACCTTCGGGCTGGTGTTCATCTGTCGCTTGCTGGCGGCGGTGCCCACGCCGGGTGTGGATGCTGCGGCGTTGCGCATGTTCATTGACCAGTTGCAAAACATGGCGGGCGGCAGCTTCGTCGGCATGTTTGATTTGTTTAGCGGGGGCGCGCTTCAAAATTGCGCCGTGGGTGCGTTGGGCATCATGCCCTACATCAGCGCTTCGATCATCATTCAGTTGATGACGGCGGTCGTGCCGACGCTGGAGCGTCTGGCCCGTGAAGGCGATGCCGGCCGTCAGAAAATCACCCAGTACACACGCTACCTGACCGTGCTTCTTTGTATTGTGCAGGGCTATGCGATGGCGGTTACGCTGGAGAATCCCCAAGCGTTTGGTGTCGCGGGCAAGATTGTGCACACGGAGGGTTGGGGTTTCCGGATCATGGCCATCATTACCATGACCACCGGAACCATGCTGCTGATGTGGCTGGGCGAGCAAATCACCGAGCGGGGCATCGGCAACGGCATTTCGCTGATCATCACCGTGGGTATTGTCAGCTCCTTGCCCAGCGCGATTCAAAAAGCGATCGCGATGTTTCAGCCTGTGGATGGCGTGGTGCAGTTCACCGTTTTTCATGCGGTGGGACTCATCATTATGATTCTGGCCGTGATTGCCGGTGTCGTGGCCATGACGCAGGCCCAGCGGAAAATTCCCGTGCAATACGCCAAGCGGGTGGTCGGTCGCAAGGTGTATGGTGGACAAAGTACCTACATGCCGCTGCGTGTAAACTACTCGGGCGTGATGCCGATTATCTTTGCCCAGGCGATTCTCATGTTCCCCGAGAAAATCTTGCAGATGATTCCGTTGGATTTCTTCCAGCGCATGGCCATCCACTTCCGGCCCGACTCGCTGGTGTTTAATCTGCTGTTCGGCCTCACGATTCTTTTCTTCTCGTATTTCTGGGTGGCCACACAGTTCAACCCGGTGCAAATCGCTGACGACCTGAAGAAGCACGGCGGCTACGTTCCGGGGATTCGTCCCGGCAAGCCGACCGCGGAATTTCTTGATCGGACCATGACCCGTATCACGCTGGCTGGCGCGGTGTTCCTGGCGGTCATTGCCGTGATTCCCTCCGTGATGGCGACCAATTTCCGCGTGCCGTGGATCGTGGCGCAATTTTTCGGTGGCACCAGTCTCTTGATCATTGTCGGCGTTATGCTCGACACGATGCGGCAGATTGAGTCGCACCTCGTCACCCGCTACTACGATGGCTTCCTGAAGAAGGGCAAGTTGCGGGGGCGTCGTTAACATGGATGCGATTGTTCTTCTGGGTGCGCCCGGCGCCGGCAAAGGCACGGTGGCCGAAGATATACGCAACGCAGTGAACTATCTCCATGTGTCCACGGGCGACATCCTCAGAAACGCCATCAAGGAGGCGAATCCGCTCGGCGTGGAAGCGAAGCGCTTCATGGATCGCGGCGAACTGGTTCCGGACGAATTGATTCTCAATCTGATCAACGATCTGATCAATCGCGGCGCCGCCGACGCCCGTTACATGTTTGACGGATTTCCGCGCACCTCGGAACAGGCCAAGCGGTTCGACGAATTGCTCGCCGCTCAGGGTAGCCGGGTGAAATTTGTTTTTCTGCTCGAAGTGGCCCGCGAGATTCTTGTTCGCCGGATTTGCGGGCGCCGGATTTGCCGGGGCTGTGGCGCCGTGTACAACGTGCACACGAAAAGGCCAGCCGTGGAAGGCGTGTGCGACTTTTGTGGCGGCAAGGAAATTTATCAACGCGCCGACGACACCGAGGAAACGTTGAACAACCGCCTCGAGGTGTATTGGCGCCAAACCGCCGAGTTGATTGATTATTATGACAAGAAAGGGGTGCTGGTCCGGGTGGATGCCGAGGACCGGCGGGAAACCGAGTTGGCCATTACCCGCTATCTGGCGGGTTGAACCGTGCTGGCGGCGATGCAGGACGAGCTACTCCCGGAAACCCTGAAAAAAGAGAACTTTATGCTGGACGTTACCCTGACCGAGATGATAGATAGTCGCGCTTTTCGTGCCGTCCTGTCAAACGGACACACGCTGGTCGCCTATCTTCCCCGGCATGGACGAAGTCCGGCGGCCACTGACTTAAACGTGGGGGATCGTGCCCGGGTGCTTATGTCGCCGTTCGACATGAGCCGCGGGGCGATTGTCTTCCCGCAGGATGCCTGAACATGAAGGTTAGAACCTCGGTAAAGAGAATTTGTGAGCGTTGCAAGATGATCCGGCGCAAGGGCGTCGTACGGGTGATTTGTACGAATCCCCGCCATAAGCAGCGCCAAGGTTAAGGAGCACAAGACGTATGCCGCGTATTTTTGGTATTGATATTCCGGGTCGCAAGCGGGTCGAGTATTCGCTTCGCTATATTTACGGAATCGGGCCGGCCCTCTCCCGCGAGATCATCGCGAAGACCGGCATCGATGGCGCGAAAAAGGCCGATGACCTGACCGACGATGAAATAGCCAAGATCACGAATCTGCTTCAGACCGTGTACCGCACCGAAGGCGATTTGCGCCGTGAAGTGGCCGGCAACATCCGTCGTCTGATGAGCATCAATTCCTATCGCGGCACCCGGCATCGCCGCGGATTGCCGGTGCGCGGTCAGCGCACCTCGACGAATGCCCGTACCCGCAAGGGACCCCGCAAGACCGTGGGCGCCGTGCGAGGCAAGGAAGCCCGCTCTGCCGCCAAGGCCGACACCAAAGCCTAATCATTTACAGGACAAATCAACATGGCTGACGAAAAAGAACCTAAAAAAGCTAAAGCCGCCAAGGAACCGAAGGCGGAAAAAGCACCCAAGGCACCCAAAGCGGCCAAGACCGACGCCGCCGAAACCGCCGCTCCCGCGCCCGCGCCAGCAGAAGCTGTCGTGGTCGCCCAGAATCCTTCGGCCGAGAGCCTGCTTGATAGCGGCGTGACCCCGGTGAAGCGGGTCAAAATCAAAGGCGCGAAGAATGTGCCGGTCGGCATCGTGCATGTCACCTCCACATTCAATAACACCATCGTTTCGATTACCGATCTCAAGGGCAATGTGATCGGCTGGAGCACCTCCGGTCGTTCCGGTTTTAAGGGATCGCGCAAGAGCACCGCGTTTGCCGCCACGATGGCCGCGCAGGATGCCGCGCGTCAGGCCGTCAATCACGGTTTACAAGAAGTGGAAGTGCGGGTGCAGGGGCCCGGCGCCGGACGCGAAAGCGCCATCCGCGCCGTGCAAGCCTCGGGCATCAACGTTACCGCAATCAAGGATGTCACCCCGATGCCGCACAACGGCTGCCGCGCGCGCAAGCGTCGCCGCGTCTAACGAATTTACGAGGAGCTATCGATTTATGGGTAGGTATACAGGTCCAGTTTGCAAGCAGTGCCGCCGAGAAGGCATGAAGCTTTTCCTGAAGGGTGATCGCTGCTACATGGCCAAGTGCCCGATCGAGCAGGGTCATCCCGCTCCCGGCATGCATGGTCAGCGCCGCGGAAAATTGTCGGATTACGGTGTGCAGCTTCGCGAAAAACAGAAGTTGCGCCGCATGTATGGCATGCAGGAGGCGCAATTCCGCATGTTCTTCGAGCGCGCGCTGAGAATGCGCGGTATTACCGGCGAGAAGTTGTTGCAGTCGCTCGAAATGCGTCTGGACAATCTGGTTTATCGTCTCGGTTTCGCCGCATCCCGCCGCTCCGCCCGTCAGTTTGTTCAACACGGACACATCACGGTCAACGGCAAGAAGGCCAGTATTCCCTCCATGGTGCTGAAGGCCGGCGACGTCATTGCCGTAAAAAATGTCGAGCACAGCCGCAAGGCCGCCGGGGCCTTTATCGATAACGCGGAAGCCCGCGGCATCGTGTCCTGGTTGGCGCTCGACAAGGCGAATTTTGAAGGGCGCGTCAACCATATCCCGACGCGCGATGAGATTGCCCCGACGATCAATGAACAGCTGATCGTCGAGTTGTACTCGAAGTAAACCACACAACCAATACCATATGACCCGGCTAACGACCGGGCCTGGGAGATAGTGTCATGCCGAAAAGACTAGCGCGCTTCGAAATGCCGAAGCGTATCGTGAAGGATGAGTCCGAAAAGTCCGAAAACTTTGGCCGGTTCATTGCCGAGCCGTTTGAGGCCGGTTACGGCCGCACCATTGGCAACTCGCTTCGCCGCGTGCTGTTGAGCTCGCTCGAAGGCGCCGCCATCACCACCGTCAAGATTGACGGGGCCATGCACGAGTTTTGCTCGTTGCCCGGCGTGGTCGAGGACGTCACCGAGATCATCCTGAACCTGAAGAAGGTCCTGTTCAAAGCCTACTCGCGCGATGTCCGCAAGGTCACGATCAGCGTCAAGGGCCCCGGTGAAGTAACCGCCGGCGACATCAAAACCGACGGCACCATCGAAGTGTTGAATCCCGACCAGCACATTTGCACGCTGGACAGCGATGGAAAATTCGCCGCGGAAATGGAAGTGCGCATTGGTCGTGGCTATTGCCCCGCGGAATGGAACAAGAAAGCCGAGCAGGAAATCGGCCTGATTCCGATCGACTCCCTGTTTTCGCCGGTGCGTCGCGTGGCCTACGCCGTCGAAAGCACCCGCGTGGGACGCCGCACGGATTACGACAAACTCGTGATGGACATTTGGACTGACGGTCGTGTTTCCCCCGAGGAAGCGATGACAATGTCCGCTGCCATCCTGCGCCATCATCTCGATGTATTTGTCAGCCTGGATCGCGATCTCGTCGAATTTGAGGAAAGCGTCAAGCAAGTCGATGCCGAGCGCGAAGATCTCCGCAAAAAATTGCACATGAGTGTCAACGAGATCGAGCTGAGTGTTCGCGCGGCCAACTGCCTGAATAATGCCAATATCACCACGGTGGGTGAGCTGGCCCAGAAGAGTGAAGCGGAAATGCTCAAGTACCGCAACTTCGGCAAGAAGTCCCTGAACGAGATCAAGGCCAAGCTCGAAGAGTTGGGTCTCGGTTTGGGCATGACGCTTGATCCCGAGTTGTTGCGTCCCGTCGAGGCGGCTGACGCGGGAAAGAAAGGCTAAGGTTTCGCCATGCGTCATCGTAAAAAAACCATTAAACTGGGTCGAACCAGTTCGCATCGCACGTCCTTGCTGGCGAATCAGGTTTGCAGCCTGATTTCCGCCAAGCGGATCAAAACCACCCTGCCGAAGGCACGGGCCACCCGCAGTCTGGCCGAAAAAATGGTCACGCTCGGGAAGGCCGGTGACCTGGCCGCCCGTCGTCGTGCTTTGGCGGCATTGCGCAGCCCGAAGGCGGTGTCCGAGTTGTTTTCGTCGATTGCCCCGGCGTTCAAAGATCGCAAGGGTGGCTACACCCGGATCTACAAGTTGGGCAAGCGCGGCGACAGCGCCGAAGTGGCCCTTCTGGAGTGGGTCAACTACGTGCCGCCCGCACCCAAGAAGGTTGCCGACGCGGACGCAGAGACCAAGAAGTCCGACGACACCAAGAAGGACTAGGAGGGTTAGGGCATGGCGGGATCCGGCCAACGTTCCAGCCGCGAGGACTCGATCCTTGCGCGTCCGGAGGTGGGCAACGGCCTGACGATTGCCTCCGGCCTTTCCTTTCTGTTCGTTTGCATGATTCTGCCGCTGGTCGGCAAGGCCGGCGTGCAGACGACCCACTACAGCACGAATCTAATCGCTTTCCTGATCGTGCTGTTGCTGACCATCGCGCTATCCGCGCTGGCGGTGAAGTCCAAGCGGGGCCGAAGCAAGCTGGACAAGAGTCCCCGTCCAGTGTTTTCCTCGATTATTCTTGGCGCCAGCGTGTTGTTGCTCGTGGCGTTGGTCGCGGGTTTCCTGAAAATTTGACCGCACGCGAAGTGTTGATCACGGCGAACGACCCCGGAATGCAGGGTTAGTAATTTTCGCAGAATGTGCAGAGGTGCTTGCCTTTGCGCGCAATGCAAGCAACTTGATGGCAGGTCTTCTCGGGTGTATCAATGAACTTCAGCCACACCCGGTATTTTCCGCTGGCATGGTTGACTTCCTGGCAGCGCACCACAGCGCCGGTACAGTGAACATTTTCGGGATTTTCGGGATCGTCGTTGACCTGCATGTCGAACTCCATGAGTTCGAATTCGCTAATCGCTCGTTCCGAATAAAACTGCAGCCCCAACCCGCACATTTGAAAAGTCTGGGGTTGGACCGCTCCCTCGCCGTTGTCGGTAAAAACAACTACATCCTTCAGTGTCTGCTTGTTTTCTTCAGCCATAAACGAAGTGTGTAACACCAAAACCTAACACAGCTTTTTGATTCGTCAAATGCGGCGGCTAGCGGATGCGGTAGATCTGATAACAAGCAACGGGAAGAAAGATCAAATGGGGTAGCCAGCCGGCCACCCAGGCCGGGGTGATGCCTTCCTTGCCCATATACAATCCGGTGTTGATCAGGGCGTATAAGGCAAAAAACAATCCGATGGCCAGCATGAAGCCGCGCAAAGCACCTTTGCGGCCGGTCTGGTTACCGAAGGGGATCCCAAGCAAGGTTACCACCAGACAGGTCCATGGTTGGGCAAGCCGGTAGTGCAGTTCGGTGAGCCAGCGGGCCCTGGTACCGGCGGTCATGCCCTGGTTATTTTTGAGATAACGCAACAGTTCAGCCGAGGACATGAATTCCGGCGGCTTGACGATGCTCAAAAAATCGACCGGTTTTTCGTCGTAGTCGATCATTTCCTGGCTGGTCATGAATTTTCGGGGACCGCGTGGATACCCCCGGGCGTCATACTCCTGGATGGTCAGATTGGTAAAGACCATGTAGTGGTCGAGCCAGCGTCCGCCCGCGGCAATCAGTTTGTAATCTTGCGTGCCGTCCGCGTTGCGTTGGGTCACTTCAATCCCGTGCATGCCGGCATCCCGTGAGTCAAAACGCTGAATGTACCACAGGCGATGGGCGGTTTTGTTATTGTATGCCAACTCGGTGGTATGAATCGTTTCGGGGTCGATACGCGTGTCTTGTTCGGAGACGAATTTTTTACACCAGTATGCCGCGCTTGGATTCAGACGTTCATTGACCAGCACAAGCACGAGGCTGGCCGCCAGTCCGGTCGCCACGAATGGCAACATCAGGCGGACCAGGCTGACGCCGGAGGCGCGCATAGCGGTAAGTTCATTGTTTTTGGTGAGGCTGGATAGGCTGAACAGCACAGCCAGAAGCAGCGAGACCGGGACCACATGGATCAGCATGGTCGGAACGAGGATGGCATAATAGAAGCCGATCTCAAGCAGCGGGGTCTTGTTTTCGATAAAATCGCCCAGATGATCGAAAAGATCGAAGATCACGTAGATCATGGTAAAGGCCAGCAGGCAGTAACCGAGCGGCACCAGCAGGATGCGCAAAAGATATTTGTCGATCAACTTCATGGGCGTCTGATGCTAATCGGCGTTCCGCACTTTAACAAGTGACGAAAAAACCTTTTCGGGGGCATTGTGCACTTGACTTGCCGGGTCCAATTTCAATACTTTCGGATCTTTGCTTTTGAACGGGTTTGGTGGACCGGACGGCCGGGGATTCCGTGTGGGTGGGTGAGGCGCGAAGACCCTGGCGTGCTTCCGAATCGGCGGTTGAGCCGGTCGGCGCGACCCGGGCATTTTCTCTGCCCGATAGTGTAATGGCAGCACACGACCCTTTGGAGGTCAGAGTCTAGGTTCGAATCCTAGTCGGGCAACCAGCAACAGAATTGAGTATGGCGAACGCATTAAAAATTTTAACCGGCAACGCGCATCCCAACTTGGCCAAGCGGATTGCCGACTACATCGGTGTCCCGTTGGGCGGCGTTGACATCAGCCGTTTTCCCGATGGTGAAATTTTCGTCAAGATCATCGACAACATCCGCGGCCAGGATATTTTCATTGTTCAACCGACTTGTTCGCCGCCCAACGAAAATTTGATGGAATTGCTGATCATGATTGATGCGGCCAAACGCGCTTCGGCCGCCCGCATCACGCCGGTGATCCCTTACTATGGTTACGGACGGCAGGATCGCAAGGATCAGCCGCGCGTTCCCATTACCGCCAAGCTGGTGGCGAACCTGTTGGTGGCGGCGGGCGCGGACCGCGTATTGACCATGGACATGCATGCCCAGCAAATCCAGGGCTTTTTTGACATACCGGTCGATCATCTTTTCGCCGCTCCGGTGATTGTCCGCCACATCAAGTCGATGGGCTGGTCGGGTGATCAAATGGTGGTGGTTTCGCCGGATCCGGGTGGATTGAAAATGGCATATGCCTATTCGAACATGTTGCAGGCCGGTTTGGCCATCGTGGGCAAGCAGCGCAAGACGGCCACCGAGGTGGAGGCGATCAATGTGGTGGGCGATGTCGAGGGCAAGAACGTCCTGCTCGTGGACGATTTGACCACCACCGCCGGCACCTTGACGGGTGCGGCCAGTTTGTTGAAGGACCGCGGGGCCAAGCGGATCATCGCCGCCGTGACCCATTGTCTGGTTACCGAACTTGGTATCGAGCGACTCAAGAAGTCGGCGATCGAGGAGTTGGTCACTACCGACAGCACGCCCCCGCGCGAATCCGACGGCATAAAAATCACCGCACTTTCCATCGGAGAATTGCTGGCCGAGGCGATCCTCCGCGTGCATAATGACCAGTCGGTTACATCGTTGTTTAGAATTTAATCAGGGAAATGGAGAACTAGGTATGGCATCATCAATCAAAGTCAGTGCCGCCCCCCGGGCGGTTTTCGGAAGTAGCGCGTCGCGCCGCTTGCGCAGCAAGGGTTGGTTTCCCGGCGTGGTGTATGGCGCGGGCAAGTCGGGTCAGAGCGTTCAGGTTAACGAGCACGAATTCCGCAAGAGCTTGCATGGTCACTCAAGCGAGCATGTGTTGCTGGATCTGGATATCGAGGGCCAGGACACCATCAAGGTTCTTTTGCAGGAGGTGCAGCACAACTCGCTCACCGGCCAGATCACCCATGCCGACTTCCACGAAATTTCGATGACCGAAAAGCTCCGCGTCGAAGTGCGCATCGAGTTGACCGGTGTGCCGTCCGGCGTCAGTCAGCAGGGTGGTGTGCTCGAGCATTTGTTGCGCGAGGTGGAGATCGAGTGTTTGCCTGGCGACCTCATGGAGGTGATCAAGGTGGACGTGTCCGGCTTGAAGCTGGGCGAAAACTTGCCGGTATCGGCGATTCAGCTCGACGCCTCGAAGTATGCCATCATCACTGATGGCGACCTCGCGGTGGCCATGGTGGCGATGCCGAAGGTGGAAGAGGAAGCCAAGCCGGCGGCGGAAGCCGCGGCGGCTGGCGGTGCGGCTGAACCGGAAGTGATCAAGGAGAAGAAGGCGGAGGAAGGTGCTCCGGCTGCTGGCGACAAGGCCAAGGGCGCTGACAAAGCGAAGGGTTCCGAGAAGGCCAAGTAAGCAGCAGGGTCCGGGGGCTGCATGTGCGTGAGACCCCGGCGGAACCGGTACCATGAAAATCATCGTGGGATTGGGCAATCCGGGTCGAAATTACACGCATACGCGGCATAATGTCGGGTTCGAGGTGATTGATGAAATTGCCAACGGACACCGGGTCAAGTTGCGACGAAGTTGGAGGTTCCCGCTCGAAAGCGCGCAGATTCGAGTAGGCAACGAGGAGGTTTTGCTGGTAAAACCGCAAACCTTCATGAACCGGAGTGGCGATGCCGTGGGGCCGGTACTCCGCAAGAAGGGGGTCCGGGTGGACGAGGTGCTGGTGGTCGTGGATGACATGGCCTTGCCCCTCGGCGAGATCCGGGTGCGGGCGCGCGGTAGCGCCGGTTCGCACAATGGATTGAAGTCGATGGTGGAGCGATTGGGCACGCAGGATTTCCCGCGGTTGCGGGTGGGCGTGGGACCGATGCCGGAAGGACAGGATTGGGTCGCGTTTGTGCTGGGAAAATTTCCCGCCGATGCGATGGAAGATTTGCGAGCGACGAAGGAAAAAGCGGCCGAAGCGGCTCTGAGCTGGATCAGCGAGGGAGTCGAACGGACGATGAACAAATTTAACGGATAGTATGAAGATGCCGGTTGGACCGGCGGACTGATGGGAAGGAGACAGCATTGAACAAGTACGAAGCGATGTTTATTTTCCCGGACGCCTTCAGCGAGGAACAGCTGGACAGCGCCGTGGACAAAGTGAAATCTGAAATCGAGAAGGTCGGCGGAAAAATCGAAAGCGCGACCCGGCTCGGCCGGCGCACGTTTGCCCGCGAGATGGCCAAGACGCAAGCGGGTCAGTATGTGGTCATCACTTTCCATCTCGTGAACAAGGAAGTCGAGTCGCTGAAGAGCAACCTGCGCTTCAACGAGGATATTTTCCGCATGCAGATCTTTCGTGTCGAGGACAAGCCCGCCGCGGAAGCGGCCGTAGCGCAGGCCTGATCATGACCGACCTGAACCGGGTTTTTCTGGCGGGCAACTTGACCCGCGATCCCGAGGTGAGACACACCCCGGGCGGATCTGCTGTATGCGATTTGCGTATGGCGATCAACCGGCGCTATCGCGACCAGAACGATAAGGATCGTGAAGAGGTCGTGTATGTGTCGGTAACGGTTTGGGGTCGCACCGCGGAAAACTGCGGTCAGTATCTCAGCAAGGGTTCACCGGTGCTGGTCGAGGGCCGGTTGAAGTTGGACGAGTGGGAGAAGGACGGCCAGAAGCAGAGCCGTCTCGGCGTGGTCGCCGAGCGCGTGCAGTTTCTGAGCAACCGGTCCGGTGGCGGCGCCAATCGCGGCGGCGGGGAATTCGAAGATGCCCCGGCTTCGCGTGCGGCAAACCGTCCCGCCGCGGCCGACCGTACCCCGCAAGAGGAAATCCTCGACGATACCCAGGATGATGTTCCGTTTTGATATTAGCAACATGAGGCAATAAGTATGGCAATGCGAAGAAACACCAAGGAAAAGCGTCCTCGCCGCGAGGAAAACGAACTGATGCCCCTGCTGAAGCGCGGGGTCAAGTACCTCGAAGGGGTCAAGGAAATCGACTACAAGGATAGCGAACTGCTCAAAAAGTTTATGACCGAGCGGGGCAAGATCACCCCGCAACGGATCACCGGAACCAGCGCCAAACAGCAGCGCCAGATCAAGCGCGCGATCCGTCGCTCACGGGTGATGGGTTTGTTGCCCTGAGCGACCGAGGAGAATCCACATGGCTAAAGACATTATTCTAATTGAAGACGTGCCGGGACTCGGCGAACAAGGCAAGCGGTTGAAAGTATCGGACGGGTATGCCCGCAACTACTTGCTGCCTCACAAGCTGGCCACTCCGGTAACTCCGGCGACCTTGCGCCAGCTTGCGAAAAAGCAGTCGGAGTACGATGCCCGCCGCCTTCGCTTGCGTGAAGACGCCCAGACGCTGGCCGGAAAGATCTCGGCCATGGAAATTACCATCAAGGCCAAGGCCGGCAACGAAGGCAAGATTTTCGGATCAGTGACCGGGCAGCATGTATTGCAGGCGCTCGCCGACGAAAAGATCAAGCTCGAGAAACACCAGGTGGTGCTTGAAAATCCGATCAAAGAGTTGGGCGACTACAAGATCGCCATCAAGCTCACCTCGGAAGTCCATACCAACCTGACGATTCACATCGTCGCGGAGTAATACGCCATGGCCGAAAGGCCCGAGTCCGCGGGACCCATCCGCACGGATCGCGTTCCGCCTCACAGCGAGGAGGCGGAACGCGGAGTCCTAGGCTCGATTCTCGTCGAGGCGGACCGGGTGATTGATCTGGCGGTGGAACAGCAGATCACCTCCGACTCGTTTTATCATCCCCAGCACCAGATGCTCTTCGAGCATATGCTGGCCCTGCATGACCAAAACCGGCCGATCGACATGATCACGTTGTCGGACCGGTTGGAATCCCTTGCCCTGCTCGACAAGGTGGGCGGCCGCATCGCGATTCAGCAGATCATTGATTCGACACCCACCGCCGCCCACGCCGAATACTACATCGAAATCGTGCGGGACAAGTATCTCCTGCGCTCCGTGATTGCGCGCGCCCGGGAGGCCATCGACGAATGCTTCCGTCAGGAAAAAGATGCCGACCTGTTGCTGGATCAGGTGGAGCAGACATTCTACGACATCTCGCATGACCGGCAGCAGAAGGTGAAGCCGTGGGACTTCATGATCAAAGACAGCATGAAGCAGATCGACATCGCCATCCAGCAGAAGCGGGCGATCACCGGCGTGCCCACCGGTTTCACGGACATCGATAAAATCACGTCCGGCTTCCAGGGCGGCGACATGATCATCATCGCCGCCCGCCCCTCCATGGGAAAGACGTCGTTGGCCATGAACATCGTCGAGCACGCGGCCACCGGGAACAACGCTCTTCATCAGAAAATTCCCGTGGCGGTGTTCAGCCTTGAAATGTCCACCGAGTCGCTGGTCAAGCGCATGCTGTGCTCGCGGGCGTGCATTTCGATGAAGAACCTGGCCGAAGGGTATGTAAGTCAGACCAAGCACAACGATCTCGTCCGCGCCGCCGACGAATTAAGCGAGGCCCGGATCTTTGTCGATGACACGCCCGGTCTCGAGCCGATCGAGTTGCGCGCGCGCGCGCGCCGGCTGAAGAAAAAGCACGACATCGGCCTGATTGTCATCGATTATCTGCAAATGATGAACTACAGCAAATTCGCCCGTGAAGGCCGCCAGCGTGAAGTGGCTGGCATCTCGGGTGCGCTGAAGGCGATGGCCAAGGAATTGAATGTGCCGGTGCTGGTGCTGAGTCAGTTGAGCCGTGCCCCGGAAACGCGGGATGGCCGCCCCAAGCTTTCCGATCTGCGTGATTCCGGGTCGATCGAGCAGGATGCCGACGTGGTCGGCTTGTTGCGGCGCCCGATCCGCTCCGCCGAGGAGGACAGTAACGAGGATCCGACCCTCGCCATTCTGGAATTCGCCAAGCAACGCAACGGTCCAACCGGTGATGTCCGCCTGACGTTTGTCTCGGAAATCACGCGGTTTGAAAATCGCGCCCCGATGGCGCCGGGCCCGCGGGAGGAGTGATCGTGATGGCCGCCCGCCCGCATAAACTGTGCTGGATGATCGCGCTGCTGGCGTGGGTGTCGGTGTTTTCCGCCGCGGCGAATACTGTGAGCGCGGTGCGGATTGAATGGCGCGACCGCACACGGATGGATGAATCGGTGGTACGGGCGTATATCAGTGTGCGGGAAGGTGACGCATTTTCCCGCGAAGCCCTCTCGCGCGATGTACTTGCCATGAAGCGCTCGGGCTTTTTCTCCTATATGGCGGCCGACGTGGAAACCGCCCCGGGCAGCCTGACGGTGGTGTATATCGTGGAATTAAAACCCCGTATTCGACAGTTGACGATCAACGGAGCCGAATATGTGGACAATCGAAAGATCCGCGAATTGCTTGCCATCGGACCGGGCGACCCGGTGGATGATTCGGTGCTCGCCGTCAAGTCTCGCGAGGTGACGGAATTTTACCGCAAGAAACTATATCCGTACGCCGCGCTCAGCTGGACGATCGACGTGGAGCCGGGAGCGGGTGTGGCCGATGTCACCATCCGCGTTGAGGAAGGCCGGCGGGCGAAGATCAAGCGCATCTCGTTTACCGGCAACGAGCACATCACAGCTCGCGAGTTGCGCAAGGTGATGCAGCAGAAGAAACGCCGCTGGTATTCGTGGCTTACCGGCGGAGGGGTGTACGAGCCGGATCTGCTTTCGGCCGATCGCGTTCTCTTGCGGCGGGCCTATGCGGCCAAGGGATACCTTGACGCCGGCATTGGTGAACCGGAACTGCGCGAGCTGGACGACGACCGCATCGAGATCATCGTCCCGGTGGAGGAGGGCCCCCAATACCTGTTCGGGCAGGTTTCCATCGGGGGTGTCACTTTGTTTCCCGTCACCAACGTGCTGCAAACCGTGACCAATCAGGCTGGCGATGTAGCCTCATCGGATGCCCTCGCGCAATTGACGCAAACGGTGCGCGACTACTTCGGTAGTCGCGGTTACATCGAAACCGAGGTCAATTACCGTCTCGAACCGGATGAAGTATCGACGCGGCAGCGGGGACAACCGGTGGTGCATGTGCGCATGCAGGTGGAAGAGGGACATTTGGCCTACATCCGGGATGTGCGTTTCCGTGGCAATACCAAGAGCCGCGACAAGGTCATGCGGCGCGAAGTCACCGTGTATCCCGGCGAAGTCGTCAACGAAGTCAAGATGCGCACCAGTCAGAACCGCCTGCGCAATCTCGGTTATTACTCGGCGGTCACCATGGCGACCGAGCCGACGGATGATCCCTCCAAATACGACGTGGTGTTCGATGTCACCGAGCAAAACACCGGGCAATTCATCGTCGGAGCAGGTTTCTCCAGCATCGACAATCTGATCGGATTCATCGAATTGCAGCAGGGCAATTTCGACATCACGAGTTGGCCTCCGGAGGGCGCGGGTCAAAAGCTTCGTCTGCGGGCCAACTTCGGCTCGAAGCGAACCGATTACGAAGTGTCCCTGACCGAGCCATGGTTTCTCGATCGCCGGATGTCGCTCGGTGGCGCTCTCTTCCGGCGCGAAGCGCGTTTCTATAGTGACGAATACGAACAACGCAACACCGGTGGCAGCCTGACCCTTGGCATACCGCTGGCGCGCTTCACCCGGCTGAATTTTATTTATGGTTTGGAGCAGATCGAGGTGTTTAATGTCGATGATGATGCATCGGATCTCATCAAGCAGGAAGAGGGCGATCGCATCAAAAGCTCGTTCACGACGGAGCTGGTCTATGATACGCGCGATAATTTCTTTGTTTCCACCCGGGGTACGCGTGCGTCTCTTTCGGTAATGGTGGCCGGCGGTCCCCTGCAGGGTGAAACCGACATTTACGGTGTGGATGCCATGGCCTCGCACTTTGTTCCCCTGTGGTTTGGTCACGTGCTGAATGTGCGCGGATGGATTGCCGGCACCGACTATTACGGTGATGGCGACCGTGTGCCCATCTTTGATCGTTTGTTTCTGGGCGGAGCGCGGACGCTTCGCGGTTTCGACTACCGGGATGTCGGGCCGAAGGATGAGGATGGAGAACCGGTGGGCGGATATGCGCTCTGGTTTGCCATGATCGAGTATACCGTGCCGGTCGCTCCGGTTGTCCGCCTGGCGACTTTCTTTGATATTGGCATGGTTTACGACGAACCGTTTTCGTATGACTTTAACGAGTACAATTCCGATTACGGCGTGGGCGTGCGGTTTGACATCACCGGTTTTCCATTGCGGTTCGACTATGCGTGGCCGCTGGAGGCGGACGAATTCAACGATCGCAGTTCGGGCCGGTTCCAGTTTTCCATCGGTTATTCATTCTAAACTCACTTGAAAGGAGATGACGCGTGAACAAATTCATTGCCGTGTGTGTGTGGTTGGTGTTGCTCGGGGCGGGACCGCTCGTGGCTCCGGCTTCGGCGCAGGATGGGCAGGGCTCCATCGTGTTTGTCGATCTCGATTCCGTGTTTACCAATTATTACAAAACGCGCGATGCCGAGGCGCAACTCAAGGAGCAGGCCGATGAAATCAAGGCGGAGCGAAAGACCCTGGTTGATTCCCTCGAGAAGCTGCAGGACCAGTACAACGCCCTGCGCAGCCAGGCCCAAAGCACCGCACTGAACGAGGATGCCCGCGCCGTGAAACGCGGCGAAGCCGAAGAGAAGCTGATGGAGGTCAAGGACGCCGAGACCAAAGTTCGCCGCATGGAAGAGACGGCTCAGCGTCGCATGGATGAGCAGTCCCGCCGCGCCCGGACCCGCCTGCTCGCGGAGATCAACGAAATCATTCGTGATCATGCCCGCGCACGCGGTTACATCGCCATTATCGACACCTCGGGCGATACGCTGAACGGGGTTCCACCGGTGGTATACTTTGCGCCGAAATTTGATGTCACCGCCGAAATCATCACGGTGATCAACGCCCGCAAGCCCTGAGGTTTTGATGGCCGCGTTTAGTGTCAGCGAATTGGCGGCTCGCCTCGAAGCATCCGTGGACGGCCGCGGCGATGTGACGATTACCGGCGTGGCCGGTATCCGGTATGCCCGCGCCGGCGATATTTCATTTGTATCCCAGCTTCGCTATGCCGCCGACGCACAAAAAACCGCGGCTTCGGCGCTGATTGTCGGGCTTGATTGGAATCAGTCGCTGGCGATTCCCCTCATCCGGGTCAAGAACGCCGAAGCGGCTTTTACCCGCGTCGCGCAATGGTATTCGCCTCCGCCGGTGGTCTATCCGCCGGGGATTCACCCGACCGCGGTGATTTCCGCGGAAGCGACCCTCGGTAAGGACGTACACATCGGACCGTATTGCGTGGTCGGGGCCAAGGCCTCGATCGGTGCGCGCTCCGTGCTGGTCGGTCATAATGTCCTGGGCGAAGGCGCATCGATTGGTGAGAGCGGTTTGTTGTATCCCATGGTCACCGTCCGTGAACATGTGCGCATCGGCGCCCGGGTGATCATCCATAATGGAGCGGTAATCGGCTCGGACGGCTTCGGATATGATGCGGACAAGCAGGGCGTCCGGACCAAGATTCCGCAAATCGGTATTGTCGAAATCGGTGATGATGTGGAGATCGGCGCGAATACAACCATTGACCGGGCGCGATTTGGCAAGACAATCATCGGTCACGGCGTGAAGATCGACAACCTGGTCATGGTCGCGCACAACGTAACTATTGGCGACCATGCCGTGCTCGTGGGGCAGGTGGGCATCGCCGGGAGCGCCTCCATTGGCCATCACGCCATTCTCGCCGGACAGGTCGGGGTGGTGGGGCATTGCGAAGTCGGTCCCGGCACTATCGTGTTGACGCGTGCGGCGGTGACCAAAAATATTCCCGCCAAAACCATGGTGGGCGGCATGCCGGCGATCGATCATCGCGAGTACAAAGAGCAAGCCGCCAATGTCAGTCGATTGCCTCAGCTCAAGAAACGCGTGGCCGAACTCGAGGCGCGACTTAAAGCGCTGGAAGAAAAAAGCTGATGCTTACGGTGTATCAAGCGCCGCAAGCACCTCGGCGGCCAGCGCGCGAATTTCCTCGTCGCGGATGATCAACGGCGGCATCACATAGAGCACGGGCCCGAGCGGTCGCAACAGCACGCCGCGCTCCTGGAGTCGCTGACGAATCCGGTGAGGCCGCGAAGTCACGCCGGGCGCCGGCGGCTCCGGATGAAGCTCGATCGCCGTCATCAACCCCATGGCGCGGACGTTTTTTACGATAGCCAGCGAAGCCGCCGGGGCGAGCTCGCGGCCGAGTAGTTGTCCTTTCGCGGCTACTTGTTCGATCACGCCATCGCGATACAACGTCAGCGCGGCCAACGCGGCGGCGGCGGCGATGGGATTGCCACAAAAGGTATGCCCGTGCTGCAACGTGTGATCATCGGGCAGGTCGGTGAATGTGTCATAAATGTCATCACGCACGATCGTCGCGCTGATCGGCAGATACCCGCCCGCCAAGCCTTTGCCGACGCACACAATATCCGGGTCAATGCCGGCGCGCTCGAAGGCGAACCAGCGTCCGGTCCGCCCGAAACCGGTGGCAATTTCGTCCACGATCAACAACACGTTGTTCGTCTTGCACCACCGGGCCAGCGAGCGCAACCACGCTTCGCCGTACAATCTCATACCGCCCGCCCCCTGCAATAAAGGTTCCACGATCACCGCCGTGAGTGTGCCGGCCACGGCGTCGAGCTCCTTTTGGGCGGCGGCAAAGCACGTGGCGGCACAACCCGGACCGCTCGGCACGCAACGGCATGCCGGAAAGGGAAGGCGCAGCGCCGGAAAAAGATGGCGCTCGTAGGGGCGGTGAAAATGCTCAAGATAGCCCAGCGCCATGGCGCCCAGGGTGTCGCCGTGGTAAGCGCCGTCAAGGCAGGCGATCTGCCCCCGCGACGATTCACCCGTGTTGGAGCGGTATTGAATGGCGATCTTCACGGCTTGCTCGATGGCGCTGGAACCGTCGGAGGCGAACAGCACATGGCGATCCGGCGTGGGCATGAGACCGGCCAGTTGTTCGGCGAGTTCAATCGCGCGAGGATGGGTGAGGTTGCCGAGAATACTGTGTTGCAACTCGCCGGCTTGACGGGTGATGGCGGCGATGATGTCCGATTGTCCATGGCCGAGATTCACGCACCACCAGGATGAAATCGCATCGATGTATTTTTTTCCATCGGACGAATGGAGATGGATTCCCTGCCCGCCGGTGATCTCCGGCACGTGGTCGCCGGCCAGTGTGGAAAACCGGGTGTAGGGATGCCAGACGTGCGCGCGGTCGCGCTCCCGGTAGTTGAGGGTGTGATCCCGTTCTTGCCCCGCCTTGAACATGCGTTACACTCTAGATTTACAAAGGAAGATCCGCCATGAAAAAGAACAAGAACGCTCCTTGGACGCAGTCAATGCCCGAATCTCAATTCGCATGGATGCGCGAAATTCTTGCCGCGCCAAGCCCGATCGGTCTTGAGGCAGCCATGTCCTACGGCGTGCTCAAGCCGGCCTTCGAGAAAATGAATCCCGGCGGCTGGGGCATTCATCAATTTAAGGGCAATGCCGGCCTCGTGCTGGACACGCATCCCGGCGAGGAGGACCGCACGACCATTATGTTTGTCGGCCATGCCGACAAGATCCGCATGCAAGTGCGGAGCATCGGCGAGGACGGCAAGGTGTGGATCAATAGCGATTCGTTTCTGCCCTGCACGTTGATCGGTCACGAGGTGGTCATTTTCAGCGAGGATCCGAAGGAACACGGCAAGTACAACATGCTCGAGGGCGGCACGGTGGAGGCCGTCGGGGCGATTCACTTTGCGCCTCCCGATGTGCGCAGCGGCACCAAAGGCATCAAGCCGGAAATGTTGTACGTCGAGTTGCAGGCGCACGGCGACAAGGCGAAGAAAAATTTATTGAAGACCGGTATCAAACAGGGCGACACCATCATCCTCAAGCGGCCGATCCGCCGCGGCTTTACCAAGGACGCTTTTTATGGCGCCTACTTGGATAACGGCCTCGGCTGTTTTGTGGTGAGCGAGTTGGCCCGCCTGTTGGCCGAGGCTGGCGGCTTGAAGCATCTTCGCGTGCTGTTCGGGATTGCGACCTACGAGGAGATCGGGCGTTTCGGAAGCCGTGTGCTGGCTGCGGAAATGCACCCGGACGTGCTCGTGGGCGTAGACGTGGACCATGACTACAAGTCCGCGCCCGGTGTCGGCGAGCAACGCTTCACCCCGGTCACCCTGGGCGAGGGCTTTTCACTGGCCACCGGCTCGGTGACCAGCGAGTTTGTCAACAGCCTCATCGAAAAGGCCTGTCGCAAGGCCGGCATACCCCTCCAGCGCAGTCCGACCGGGCGCGACACCGGCACCGATGCCATGGCGGCGGTACTGGCCAGTATTGATGCCGCCGCTGTGTCTGTCGGAATTCCGTTGCGAAACATGCACACCATTTCCGAAGTGGCGCACACGGGGGATGTGCTCGCCTGTCTGCACGGTCTGCGCGCCACGCTTGATCTTCTTGACCAGATGAACAAAGGGCGCGGTTTGCAGCGGGATGATCTGCGCTCGAACCACCCGCGCCTGGACGCCGCCGTGGCGATCAAGAACCGCTGATGCGCTAACGACCGAGGCGCTTGTTTTTGGCCCGCGAGGTCTGCGCCTGTTTTTCCCGGAACGCGATCAACTTGTTTTGCAGCGCCCGGTTGAATAAGGCGATCATGGAGAGTGCGAGCAATCCGGCGTTGCGGCTGTTGTTGATGGCCACCGTGGCGACGGGAATACCCGCCGGCATTTGCACGATCGACAGCAGCGAATCGAGGCCCTTCAGCGCTTTGGATTCCACCGGCACGCCAATAACCGGAAGCGTCGTGTGGCTGGCCAGCATGCCCGGCAGGTGCGCGGCCCCGCCCGCGCCCGCGATGATGACTTTGATCCCGCGCTTCATCGCCGAACGTCCATAGCGCGCCATGTCGTCAGGTGTGCGATGCGCCGAGACGACGCGTACCTCGCAAGGAACACCGAATTCGGCGCATGTTTCGGCGGCGGCCTGCATGACCGGCAGGTCCGAATCACTACCCATAACGATACCGATAATTGCTTTACTCATGATGCTTCCTCAATAGGTTGGTGCTTCAGGATCGGATTCCACCGCCTTCAACTGACCGGCCCGGTCGGTGGATAAGTCGGCGCCCCGGAACAACGGACTGTCCGGCGGAATGTACATGCTCATCCACGTGAAGCGGTCATCGATAGCCACGGTGCCGCGCTCCATCACCACATCCAGCACATGACCGCCGCCGGATAAATCGTCGGACAAAAAATGCATGTGATAACCCGGCACATTGATACCTTTCACGTAGGCGGGTGAACGGAAACCCATGAGTGTTCCCGTTTGTTCGGTCAGTTCGAACACCGGCTGGTTGGCGGTAATCTCGCTGAGTGGACGGTAGGGTTTTTCCTGCGCGGGCACGCTTCTGGTTTTTATCCGGCTGAACACGCCCTCAATGCGGAACGCGCAAAATTGATTCGGATCTGGCGCATGCGCATCGATAAGCTGCTCCAGCGCCTCTTTGCCGGTTTGCTTTTGGACGCTGATCCACTTGACCGGATCGAAGAAGCTGACCGTGGCGAATGGGGTGAGGGTTTCCGGAGATGGCTTGGCCACGCGACCATCGGCTAGCACCTGATAAAATGTCCCGCCCAGCAGGATCATCTCGCCATCAAGCTTGTCGTACGTTCCCAGTCCAAAATCGCCATACGTGCGCAACTTCGCCAGCGTTATGTGTCCGTCGTAAACACCGGCAAGCAGGGCATCTATGGTGGCGACCTGGGTGATTTGCTCCGGTTGATGGAGGGTCCGGCAACCGGATACGAATGAGAGCGCGGCAAAGAGAAAAAAAGGTGGTATGCAGGGTCGTCTCGACATGCGATCATCCTAGGACAAGCATGTGTGCTGTCAAGGCATGCCCGGTAAACCGGGCCTCAACCGGCGAGGGCGGTCCCCGCCGATCATTCTGCTCAAAAGGCATAGTTCACGCCGATAAATGACGTGGTGACGAGCGACTTGTCGACAATCGGGCTGTCTTGCACATCATCGCTCAGCAGTTCCAGCCGGATCGACCCGAGCAGCGACCAACTCGTTGAAAGTTCCAGCCGTCCGAACATCCGGGCAAAGAATTCCACGCTCGCGCCGGGATCGTAGGCGGGCCGGACCGGCGTGGCTTCCTCATCGCGCACGCCATAGTAATAATCGTTGAACGAAGCGGATCTCCACACCACGCCGGCGCCGGGCGCCACGGACCATGACGTGCGACGCCACGTCCGGGTGAGCGACAAATTCACTTCCTGTCCGTTGTGCCGGTCCAACACATCGGTCATCGCGGACAACTCGAGCCGGAATGGACCGAGCGCGCGCAGGCTGCTATCAAGTCCGGCCATCACTGTATCGCGGCGCTTGGCCATGCCCTCGAGAAAACCCTGCTCCTCAAATGCTTCCCCGGCAAACTTCACATCCGCGACCAGGTTCGCGTTCAACAACCGGTCGCGATAGAAGTTTAATCCGGCCCGCGGTCCGACGATGAAGAGGTGCTCGCCCACAAAGGTCAACGCGGGAAATACCCGCACTACCGTATCGCCACCGCGGTAAGGATTGGACGAAATAAACATCAGCGCGCCGGCGCCCCACGCGCGTGGATCGGCGGGAGGCGGGCCGAGTTGGATATTGAGCGATCGATTTTCCGCGCCCAAGTCGAAGAATGCCTGACTGGGTCGCACCGCGCCGTCGCTCGCGTCCGGATGGTAGAAAAGCGAGGGTTCGGTCGGCACGCCGAACGCATTCGCATTGATGCGGCCATCATCGTTGGCATCATGCGCGATGCTGATGAGGTAGGTGCCATCAGGCACGCCGGGAACGATCATGGTCATAGGCGATGTGGTTGCCGCTTGCCGGGTCACCACCCGGGGCTGGCCGCGGTAAAAAAGTTCCAATGATTGGAAAACCTTAACCTCCATATTTCCAATGATTGGAAAATCACCGTCGATGTGCAGTTCAACGGGAGGAGCATCCCCGGCCTGGAGCGGCGAGGCCGTTAAACCACAGGCCGCGAGAAAAAAAGATACGATCGTCATACGCCGCAACATGTGACGACGTTAGCATGTCCGCGGTCAAAAGCAACCGGCTGGCCGATGCGGCGATTGCCGGCGCATGCATCCGCAAATCGATGATCAAATCATGATGCGTTTTTCCCGTGGCGGGGTACTATATACCTATGTCGTTGAGCTTGAATAGCCAGCTGATGCCGCGTCGTCGGTTTGGCCGGACAAACATTGCCATGCCGGTTTTTAGTTGTGGTGGCATGCGCTATCAGCATTCGTGGAGCGATCTGGCTGTCCACGAGGTGCCGCCGGAAAGTCAAGCCAACGTAGCTGCGAGCATCCGCCGTGCGGTGGAACTTGGCATCAACCACATTGAAACCGCCCGCGGCTATGGCACCTCGGAGTTGCAGCTCGGTCCGGTGCTCAACGAGTTTCCCCGCGACGAATTGATCGTGCAAACCAAGCTCGGCCCCAAGGACTCGGCGATGGAGTTTTTCAAAACCTTCGACCGTTCGATGAAAAATCTTCAGCTGGAGCACGTCGACCTGCTGGCCATCCACGGGCTAAACACGGTGGAACTGGTGGACAAGGCGCTTCACCAGGGTTCCCTTGCCGCCGCATCAATTCTCAAGGATCAGGGGCGCGTGCGACATATCGGATTTTCCACGCATGGGCCAGTCGATGCGATCATCAAAGCCATCGAGACGGGGGCGTTCGATTACATCAACCTGCACTGGTATTTTGTCAACGAGGTGAACTGGCCGGCGATCGAAGCGGCGCGCCGTCACGACATGGGCGTCTTCATCATCAGTCCAAACGACAAAGGCGGAAAATTATACGAGCCGTCGGAAAAGTTGCGGGCGCTGTGCGCGCCGCTGACCCCGATGCAGTTCAATGATTTGTATTGCCTGGCTCGCGAAGAGGTTCACACGCTGAGTCTGGGCGCGGCGCGGGAGACTGATTTTGACGAGCATGTGGATGGTCTGGCCCACTGGAAGCATCGCGACACCCTCGTGCCGGACATCGCCGCCCGGATTCGCGCGGAGATGGACAAGCAATTGGGCGCCGATTGGTGCGCGCACTGGGCGGACGGCCTGCCGGACTGGGAGCAAGTGCCGGGACGGATCAACATCTGGGAAATCGTGCGCCTCTGGAATTATGCCACCGCGCTGGATATGGAGTCGTTCGCGAAGATGCGCTACAACCTGCTGGGGCAGGGGGATCACTGGTTTCCGGGTTTGAATGCGGCGTCCATGGATGAAGCGGCCATCCGGCGTTGTCTCGGTGATTACCGTTTTGCGGATCGCATTCCGGGAATCCTGCGCGAAGCCCATGTGCGATTTTTCGATGCGCCGAAGAAGCGGTTGAGCCAGTCATGAAGCAGTGGTTGATTATGCTCGTCTGGCTGGCCAGCCAGGCGGCAGCCCATGCCGCCGTGCAAACCGCAACCCATGTGACCTCGTGGTCCATGATCACCAACAACGGCAACCGCCAGGTGTTTTTCCAGTTGGCATCCGGCGGCACGGTCGAGGTCTCGCCCTACGCGCCGGACGTGGTGCGGGTGCGCTACCATTTCAGTGAATTGTTTCCGCGCGAGGAAATCGCCATCCACAAATTCATCTATGACTGGCCGAATTTCACGCAGACCTTCGCGCAGGTGAATGCCACCAACTTCGTCATCACCACCGATCAGTTGCACATCAGTATCGTGCTGACCAACCAGGTGCAGGTGCATTTTTACACCACCAACGGCGTGCCGATTCTGCTGGATTCAAAAATGGAATTTAACCTGGATTACAATCAGATCGGCGACACCAATGCCTATGCCCAGATCAGTTGGGGCGGGGGAGCCAAGTCGGTGTCTAATTTTCCGTCCGGCTTCAAGTTGCGCGGGACGAAGCGCATGGGCACGAACGATGCCTTCTTCGGCCTCGGCGACACCGCCGGACCGCTCAACCGGCGTGGTCGCGCCATTCAGTTCTGGACGCAGGATACCTATGCATTTTCGGAGGAGAAGACGCCTCGTTACACCGCGCTGCCGATGATGTACGGCGTGCGACCGGCATCAACCAATCATCCCGCGATGGCATATGGATTTTTCTTCAACAATCCGGCGCGTCCGGTCTTCCGGCTGGACGGCACGAATGGCGTGTGGACGTTCGAGGCAGGCGACGACCAGCTCGATTACTTCTTTTTTGCCGGCGGAAGTAACCACACGATGGAGGCGGTGATTGATCGCTTCAGTGAATTGACCGGCCGGCCGAAGATGTTGCCGAAATGGGCGCTTGGCTACCACCAGTCGCGACATTCCTATTTTACCCAGAACGAGGTGATGGATATCGCCACCACCATGCGCGCCACCGATTTTCCGTGCGATGCCATCTATTTGGATATCGGTGCGCAGGCGCAATACACCAATCAAAACGCCCAACTCACGTTCGGCGCGGAATTCACCAATGTGGCGCAGATGGTCGGCGATATCGATGGCATGGGTATGAAGCTGGTGCCGATCGTTGAGCCGCTGTTGACGCTCAGCGATCCGCTGTATGCGCATGCCGCATCGAACTTGTATTTTTTGAAGTCGCCCGATTTATCCAATTATATCGGCTCGAACTTTCTCGGGTTCGTGTCGTGGCTCGACTACAGCATTCCCGCCACGCGCGACTGGTGGCGCGGCCGGTTGACAAACTATCTGGATAGTTTCGGTTTTGAAGCGTTGTGGAATGATTTGAACGAACCCAACGAGAACGATTTGCTTCTGAATGTCGTCTGGTATCTGGACAACAACTACGGCGCCACCAATGTGGATAGCACCGTGAAGTGGCATGCCGTCAACAAAAACACCTACAGCATCTGGGAATCGCGCGTGTCGTACGAGGCGCTCACCCAAAGCGCTCCGGCTAAGCGACCGTATGTGTTAAGTCGAAGCGCCTGGCCCGGAATTCAGCGTTATGCCGCCGGCTGGAGCGGCGACAATATCTCGTCGTTCGATCATCTGCGCTTCAGCAATCCGTTCGGCTTGAATGTCATGATTTCCGGTCAGGCCTGGTATGGCCACGACATCGGTGGTTTTGTGGGTGATGCGTACAATGAACTCATCGCCCGCTGGGTCCAGGCGGGTTCGCTTCAACCGCTGTTCCGGAATCATACCACCCTGGGCACGACGAATCAGGAGCCGTGGGCATTCAGTGTCGACTATGTTCAATCCAATCGACGCTGGATCAAGTTTCGCTATCAAATGATGCCGTATTTGTATTCGCTGGCGGCGCGAGCTTCGTCCAGCGGTGTGCCAGTGAACGCGCCGGCGGTCTTTTTCTTTCAGCAGGACACCAACACCTTCACGCGCAACGATTACGATTACATGGTCGGGCGCGATCTGCTGGTGGCGCCGGTGTATGAAAGCGGCGAGTCGTTGCGTTCGGTTTATTTGCCGTCGGGCTCACAATGGTATCATCAGGATACCGGGCGCAAGTATGCCGGCGGACAAACGGTCAGCGTCCCCGCCTCGCTCGCCTACATGCCGCTGTTCAGCCGGGCCGGCGCGATCATTCCCGTCGGGCCGGTGCAATACTTCGCCAATCAGTTTGCTCCGGCGCATATCGATATTCATCACTGGCCAGGAACAAATTCGTTTCTTTTCTACGAGGACGACGGGGAGACCACCAATTACCTCGCCGGTGCGTATGCCCGGACCTTGCTGACCGCGAACAGCTCGACCGGCAGCCTCTCGTTTACGATCGGAAGCCGTGACGGCTCCTTTGATCCCGGCGCGCGGGATTACTATCTCATTATGCATGATGCAAATCCGGTAACCGCGTTGACGGTGGGCGGAAGTCCTCTCGCGCGGCGGGCGAACCGAAGCGAATTGGCGTCCATTAGTGGAAATGGTTGGTCGTATTCGTGGTTTGAGCGCAGGCTGACCGTCAAACTGGCGGACGCGGGTCTGGAGCAAAACATCGCGGCGACGTTCTCCGCCTATCCTGATCTTGCCGAGCCAATCTTTAGCACGACGTATACGAACATGGCTGTAGCCGGCCACTTTAACTTCTGGAACCAGCGCGCCGCGAATATGCGCAAAACCGCGACCAACCAGTGGGGATTCGTCGCTGACCTGACCGGTTGCACAAATGTGGCCTTTAAATTTGTCGCCAACGATGCATGGGAGGTCGCCAACTGGGGCGATGGCGACACCAATCAAATCGCCGAGCTGGATGGCGCCGATATCATCCTCCCGGGAGCCCTGAGCGGCTGGTACACATTCGCATTTAACGAGACGAGCCTCGCTTACAGTGTGACATCCGCATGGAGTTCCGATCTCGACCACGATGGCATGCCGGATGCCTACGAGGCGTATCACGGGCTGAATCCCTACTCGGCGGACGATGCGGCCCTGGATCCCGACGGCGACGGGTTCAGCAATCTCCGCGAATATGTTGCGGGCACGTCGATCATCGATGCCGGTTCCTATTTCTACATCACGGGTAGCGGCGATTTCACGCTCGAGTGGAGCGCGGTCAGCGGCCGTCGTTATGCCGTGAGCTATGCCACCAATTTGATTTTGCCGGATCCCTGGCAAGCGCTGCTTCCTTACACAAACATCACGGGCGCCGGAACGATTTCGGTGACGGACACCTCGCCGGCGCCATTCAAGGCCTACCGGGTCCGGGTGGAGATACCATGAATACATCCAACGCAAAGCCGCGCCATTGGCTGATGAAGTCCGAGCCGGATGTCTATTCCATCGATGATCTCAAGCGTGACGGCAAGACGCCCTGGACCGGCGTGCGAAATTACCAGGCGCGCAATTTCATGCGCGATGATATGCGGATCGGGGATCTCGTCTTGTTTTATCACTCCAACGCCGAACCGCCGGGGGTGGCCGGTATCGGTCGTGTGGCGTGTGCGGCGTATCCCGACTTCACGGCGCGCGACCGCACGAGCGAGTATTTCGACCCCAAGGCCACCGATGAGCATCCCGTCTGGATGCTGGTCGACGTCGCCTTCGTCAAAAAATTTCCGCGCCTGGTTTCGCTGGGCGATTTGCGCGATGATCCCGCGCTGAAAACGCTGTTGGTCTTGCGGCGGGGGATGCGCCTTTCCATTCAGCCGGTCGAACCGGCTCATTTTGAGCGGATTTGCCGGGCGGGCGGGGCCTAATTCTAGTTGTCGGGGTTGCGCGGGGTCTGTTAGCTTTTCCGCACCTTCATTGGAGAACGCGATGTCATTGCCGAGCCGAATATTCCCGATGCTGCTGACAATTTTACTGTCCGCGCCGGTGGTCCTGGTGGCCCAGACCCCCGCCATGCCGCTCGATATCACGGCCGATAGCCTCGAATATCTGACCGGGCAAAAACAGATGATCGGCCGTGGAAATGTCCGCGTGCGCGATGGCGACACCCTGCTCACCGCGGACTACATGAGCGTGCATACGGAGACCCAGGATATTCATGCGAAAGGGCGAGTGTTCTTCCAGCGCGGGACGGAAACATGGCGGGGCGAAGAGTTCCACTACAATATGCGCACCAAGCAGGGCGATTTCGGCGCGTTTACCTCCTATTATGATCCCTTCTATATCACCGCTGGTGAATCGCGCCGCACCGGCGAGCGATCGGTCGAGTTGAAGGATGTGTCGATCACCACCTGCGAGGGCGACGATCCCGCCCTTTCCATCCGGGCCCGCGAGGGATCGGTCATCGACAATCGCATCTACGCCAAAAGCGCCACGGTCTATGTGGCCGACCGGATTCCGATTTTTTACATGCCTTACTATACCCGCAGTCTCGACTCGCACGAGCGCTTCTTCCAGTTTCTTCCCGGTTATAACTCCCGGTTGGGAGCGTTCCTGCTGACCGCTTACAACTATCCTGTCGAAGGTGTCGTGCGGGGCCGCACCCATCTTGATTATCGTCACCGTCGCGGCGTCGGCGTCGGCCAGGACTTTCTCTGGCGCGACAAGGAGAAAACCTACGACGGCATCGTGCAGGGCTACTACCTGAATGATGATGATCCCCTGCGGGGTAGTGAAACCGAATCGCGCGAGGGCGTGGTGGAGGAGGAACGCTATCGATTGCGACTCGCCCATGTTCATGAATTGAGCGATCGCGATATGCTCAACCTCGAAGCCAATTATTTGAGCGATCCGTATGTACTCAAGGACTTCTTCCGCAAGGAATATCGCGAGGCCGTGCAGCCCGAGAACCGCCTCACCCTGACGCATCGCGATGACAATTACATCGCCGCCATGCAAATCAACAAGCGGCTGAATGATTTCTACGAGAACGTCAATCGCGTGCCGGAGTTGAGGCTGGATGTGCCCCGCCAGCAGGTCTACGAGAGCGACGTCTACTACGAGAGTAAAAATACCGCATCGTATCTCGAGCGGGTGTATCCCGCGGACGACGCCTCCGCTGATTACGATGCCTTCCGGTTTGATACCGGCCACACGCTTTACTACCCGTTCCGCACGATGGGCTTTCTCAATCTGATCCCGCGAGCCGGTTATCGCGGCACCTACTATTCCACCACCATCGACCGGTCGGTCACGACCAACATCTATCTGGTGACGCCCACCAATGCCCCGGCGTTTACCACCAACCAGGTGGTCACCACCGATACCGATGCGGGGGCGGGCTTCCGGAGCATTCCGCAACTAGGGTGGGAGGCCTCGTTCAAGGCGTTTCGCACGTGGGACGACGTGCTTGTGCTGGGCGACGGCGATGGATTGCGCCACGTGGCGGAACCGTACCTCAATCACACCTACTGGATGGAACCCAATCTGCTGCCGCAGGAGTTGCCGCAATTTGACGATGTCGACCGGCTGGACAAGCGCAACGATGTTAAACTTGGCATGCGCAACAAAATCCAGACCCGGTGGAAGGGGAGTCCGTCCGATATCATCAACCTCGATACCTACAGCGTGCTTCAACTCGAGCCGGAAGACGGGGAGGACGACTTTTCGCCGCTGTTCTGGGATGGCGATTTCCGGTTTCATCGCAATTACCTGATCGAAAACGACGGCTCGTTCAACTTCTACGATTCCGAAGTCGAATCGGTGAACACCCGTTTGCTGGCTTCGCTCGATGATGAAACATCGTTCACGATCGAGCACCGCTATCGCCCGGATACCCAAAATCTGCTCGGAGCCTCGGCGATACTGTTCCCGCAGATGAAATGGTCTTTTGAAGGCGGGCTGCGCTACGATGCCGAGGATAGCGAGCTGGAAGAACATTATTACATGGTCAAGCGGGCCGGCAAATGTGTGAGCTGGGGTCTGGGCATCCGGGAAATTTACGATGATGACGAGGACGAACTTGAAGTCTGGCTTCAATTATGGTTAACGGCCTTCCCGGACGCCATCATCGACTTTGATTACTAAACTTCATCAAGAGGGGAATAAATCATGTATTTGGTCACTGGCGGCGCCGGTTTTATCGGTTCCAATGTAGTTCATCATTTGGTTGGTCGTGGCGAACGTGCTCGCGTACTGGATAATTTTTCGACGGGTCGCCGTGAAAATCTTGCCGGACTTGATGGCCGTGTCGACGTGGTGGAGGCTGACCTGTGCGATCGCGAAGCGGTCGCCCGCGCCGTCAAGGGCGTGCGCTACATCCTCCATTTCGGCGCACTTCCCTCGGTGATCCGTTCCGTCGAGGATCCGTGGTCGGCCAATGCCGTCAATATCGATGGCACCTTGAATCTGCTGCTCGCCGCTCGTGATGCCGGGGTTGAGCGCGTGGTGTTTTCCTCGTCCTCCTCGGTGTATGGCGATACGCCGGTGCTGCCGAAGCACGAGGACATGACGCCGATGCCGCTATCGCCCTACGCGCTACATAAGTTGGCCGGCGAGCATTATTGCCGGATGTTTTATCACCTGTACGGATTGAAGACGTTTTCCCTCCGTTATTTTAATGTGTTCGGCCCGCGACAAAATCCGAAGTCCGACTACGCGGCGGTGATTCCGCTTTTCATCCGCGCCTATCTGGAGGATCGCGCACCCGTTATTCATGGCGATGGCAAGCAGACGCGTGACTTCACGTTTGTCGAGGATATCATCAGCGCGAATATGGCCTGCTGCCATGCGCCGGACCGGGCAGCGGGTGGATTTTACAATGTGGCGTGGGGTAATCGTATCTCGATTAACGAGCTCGCCGATACGATTGCCGGCATTCTCGGCAAATCCATGAAGCCGGTGCATGATGCCGCCCGCGCCGGGGATGTACGTGACAGCCAGGCCGATGCGCGCCGCGCAAAGGAATTTCTCGGCTGGGAGCCCCGGATCAGTTTCGACGAGGGGCTGGCCCGCACGATTCAGTGGTATCGAGCTAGCGCGTAAGCGCGAACGACATCACCCGGCCGCGTGAACCGAGCTGGTAAACCATCCACCCCGGATCGTTTTCCGCCGATTGCTCGTCGTTCATCACCACATCCAGGCCCGGCAGCAAGTCGCACTCCACGCCAAACTGATTTGCCATGATGCGCACCGAGGTGTCCATTGCCACTTGATAGAAGTGAATGGCATCCTGCATGCGCTGTGCCGCCGCGCTTGTCGATACGGCTGTTGCCACCACCATGACCACGATGGCCGCGGCAGCGATGGTTTCGATCAGCGTGAAGCCGGAAGCCTTAGATGTCGGAACTGGACAGATCCGCGGCATCGTCCGCGCCTCCGGGTTGACCATCGCTGCCGTAGCTGATGATTTCGAACGACTCGCCGCGCCGGCCCGGCACCAGATAAATGAAATCTCGTTTCCACGGATCCTGCGGCAACACACGCGTATCAAGATAGCCATCGGCGGGGAAGTTCGCCGGCACCGGAGGTGTGGTGGGGGCGGAAATGAGCGCCTTGAGCCCTTGCGCCATGCCGGGAATAGTTCCGTGATCGGCTCGATAGAGATTCACCGCCGATTTGATCGTCTTCAACTGGGTTTTCGCCGCCGCCACCTTGGCCTCCGCGGGTCGCCGGACGACGTTGATCGTGACGATGCCGGCCAGGATGGACAAAATAGCCAGCACCACCAACACCTCGATCAGGGTAAACCCGGCCACCGGCCGGAGCTTCGCTCCGATATTGCGATTGTTTGAGATGCGGGAATATGTATTCATTGGCGGCAAGTATCACGCATGTTTGCCGCCCTGTCATTCCTTTTTGACGCATGATCGCCCCCTTCCGTGAAGAGGCTGATGAGGCGGAGATCCGTCCGGAAATCCGCGATGACGTCCGGCGTTTTTTTGCCTCGCAAGGCCCGCTCGCCTTGGACCCGTCCTTCGGTTACGAGCCGCGGCCACAGCAGGCGGAAATGGCCGATCAGGTGGCGCAAGCCATCGAGGCCGGCGAACATCTTGCCGTCGAGGCCGGGACCGGTGTCGGCAAGTCGCTGGCCTATCTGGTGCCGGCCATCAAAGCCGCCCTGCAGTTGAAGATTCAAGTGGTCGTCTCGACCTACACCATCAGCCTGCAGGAGCAATTGATTAAAAAGGATTTGCCCCTGATTCAAAAGGTGATCGGTCAGCCTTTCCGGGCCGTGCTCGCCAAGGGCCGGTCAAATTATTTGTGTCTTCGGCGTCTCGATCGCGCGCGGCGCATGGAGCGGGACCTGTTCAAGCCGGAGGACATGCTGGAAGTCGAACGCATACAGGCGTGGGCGGATGATCCCGGCGACGGCTCGTTACAGTCGATGCCGTTCCAGCCCTCGCCCGATGTGTGGTCATCGGTGCAGGTCGAGGCGGGGAATTGCATGTGGCAACGATGCCCGGAGTATGCGCGTTGCTATTTCATGCAGGCGCGCCGGGATATACGGAATGCCCACGTCGTCGTGGTGAATCACGCGATGTTTTTTGCCGATCTCGCGCTCAAGGGGCAAGGCGCGTCGCTCTTGCCCGATTACCAGATCGCCATCCTCGACGAAGCCCACCAACTCGAGCAAGTGGCCAGTCAGCATCTCGGCATCCGGTTGTCGCAGGCCGGTGTCGAGCATTGGTTGCGGCGTTTGTGCTCGGCGGATAGTTCGCGCGGATTGCTGGTGGCTTTGCGGCAAGGCAAGGCGGTGCATCAGGTCGCGGAAATTCGCGGCGAATTTGTCCGGTTGATGGCGCAGCTCGATGCCTGGGCGCAGTTTGATCAACAGTCCACGCGGGTGATTTCGCAACCCCTCGAGGTCACCACCGACCTGCCGCATCGCATCGACATATTAATCAACGAGCTGCGGATCATTCATGAAGACCTGGAGGATCTCGACCGGCGCGCCGAGTTGAGCGCGGCCCGCCGTCGCGGTCAGGAAATCCGTTTGATGCTGGATGCCTTTCTGAAGCAATCACTCACGGATCAAGTCTACTGGCTCCAGCGCGAGGGTTCGCGCCGGCGGCAAACCGTGATGTATTCGGCGCCAATCGAGGTGGGGCCGCACCTCAAAGAGAAACTGTTTCGCGACGGGCAAACCATCATCATGACCAGCGCCACACTGGCGGTGAACGGTCAGTTGGATTATTTCACCAAACGGATTGGCGCGGAGGGCGCCCGCACTTCCGCGGTGGGTTCGCCTTTTGATTACGAACGGCAAATGACCATCCACATTCCCAAAGGCATGCCGGATCCCGGAGCGGCGGCCGACTATCTCGATGCCTGCGAGCGCGCGCTCTACCGGTACGTCGACCATTCGCGGGCGCGGGCCTTCGTGCTCTGCACGAATGCCAAGTTTATGCGTGACCTGCATGCCCGTACCGTCGGCCGCTTGACCGGCTCGGGTTACTGCGTGATGGCCCAGCACGAGGGGCTGCCCCGCCACGCCATGATCGAACGGTTTAAAATCGAACCGGCCGGCGTGTTGTTCGGGTTGGATAGTTTCTGGATGGGCGTGGATGTGCGCGGCGAGGCCTTGAGCAATGTGATCATCACGCGCCTGCCCTTCGCCGTGCCGGATGAGCCGGTCGTGAAGGCGCGTTCCGATCGCATCACCCAGCGCGGCGGCGATCCGTTCAAGGAATATTCGTTGCCGGAAGCGATTCTTAAATTCCGGCAGGGCGTAGGGCGACTGATCCGTTCATCCACGGACACCGGTATCGTGGTCATTCTCGATCCGCGTATTCAGACGAAATGGTATGGCCGTTTCTTTTTGAAAGCATTGCCCGACGTGCCCGTGCATTGGGACGAACTTCAATAGTCGCGCCGCCAGAACAGGCTGATACCTTCGCGAATGCGCGGGCTGGTCTCGGTTTGCAGAACAAAACGCCTCGGCAACTCGACGGTCACCTTCACGATATCCTCGGCGGTGCCAAATCCCTTTTCACCCTCGAGGTAAATGAAGGGCCCGACATGTTTGCCCACGGTGACGGATGCCAAACCCTCGCCCTCGTCGTCCTGTTTGATATTGATCTGGTCGACCTGCAGCAAGGTTTGCCCCGCGTCGAGCACCGCGACCACGTCATCATCCGCGCCGCTCAGCAAGCGCAACCCGCTGGCCAGTGCCACCGCCTGCCACGGCGTCATGTTTTCCGCTAGCTTGCCAAAAAGAATCATCGACATGATCTCGCTTTCCTCCAAAAGCGGATCGGAGGTCAGTTTGATCAAGGGCCGGCCGGCGGTGCCGCCGACCACCAGGCTGGCCATCACATCGCTGATGCGCGTCGAGGCCGTGATGTTCAGTTGGGGCTGGGGCGGCAGGGGGCCGGGAAAGGTCAGGCGCCCTTGATCAATAGTGAATCGCCGGCCGAATAACATGGCGTAACCTTGAACGATGCGCACCGAGCCGCTGAGCGATGGCTCATCGCTGGTGCCGGCCAGCGTGAGCTCCCCGCGTCCCCATTCCGATTGCAGGCCGCGACCGCTGACCTCAAACCGGTCCCGCGTCTTCATGGTGATGTCGAGTTGAACCGGGCGTTGCGATTTCCGCATTCGGGGCTCATCCACGCGCGGCGACTCGACGGGTGTATTGCGCGCCGGATCGGGATGGTTGATTTCGGTGACGGTGAGCGGACGGATGCTGGGCGGAAGGCGGCGGGGAATCACGAAGCGGAAATGCTCGAGAAAAACCTCGCCGCGAACCACGGCGGATTCCTTGTTGCCGGTCGATGTGATTTGTCCGCTCAGAGGCAACTCGGTTCGAATCAGCCGGAAGATCGATGCGTTGGTGGCATCAAGCTGGATGTCCCAGGAGGGCAACCAGCCTTGATCAAACGCAAGATGACCTTCGGCGGACAGGCGGCCGCGTCCGCCATCCGTGGCGGTGGCCTGATCGAGGACCAATCGTTTTTTGCGCCCGAGCAGCCGCACGGCAATTTGATCAATCAAGGTGCCGGTGGCGACATTCCGGTACTGGCCATCACGCCACTCAACCGACCCGTCGAGCGCGGTGTCGACCGGAAAGCGATGAATGGAAAGATCCGCCATGACCTCGCCGCGCAAGGATGATGGCCGCCGCATAATGCCTTGCAGAATGTCGCCGGGTTGTCCAGCCAGCCGCAAACGCCCGTTCAGACCCTTGTCCATGTCCATCTGCACGGGAAGAAAGCCGGCATCGGGTGGCCGTGCGGCATTCGCCTCGATCACGCCGTAGCGCAATTTGGGATGTGACACATCGGCCCGCAGCGAAAGTTGCCGCGCGTCGGCCGAAGCGCCGAGGCGCATGTGAAGATCAGCGAGGGAAACCGCGGGAACGTCGAGGCGGGCCGTCGAATTGGACTGACGGTACGTGACCGGCTGATCGAACGTAATCGTGCTTTCGCCGGCAATCACCGGTCCGGAGGCGAGATCCACCGCGAGCGTTTTGTAATGATTTGTTCCGGCCAGCCAGGTGAAATCGAACTTGCCCTCGAGGCCGTGCGCATTGATGAAGTGGTATCCGGCATGGGTGATGGTGGACTGTCCCGCAAATCGCCACGGCGCTTCTCGTTGCGCATGCTGCAGCGACCAGGTAGCCTGGCCGCCGCCCCGCCATCCCTCGCCCAGCCATGCGGCATACGCACCGAAATCGATCACCTGCACCCGCCCGGTTAAGCCGACCATCGCTGATTCCGGATGATAGGCGCCGCTGACCGAGGCCACATCGCCCTCGCGGCGCAGGGTGACTTCCGGAAAGATCAGAGTGTAATTTCGAAAGACAAAATCAATGTCCAACCCGGCATCCAATTTGCCCGGTATGACCGCCTTCGCCGCAATCTCTGCCTCGACGGTCACCTTGCCGATGTCCCACACGCTGGACCCCTGCAGGCTTCCGTGAACCGGCTCGCGGGTGATGGCCGGATGGATCACCGCCTCGTCCACGTCGAGTTGGTCGAGCCGGAGTTTCCACGCCGGCCATGCTACCGGCTTTCTTTCGCCGGAATGACCGCCCGCTCTGGCGCGGTGAAACGAGGGCAGGGCTATCCACTCAACCTTGCCCGCATGCATGGATCGAAGAATCAATTCGCGATTCAACAGCGCCGCCGGTGATGGCCGGATGGTGACATCCTCCACGACCAGCCATGCGTTTGTCTGGTAGTCGTGCAACATAATTTTTTTGGCCTGCAGGCGGAAGGGAAGCCGGCCGGAGAGGGATTGAATTTCCACGATGCCACCGCTCACCTCGCGGACTTTTCCGGCGGCCCACTCCATGCCCGAACGGGTGTGCATCGCCATATAAAGTCCGGCGATCAGCAGGACGCCGGTTAAGAGCATGGCCTCGCCGAGGCGGATGATCCAGTGCATGGCGATGACGACTTTCTTCATGTCAAAAAGCCTGTCCGATACTGATGTAAAACTGCCATGCGTCGTCGATGCCTTCGCGCCGATCAAGTGGAAATCCCGCATCGATACGAATCGGCCCCACCGCGGTGAAGTAACGGAATCCGAGGCCGGCGCCCCAGAAGTAGTCACGTTCATCGAGGTCGGGCGTGCGATCGGGAAAGGCGAATCCGCCGTCCATGAAAATCACCGCGCCGAGCGAGGAGGTGATTCGTCCGCGCAACTCAAAGGAAGACTCGAGCAGCGAAAGTCCGCCAACAATCCCGTCATCGTCGCGAGGACTGAGCGATTGATAGGCATACCCGCGCACGGATTGACCGCCGCCAGCATAGAATCGCTCTTCCGGCGGCACGTCCGCGAGGGCGCCGCCGTTGATCACGCCACCGGTGAGCCGGGTGGCCAGCACCACGCGCTGATTCTCGTCGAATGGAACGAATCCATTGAGCGTGGCCAGGCTCTTCCAAAAAAACAAATCGGTCTCCTTGAGTCCCTGATACGGCGCCGTCTCCAGCAGGATGCGATGGCCCTTCGTGGCATCGAGCAGGTTATTGGCGTAATCCCAACTCAGGCGCATCGGCACGGAGCCGAGAAAAAAGTATTCCGAGCCTTCCGCGGTTTTGTTGTCCAGCAACTGAAGCGCCAACCCGGCCCGTCCGGTCAACCGGCGGTTGATTTCCCGCACGACCCACGTTTCTGCTTCAATCGAACTGCTGTCGTAGGCGTCCGTATCCTCGCCGCTAAATTTTAACGACGTGCTCCACGATTGATCGCCACGACGGAAGAAGGGCACGGTGATGCGGCTTTCCGCCTCATAGCCGATACCGGTGATTTTGCCGCCCAGCATGAGATGTTCGCCGCCCCCGAGGGCGTTGCGGTGTTGCCACTCGGTTGACGTTTCGGCGCCGGTATCCGTGCGATAACCTACACCGAATTGAATGGTGCGAGCCCGGCGTTCGGAGAGTTTAAGTTTCAGATCATAGGTCTCGTCGCCACCGGATGCGGAAACCGCGGACGTATCCGGCTCGACGCGCTCAAGTTGAATGGAAGAAAACAGCCCGCTGGCGCCGAGTCTGCGCTCAAATTCATCGATCCGGCTGGCCCGGTAAAGTTCGTTGGTTGTCCATGGCGTGGCCTTGCGGATGAAGGAGTGGCGGAGTTTGTCGAGACCGGACACCTCGACCCGGCCGAGGCGGGCCCGCGCGCCGGGTTGCACGAGGTACGTGGCGTGGACCTTGCGCGTGGCGTGATCCACGACGATTTCCTTGCGGGTGACGACGGGCGATGGATAACCCCGTTCTTTCCAGTAATTGCCGGTATCCCGCACCGCGGCGTGGATGGTCCGGGCACTGGCCTCGCCGGTGACGGGCTCCAGTGCGACCGGACGATCCGTGAAGTCCGCAGGATATTCCCATGTGATCTCTTCCAGTTGATACACCGGTCCGGGATCAATCCGGTAAATCACCTCGCGTTGCTTGCCGGACGATTCCGGGATATTGCTGAAGACGCGGGCGTCGAAATAACCGCGGGTCCGGAGATATTCGCGCATGTTTTTTTCGTCGGCGCGGGCGACATCGCCGAGAAGCTCCAGACTTACTGGCTCGTGGATGATGTCTTCCGTGGAGGCTAGCAGACGCAAGTCATTCTCCACGATGCGGGAGAGTCCGCCGGTGCTGTCGATACGAATCGGTCCGCGATCACGTAACATGCCGCATCCGGCGGATCCAGTTATGATCGCCAGTGTACCTAGTGTCAAACCGGCGTGAGCCCAAGCTTTTGCCATGGGCTAGAAATAGGACAAAGCGGAGCGGATGGCCAGACTTCTTGCGATCGTGAGCGAGCGCTTAATCGCGGTTTCGCACCATCAGCAAATAGGCGAGGGTGAGGATGGCCGAAACAGCCGAGGCCACGTACGTAAGAAACGCAGCGTTCAGCACTTTCGAAGCATGATCCTGTTCCTGCACCGTGACGATGCCGGCGCGCACCATCAAGCTCTTGGCGCGGGCGCTGGCGTCCCACTCGACAGGAAGTGTCACCAGCGCGAAGGCAACCACGCCGATGAACAGCCAGATGCCGAGATTCACGAGAAAAGGCAGTTGAGCGAACATCCCGATCATGAATACCGGCATCGCCAACTGACTGCCAAAACTTGTCAACGGCACCAGCGCTGAACGCATGGTCAGCGGAGCATAGTCGTGAGCCTTCTGCAAGGCGTGTCCAGCCTCATGGCAGGCGACGCCGATCGCCGAGAGAGATGGAGAGCTGTACACGTCCGGGGAGAGACGCAGGGTGTTGGTCCGGGGATCGTAATGATCGGAAAGAAACCCTTGGGTCATTTCAATTTTTACATCGTACACGCCTTCCGACTCCAGTACGCGGCGGGCCGCCTCGGCGCCGGTCATGCGCGAGGACGAGGCAACGCGGGCGTACTTGTGAAACGTGCTCTTGACCGTCATGGTGGCGATAAGCGCCATGATGAGGCCGGGCAGGGCGAACATAAAATACAAGGGGTCAAATATCATGGATTCACCTCATTTACTATATCCGGTACACGTAGACGTTCAAGGGGCGGGGATGTTCAAATATTGTTTTTTGGAACGGTTTGTCTAGAGCGCCAAAACCCGCCATCCGGCATCGCCTTACACCACCATGATGTCTTTTTCCTTGGTCGCGATCATGGCGTCGATTTTGGCGATGAAGCCGTCGGTGAGTTTCTGGACCTCTTCCGTAGCGGCATCGCGGTCATCCTCGGTGATCTTGTTGTTCTTGTGCAAACCTTTGATTGTCTCGTTGGCATCCCGGCGGACGTTGCGGATGGCCACGCGGGCCTCTTCGCTCATGCGCTTGCCGACCTTGATCAGTTCCTTGCGCCGCTCCTCGCTCAGTTCGGGAATCGGGATGCGGATCACCCGGCCGTCGTTGATCGGCGTCACGCCGATATTGGCGGCCAGGATGGCCTTGTCGATGGCGGCGAGGGCGGAGGGATCGTAGGCGTTGATGACAATGAGGCGCGGCTCCGGCGTGCTGATGCCGGCTATTTCGCGCAGCTTGGTCATGGTGCCGTAGTATTCCACGGGGATGCTGTCCACGAGGCTGGGGGAGGCTTTGCCGGTGCGCAACCCGGACAGTTCGTGGGTGAGATGCTCCACGCACTTGATCATTTTGTCTTCGGCTTCGAGTTGGACGTCGTCGGTGGATTCCATGGCGGGTTATTCCTGGTGATGGCTGTCCACGAGCGTGCCGACTTTTTCGCCGAGCACGGCTCGCAGGATTTCGTTTTTCTTGAAGAAATTGAACACCAGGATCGGTATGTTGTTTTCCTGGCAGAGCGAGAAGGCGGCGGCGTCCATGACCTTCAGTTGGTCGCGCAGGGCCTGGCGGTAGCTGATGTGGTCGAATTTTCTGGCCTTCGCATTTTTCATCGGGTCGCGGTCATAGATGCCGTCGACCTTGGTGGCTTTGAGGACGACATGGGCGTTGATTTCGCTCGCCCGCAGGGCGGCGGCGCTGTCGGTGGTGAAATACGGATTTCCGGTACCGGCGCCGATGATGATCACGCGGCCTTTTTCAAGGTGACGGATGGCCCGGCGGCGGATAAATGGCTCGGCCACTTCGTGGATGTTGATGGCGCTCAGCACGCGGGTCATCACCCCGCAGCCTTCCAGGGCGGACTGGAGGGCAAGGCTGTTGATCACGGTGGCGAGCATGCCCATGTAGTCGCCGGTGGTGCGGTCCACGCCATAGCCTTCGCCGGTAAGTCCGCGGAAAATGTTGCCGCCGCCGACCACGATGGCGACCTCCACGCCGAGCGCACGCACTTGTTTGATCTGGCCGGCAATGGATACGAGAATGGCCGGATCCAGGTTTTCGCCGGTTTCTTTATTCTGGAAGGCTTCCCCACTTAATTTAAGCAGGATGCGTTTGTAACGGGGCTTTTGTTTAGTCTTCATTTCGACAACCAAATCCTCGCGATGGGTGCTACGGTTTAAATCAGCCGCCATGCTATACGCGGCGCCCGCGGGTTGAAAGTTGAAAGTGGCGTCCGCGGGTCAATTGTCGCGAAGGCAAGCGCCCGCAGTCTGCCCGGTTAACGCAGGCTCGAAGCAACTCTTGATCCGATGCTTCTGATCATTTTCTCCAGCGCCGGAGCCAGTTCGATCATGCGCGGATTCCAGGCCAGGCAGATGTTTTCGTGAGCGGGTGCATTCGCCGGAACATCAAATCGTCGAACCGCATCGGCGGTGAAATCGCCCTCAGCTTGGATTGGCAATAGCCCCGCCGCCGTGCCGCTTTCAACCAGTTTGGCCACGGCGGGCAGGGTGGAGCAGGCAAAACGCGGATTCACGTCAGCGCCCAATACGACCTTGAGGGTCTTCGCATGCTGTGAACGTCGGGCAGGATCAATCAGATCCGCTATCGGCATATTCCGGCGCGCCACTATTTTCCCGCGCTCCATAGCGGCGGCGAGTTTCGCGGGCACAAAAAAAGCGTAACGCAAAACCCCCAAACGCAGGGCCTTTAGCGGCCGTGGCGGTGATTTAGTCGTCCGGATCACCCCGGCATCCAGCTCATGGCTGTGCAGTTTCGCCACAATCTCCTCCGATCGCAGGTTATGAAAGCTCATTCTCCATACCGGATGTTCCGCCGCCAGCGCCGGCAAACCCGGGGTAATAATCCAGTGCAGGATTCGCTCGCCCGCGCCGATGCGCACATGCGCGCTCTGGTTCTTTTGCTCGAGCCGGAAATCATTCAGCACGGACAGGTACAGCCTGCTGATCCCGGCGAGGCGATGTCCCGCCGGTGACATCACGAGCGTCCGGCCTTTCCGTTCGGTAAGCACGCACGCAAAGAAATTTTCCAGCTCGCGTAACTGCCGGCTGTACTGGCTTTGGAGCACAGGATTATGTCCGGCCGCGGAGATCAAACTCTCCGCATCCGCTACCCGCACCAGCGCCTGCAGTCGCTCGAGGGAGAGCCCCCGTTTGATGAAGAGATCGTGATACATGACGGGTTAGTCAAGGTTCCTATGGAAAGGAGGCGTGTGGGTAATGCCTGGTCCGTGCATGTTCTTACGGTATCCGGCATTGATAACCGGAATAAACCAATAACCACAACGAGGGTAAACATGATGAGTAAAAGTTCCGCACTTATGCTGAGCGCCATTGCCTGCCTGCTGGTCGATCACCTTCCGGCCCGGGCGCAGGAGACCACTGAAGCTCCTGTTCCCGCGACCGCTTCGCCGCAAACGCGGGAGTGGAGTTTGCATGTAGATGTTGCGCGTCCTGGTGACGATTTGTTTTGGGACAAGGGTGCCGGCGCGACCTTCAAATACACCGTCATGCAGACGAAAAGTCGGGGGTTCGCCCTCTCGGCCGGCATTCAAAATTGGAGTGTGAATGAAGAGATCGGTTTGGTCGGAGGCGATATCGGAGGTGGCGTCGTGCTGGCATATGCGTCCCAACTCAAGGGCGTTGCACAGTTGATCCCACTTTCCGCCGCCGGTGTTTTCCGGCATCAACTCAGTCCCAAGCTCGATCTTAACCTCGAAGCCGGCTTGATCTATATTCTTGTTAATTCCAATGTGGAATACGACGAGGCGATCGGCTTGGCCAGCGGTGGGCGAAGTGTGATTGATAGCTACACATCCGATGTGGATATCGACAATGGACTTCTTGCCGTTATCGCCGCCGATCTCCGTTATAAACATGTGCCTTCCAGCAAATGGACCTGGTTGGCCGGCGTGGGCTATCAGGCGGACATTTCGAAGGGCGATGTCTCGTATCCGGCCACGCCGATCACGGGCGCAGCCACTGGCGAGAGCGAGTTGAAAGCGCTTTCGTTCCGATTCGGCCTGGCGAGCGCTTTCTAATCCGCTCCCATTCAGGTTCCTGCGTCGATGTGCCCGGCATCGCGGCAGTTGGGTGCGATCTCCCCGGCATCCCGGAGTTATTCTCCCTGCCGGGATGCGGGGAGCCGGGTTCATGAATTTACGATTACAGAAGATTTCAATAATATTCGAATCGAATTGATATTCGCCACTCATCACGCCACTCCTGCCGGAATGGCCTTCTTCAGTTCCGACACAAACCCAACCGGCTGCATGTAAAGCACATGCAATTCATCCTGCGCACGGGTAAGGCCGACGTAGGCCCTGCGAACGCGGAACGCACTCGCCCTACTTGCGTTAAATTGTGAATCACTGTTGCTCATCAACCATAGTCCATTAACTATCAACCATAGTCCATTAACTATCAACCATTAACCATTCCTCAAAACGGCGGTTCGTCGTCATAGTCTTCGTCGGGCAGGGTCTCCGTTGTCTTCACCGTCGCGGACGGATCATCGAAGTCGCCGCGGTTGGTCGATTTACTCTCCCCGGCCTTATCGAGAAACTGCACGTCCGTGGCCCGCAGGCTGATCTTCGAGCGCTTCGCGCCGTCCTTGGCGGTCCACTGATCGAGCTGGAGGCGGCCTTGCACCAGCACTGCCGATCCCTTGCGGCAATACTTCGCCACCGCTTCGCCAAGACGGCCCCAGGCATCGACATCGATATACAGCGTCGACTTCTGCTCCTTGCCGTTCTTGTCCTTGTACTCCTCGGTCACGGCCAGGCTGAATTTGCAGATCGCCCCGCCCGCGCCGGTATTACGCAGTTCAGGATCGCGGGTGAGGCCGCCGAGTAAAATGGTGTGGTTCATCGATGACATGGGTTGGTTTCCTTTCGTTTCATGAATGGAATATGCCGCGTGCGTGAATTTTGTCCTATGCAGGATATGTCAATTAGCCTTACTCTTAAGTCATGTTTGAAAAACTATTCTCCAAAAAGGGTTTGTCGCTGGATCGCATGCGGGTGTTGCTCGAGGTGCGGCAGGCAGGAAGCATCGTCAAGGCCGCCGGTAATGATCCGGTGCGCCAGAGTTTGTACAGCCGCCAACTCAAAGAGCTGGGCGAGTTCTTCGGCGTTGAGTTAACCGAGCGCAAAGGGCGGGGCATTGCGCTCACCGCGCGCGGCGAGGAATTGGCGATCCTCATCAAGGAGCATTTCGAGTCGATCGGTAACTTCAGCCGCCGCGTCGAAGGCGAACCGGTGCCGGTGTTCATCGGGGCAGGGGAGAGTTTCATTCAGTGGTTGTTGATCCCGGCGGCGCATGATCTCCAACGGTCGGTTCCCGGTATCACGCTTCGCTTCGCCAACTTGACCTCGGTGTACGTGGCCGAAAAATTACTCACGCGCGATCTTGACTTCGGCATCCTGCGGCGCGATGCGGTTCCTGCCACTCTGGCGCACCATCCCTTGGGCAAGGGCAACTTCGCCCTGTACGCCCACAAATCACTGCTCGCGAACGCAAAGAGCAAGAGCGACAAATCTTTGTTGTCTCGCTTGCCGCTGGCCATGATGCCCGGCGACGCCGCGTTTGCCCGGTCCTTATTCCAACACTCAGAGAAACAAGGCGTTAAACTCAATATACAAATGGAGTGCGACAGCTTTACCGCCATGGCCCGTGCCGTACAAACCGGCCATTACGCCGCCGTATTGCCCGATCTTGCCCGCGCCCCCCTCGATGCATCCATTGAACGCATCCAGCTTCCGCTTCTTAAGACGCTGGCAAACGATATCAGCCTTGCCTGGCTAAAGCGCAAGGTTGCACTGCGGCCGGAGCTGGAAAAGGCAAAGGCATGGTTGGTAAAGACGCTTCGTTTGGGATAATTATGGCGTGCAGGTCAGCCTGAGAGGATCTATGCGGTGAGCAAAAAGAGGAAAGATAAGGAGCTGGTTGAAGGCGATTTGGTGTTCAAGCGCACCTCCAGAGGGCGCACCCGCGAAGGTGTATCGTTTCCCGCACCGCCGACGCGCTCCGGAATGCCCGCAGGTTATGCCGGCACATTAAAAAGCCTGAAAGAGCGCATTCGCAATGAGCGGATTCGTGTCGCGCTTTCGGCTAATTCGGCCATGGTCATGATGTATTGGGAAATTGGCCGTATTATTCTGGAGAGGCAGTCATCCGAAGGGTGGGGAGCCAAGGTGATTGATCGGCTCTCTGCTGATTTGCGTGATGAGTTTCCGGATATGCAGGGCTTGTCGCCGCGTAATCTCAAGTATATGCGAGCGTTTGCCGAGGCATGGCCGGATAGGATAATTGTGCAACGCACCGTTGCACAATTGCCATGGCGCAGCAATCTAGCCTTGATCGAGAGGTTAACGGAATCATCCGTCCGCTTATGGTATGCGCAACTGGCCGCTGAAAATGGGTGGAGCAGGGACGTCCTTGTGATGCAAATCGACAGCGGGCTCCATCGCCGTCTGGGAAAAGCCATAAATAACTTCGCCCTGACCTTGCCGCCGGCCGACTCGGATATGGCCGCGCAGATTTTCAAGGATCCATACTTGTTTGATTTCATTGGCACCGCCGATCCGCGTCGCGAACGCGAGGTTGAGCAGGCGCTGGTGGATCATGTGAAAAAGTTTCTTCTCGAGATGGGGTCGGGATTCGCCTTTGTCGGGCGTCAAGTGCATCTGGAATTTTCAACCAAGGACTACTACCTCGACTTGCTTTTTTATCATCTCAAGCTTCGCAGTTATGTGGTGGTGGAATTGAAGGCCGTGCCGTTCGAACCGGAATTCCTCGGAAAGCTGAATGTTTACATGAGTGCGGTGGATGACCTTCTTCGGCATCCCGACGACAAGCCCACCATCGGCCTTCTTCTCTGCAAAGGGAAGGACCGGATTGTTGCCGAATATGCGCTGCGCGGCTCCACACGACCCATCGGCGTGGCCGACTGGCACAAGCAATTGACCGAAACACTGCCGCCAGAGCTGAAAGGCAGCCTGCCTTCGGTTGAGGAGTTGGAAGCCGAGTTAAATGAGATGGATGAGAAGGCTAGTTCAAAGAAGCGAAGGCGAAGGTCTTAATTGCGGCAAAAGGCGCAACTAAATCCTGACTCCATAGTCATGTAATCTGCAATTCTTCATCTGGTTTTATGGCCGACATCGAGACAAAGTCCTGTTCCATGCAAAGACAAGGTTCAATTGAAATCGCGATAAAGCCGGATGCGCCGGGAAATCTCGCCCTCACAGTCTTCCGCCTACACGATCTGGGAAAATGGCAGGACCGCATTGTCGCTGCCGTCGAGTCCGCCGGTCTGCGAATTGTGCGCAAGGGACCCAAGCTCCAGCTTTGGGATCCGGGCAACGTCGTGCGGGTCTCGCGCTCAACCTTGCGGTATGTCGAGGGCGTGAAACTAGTCCGGCAGTGGCTGGGACCTAAGAAGGGCGCGATCGCGATTATTCCGAAGCGGATGTATTTTGAGGAAGGCGCGGAGGAGCCGAGCCGGAAGCCGGAATGGGAATTGTTAGGCGACCGGCGAATCGCCCTGCCGTCGCCGTCGGAACGGATCAAGGCCTGCCTGGCCTGGGCCAGCAAGTTGTCCGGGCTTGTAGAAGGATTCGACGCGGAGCCGATGAAGGTCGCGCGCGCGAGGTCCGGACTGCAAGCAGCCACCCGTCTCGAAGTCGGGGGCGGAGCGATCGCGCAGGCCGGGGCGAAAGTCAGTCAGCACTTGATGCGCCATGGGTTTTATAATGCGCCGGATCAAATCCGGATCGACATCGTGGCCCCGAAGAATGCCGGGATTCCCGCGAAACGATACCAACAGCTTCTCGCCGACGCCCTGAAGCGTTGTCATGCGCACGGCACCATCTCACTCAGTTCTTACGAGGGGTTCATCAAGCGTTATAACGATGGAAAGGTCGCTCCCGAAGCGGGACAGGTCACATTGTTGGCGGTAACCGGTAAGAAAGGTTTGCCATTAGAAGAGGATGCCGCCAACATCATCCGCATGCTGAGCGACGCGCATAGGCCGTTCCGGATGTTTTCCGTGGATAACACCCAGCTCAACTGGTCCGCGCTGGATCAGATCGGTTCGTTGTTGTCCGGCGCCGGTGGCATTGCCTTTATAACCCATCTTCCCTGGCCGGAGCAGGTTGAAGCCCCCTTCATTCTCGGCGTAGATGTCGGGCACCCGATGGATTTGGACGAAAGCCGGGTCGTGATCAGCATGCTCGACCATCGCGGCACTCATATTCGGAGTTGGCGATTTATTCAAAAGCGCGATGAAACCATCGGCGCCGCGCCCTTGAGTAAGGGACTTCGGCTTGCGCGCCAGATGGCCAAGGAGATCAGCGGCAAGAAGCATCCGGTTTTTCTCGTTTTGCGGGATGGCCGGTTGCACCAAGGCGAGCGGTTCGAGACCTATCAGCAAATCCTCGGCCGCAACATCACCTTCGTCGAATTTTCCAAATACGATAACCCCGAGATGTTCACACCTGGGATCAGGCCAACCCCCGCACCCGCGGGCTCCGAATGTCTTCTTGAGGGCAGTTCTACCCCCTTCATCACGCCGGTAAGCCCTCGCCTTGCCAATGATCTCTCCCGGTCATTCAAGCTCAATATGCCGGCACAGTGGGACGGTCTGAACTTGGGCATGGATCGAGTGGCGGAAATAATCACCGGCCTGTCTTACACCCCCGGCCAAGGATTGGCCACGCACGCATTGCCGGCGCCGATTTATTGGGCGGATGGGGTCGCGGCGATTGCAAATAATAATCACCAGTTTTCGGGAATTAAATTCGCTGGAGGTCATCGTGCTTAGAAAGGTTAAATTGGAAAACTTCAAGAGTTATGGCGGGGTGCAAGAATTCAAGCTTGCCCCGATTACGCTGATTTACGGACCAAACAGCGCCGGTAAAAGCTCTTTTATTCAAGCTCTTAAATTGCTGAAACAGACGCATGATCGAGCCAGGCCGAACCATCCTTTATTGTTTTCCTGCCGTGATGGATTGGTTGATCTCAAGTCGTATCAAAATACCATTAATCGGCATGATCTGAACAAGCCGTTGGGAATATCGCTTGAATTCGATCGGCGTCCTCCGACGGATTTGCCGACCGAAACGATAGCAGATATTAAATGCCCCCCTCCGTTTTCTCCTCAGAATACACAAGGAGACAATGATTTCTCGGAAGTAACTTGCATAACAGATGTTGAATGGCCCTCTCCGTTTGCTGAGCGGCATGCAGATGGATTCGATGCCTTGTGGCGAAAAACCGGCCAGCCCAAGCCTTTGTGGGATTGCGATCGCTTCTCATGCAGCTTTCGCTTCGCAAGTGATGGCCATTCGGGTTTACTGTTGGAAACTGTAAGGGCGACAATTGATGATTATGCCTTGAAGTTAGGGCTAAAGAGGGAGCATGGATTAATATGGCGTGGTCTTTTTACTGTTATTACCAATGCCGAATACGCGAGAGATTTCTTCATTAAGTTCAAAGATGATATAAAAACTGGTTATGTCAAATACCTCGAATATCGTTCCGCATTTTCAGGCGATAAAATTGAGGATTACAAATGGCTGGTCGATTTGTTTGATATGCCTGCAGACAAGATTTTATCCGATATTTTTAAAGGCAAGTCGATTGCTTTTCGCAGCTGCGGCTTGTTGCGTAATTGGGCATCGGGTCTGGATGCTGAACATGGTTATGATGGCATAGACACAAAGGGTTGCGAGGGCTTCCTTAAATTGCTTTTCTATGCGTGCCCCAAATATTGCTACGCTGAATCTGGCGCCCAGGCCGGTTTGTGTTGGGATGATAAATACGGAAATCTCAATGATGTCATTTCGGCTATGGCGCCCTGTGCAACGCCTGAACACTTTGAACATTGGATAAGATTTTTCGATATAGAGCTAAGCTGTCTTTATGATGACATGTGGCCGCTCGCGCCCGTCCGCCCCTCGCCGCAGTCGGTTTATAACGTGGCCGAGGAGGATGATCAGTATGGAAGTGGATACGTAGTGACACTGGCTAATATGGCTGAAGAGGATAGAATTCAAGCCGTTTCAGAAATAAATCGCTGGCTTAAGCGAATGGACATAAAATACGAAATTGCTGTCAAAAAATTGGATGACACACTACCAGATCATTGGTTACTTCAACTTTACGACTTGTCGCAAGGCTCAGAGCGTATCGCGGTCAATCCGGCCGATGTGGGTTACGGCATCTCCCAAATCCTGCCCATTATTGTCCGGTGCGTGGCCATGAAAACGAAAACAATATTGATTGAGCAACCGGAGCTTCACATCCACCCGCGCCTTCAAGCCGAGTTGGGGGAACTATTCAAAGAGGCGGTGAAGCAGCAAAACCACCAGTTGCTTGTGGAGACCCACAGCGAGCACTTAATGCTTCGCATTCAAAAGTTGATTCGTAAGGGAGAGTTAAAGCCGGAGGACGTTTCGGTTTTGTATGTTAGCCGGGGTGAAGATGGGTCTAGTATTCAGCGCTTGCGATTAAACTCAAGAGGCATGTTTATTGATCCCTGGCCAGATGGTTTCTTCCCGGAGCGCCTCGATGAAATTATGGGGTAACGATGATACTTGCTAGCGTTAATGACGATTCGTTGTTCGCGCCCGAGAATCAGGCTGTTCTTGGCTATGAATCCTGGCTGGTCATGCATTTGATGGCGATATGTCAGTCGCACGTGATCGTCACCCAGGATCTGATTAAGTCGAGAATGTTGATTAAAAATCTCCTTAAACGCGTTGACTGTAGCGATGAGATCAAAAGTATCGTAATCGCATCACTTGAGGATCAGGGAGGGCGAAAGTTGGTTGCAATAAATGATCCGCTGAAAATTGATCAAGTGGCGCGATCTGTAGATGTGTTTGTGGCGGCATCCGACGAATCCCTCAAACAGCTTGCCGATCTGTGGCGAGTCCCCTATGCCGATGAGCGGCTTTGCTGCTGGCACAACTACCACAAATCGGTCAATAAAACTGATCGCGCTGAAGGTGCAAGGACCGTTCTGCTTGATTACATGGGACGGGGAGCATTATCCATCAAGGGGTGGTCTGCTGATGCTTTCAAAAGACATATTTTGCGACCTGTTTTGCGATGGTCGGTTTATGTTCAAGTGTGGGACAGGTATCTCGGCAAAGCCTGCGAGGACAATGAGGGGAACAAGGAGTCATATCTCAAAACAATATGCATGATTATTCGCGAGTGGGCAAAAAGCTGTGTTTGGGAGGCCGGAGAAATCGGGCAGTTTGTGATAAATACCGATGTACGCGATCATGTTCTCGTTACCGAGTGCATTTTGAACAAATTGAGTAATATTCCTCCCGAATATCAGGAGAAAATTGTTGTTCGTAATCCCTCTTTTTCCGAGCGGGAACGCAATAACGCGTATCATGATCGTTACATGCAGACCAGCGTTGCAAATTTGGCGTTTTCTCGTGGATTCGATGTTATTATACCCAAGCATAACACGTGCAGGGAGTGCACGGTCTCAATGGTGCGTAGCGTTCCAAAAGATCGTTATTGAGTGCTTTGGAATGTTAAATGGTCCACACTGGTTCAGATGTGCGTAAAATAACTAGTTGGGGTTGCGGCGCCACGTACTCGAAGTATGAGTCGTCGGTAGCAAGCCAGACGCAGAAAAGTAGTGCTACGACGAGGCACCGCAAAAGAGTGAGCCATGGATGCAGAGCCCTAGCGGTCACTTTGCAGGAATCGCGCAGATGTATGCAATTCGCAGCGAAAATGTAACGCCCGCCAACTCTTTATGTTTTGTGATAATGTCGAAGTAATGATTTAGGTGTCAACAATGCCAGACTCAAGAGACGTATTTAATCTCAGGCGAGATGGCCAACTTGATGAAGCGATTAATCTTGCCCGTCAACTCTTTGCCAAATCACAAAACGATGCGTGGTTGATAAAAGCCTATTGCTGGACATTGCATAGTCTCTTGATTCGGGAACAAAATTCAAACAACACACAACGAATGCGCCAGCTATATGCTGAGTTTAACCGTCTTGAAATTCCTCAGGATGACCAATTGTTGATTGGCAAACGAAATCAGTGGCGGGGGCGTGTTCCGGCGGATGATGGGGTTGAAACCGCCTACCAATTTACACAGCGGGCGAAAGCGGAGTCCAAAGCGGGTAATGGCCGAGAGGCCTTACGTATTTATCGCGAAGCGATGCATGCTTATCCGGAAGACGCTGATATTGCCATCGGTCTTGGTTGGGAAATTCAGCGCATGCTGAAAGTATTGATCGATAGCGAGGAAAAGAGGGGACAAGAAATCCGCAACCTGCTGGCCGACTACAGCCGGCTTCGTCATATTGAAAGACCTGGACAGCTTCATTCGCTTATTCTTTACAGAGCTGCCCAAGCGGCAGAAAAAGAGAAATTCCCAACCTTCATAATTTTTTCAAATGGTGGGATCCGCAGTATTTGCGCGAAGATGATTTCGAGCGAATTGATTCCAAAGACGGCACCAAGGATTATCCCGGCTGCGTTGCCCATGTCATTAAGGGTATTTACAAGACGTCAAAAGCAATCGATGATACCCAAGTGCTATCCTGGGCGGCCGATTTTGTCGGGGAGCATTACGAGAAATTCCCGGAGGAAGAGTGGTTCCCTTACTACTTCGGCAAACTATTGCTGCGTTCGGGCAGCAAGGATGAGGCCAGGGCTAAACTCATTCCGATTGTGCGCCGAAAGCGCTCGGAATTCTGGGCCTGGAATTGTTTGGCTGACACCTACGATGACATCGATGCCGATCTTCAACTAGCCTGCCTTTGCCGAGCCCTTCAGTGTCGGACCAAAGACGATTCGTTTCGCGTAAAAGTGCATGAGCACCTGGGCTATCTATTGCTGGAGCGTCAGCACTATGCCGCGGCCAAGTACGAAATCGCGACCGCTTTGGCCATACGTAGAGCACCCAGGGAAAAGGCGTGGAGCGTTCCTGATCACCTTGTCGAAACCGAGCAAACCGAATGGTACGTGAAGGCCGCGATGCCAGAAAACAACCACGCCATGTACGAGCAACATGTTGGGGCGGCAGACGCCATCATATTGGCCGACCTTCCAGAATCCCCTGCGGTGGTCAGCGGTATGCTTTCAAAGACGGAGGATCACCCCGCATTCACCTTTATTGCCTGCAGCTTCAACAAAAAAGTGGAGGAGTATCGCGTTAAGACCAAACAGCACCCTCTGCTGCATAAAGTCAATGAGGGTATGCCAATGTTGATCCGGCTGGATCGGGAGTCTAATCCCCCGGCTATCGTTTCTGTAAAGCTTCGCGATGGACAGCCGTGGGATGTTTACCCGCCACGTACTGGTGTTGTGGTGCAGCTCAACCGGGAAAAGAACCTGACCGTGGTGGCAACGAGCAAAGATAACGTGTCTATTTTGCATCACGATCGTTTCCCCGCCACGGCGACCCTTCGCCCCGGTCAGGTTGTGGATATCGGGCTTCGTCACGACACCAAACATGACGCATGGAAGCCGCTATACGTTCGCGATTCGGACAACCCGCTTCCGGCATCATGGTGCAGGATGTTTGAGGGAATCCTCGACAAGCGGGATGAACAACCTTTTGGCTTTGTCAGGCCCGATATATTCTGTCCACCCGACTTGCTGCAGCATGCAGGTGCATCCAACGGCCAAGCCGTTAAAGGCATTGCCATTTTGGAGTTCAACAAGAAAAAGGGGAAATACGGCTATCGAGCTGTGACGCTTGATGTTCAGCCCGTCTGAAAAGGATCCTGTCCGGATATTTGCGTTTTATTCGTAATCACCCCTTTCCCATCGAAATGAAAATCGACAATCGCGGTCCCTTTTGATGCGTTGAAAAATGTGTAGCGCTCGACATAAGGATTGTGCCGGACGCTGACCACTTTGAAACCTGTCAACGCGATCCTTGGTAGAACCTGATTTTCGTAGAATTCTTTAAGAACGGGCTTGTCTGGGGGAAATTCAACTTCACTTTGAATCCCGTCAAATAATTGTCGCGCCAGCAAAGTCAGTACTTCATCGGGATCATTCAACGGCTGTACTTGCAGGTTGAATTGCTCCTTGTTGTTGAAGTAGAGCGTTAACTGAACCTCTCGCGTATCTTTGAGAAGCCGATACTTGATGTGATGGTTGGCAATACGAGGATTGGATTCTTTGATAACAATCCCATTACTAGACCAAGCTGCTATAGCATTGGCATGTCTTTTCTTCAGGAAGTCCGGGGCCGTGACTGGAAGTGGATGTTCAACGGGCGAGGTCGTAATTGATGCTGAACCCGGGGAGGCGTTCGCATTGTTGTTCAAGATATCCACCTCAAACGGGGCTGGTGTTGGATCATTGAAAATGCCGTCCCACGGGCTTTTAGATGGAAGATTGACCCCGAATAATTGATTCTTGGCCCGCGTAATCGCGGTATACGCCCAGCGTTGAGCCGCGATGCCGGTACCTGGATGCTCGAACACCACCACCGCGGCGGGCCATTCGCCGCCTTGGGCTTTATTACAGGTGCCCGCATAGCCGAATTTTACCCGCAGGGCATTGAAGTGCTCATCCTCGACAATCGCCTCGGTAAAAGCCTTGGTGTTGGGCCTGAGATCGGGATGGCGCATCTTGAAGTCGACATACAGCGCCTTTTGCTCTTCCGGCGAGATGTCTCGCCGGTCGCTGTACAAGACATTCTCAATAATACAGATTCGCTGTCTGGTCTTCCCGCGTTCCGACACCTCGTAGCCGATCTCGATCGAACGAAACCTCAATTCGATATGCGTTTCGACCCCATCCACAAAGATGCGCGGCTTTTTGGTGACCGGTTCGGTGTCCACGGCCAAAACAATGGCGATATCGCCATTTAGCAGCCCGGTGAGGCGATTGTTGGCAATGATCATGAGGAAATCGCCGGGCCGCACCGGTTCGTCGCCGGTTCCGCCCCAAAGCGCCGCCCGGGTCAGCAGGTTGTAACGCAGTGCCGCGTCATTGGAATACGTGATACAGATAAACGGAGGTGGCAGTTGATGTTTGTAGGCCTCTTTCCACCGCTTTGCGATGTCCCTTGGCTCCGTGGCGATAATTTCCGGCTTGGCCTCGTTAATGATCAATTGGTTGAAGCGCTTGGCCCGGATGTTCTCGCGAATGGCGGTGGCGGCCTCGAGTATTTTGCTGGAGGCTTTCTGGCGCACAACCTGGGTCAGTTCGCATACTGTTGGCTCAATTTTGAATAACTCTTTCAAATACTCCTTATCCAATGCGGGAGAACAGTTCATGCCAACGGGGGGTAGCTGAGCATCGTCACCGATAAAGAGAATTTTGGTATGTTGCGTCGGATCGTGCATGCGGGCGTATTCGAACAGATCGGAAAGAAGTTTCCCGGAGCCGAACCGAATAAACTCCCCCTCGCTTTCATTGTCCGAAACCATCGACGATTCATCTACGATAATGACCGTTCGTGTTTCATCCTGAGCCGACGTTTTCAACTGGAAGAAGAACTTGAAACGGGAGTGCTTGTCGTCGTGCTCCTTGAGTTCATCAAGGTTGTAGATGTAACGGTGGATCGTGTGCGCCGGGATACCGGTTTTTTCAGTGATAACCCGCGCCGCTCGACCCGTGGGTGCCAATAGGGACACACCTAAACTCTTGTCGGCCAGGAATCTGGCCATATGACCGATCAGAAAAGTTTTCCCGGTGCCGGCATAACCCCTTAAGATCATGCACCGCATGGAGCCCGAAACGAACTGATCGAACATCTGCATCGCGGCTTTTTGGTCTTTGGTAAATTCAAACATGGTTTAGAGAAAAATCGTTACATTGATTCGGACCATTGATCAAGTTGTAGTTACGGTGATGTAATGTCGATGCTATACTGAATCAGTATTTATCGATCACAATTTCTTGGCGGCAAGTAGGACTGCATCAGTAAAAGAAATTAACGACTCTATTTAATCCAAATAATTAACTCCGAAGCTGGCCCCCCAATCGCCCCGCCACGGCGCGGAAGTTTTCGAGGGCGCTTTCGATGGTTTCGGTAATTTCTTCGGCTAGGGTTTGGGGGTCGGGGAGGTTGTTGAGGTCGCTTAGGCTGTCGTCTTTGAGCCAGAAGAGGTCGAGGCTGGTTTTGTCGCGGGCGGCGAGGTCGGCGTAGGGGTAGGCGCGCCAGCGGCCTTCGGGGTTCTTTTCGGCGTCCCAGGTGAGTTTGCGTTGATGGCGGTTGGTTGGGCTGTAGCAGGCAACGAAGTCGTCGAGGTCCTCGCGGCGCAGCGGCTTGCGTTTGAGGGTGTGGTGGATGTTGGTGCGGTAGTCGTAGTACCTGACCTCGCAAAGAGTTGCGACCCAGCCGGCGGCGCGGAGTTGGGCGTCGATCTGGTCGCGGGCGATTTGTTCCGGATTTTGATTGGGACCGTAGACCGTCATCAGGATAGTGGATATAACGAAATAAACCGGGCAATGGAAGAATGAAGGTTAAGTGGATGCGTGATTGTGCGGGTTCTAATTTTCGGGAAACTCTCGTTAATTTCCGCGGTCCATAGCCGGGTGGCGGCGCGTCGAGAACATGATGGGTGACAATTGGAATGTTTAATCATGATATTGCCATCCGGTAAGGGTTTCATTAACTCTCCGTGCCGCTGATGCCCGGCGGATAATCTTCTGCGGCGAGACGAAGATGTGCAGCCAAGACGGAATAATCACGATACTGCTACTCGGCGCATTTATCTGTGTTGTTTCCGGGCATCGTTTTAAGCCGGGAGATAAGATCCATGCGGTTGACCCGCCTCAATTCCCGGATAATCGTTTTCTGCCAACTATCCGGGAAATCTTTAAAGATCGTAGACGTCGAATAGATTTCACCTTTGGCAATCAAGAGGTCGATGACGTGCATCGCGATTTCCACATCGCGAAGGCGTCCTTCTTCTTTTCTCCTTCGCGGTGCCACCAAAAGACGATGAAACACAAAGCAAGCAGGATGTGGTACTTGAACCGCGACGCCATGTAACTCTCCCGTAATTAACTGCATGAGCGCGACATCCATAAAGCGCAAGGGTTGAGCGTTCACCCCAAGCAAGGGCAACATGACGGCACGATCGGTTCCCCGGCCGCGCTCGGGAACCAGAAACTCAACCGACAATTCAGGATGCTCAAGAATCATGTACCCTTGGGTTCCCCGATACCCCGTTATGAAGCCAAGATCGTCAAGCAATTCAACCATGTCAACTTTGGCGCGGAGTTTTGAGGGGATGGGCACCAGAAAGTCGAGATCTCTGGTGCGCAAGGTTCGAATACGCCCCGTACCGGCGAAATAATCACGGTAGGCGGGAAGGCACCAACTGCCGACAAGGACGAGATGCTCAAGAAGCCCAACGTCTCGCATCCGCGAAAGGACTTCATGGCAGAGTTCAGATTGACCAGCCATGGTTCAACATCTTTCTCATCTGTTTGACCTGCAGGCGAATCCGGGCCAGCAGGCTCCGGTATTTCTTCCGGCTTTCCTTGGCTTTGGCATAACGGGCGATCATCGCGGCGGAAGGTTTTTTGACATACTCAAAACGGACCTTTTGTCCGTCTCTAATCTGTAGATACCAGTACTCCCGTCCTTTGATCCTTTTCTTGATCAGATTACCTCTGGGTAATTGATGGAGACGACGAGTATAGTTCTTCTCCATCCGGATAGAATTCTCCAACTCGTCCTGAATGACTTCCCTGATTGCCATGCAATTAGGTTACCACACATGGTGTTCATTCGCAAGTGGTGTGTGGTATCCGGCGGTTTTCTGTTTAAACGACTAGTCATGATTCGCAAATGGCCATGATTTATGTATTCATTTGCAAGGGGCAGATTTTTACCGGACCTGAATAATCATGACTATTAAGTTAGTTGTCTTGTGTTATTGGATGATGTCGCTTTTTTCCGGCGGCCCTAACGTGGGATTATGAAAAAAGATATGACGCAGAGAAAGCATTACGGGCGATTCGGGGGCTGCGGGTTTGTTCATGGTCACGATCATGAAGAGCAAGGGGTATGTGTCAGGAGAGGCTCATGATCGCGGCTGATATGGCAGAGGAATATGCGCGGGCGGAGCGGCTTTTTCAGGCGGGGCGCTATCGCGAGGCACGGGAGTTGTGCGAGGTGGTTATACGGATTGGCGTGAATGCGGATACGGATTGCCAGTTCGCCATCGAGACCGGAGGGGAGGCGGCAAGGATGATCACAAAGATCGATCAACTAACCGGCTACACGTTGAATCCGGAGTCTTCGTATTATGTGCCCGAAGTGAAGGTAAGGAGGCTATGAATTATGAATTGGATCCGGGAAGTCTGGTCGGGAAATAAAGTTTGGACCATTGCGGTAGCGGCTGTTTTGGCCATGCCCGCGCTTGGTGAAGACCCGGCTCATCCGGTTCGCTGGACCAAGCATGTCGAAATCACGTCCCTCGAAGAAGTCGATAAGCGCCTGGCTGCGCCATTGGAGTTGATTGGCGGCGAGGATGATTACCTGGAGTTGACCAAGGGCGATGAGGCAGTCCGGATCAGCAACGGATTGGACTACTTGAACCGGATCAAGGAGGGTTATTATCCGATGACTCGCTACGACAGCGCCATGGATCGTCAGGTTTCCGGCCTGTATATCCCGCTGGGCATGCTGAAGGTGGCGAAGCCTTCCCGCGTCAGCTATCTCCCTGGTTTTGCCCTCGACCGGATCACCCTGAAAGATTTGCCGCAAGAGATCATGATATTCAGCGAGAGCAAGCCCGAGGGCTATACGTTCCACGACGACTGCCCGGACGCCGTGATCGAGAAGCAGACGGAGGATATCCTGCTCTGGTATTGCCTGACTGATCCGGAGGATCGCGAAAGCAAGTGGGGCTACCGCCTCGCGGTTATGATGTGGGGCGATTTTAACGGCGATGGCATCGAGGATGTGCTGTGCGATTTCATGTATGACTTCGTGTATGGTTCCAACCGCGAGGCCTACATGGTGGTGCTGACCAAACGCTCGGCGGATGAGCAATTGACGTTGCTTGGGTTTGCGGACCGGATGCTGGCAAGGTAATTCAACCACCAACATTCAACATTCAAAACATGATCGCTGAATTCGACCGGGCGTTGCGTTCAACAACGGTAAGTTTTAACGGTTTGAGGCGCGAATCTGCATAGACATATTTTATGGTTATTGATACCGGATAAACAGACACTTAAGCTAAGCGGCCTGGCGCCACGTTGCATGAAAAGCAAAAAAACAACGGCAAGTAGATCAAGGAAGGGTAAAACCTTGCTGAAACCTTTTGGCAAGGCGGAGGGACCCGGCTTGGAGTTTAAGCGAGCAGCGGATCATCTGCCCTCCAGTTTCTTCGATACTGTATGCGCCTTTCTAAATTTGAATGGCGGGTTGATTTTGCTTGGCGTGGAAGACGACGGCACGGTATCGGGGGTGAACGAAAATCATATCGAGCGAATCAAGGCGGATATCGCCAACTTGTCGAATAATCCTCAGAAGCTCGACCCGCCGCACCTGTTGTTTCCGCACGAGGAGCAGGTTGGTGACAAGTGGGTCATCAAGGTGCTGGTACCCGCCAGCTCGCAAGTGCATCAGGTGGGTGGAAGTGTCTTTCTGCGCAGCGAGGACGGCGACTACCGAGTCAAAGGCATCAACCGGCTCGCCGGATTGATGAACCGTAAACTGAGCTTTTATACCGAACAGCGGGTGTATCCTTATCTGGGCATCAAGGATCTCGACCCCGCACTTTTTGAGAAAGCGAAGAAATTGATGCTGGGCCGTCAGCCGCAACATCCCTGGGCGAATCTGCCGCCGGAGGAATTGCTCAAGGTGGCGGGATTTGTGCGACAGGATTATACAACCGGCAAACCCGGTTACACCTTGGCCGCCGCCCTGATGTTCGGTTACGACGCGACGATCCAAAGCATAGTGCCCGGTTACAAGTTCGATGCGCTATTGCGTCGCCGTGATACCGAACGCTATGACGACCGGCTGATTATTCGTGGCAATCTCATTGACGCCTTTGATCAGCTGATGGCTTTTGTTGATAAGCATTTGAACGATCCGTTTTTCATGGAGGGCACCACCAGCATCAGTCTGCGCTCAATTATTTTTCGCGAATTGGTCGCCAACATTATCGCTCACCGCGAATACACGAGCGCCGCCCCGGCGACGATGATGATCTACCGCGACCGCGTTGAGTTCAAAAACCCCAACGTGCCACACTATCATGGGCGGATTGATCCCGGCAATTTTACGCCGTTTCCCAAAAATCCGACCATCTGCAAATTCATGATCCAGCTCGGCCGCTACGAGGAACTCGGCTCCGGTGTGCGCAAGGTGAATCTCTACCTGCCGCATTATGCTCCCGGCGCGGGCAAGCCGGTGTTTGAGGATGGAGATATGTTCAAGGTTGTCGTGCCGCTGGCGGTGGAGGGTGCCGAATACGGTGGTGAGCAAGTCACCCCACAAGTCGCCCCACAAGTCACCCCACAAGTCGCCCCACAAGTCGTTTCGGTTTTGGTCGCGGCGGAGTCCCCAGCGTCAGGTGCAGAACTTCAGCAGGCGGCAGGTCTAAAAGATCGTGTACACTTTCTCAAGGCATACTTGGAGCCACTATTGGCCAACAGTCTGATTGAACGAACCATCCCCGACAAACCCACCAGCCGCCTGCAGAAATACCGGCTGACCGAAAAGGGACGGACGGCGCTACGGCAGGCGAGAACGGAAGCGGGATAATGCCAAGGAGAGGTAAGCCGCTTTTGCTTCAGAGATTCGTCATGATTCGTAAATCGGTATGATCCAAGGCATGCTCGCTGAATTCACCAAAGCCCGTCCGGGCGTTGCGTTCAAGAACGGGAAGTTTTACCGGTTTGAGGCGCGGCGGATTGTCGTGGTCCGGGCGTGGCCGGAACCGATGGCGTGGTACCGGACGCCGAAGCGGGGGTGGCGCGGCACGCGCAAGTGGGCGGATGATGTGTTGATCGATTGTTTCCGGAATCTGGAACGGGTGGCGCACAAGCCGGAACCGCTGGAGGAGTTCAAGCTGCTGCCACGGATGGTGGAGGAGTTGACGGCCGAAGGGTTCACGCCGGAAATGATGGAAAACCGCCGGGTGTTACTATGGAAGAGCTATGAGAAAGCCTGGAAGGAGCAGACGGCGTGCGTGCGGCCGTTTATCGAGCAGATTCCAGCGGACATCCGGGCGCTGATTGCCCCGCATCGTTACCGGGCGTGGCATTTGCTGACGCTGTTTGCGCGATGTACGGGCGCGGTTGAACTTTACCGCGCGAATCCGGCGCTGGCGTTCGCGCTTTCAGGGCATTGGCTGTACCGCGAGCACCGGGTGAGCAATCCGTTGCGGGCGGCGAGGGGATTGGTGCGCAGGAAACAGCGGGAGATTTTGGCGTGGATGGGATTTCCGGGTACAAAGTCTGTTCAGCGGATCTTCAAGAAAATCGCGGTGGCGGAGCTTCATCCGGCGGCGTTGCGGGACATGAAGGCGGCGTTGCGGGACCCGGAGCGGCATAAGGTGCTTTCGCATTTGCCGGCGATCACGCCGGAGGTGTTGTCGCTGGTGAACGACAAGGCTGATTTCGAGCGGTTGAGCATGCGGTTTTTCATGGAGATGCTGGAGGACGAGGCGGAAGCAAAAGGCGTCCGGCGGATATTGCGCGACACGATGCGGATGGATCAGCAACGCGGGGGCGGATATGTGCCGAATTCAATCCGGTCGATTCGTCGCCTGTTGGAGGTGCATGATGATTTGGCCAGACCACTACGAGGCGCGATATTAGCGCGAGACCGGGAGTTTCCTAAGCCGCCTTATGCGGGCACGACGCATTTTCAACCGATGATCACCATGCACGAGTTGATCCGCGAGGGTAATGAGATGCGGCATTGTGTGGCGTCGTATGGGGACATGATCGCCGAAGGAAAGTATTATGTTTATCGCGTGCTAAAGCCGGTGCGGGCCACGCTGGGGATTGCCTGGCGGCGAGGTCGATGGCGGATCGACGAGCTTCAAGGCCCGGGAAACTCCATGCTGTCGCGTCACGACCGTGAAGCGATTATGGATGCATTTTATGCAGGCACCTGCGTGCGCGCGGGGAGCGATCTGGACGAGCAGGAAATCGCACAAGAACATGGCGAGCCCGCGCCTTGCGATGAAGTGCTTGAGCCATTGCCCTGGGTGCCTTGCGATCGTCGCGGGCATCCGGTATTGGTGTTTTCGGATGAGTCGATTGCGGCGGTAAACCGGATCCGCTCGGTTTTCGCGGCGTAATTATTTATGGCCGCGTGATGCCGAGGCGGAGGGCGGGGAGGGTGTCGTCGACGAGGGTTTGGCTTAAGTCGAAGAGGGCGAATCCGCCGACGCCACGCTGGCGCAGGGCGAGAATTTGTTCGATGACCTGATCGCCGCGCAACTGGCTTTCGTTGGCGGTGACGCCGATGCCCGGAAAAATGCGACCGCGCACGCCGGGCAAGGGCAGTTGCTGATCGATCAAGGCGGTGAAGCGGTAAAGTTCCTGCGCATAATTCATCGGCGTGACGAAGTCGAGGAGGCCTTCTTTCATCCACGCGCCCCAGTCCTGGCCGATGGAGGTGACGATTTCCGGATAACCGCCCCACACCGCGGCGGAGAGTTTTGCCTCCGGTTTCTTTTCGCGGACAAGCGCCCGCGTCTGCCGGACAAACGCGGTGATGATGCCGGCGCGCCAACGGGTGAATTCCCCGTGGCGGGCGCCGCCGTGGCGGACATCGGCCGGCCAATCGGCGACCGCCCGGTCGCTATCGTGCTCAAATCGCTGACGGGTGTAACCGGAAAAGCAGGAACTGCTGTCCGGGTAGCGGATGTAATCGAGATGAATGCCGTCGACGTCATAACGCGCGAGAATTTCCGCGATGAGATCGAGGTGATGTTTGGTGTTGGCGGGATGGGCGGGATTCATCCACAACTTTTCGCCGCCGCCGGCCATGCGCTGTAGGCGATCGGTTTTGCGCAACGGCTTGGTGAATTCCTCGCGCGAGTTTTCCAGCGTCCAGCAGACGAGCCACGCGTGGACCTCAATGCCATATTTGCGACAGGCCCGGATGGCCTGCTCGAGTTGGTCGCCGTAGTGCTGGCAGGTGAACGAGGAAGGCACTTGTTCGCTCTTGTAATGAGCGAGTCCAGCCCAGGTGGCGTTGACAAAGACGGCGTTGATGCCGCTATCGGCCATGAGTTCGGCGGTGCGCTCCCAGTCGCCGGGATACCAACCGGTGGCGTCATGATCCCAGACGGCGCGGAATTCACCCTTGGCCGGACGCTGGGCAAGTCCGTAGGCCTTGATCAGCAACGCGGTGACCTCGTAGCCGCTCAGCGTTGCTTCGCGATAACGACCGGCGGCGTAATGCGCTTGCATGGCGTCGTGCTGTTGCTGGATACGGCGCGTGAAGGCGGCGATGGTTTCGCGGTTGTCATTGGATTGACCAAGCACATCGAGCGCGTGCATGGCCTCGGTCGCGTTTCGCCAGCCATCGATGCGACCGGCGTTCAGGCGGGCGTGTCCGGCGGCCTCGCGCCAGCAATCCGGAGCAAGTTGACCAAGCAACACGGTGAGCATTCGCTGTTTGGCCAGCGAATCGTCGTCGAGCAAAATGTGGGTAAACCAATAGCCGCGCGGCGTGGCGATGATGGCGGGTTCGCTGGAGGCGGTGCCGCCGGCGTTGGCCCACCGGGCGATGATGCGTCCTTGCTTGGTGGCGGGTTGGGCGGGCCCGATGCTCCACGACTGCTGATGAATACGGGCGGGCAGGCCGCGCGGTGCATCAGGGGTGAAGGCCATGCTGCGCCAGCGGGCAATATCGCGGGTGGTTTGTGCGGCGCCGAGTGAAACCTGCATGAGTTTGGCGAGTTGATCATCGGAGCTGTAGAACACGATCAACTTTCCTCCGCGGTCGGCATAGGCGCGGAGGGCTTTCATACCGGCGGCGGGAATCTTTGGATTGTACGGGAATACGATCAGCGAGGCTCCGGCGGCCGCGCGTGCGAGTTCATCCTCGGTGATGACGGTGTGGCCTATACCGCTGGCGGTCATCCAGCGACTGAGGCGTTCGGTCGTTCGTTTGGCCACGCCGCGTTCAGCATCGTTGGGGGCGGAGGCGGTGGCTTGCACAAGATAGAGCCGGTCGGAGCGGGTGGCGAGGGCATGCATGATCAGCGACGCGTTGTGCGACTGGCCCTTCCATGGCGAGATGCGGATTTTGTCGATCTTGTTCCAGCCGGCCGGGGTGCCTTCGGTTTGGAAATCGCTTTTCGACAGCGTCAATTTCTGCCGGCCTGCGGCGGCGAGCGGCTTGCTCCAGATGTACCAACCTTTGCCGCTGCGAAAGTAGATGGCGAGCGAGCGTATGGCGGAGGGTTGATCGCAGGAGAGTTCGAGATCAAAAGAGCTGGCGGAGGAAAAATCCCATGCGCCGTCCCGGTCCCAGTACACGCGGTCGAGGCCTGATTGGAAGGGCATCTCCAATTTCATCCCGCCCTCTGCCCGGGCCGACGGTGCGGGCGCCTCGCCCACAGCGCGCCAGGCTGCCGGTTTGCTGAAATTGTCGATCGTCTTCGCGAAGCCCGCCGATGAGGACGCAAGGCAAAAAATCAAGGCGACCATCAAACGACTCAGCGAGCGCGACGATGAATTTCGTTTAATCAACGTCATAACTGGCGGATACCATAACGGCCCAACAACTTGCGAACAAGGTCATGTGGTTTCATTTCCCGCGATTGTTTCTCGATCCTTCAACCGGGTGATTATTTATTCGCCTGCTTCAAAAACGTGACGATTTGCGGACGGATGCCATTGTGCGGATCGTACATGCCGTCAATGTGGCTGCCGCCGGGAATGAGGATGAGCTCCTTGGGCTCGCGCGCGGCGGCGTACAGCATTTCCGATTGATGGTGCGGGATGACGAGGTCAGCGGTGCCGTGCAGGAAGAGGATGGGTACTGGTGCGATTTCGGATAGCGAGTCCTCAGGTGAGAGGGCATTGCTGACGAGCAGGTACGAGAGCGGGACGCGCAGGAGCGAGAGCAGGGGAATTTGGCGGATCTTGTCGCGAACGATACTGCGGTAAGAATAGAATGCGGAGTCGATGATCAACGCTTGCCCGCGCAATTCCGGATGACGCCCCGCGATGGCCAGCGCGGTGGTGCCGCCGAGGCTCTGGCCGATAATCGCGATGCGGTTGGTATTCACTTCGGGTATCCGCCGCACTTCGCGCAGCGCGGCGACGCCGTCCTTAAACAATCCTTCGCGAGACGGGCGACCCTCAGATTTTCCATAGCCGCGGTAGTCGAAGAGAAAAACGTTGAATCCCTCCGCGGGCAGCCATTCGACAAAGCTGCTGTGCGCGGTGAGATTTTGCGCGTTGCCGTGAAAGTGCACGATCGTTCCGTGGACATTGCTGGTGGTCGCGGCAACAAACCAACCGTGAAGTTTCGTTCCATCCTCGCTCGCGAAAAATACATCGCGCGCGCCGTGGCCGATGCTTTCCGGCAGGCGGTACTCGATGCGATTGGGATAGTAGAACATCCGGTTGACGCATCCGGGGAGGAGCATCAGCACGACCAAGGTGAATGCCGTTTTGGGTAACCAGTGATGGTTCAACAACCGGAGTGCATGATGAAGGGAACGGCTCATGTTTGTGCGTGGGCAAATCGTAGTGGTGTTTGTCTTCGCTGGCAAAATTTTTCATTTCATCTCTTGCTAATGCGGAGGCGAAATATATTCTCAATCACATCGGGTTCGTTTAATACGGAGAATTTATTTCCGGGCGGGTCCGGTATTGTCTACGGAGGTTAAATGAAGAAGTTCGTAGTAGTTATGTCCATGTTCGCGGTGGGCGCTTCAGTGCAAGCGGCCACGATTCGTGAAAACTGCGGTTGCGGTCTTGGCACGATGGCGTTGGGTGAAAACGAAGCGACGGTGGTCTCCCAGTTGGCGGCCACGTTCCTGAACGGCATCTGCGGTAACCAGACGTTCGGTATCACCTCCGGCACGCTCGATTGTGCGCCCGCGGCCCGGTTCGCTGGCAATCAGCAGATCAAAGACTTCGTGCAGGGTAACATGGACCAGTTGGCCATGGACATCGCCGTCGGTGAAGGCGAGACCCTGAATGCGCTGGCCGACCTGATGGACGTGCCGGCCGCCGATCGCAGCGACCTCTATGTCAAAATGCAGAAGAGTTTCGACGCGATCTTTACCTCCCATGACCTGACCAGCGAAGCGGTCGTCGAGAACCTCGACAAAGTCGTGAATGGCTAAACCACCCGTGTGGTTTGTTAGTAGAAGTGAAAACCGGCCGGCTTTCCGGCCGGTTTTCCTGTTTTTGGCGCTCGCCTTTTTAGCGCCATGGGCGGTCCGGGCGGACGCCGCCGCGGCGCATCGTGATGAACTCGTGGCCCGCGCGTTGGATCGTAAGCTTGACGAGGATCCCTACTGGCTTTTGCTTGGTCATTACCGCCCGCGCTGGATTGAGGGCCAGAAGAGCATGATCGATGATCCCGCCTTTTTCTGCGCGCCCGATGGCAAGTACGATCCGCGCGCCGAATTGGTGGCCACCCTCGAGGCGTTTTTTCTGCCGCCCCCGGAGGATCCGGAGACGCGCCACCCGATGTGCCGGTTTCCGGCTCGATTCGCCTGGCTTGATGAAAAATTATCCTTTGACCGCGCATTGATGCCCGTGCCGGTATGCGAAGTGTATGATCAAGTCTACGGGCACTTGCGACCGGAAAAACTGACGCTGGTGTTTCCGGCCGCCTATATGAACAGTCCGGCGTCGATGTTTGGCCACACCTTGCTGGTGTTTGACGCGGCGGATAAAAACCGGTTGCTTGCGAAAGGAGTTGGTTATGCCGCGGCGGTCACGACGGGATTCGGTCCGCTGTTCGCGTTTCAAGGCATTCTGGGTATGTATCCCGGCCAATACGCGGTCGAGGATTATTTCGACAAAGTGGAAACCTACAACCACATCCACCGCCGCGATATTTGGGAGTATGAATTGGATTTGTCCAAGGAAGAGGTTGATCGCGTGTTTCGCCATACCTGGGAATTGCAGGGCATCTGGAGTTGGTATTACTTTTTCGACGAAAATTGCGCTTACAAATTGTATCAGCTGATCGATGTCGCACGACCTGGACTTGATCTCTCCGATGATCCAGCATGGTTTGTCATTCCCATCGACACGGTGAAGCTTATTGCCGGGAAAGGATTGGTGCGTGATCAGTCGTTCCGGCCGTCGAAGGCCACGCGATTAATCGCCATGAGCGAGCAGCTCCCGCTGGCGACGAAACACCGCGCGTTGGACATCGCGCGAGGGCGGGCGGATGCGATCGCACTCGCCGCCGATGCGTCCTTGCCGGAACCGGAACGGCGCCTCGCCCTCGATTTGAGCGCGGATTATGCCCAATATCTGTATACGGAGTTTCACGTTGACCAGGAAAACTACGCCAGGCGGTACATCGGTATTTTGCGGGAGCGCAGCAAATTGGGCCCGCGCGAGGAAAACGAATTCGTCATGGTGCCGCCGGCGCCGCCCGAACAAGGCCATGCCGCGGCGATGTTGGCGCCGGGGGCTGGCGTGGTGAATGACGATGCGTTTCTGTCGTTGAAGGGACGTGTGGCTTATCACGGGTTGCTTGATAACGACACCGGCTTCACGCGCGGGGCGCAGATCATGTTTTTGAATTCGGAAGCGCGCTGGCATGTCGAAGCGGAGGAATTCGAGCTGCGTTTTGCCGACGTAGTGCATGTCGAGTCGATTGCGCCGAGGACGGATTTGTTTTCGCCGGTGTCGTGGCGGGCGCGCCTGGGCTTCACCCAGATGGATATGGAGGAGGATCAGGATTCCATGATATTCAGTGTGCAGACCGGAGGCGGGGCGGCATGGGAGTGGGGCACGAAACATTTGATCTGGACGATGCTGGAGTCGGAGATTCATCTGGGCGATCGTTACGCATATTTTGCGGCAATCGGCCCGGGTGCTTCCGTGCATTGGATGTGCACGGCCACGCCGGATTGGAAGTGGCTGGCGCGGGCAAGGACGGCGTGGATGTACGAAGGTAACGATGACTGGTGGCGGGTGGAGGCCGGGATCGGGACGGATTGGCGTCTTGCCCGCGAGCAAAGTTTGCGGCTGACGTATGACTACACGATGAATGACACCTACGAAATGCACGAGGGTGGGCTGTCATGGAATTTTTATTTTTGAAGCTCCATCAAAATGATTATCATAGCGATATGAAAACAATCACACTCATGACTGCTGTAATAACGAGTTCCATGTTGACCGGCTGCGCTAGTTTCGTGGACAAGCTTAATGAAAGTCACAAGAACCTGGTGGAATCGGCCAAGGATTCACCGGTCGCAGTACACAAAGATGATGTGAAGCCGGTTCCGGCCTCGAGCGTGAAACCGACGAGCGAGTAGGTCCAACAAAATCTCCATTCCATTGGAAATTCCCTTGGGGACAGACAAACAGTGAAGTGACGTTTGGGACGAGACACAGGGGACGGTACGCGGGGACAGACAAGCAGTGA
>CAYYAR010000013.1:0-80135 GCA_964470065.1 uncultured Verrucomicrobiota bacterium | reverse complement strand
GATGCCACTCGCACTCACGCATCTATCCGCCGCCGACGGCGGATAGATAAAGAAGGCATCAACAACCGTATTCTCCGCAAGCTGATTCCCGTAGGCATGTACGTCAGGGTGTCCCATCGTTGAACTCAGGAAGCATAGGATTAATTCCATTTTCGGTTTAAACCGTCCGGTTTAGCCAGCGCGCCCAGTTGCCGTTCGGCACCGGCAATACATCGCTCGCTCCGGTCAGGAGCATTTCGCCGCACTCGGCCCGGCCGTTAGTCCCCAGCAGTTGCTCCAGCAAGTTTTTAAGCACGATGGGGGAAAAACCCGGCGTGTGGGATGTGAGCAACACAAACAGAGGTTGAGAACCCAACACCGCTTTGACCGCTCGCAGCGTCAGCATCAGATCTTTTTCAATTTTGTACAGTTCACCCTGCTTGCCGCGACCAAACGACGGCGGGTCTAAAATGACCGCGTCGTACCTCCGCTCCCGCTTGATTTCCCGCTGCAAAAATTTGTGCACATCGTCGATGATCCATCGTATCGGGGCATCATCGAGCTTGTTCAGCGCGGCATTCTCCCGCGCCCATTCGGTCATGCCTTTGGATGCATCGAGATGGCACACCTCCGCGCCGGCACGCGCGGCGGCAAGCGTGGCTCCCCCCGAGTAGGCAAATAGGTTCAATACGCGGGGTTTGTCCCGCCCCGGCTTGGAGGCCCGGCGAAGGATGTCCGATATCCAGTCCCACAAGGCACGGGTTTCCGGAAAAACGCCCAGATGCCCGAAGTCGGTCGGTGAAAGTTTCATGCGAATCCCGTTCACCGGGACCACCCACTCGCGAGGCACTTCCTCGCGGCGGCGCCAGTTCAGTCCGCCCACGCGATCGAATTCCGCCGTGGCTTTGCTCCACAGCGCGGGATTTCGCGGCTCCCAGACGGCTTGCGCGCACGGGCGGGCCAGAATCACCGGCCCGAATCGCTCGAGTTTGCGTCCGTGCCCGCTGTCGAGAAGTTCATACTCGTTCATCGCCTCCGATAGTATCCGTACTGGCGGCAAAATTTCTATTTGAATGTTCGATGTTGAAGGTTGATTGTTGTGCGCTGAACTTTATCGGGTGAATCAGGTATGAACGAATTTTCCTATCAACACGGCCGCTTGCACGCCGAGGGTGTCGCGGTGGAGGATCTGGTGGCGCGCTACGGAACGCCGTTGTACATCTATAGCCGCTCGCATCTGCAGTCGCAATTCCGTGCGCTCAAGGCGGCGATGGCACCGGTGAATCCGCTGATCTGTTACGCGGTCAAGGCGAATTCCAATGCGGCGGTGATCCAGACGTTTGCCGCTGAAGGTTCGGGGGCGGATGTGGTTTCGGGTGGTGAGTTGTACCGCGCCCGGCAGGCGGGGGTTCCGGCGAACAGGATCGTCTTCGCCGGTGTGGGCAAAACCGAGGCGGAAATCGAGTACGCCCTCCGCGAACAAATTCTCTACTTTACCGTGGAGTCCGAACCGGAGCTGGAGCGCATTTCCTCGGTGGCCAAAAGGACCGGGCTGCATGGCCGCATCGCCATCCGCGTGAATCCGGATGTCGACCCCAAAACCCACAAGTACACCAGCACCGGCAAAAAAGAGAACAAGTTCGGCGTGAACCTCGAGCGGGCCATGGCCGCGTATGAATTGGCGGCCCGGCTTCCCAATCTCGAAATCACCTCGCTGCACATGCACCTTGGTTCGCCCATCATGACCAAGGATCCGTACGAAGAGGCCTTGCACAAAGTGAAGGACCTGTGTTTCGAGCTCAAGCGGCGTCATGCCACGTTCCGCCATATCGACATCGGTGGTGGTCTGGGCATCAAATACAAGCCGCATGATCAGGATTTTGATCTTCAAGCCTTTGCCGCGGCGGTCATTCCACCGCTGAAGGAGTTGGATCTGACCGTAAGCATGGAGCCGGGCCGGTTCATGGTCGGTAATGCCGGAGTCCTGGTGACGACTGTCGAGTACATCAAGGACAACCCGTTGAAGAAGTTTGTGGTTATCGATGCCGCCATGAATGATTTGATCCGCCCGGCGCTCTACGAGGCCTATCACGAGATCAAGCCCGTGGTGGAAAAGCCGGATACGTTTTTTGGCGATCTGGTTGGTCCGGTCTGTGAATCCGGCGATTTTCTTGCCGCCAACCGCGATCTGCCCTCCGTTCAACCGGGCGATCTGCTCGCCGTAATGAGCGCCGGCGCCTATGGCTATGTGATGGCATCCACCTACAACAGCCGTGGTCGCGCCGCCGAGGTGATGGTACAGGGCACGCGACACGAACTCGTGCGGGCCCGTGAAACTATCGCGGATGTGGTGCGTGGCGAGGTCATGCCGGCGTGGTAACGGAAGCATCAGCGGAGGATGATCAGCACGGGCGCGGTTTCGCGCCGGATGACGCCGCCGCGGATGATCCGCAACCGGTCACGCCGCCCGGATTGTATCTTGTCGGAACGCCGATCGGTAATTTACGTGACATCACGCTGCGCGCCCTCGACACCTTGCGCGCCGCCGATGTGATTCTTGCCGAGGATACCCGCGTGACAGCTAAGTTGCTCGCCCGCTATGAAATCCGCAAACCCCTGGTCAGCCACCACAAATTCAACGAAGCCCGGCGCGTGGAAGAGGTCGCCACGCGGATCCGGCAAGGCGAGGTGGTGGCCTTGGTGACCGACTCGGGCATGCCGGGCGTGTCGGACCCGGGCAGTCGGCTGGTCCGGTCGATCCGGGCGGCAGGTTTGCCGGTAACCGCGCTGCCGGGCCCGTCCGCCCTGACCATGGCCATTGCGCTCTGCGGTATGGACGCGGAAGGATATATGTTCGGCGGTTTTCTACCGCACAAGTCCGGGGCGCGACGCCGCGCATTGGCGATTTTTGTCGCATCCGGCTGGCCGGTGATTTTGTACGAGTCGCCCTACCGGCTGCTCAAGCTGATGGAGGACATTCGTGCCACCGTCGGGGACGAGCGTCAGGTTTTTGTGGGGCGGGAACTAACCAAAAAATTTGAAGAGTGTCGCTCCGGTCAACCCGCGGAAATAGTCGCCGCCTATCAGGGACGCACCGTCAAAGGCGAGTTGGTGGTGGTGATCGGACCTGCGCCAACCTGATTTAATGGTTGTTCTGGCCATGGTAATCCGTATTTTGTGTGTATGGGCTCACGCAAAGAAAAAAAATCCGATAACGGTCCCGTCCGGCCCAATCCGGAAAATTGGGGTTACAACCCGGGCTATTTCGGCTCGCGCTTGACGGTAAACTCGCTCGAAAGCCAGATGAGCTCACGAAGTCGCCGGCGCCGTCGGCGCTCCTCGCGATCACACCGTGACAGCGATTCCAGTGTGGGTCGCCGGGTGTGGATCGGGGTGATTGCCCTCGCGCTCATTTATATGGGGACGCTGGGCGCCATGATTTTGTGGAAAAAAGTCATCAAGCCGGCGTTTGCTTCACCGGCGGTGCAGGCGCCCGCGGATACGCCGGAAAAGCCGGGCGAACCTTCCGGAACCGTCGCGGTGCCGGATGGCGCTCCCGTGCGGGAGCTGGTCGACCAGGCAAAGAAGTCCCGGAAGATGATCGACGATGCCCAACGCCTGGTCCGCAACAATGATCCGGTCAGCGCGGAAGCAAAGTTCCGCGAGGCATCCCTTCTGATGCCCGAGGCACTGGTGATTCTCGAGGGCTGGGCGGATTCGCTGCGAAAAAATCAGCGGTGGGGCGAGGCGCGCGATGTGCTCAAGCGGGCGCTGGCTATCGCCCCCGAGTCCACTTCGATCCGGATCGCCCTGGCTGATACATGCCGGCAGTTGCAGGAATACGAGGACGCACTCCTGCTTGCCGAGTGGACGTTGGTGGATCAGCCCTACGATGAAACCGCTCATCAGTTGATTGCCGAGGTGTCGGATGTGCGCGAGGATTATGCGAAGTCCATCATTCACTGGCAAAAACTGTCCTCGCTCGACAGCGCCAACCAGAACGCCAAAAACGGGCTCGGCCAAGCCTACATGAAAAGCGGCCGCCCGGTGGATGCCCAGCGGATCTTTCAACGGGTCATTCAGGAGGATCCCGGCAACACCCAGGCCTATTATTATTTGACCGTGTGTTATATCCAGCAAGGTGACGGGCCGGAGGCGATGGCCGCATTGTCGCGCTCGGTTGAGCGGTTCGGCAACACGTTTGTGCAAACCTGGACGCTGGGCAAGGAGTTCGATCCTCTGCGCGAAGATCCGGCATTCAAGACCATGTTTCCGGATAAACCGCCGGAGCCGGAAGCGATGTAGCCGTTATGCCTCGTCGAGCGGCCCGGCCGCGTGGGCGTCCTCGAGGTTCACCAGCTTCTCGATTTTCTTTTCCACTTCGGAAAGTTTGGTCGAGCATTGCTTCACCAGTTTGCTGCCTTCCTCGAAATGAGCGAGCATGTCGTCGAGGCTTAATTCACCCGACTCCATGTGGGCAACGATTTCCTCGAGTCGCTCGAGTGATTTTTCAAATCCGTTTTCGCTGGCATTCTTTTTTGCGTTCATGAGGACTCCTCTTTACTCCCGGTGACGCGGGATTGCAACTCGCCGTGGGCGAATGTGGTGATGATGGCGTCGCCTTCGTGCACATCGCCGGTCGCGGTGATCACTTTTCCATCCATGCGCCGGGTGATGCTGTAGCCGCGCTGGAGCACGGCCCGCGGTCCCAAGGCGCGCAATTGCGATTCGAGCCGCTCCAGCACGAGCGATTTCTCGCGGGCGCGCGATTGCATGCTGTGGAGCAGGGCGGTGTGTGCCTCATCGATGCGTTGTTGGCGATCGACATATATATTTCGCAACGACGCGGTCAAGCGTTCGTGGATCCGGGCGATCGTCTGGCGATGCTGCCGCAACAGATGCCGCGGCTCGTGAAACACATAACTGCGGGCGGCACGAATCAGCCGGCCGCGCCATTGCAGGAGGCGGTTTTCCAGCGATTGGCCGAGCCGGTAGTGAAGGGTTCTGAGGGCCAACTCGAGGTCGGCGCGCGGTCTCACTACCAATTCGGCGGCAGCCGAAGGTGTCGGCGCGCGCAGATCCGCGACAAAATCGCTGATGGTGAAGTCAATTTCATGACCAACCGCGGAAATAACCGGCAAACGCGAGCGGGCGATGGCGCGGGCGACGACCTCCTCGTTGAAGGCCCACAAGTCCTCGAGGCTGCCGCCGCCCCGGCCGGCAATAATCACTTCAAGATCATCGCGCGTATTGAGCAAATCAATCGCTTTGGCGATTTCCGCGGCGGCGCCTTCGCCTTGCACCTTCACCGGCGCCACCACGATATGCAGATTCGGAAAGCGGCGATCCAGCACCGTCAGCATGTCGCGAATGGCCGCACCGGTCGGTGACGTGACCATGCCAATATGGCGGGGCAGGTAAGGCAGGGGACGCTTGCGGGCCGGATCGAACAAGCCTTCACTCAGGAGTTTTTCCTTCAAGGCTTCAAATGCTTTTTGCAAATCGCCCTTGCCGGCGGGCTCGACTATGCGGGCAATAAGCTGGTGTTGACCCCGTTCGAGGTAGAGTGTCACATCACCGCAGATCCGCACCCGGAGGCCGTCGTGAATGCGGATGGAAAAACCGCGTTGCTGGCCTTTGAAGAACGCGACCGGGATCTGGGAGCCCTCGTCCTTGAGTGTGAAGTAAATATGCCCGGATGCGGCCGGACGGAAGTTTGAGATTTCTCCCTCCACCCACAACGTGCCGAGCTCGCGCTCGATCAACAACTTGATGTGGCGGTTTAACTCGGTTACGGACATCGATGCCGCGCTCGCGTCCCGCCCGGTGAATACATCGTCCGTCTGCATGACGCAAACTAAGCCTGTAAACATGAGCGCTGTCAAGCGACGCTGGCGGTTGAGGTTTACGTTGCCTTGCCGGTGAGGTATCGTAGTCATGGAGCAGTACACATGCCGCTGGGGTTTCATCATAGAAAGTGGGAGCGCGTGGCCATCGCCGGGTCGCTGGTGGTGATCGCCGGATCGTTTATTTATCTCGTGGCCGGACTCATGCTTACGCCTTCGAGCGATCAGCCGGCACGGGAACCCGGTCAGCCGATGGATGACGCTCCGGTGCGATCGGTGGAGGCGCGGCAATCGTACAACCGGCCCCTTACGATTTATGATCTTCCGGTCAAGCCCGCGGCCACGACCATGCGCAACAAGGACGCCGCCGCCTACGGTGTGTTGATCCCGGAAATGGATGCTGCGGCCGCACATCCGGCCTTGCCGGGAAATTTGTCCCCCATGCCCGCCATGCCGGTGGCCGGCGGCCGCGCCCGTCCGTCCGATGAAGAGCGCGAAGAGGATGACTTGTTTGGAGCGAAGCGTGAATCCTCCGGGTGGGGCTGGCTGCAGGATGATATCAACGCCGGGCGGGAAAAAAAGGAAGGTGGCGCGCCATCCTGGCAACAAACCCGCGCCGAAGAAGGCACCATGGATGATGATCAGGATCAGGATCGCACCTCTGCGGCCGGACGCACGACGTCCGGAATGTTTTCCGATGCCACGTTGACTGCAGACACGCGCGGAAGATCGCCGGAGCGCACCACCGGATATTCGCGCGACGATGCTTGGCGAACTTACTCCGGCCGGACGGATGTGAATGATGCTTATCGCGACGCACATACGTCTGACGAGTTGGTGGATGACTCAGAAGACGCTGACGGTTATCGCGATAATGCCCGGGCGGTGAATCCGGTTTCGGCGGAAGCGATGATGATTGCCCGGGAGCGCGAATCGACAAGCTGGCTGGATCGTCGACCCGCCACCGCCGAGGAAGTTTTTGGTTTTCGAACCATGCGCCCCCCCGGGTTGGGATTTGAGTCCGGCGCGGCGATCGACGCCGCCTCCCGCGCCGGTCTTCCGGATGCCGGCAGCATGCATGATCCGAATTCCTCCACCTGGTCTCCCGCCTCGTTCGAGTCGACCTTTTCGCCGGCGGGCAGTTATCCTTCGACCATGGCCGCCGGGTCGCAATTTGAAACATATTCCCCGACGCCCGCCTCGTCGGCGCAGGGTAGTTCGTTCTCCTCGTCTTTCTCGGCCGAGCCGTCTTCTCTCGGACGTATCGCCACGGAAACAGAACCATCGAGGATTTCGTCGGGCCTCACCCCGGAACGAACCATGCCGGGCGCGCTTCCGTGGTAGACGGCGTCAGGCCGACCGCAAGTATTCCACGGCGTTCGTAAACAACTTCAATCCGTCGCCATGCACAGGATCGGCACCGCCACGCGGCCGGAACGACCACTGCGGATGTTGCTCGGGAAACAGAAAAGCCTCGGGATGAGGCATCAAACCGAAAACGCGACCGGTGGGATCGCACAAACCGGCGATCGCGTTGACCGATCCATTCGGATTATGGGGAAACGCCGTGGCTGGAGCGCCGGTGGCCGGATCCGTATAGCGGCAGGGAACGGCGTGCTGCTCTTCGATCGTCTTCAGAATGCGTCCGTCGCGCGGATGGATTTTTCCCTCCCCATGCCGTATCGGCAGGTCCATGAAGTCGATGCCGCGGGTGAAGACGCAAGGTGATTGCGGTTCGAAGCGCAATCGTATCCAGAAATTCTGGAAAGCCCCTCCGTTGTTCTGGCGAAGCGCGACCTCGGGCGAGAAATAATCCTTCTCCAGCGCCGGCACGAGGCCGAGTTTGGTCATGATCTGGAAGCCGTTGCAAACCCCCAAAATCAATCCGCCCTCCTCAATAAAGGTTTGCAGCTCCGCCGTCAGATGATGACGCAGGTGATGGGCAAACACATGCCCCGAGGTCATATGGTCGCCAAAGGAAAATCCACCGATAAACATCATGGCCGCGTACTGATGCAGCCGGTCCGGCCTGTCGAGAATATCACTGATGTGCACACACTCGGGATCGGCACCGGCCAGTTGCCAGGCGTATGTGGACTCCGCCTCACAGTTGAGTCCGTAACCGGTGATGATGAGCACGGGTGGTTTCATCTCAAATGCCCCACAAGGTTTCGCGGAAGGACTTCCGCAAGCGCGTCACATCGGTAGTAACCAGCGGTGCGGTCTTTTGGCCGGCGATGGAAACCTGTGCATCGCCCCTCACCACGCCGACACGATGGAGCGGACAGCCGTTGAAGTGAGCCTCCAGTTGTGCGGCATGTCCGGGCGCGGTTGAAAGAATGAATCGACTGTTGGACTCGCTGAACAAAGCGCCGTCATCGCTTAGCGATTTTTCATAGATGGTGGCCAGGTGGATATCAGCGCCGAGATCGCCGCCGATACAGGCGAGCGCTATGCCAACCGCCAATCCGCCCAGGGTGGGGGTGTGGCACGAGGCCACCAGGCCTTGCTTCATGGCATCATGAAGCCGGCGATACATGGTCATGGCCGAAGCGGCATCCACCTTGGGAAGTTCACCACCGAAGTGGCCCGGGGTATCCTGCTGCCGGGCCAGCCAGCGATGAAATTCCGACGCGCCAAGCTCCTCGCGGGTGTGGCCAAGGACGTAAATGATGTCGCCGGGATGCTTGAATGGCATGGTGACGGCACGACGAACGTCATCCATGCGGCCGATTGCCGAGAACAGCAAGGTCGGCGGAATGGAGATCTTGCGCCCGCCGCGCTGCGTGTCATTCTTCATGCTGTCCTTGCCGGAAATCAGCGGCACGTCAAAGGCGGTGCAGAAGTCATACAGGGCCTGATTCGCGCGCACCAGCTGGGCCATTTTATACGCGCCATCCGGCGTCGAGGCGGATCGCACGGGATCCGGCCAGCAAAAGTTATCGAGGCCGGCGATCGTGGTTGGATCGCCGCCCGCGCTGATGATCCGGCGCACGGCCTCATCGATCACGCTGGCGGTCATCCAGTAGGTGTCGATGTCCGAGTAAAATGGATTGATGCCCTCGGCCATGACCACGCCGGCGTTCGATCCATACTCGACGCGGCAAACGGTGGCGTCGGATGGCACGTCGCAGTGGCGGCCGACAAACGGCTTCACCACCGACAAGCCTTTGACTTCGCTGTCGTACATTCGCGATTTGTATTCGCGCGAGCAGACGTTCAGGCCGGCCAGCAGTTTCAGGAGTTGCGGCGTGCGGTTGGCGGCGCGGGAGCGGCGCGGCGCGGCGATCCGCGGTGGCGTCCACTCGGCCTCGATGCGCAGGCGCGGACACCCGTCATGCAGAAACGCCAGCGGAAGACGCCCGGCAATTTTGCCATCATGATAAATCGTGAGGTAGCCGTCATCGGTGAATTCGCCGAGGTCGCTGATTTCCACATCGCGCCGCCGGGCCAGTTCGCGCAAGGCGGAGAATTTTTCCGGCGGCACGGCGAGCGACATGCGCTCTTGCGCTTCGGACAGAAAGATTTCCCACGGCTGCAGGCCGGGATATTTCAGGGGTGCGCGTGCAAGCTCCAATTCGGCGCCGCCGCTAAACTGGCACATTTCACCGATCGAGCTACTCAATCCGCCGGCGCCGTTATCGGTGATGGCGCGATAGAGGCCGAGGTTTCGCGCCTCCATCAGAAATTCGTACATCTTGCGCTGGGTGATCGGATCGCCAATTTGGACCGCTTGCGCCGGGGATTCCCCGTGCAATGCCTCCGAGGAAAACGTGGCCCCGTGAATGCCATCCTTGCCGATGCGGCCGCCCACCATCACCACCCGGTCGCCGGGGCGGATGGATTTCTTTTCCGCGGGCTGGCCTTGCAGCGTGACGGGTAACCGGCCCAGCGTGCCGCAAAACACCAGCGGCTTGCCGATGAAACGTTCGTCGAACCGCTCGAAGCCGCGCGTCCACGGAATGCCGCTCTGGTTGCCGCCATCGATGACGCCGTGATGCACCCCGTCGCGGATGCGCCGCGGATGCATGAGGCCCTCCGGAAGTTCGCCGTCGAAAAACGGCGAACCGAGGCAATAACCCCAGGTGTTGAAAAGCAACTCGCTGCCCATGCCGGTGCCCATCGGATCGCGATTGACGCCGACGATGCCGGTAATCGAGCCGCCGTACGGATCGAGGGCGGATGGACTGTTGTGGGTCTCGACCTTGTAAACCAGATGATAATGCTCGTTGAACCGGATGACGCCGGCGTTGTCGGAGAAAACGGATACGAGCCAGTCGCGCCGTTTGGCCACCTCGGCAGTGGCGGCTTTGATAAAGGTGGCATAGAGCGACCGGTATTCGCGGGTAGCGCCGGTTTCGTCGCGGTACACGACATCCGCCGCGAAGATTTTATGTTTGCAATGCTCGGACCAGGTTTGAGCGATGCATTCGAGTTCCACATCCGTGGGCCAGGCGGACAGATTCGCGCTCTCGCGCTTCCGCCGGGTTTCCGGTGCAGCGTAGAAGTCACGAATCGCTTTCATCTCTTCCAGCGATAACGACAACGTTCCCTCGCGGCTAATGCGCATCAGATCGTCATCGGTTCCGGACAGGTCGATCATGCGCACGACCGGTCTGGTCGTGTCGGGCGCCGGCGGAGCTTCGGCGGTCGCCGGACGGGCTGTCCATTCCTCCGGACTGAAAATTTCCGCGGTTTGGATCAACCGGTTGGCGAGCAGATCCCAGGCGATGATGTGCGCCTGTTCGCGGGTCAGGCCGGGCCCGCGCAAAAAATATTGAATCGACGACCGGACGGATTCACGTCGTCCGGTGAGGTCGGCGACCAGGGTTGCCGCGGTGCGGGCTACATTATCGGTCACGCCGGGCTTGAATCCGACTTCAATCAACCAGTCAAATGCCGGCGCGGGCAAGCGGCCGAGGGCGGCGCGACAAGCCACCGGATCTGTAAATGCCCGCATGACGGCGCGTTGCCGGGCCATGCTTGGGTCGGCGTCCACGATATACACGTCGCGGGTGAGGCATGTTTTCACGCCGATGTGGAGGAAGTCGCGGGCACGCAAAACCACCCCGGTGCCCCGGGGATCACGCAGGCCTTTCTTTAGGCCGATTTCAATGCGGAAGGACATGCATGGGCTCGCTAAAGCGGAAGATGGTAGGAGTTAGCCGGAAGGAAATCAATCCCGGGAGAACACGCGAACGCATGGTTTTTTGAGGGCGATGCTCCGCCCGTTCCGCCCCGCGAAACGTCTAGCGCCGCCGCTGGCGATGCGGTCCGCGGGGGGGCCGGCGGGCGGCGGCGCCGGTGGCGTGTTGCGCTTTTTCGTCGTGGAACGGATGCTCGCTCTCCACCGGGACGGATGTACGCAACAGTTTTTCGATCGCTTTCCAGTCGCTTCGCTCTTCGGCCGAGCAGAGTGAAATGGCATCGCCATTGGCGCCGGCACGCGCGGTGCGGCCGATGCGATGCACATAACTTTCCGGTTCTTCCGGTATGTCGAAATTAATCACATGGGTGACATCGTCCACGTCGATGCCGCGTGAGGCGATGTCCGTGGCGACGAGCACGCGCAGGCGGCCGCGGCGGAAGCCGTGCAGGGCATTGGTGCGCGCGGTCTGGCTTTTGTTGCCGTGAATGGCCATGACCGTGATGCCGGATTGCTCGAGCTTGCGCGTCACTTTGTCCGCGCCATTTTTGGTGCGCGTGAAGACGACGACCCGGTTCAGGTGGTGGCTCTCCAGCAGATGGACTAGCAGCGGCAACTTGTTTGGCTTGTCGACGTACATCACCTTTTGGGTGATGCGCTCTACGGCCGGCTGCGCCGGAGCAATCGTGATGGTCACTGCATCGTGTACCAGCCGGTGGGCCAGCGAGCGCACCTCCTCGGGCATGGTGGCGGAAAACAGGAGCGATTGGCGGGGTCGCGGAATTTTTGCCACGATGCGGTTCACATCCGGCATGAATCCCATGTCGAGCATGCGGTCGGCCTCGTCCAGCACAATCACTTCGACGCGATTGAGGTGCGCAAATCGCTGATTCATCAAATCAAGCAAGCGACCCGGCGTGGCCACGAGAATATCCACGCCGCGGCGCAAGGCTTTGACTTGCGGGTGCTGGCCGACGCCGCCGAAAATAACGGTGTGGCGAAGTTTGAGGTGGCGACCGTAGGTGGCGATGCTTTCGCCGATCTGGGCGGCGAGTTCGCGGGTGGGGGCAAGAATCAGGGCGCGCGGATGCCCGGAGGGCGCGGGTTTGTGCGACTGGGTGAGCCGGTGCAGAAGAGGCAGGGTAAATGCCGCGGTCTTGCCGGTTCCGGTTTGGGCAATGCCGATGAGATCGGTCCCTTTCAGCAAGTGCGGTATCGCTTCGGCCTGAATGGGCGTGGGCGTGTGGTACTTCTCTTCGGTGAGCACCTGTTGCAGTGGTGGAAGAAGAAGGTCGAACGGGGCGGGCGTTGAGGCCGGATCGGCAGCGGGAGCGTGATGCATGGTGGTCCTTGTGAAGGGCGAGGACCATGACGGGGTTGTGCCCGGAAGTCAATGCCGATTGCGGGTCAACATTTCGCCTTTAGCAGGCGCTTAAACGCCTGATGTCCGCACGAACGGATGAATTGAACATGGGACGTTCAGCAACCCAAGAACGAAACAACCGTTTGCTGCGTCAATTCGGCCATACCTGTAACGCCACACAAATGTTGTCTCCGTATATAGCCGATGAGCATAAACAACGCGCCCTGACTGCGGCCTTCTATCGTGGAGTGGAAATCAAAAGAACAAAAGATTCTCGGCGATTAACGGGTCGTTTGTTTTTTTTAACCAAATTTTAACCGGCAGCTAGTTCCGCTTTAGCACGACAACTGTTTCTTTGCCACATCGTTTAAGAAACCATAACACTCAGGAGACAACCAATGCGCTTAAAAACAACCGGAGCGGCTTTCGTGCTGTTCGCATGCCTGTTTGCCTCGGCAAGCGGACAGACGACCAATGTCATCAACCAAGATATTTCGGTGGACACCACGTGGTCGAACCACATTACCTATGTGTTGAATGGTGCGATCTTCGTGACCAACGGAGCTACGCTTACCATTCAGCCTGGGACCTTGATTCGTGCCGTGCAGGACGGAAATGTGATTCCCGGCAGCACGAATCCGGCCCCCGGAACCTTGATCATTAGCCGCGGATCGAAGATCATGGCCAATGGCACCAAGAACCAGCCGATCGTATTCACCAATCTGGAGGACGATCACTATGTAGGTCCCAACCCGACGGCTGGTTCTGCGCCGTGGAATGTTCCGAACAACGGACGCTCCCGCAGCGCTGGCGGTGTGATTCTTCTTGGGAACACCTATTTGGCCCATACCGATGCGATTGCCACGGGTACGCGCACGGTGCAAATCGAAGGCTTGCAGCCCTACGGCGCCGCATCTACCTATGGTGGAAATAATGATGCGGACCACAGCGGTGAAATGTCCTATTGGTCGATTCGCTACGGCGGATTTGTGCTGGGTGCGGACAACGAAATCAACGGCCTGACCATGGGTGCAGTTGGTAGTCAGACGAAAATTGAACACATCGAGGTGTTTCAAAACAAGGACGACGGGTTTGAGTGGTTCGGTGGAACGGTCAACACCAAGTACCTCGTGTCGTGGTGCAATGCCGATGACTCGTTTGACTGGGATGAAGGTTTCCGTGGCAAAGGCCAGTTCTGGCTTGCCGTGCAGGGCCCCTTGTCCACGCAGAACGACGCATCCGACAAGGGTGTTGAGGCGGACGGCGCCAACGTAGGTGATGCCAATAAGCCGAATGCATGCCCAACCATATACAACGCCACCATGATTGGCTTGGGACACAAGGGAACCAATTTCAATCGCCTGGTTAACACGGCGGTTCACCAGCGTGATTCTTCCGCGGGTCGATTCTATAACAGTATGTTTCTCGACTTTGCCGGTGCGGCGGGTTTGATCGAGGGTGCGGTTGGCGGTTCGGATGATTCGGCCAATTATACCCAGAGCAATTATGTCAACACGGCGTTTTACACACACGAGACCGGTGGCAAAATGCTCGAGTACCTCAATAATGTTTACTGGAATATCCGCACAAACTACTTCCCGGGATTTGCCGCTGTATCCAACAATGGCTCGGTGGCTTTCCATGGCTCGAGCGGTGATGCGGCCAAGGCGCACCTCGCTTACGGTGTATTTACCGACGCGGCGCTCAGCAACAAGTATTTTGCCGAGAATAGTTCATACCCCTATGGCGATGCGACCAATCTCCCCATCCGGGATATTGTCCGCACGTCACATCCCGAGTTCGGCAGCGGGCTTGATGTGACCTTCAGCGGAAACACCTATCATCCGATTGAAATCGTTGACCCCCGCATTACCACCAATGCCGCCGTGCTGGCGCAAATTCCGGCGCCGCGCACGCCTCCGGCGGATGGCTTCTTCACGCCGGTTTCCATGATCGGCGCTTTCGGTACCCGCAACTGGGCGTCCTGGACGCTGGCGGACAGGCAGGGCACGCTTGATCTTCTCGGCGCTGTCGAAGAAGACTATTCGGCGGACGAGCAACTGCCGCCCGAAATATCCGATGCATTGACAACCTATACCGTCAGCTTCCCGACTCAGGCCGGCAACAGCTACAATGTCGAGTGGGCGGACAATGTAAGCGGCCCCTGGGTGAATCTGGCGTCGGTGGTGGCGACCCAAACCACTACCTATGTTTACACCGACACGCGTCCCATGATTACAGCGCGTTATTACCGGTTGACCACGCCGCCGGCGGTTATTACTCCCTGATCGACAGTGAAAGTGCTATAGGGTGGCGGGGACTCCGGTCTCCGCCACTTTTATTTACAAGATCATCATGACTTTCCTGTTAAAATCTCTCTGCTTGCTCTGTCTTTTTTTGTCCGTCGGCGTGGCCCGGGTCGAGGCTGCTCAAGGTGAATCATTGGCGGACCTCGCATGGCGCTACACCGATTTGATCGTGGCGGATGAGGACGCCCGCATGGCCGCGCGGCATCGGGTGATTGACGCCATGATCGATCGCGGGGATTTGACTGGCGCTTTGACAAGAGCGACAACCATCGAAGGATGGCGTAAGTTGGATGTCTTCGCCCGCCTTGGTGAGTTAGCGGCCCGTTCAGGCGACACCAACGTTAACGTCCGGTATGGACAAGAGATCGAGTATCAGCTGCCCGGATTGAATGGATGGGAATATACCCACATCCTTGGCGCATGTCTGCGGGTGAAGGCGCTGGCCGGTGATCGCAATTACATCTCTTCCGTTACCAATCTCTATGCCGGTAATGCCAAAATTACCGCGATGGCCGGTGCGGCGGATGTTTTCATTCGTGCGAGCGGCGGTGAACTTGCGGATGGAATGCCAGCCTTGGAGGCGATTGCGGCGAACGGTGACTATGACGTGGTGCTCGCGTGTGTTGAATTCGGCCGCCTGCTTGTGGACGGCCAGCCTGATCGACTGATATCAACCAACATGATCGCCGGAGCTATGCAGCTTATCCAGGGCGTGCCGGGCAATCGAAGAATGGAGTTGCTGATCGGTATGATCGATGACTTGGGTTCCAGCATGGAGCCCGCTTCGAGAATCAATCTGGCGCAAGCGGTAATAGATGAACTGACGAGCGTCATTTATCCCCCGCACATCCGCGGATTCTTGTGGGCTGATCTTGCGGTAGCCTGCGCTCCCATGGAGGAGCTGCGCCAAAGCGCGCATGATGCGTTGTCGGCGGCCCGCCCTCTGCTTGCTGAATTGATGCTGATCGAGCAACCCCTGCTGAGTGCGCGCATCGCCGAAGCGGAAGCAAGATTGGGCCGGATCGATGTTGCTCGCCAGCTCCTGACCGATGCGTATTTTGAGGCGGGCCGATTGGTCAATGCGCGACCACGTTACGCCGCGCTGGTGGAGGTGACGCTTGCGGCTTACCGCGCCGGCTTGGTCGAGGCCATTCCGGTGGACGGATTGCGACCGGAATAAATGCATGTCATGTTACGCCTTTCCTCCATCGTGCTTTGGCTAATGCTTTTGTCCATGAAAACGGGTTGGGCGCAATCGATCAGCGGATCCGTGCGAGGAAGGGTCATTGATATCGATTTTGAAAGTCCTGTTGCAGGCGCTGATGTGCAGCTATTGGAGATTAACCGGCGAGTGCAAACTGATCCGGATGGATTTTATCTCATCGCGGATGTGCCACCTGGATCCTACACCCTGGTCATTATCCGGGATGGCTATGAGCGACTAGTCTTGCCGGGCATCGCGGTGATCGCCGGGGGTCTGGCCGAGGCGGATGCCATGTTGCGGGGTGAATTCTCGGAATTGGAGGAGGTGACGGTGAGGGATGTGGCGGGCAGCAGTGACACCAGCACGGAGGCGGGGGTCTTGAGTCTGCGGGCCGAGTCGCTTGCCATGCAGGATTCGGTGAGTCGCGAATTGATGAGCCGGGCGGGAGCCAGCGATGCAGCATCCGCGGTGAAACTGGTGGTCGGTACCACTATTGTCGACGGCAAGTATGCATCGGTGCGCGGACTGAGTGACCGGTATGTTGGCACGTCGGTGAATGGATTTCGGGTACCCAGTTCGGATCCAAAAAAACGAGCAGTGCAGCTTGATATTTTCCCGGCGGGTACCATCGATAGTATCTCCGTCAGCAAGACTTTCACGCCTGATCTTCCGGGCGATTACAGCGGGGGCGGCGTGGCAATCCGGCTCAGCAGCATACCGCCGGCGCCTTTTTTGAAACTCGGATTTAGTCGCTCCTTCAACCGCACCTATCACGGCTCGGACGAGTTCGTCACCTATAACGGAGGCGGGGTGGATGCCTGGGCCCGCCAACGGGGTGAGCGCGATTTGTTTGAGGAAGCGGAAACCATGGAAGAGGATGGATTATCCAGCGCCGGCTTGGAGTCGGAGCATGATTTTCCTGCTGATGCCGATCATCCTCATGATCCCGACTACAAGGCCTATGACCGGATAACCCGATCTTTTCAGCCTGCCATGGGGATTACCCGCACCCGGATGCCGGAAGACTTTTCCCTGAATCTATCCATGGGAGGGCGCCAACCCTTGTTGGGGGATGCCGCGCTCGGGGCTGTGGCGGCCATCGATTACAAGCGATCGCACAGCATGGTGCAAAGCGTCGATTCCACCTATGAGCGGCCATCGATTGCGGATCCTCAAGTCACCAACATCTACACGTGGGCCAGGGAGGAGGGAACGGCGGAAGTCAAATACGGTATGCTTGGATCGGTGGGTATCGAGAATGGCGAGGATCAGTCTATTTCGTTGACCTTGATGAGGGCTCGATCCGGAACAGACCGGGCCAGTATTCGTATCGAGGAGCATGATCCGGCGGATCCGGCCTACTGGGAGCAACGCCAGGCCATTCAATATGCCGAGCGATCATTGGATAGTTTTCAATTGCAAGGCCGCCACAATGCCGATGATTTAATCAAGCCCGGTCTCGGGCTCCGTCTGGACTGGTTTGGTGGATACAATATGGCGCGCCAGTATGAGCCGGATGTGCGTTACTTTGAGAATGTGGTCATACCATCGCCGTCCTCCGGATCTTATCTCTATCAACAGCAGGCGCCGGGTTCCTCGGGAGCTGCCTCGGACAAGTCCACCCGCATCTGGCGCGACACCAAAGAGGATAATGCCCAATATGGAATGAATGTCACCGTTCCTTTTGACCGGGTGTTTGATCCCGCCGACGAATCGGCCAACGAATCCGGATTGATTAAATTTGGCTGGGTGACGGATTTGACGCGGCGTGTATACGAGCAAAAATCATTCTACTATAATTTTGCCACTCAGCTGCCGCCGACCTTCACAGGCCCGGTGCGCTCCGACTTCCCGCCCGGCCGGGCCGGAACGACCCAATACCTCAACGCGCTGAATGCCTGGCGTGCTTCGCCCGCCGGAATTGCTTACAGCAACCAGGTGACTGATGCCAACGCGGACAGCAGTCTGTTTGCCTACACTAATGCCAGTCCGGATGTGTTGTGGACGGATGTATTCACCAATCCCGATCGCATCGGCAGCGGTGATTACCAGAACAGTATGCGCTGGTATATTGTGCCCAAGACGTATGATGTCAGTTACATCGCCGATCAGGAGTTGCCCGGCGGTTATTTGATGTTCGATCTTCCGCTCACACGGCGGATCAACTTCACACTCGGCGGACGATTTGAAAACACGGCCATGTCGGCCAATCCGGAATCTGACATGCAAGCCATCGATCCGGCCCGCGCCTTTCAGGTGGCGGTTCAAAACGCATCCCCTCAGCCCGATGGAACCACGAATTATTTCTACACCATTGCCGGAGTTCCCCGCGAGCAAGCCGTGGTGGATCTCCAGGAGTCCCATTTTCTGCGCGCGGCCGGCCTTAGCTTTACATTTAGCGATGAAATGAAACTGCGTTATAATTATGGTCAAACCATCGCCCGGCCGACGTTCCTTGAGTTGGCTCCCGTTATCACCTTTGATTACATCGACAATGTCGCTTATGTCGGCAATAATGATCTACAAATATCCGAGGTGGAAAATCATGATGTCAGGTGGGAGTGGTTTCCCGGGGCGGGTCAGGTCTTGTCCGCCAGTGTGTTTACCAAGGATATCGATCAGCCGATTGACAAGGAATCCTTCAGCTACCTCAGCCAAGATTATATTATCGCGGTCAATTATCCAAAGGGAAGGGTGAAGGGGTACGAATTGGAATTAAAGACCGATTTGGGTTCGCTACCGCACTTCCCCGGCAAATTTTCCCTGGGAGCTAACTACACCAAGATATTCGCCAGCGTCGAAGTTCCGGAGAATGTTCAAACCGAGCTCGAACGGCACACGCTGGGTCAACAAGAGCGCGACATGGAGGGCCAACCAGCCTACCTCGCCAACGTGAATCTAAGTTGGGAGAATGAGCGTGGAACAACGATTTCGTGGTTTTTCAATCGGGCCGGCGATCTGTTGAAAACGGGCGCGGCGATCGGCGAGGAAGGCGCAACGCCCAACGTCTACAAGCTCGCCCGCGAATCGGTGGATGTGAGCCTGAGTCAGAAGGTGGGATCGGTTTTTACGTTGACCTTCCGGATCAAGAATATAACGGATCAAATGCATGAGGAAGTTTACAGGATTCCGGATGATACGGATATCACCCGCCGCACGTACAAGGAGGGTGTGCAATACTCCTTCTCTTTCGGAGGTTCGTTTTGATCAAATCTATGAATGCAAACATGATGATAGCTATGCTTCGAAGGGTCGCTGCGATCCTGACGCTGACCGTGATACATGTTCATGCCGAGCCCGCGCCGGTCCTGGAAAAGGCGGAGGAAGAGATGGCGGCCTGGCTGGAGACCAGCCTACTGCTTTCCCGGGAAAAAACCGATTGGAAAGCCATGCGCGTGACCCTTCAGGACAGGATTGCCTTGCTCGAGTCCGAGTTGGCTGGACTGAAGCAAAAAACGGTTGCCGCGCAGGAAGAAGGCTCTAAAACGTCGGAAGAAATCAACACCCTCGAGCAGGATAAGCAGTCGCTAATCAAGACCAGCGACAGTCTCGTCCAAGGCGTGACTTCACTGGAGTCTCGCGTGCGGGACTTTCTTGCGAATGTGCCGGGTCCGATCCGGGAGCGTGTGCGTCCGCTCAGCCAGCGCTTGCCGGCGGATCCCTCCCGCGTGACAGCCTCGGCCAGTGAGCGGTTTCAAAATGTGGTTGGGATATTGAACGAGTTGGGCAAGTTTGGTCGCGAAATCACGCTGGCGAGCGAAGTCAGGGATGTAAACGGGGGCGGTCGCGTCGAGGTGACTGCGATGTATTTGGGATTCGGCCAGGCTTATTTCGTGAATGCGGAAAAAGGAATTGCCGGTGTTGGCCAACCCGGAGGAGCTGAGGGGTGGGTGTGGTCCATGGAGCCAGGCATCGCCACGGATGTGCAACAAGCGATTGCCATATACCGGAATGAATTACCCGCGGCCTACGTGCGGCTCCCGGTCCGGGTTCGTCACATGATGGCAGAAGAGGTGAATCCATGAAGTCCAAGCTACTAGCCGGTTTATGGATAATTCATGGTGTGATTGCGCCCGTCGGCGCATCGGAAATCACCCCGTCTGACGAGGTCGCCACCATGCCCGCGGCGGTTTCCACCCGCCTTGAACAGGTGGTGGGCGAGCTTGCCGCTGAACGCGAGCGGATGGCCGCTGAAAAAATTCCGCTGACCACGCGCCTGGCCAGCCTGGAGTCCGAGTTGCTTGCCGCCCGTAAATCTTTCGAGGATGCCCGCCGCCGGACGGACAACCGTAATCTGGAATTGAACAATCTGAAAAACGACATCAAGGCCCGCAAAGCGGAGCACGAGTATCTAATGACATTGCTGGCGGAATATGCCCGCAATCTGGAAGCGCGATTGCACATATCGGAACTGCAGTTGCATGGCGACATCCTCCGGGAGGCTCGCGAGTCTTTGGATCGAAGCGACGCCTCCACGCAGGAGCGATTCGATCTTCACATGGCGGTGCTCACAAAAAGCCTGGTCCGGCTGGAAACGCTTAACGGCGGGACAAGATTTCGTGGTCGTGCCGCCGGACAGGACGGGACCATCAAGGAGGGTCGTTTCGTCCTGTGCGGTCCGGTGGCTGTATTTACATCGGACGACGGTTCTTTGAGCGGTTTGGCCGAACAGCGCCTTGGCTCCCTGGAGCCTTCGATTGTCCGGTTTAGTGATCCATCGCTGGCGGTTGAGTCTGCGTCGTTGGTCGAGGAGGGCGCGGGAAACCTCGCCTTTGATGGCAGTCTCGGCAACGCCCAAAAAATCGAAGCCACTCGCGAGACCCTGATCGAGCATATACGCAAGGGAGGGGCAATCATGTATCCTTTGCTGCTCATGGCCGGTTTGATCATGACCATCGTGATCTTCAAGTGGATTTCCCTGGAAATCATGCGATTGCCCGGCCCCGTGGAGCTTGGTCCGCTATTCGACGCTATCCGGCAAGGGGAGAAGGCGAGGGCTCTTGACATGTTGACATCCATCAAGGGACCAGCCGTCAGGATGCTGATGGCCGCCATGGATCGATGGGATACCTCGCGCGAAACGATCGAGGAAGCGATGTTCGAGATCATGCTGGATGTAAAATTCAAGCTCGGACGAGGCCTTCCCTTTGTAGCGGTGGGAGCTGCTTGCGCGCCCCTGCTTGGCCTTCTGGGCACGGTGACGGGAATTATTGCGACGTTTAAATTGATTACGGTGTTCGGGTCCGGCGATGTGAAGATGTTATCAGCGGGCATATCGGAAGCGTTAATCACGACCGAGTGGGGATTGATTGTCGCGATTCCCTCGCTGCTGTTCCATTCCTTCCTGTCCCGCAAGTCACGGGCCAAGCAGGACCGGTTGGAGCAGATTGCGGTAGGATTCTTGAGCGCTTACATGGACAAGCCAACAGCCGCAATCGTGGCTCCCGCGCCGGTCGAACCGGATCACGCCCAGTCGGGGGAAACCAACTGATGTTCGATGCCATTCAGCAATTGACTGCGCAAGCCATTCCCATCTGGCTTTCCGGCGGATGGGGTATGATCACGCTCGCGATGGACGGCATGGTCATCAGCGTGTTGGGCTTCTCAATCCTCGTGGATTTGTTGCGTAAAGGCGTTATGGCGGACCCGGATGTCGCATGGGAGAAATGGCGTCGAGATCCGGCGAAAGCGACGGGGCCGCTCAGTCGGATCATCACGGGCGCCATGGCTTGCCGGTCTACGGACCGCCTGTTCGAGTATTTTGCATTGTTGCGCAAGGAGGAGTTTGCCTCCTTCTCACGCGATCTGAAAGTCATGCATGTGGCGGTCACGGTGGCTCCCCTGCTTGGCTTGCTGGGCACGGTCACAGGCATGTTGACCACATTTAAGGCGCTGGCCAGCGGGGGCGGCGGGGATCAAACGATGGGTATGATTGCCGGTGGTATTTCCGAGGCGCTTATCACCACCGAGACCGGCCTGGTGCTCGGTTTGAGCGGTATGATATTCCAATTTATCCTGAAGCGGCAGCATGAAAAGTTGGAAAAGAAAATTACCCACCTCGAAATCAGTTGCGCCAAGAGCTTGAATGACGGTTTCACTGTAAAGGCCCTGGCGGCATGAGTCGTTTCGGTTCCAGTTCGAACGATGCCGAGGGCGATAGCCCGATCGATGTTTCGCCGCTGATCGATTGCATTTTCATTCTACTGCTTTTCTTTATCGTCACCACTTCGTTTGTCGAGGAGACCGGTGTCGAGGTGGATAAGCCCCAAGCGGCGTCTTCGGTAAAGCTCGAGAAGAATAGCCTGCTCCTTGCTATTACCTCCGATGCCAAGGTTGTGTACGGAGGCCGGGATATCGGCATCGGCGGGGTAAGGCCGCTGGTGAAGCGTATGCTTGAGAAAGAAGATATTCCCGTCATCATCCAGGTGGACAAGGAAGTGCCGTCCGGCTTGCTGGTTCGTGTGATTGATGAGGCGAAATTAGCCGGCGCGCTTCGGGTCAACCTGGCGACGCGAAGCGGAGGCGCGGGATGATCAGGGACGGCCGCATAGCCCGCCTGCTGGTGAAAGCCGCCCGCGCGATCATTGTTCTGATCGCCAGCGCAATCTTTACCATGGTTTTCTTTCTCGTGCTTCCATTGCTCGAGCAGGTAAACCGGGGCGCCTCGGATGATCTGGAAGTGCGCGAGGCGGCTACGGCTGATTTGCCGCCACCGCCACCACCTCCGCCCGAGGAACCGCCAGAGCAACAACCCGAGGAGCCTCCTCCGCCGGAAGTCGCCAACGAGGCCCCCCCGCTTGATTTGTCCATGCTCGAGTTGGCGCTGAATCCAGGCGCCGGCGATGGTTTCGGCGATTTTGCCATGAAACTGACGTCAATCGATGCCGCCATGCAGGCGGAGGCGGATGCCATTTTCTCCTCTTCGGATCTGGATCAGCAGCCGCGGCCGGTTTTCCAGCCGGCTCCGGAATATCCGTCCGATCTCAAGAAAAAGAAAATCGAGGGCACGGTGTACATCCTGTTCATCATCGACAAAACCGGTCGCGTGCAAAATCCCATCGTGCAAAAATCGGCTCACTCCGCGTTGGAAGCGCCCGCGCTTAAGGCAGTTCGGAAGTGGCGTTTTGAACCGGGTCGTCGCAAGGGTCAGGCCGTACAATTCAGGATGAGGGTTCCCGTCTCGTTTTCCGCAGGATGACTACCATGAAATGCTTAACGATGATTCTGTTGATGGTCATGTTCTTGAGCAACCCGGCCCTGGCGCGTGGGGATGAGGAGTCGGCCTTCTGGTCGTCTTCAGCCTTTCGTAAACAGTTTCTGGGCACCTATGGCGTGCAAGCCGAGGTGGAGCCGCAGTTGGATGCTGCCGATCAGGCCCTGATGGAACAAGTGATGACGCTGATGGGTGGTCCCCAGGGATTGGCCAAAAGCCGCTTGCTGATTCAAAAGAACATTACCCGCAAAAGCAGTGCGGTGCTCGACTTCACGCTGGGCAACATTTATTTCCAGGAAGAAAAATATCCCGAAGCGGTTCGCTGGTTCCAGCGCGCAATTATGAAATTTCCAACCTTTCTGCGCGCGCACAAGAACATGGGGCTTGTGCATCTCCGGCAGGAGGAATTCAAGGCGGCGCGCGGCAGCTTGAACACGGCGGTGAGTCTGGGTGCGCGGGATGCGCTGACCATGGGGCTTGTGGGCTTTGCCTGTGCCGCCGAAGGTGATCATGCATCGGCCGAAACCGCTTACCGGCAGGCTATTTTGCTACAACCAGAGCAGGCTGAGTGGAAAACCGGGCTGGCGAAAAGCCTGTTCCAGCAGCACCGGTATGATGATGCGGCTGCTGTTTGCCATGAACTGATCGCCATGGCACCGGATCAGCCGATGTACCGACAGCTCAAGGCCAATGCCTTGCTGGGCATGAAGGAGCCGATGAAAGCGGCTGCCGTCCTTGAGTGGCTGGATCTGGCTGGACATGCCTCGCCCGCCAACCTGAACACATTGGGCGATATCTATATCAATGAAGGCGCCATGGATCTGGCCGCCGGAGCATATATACGAGCGATAAAGCGATCCGGCGAGCCCTCGCCCGACCAACTTATCCGGAATACCGAAGTCCTGGCGGCGCGTGGCGGTTACGAGGCGGCGGGGCCATTGATCGATCAGACGCGCATTGCGCTGGGGGATCGCCTGGCCGACAAGGACCGGGCCCGTTTGCTGAAGGTCGAGGCCCGGATCGCCTTGGGATCCGGTGCAAATGATAAAGAGCATGCTTTGCTTCTGGAAGAGATTGTCCGCCTCGATCCGATGGATGGTGATGCCCTGATGGCTCTGGGTTCGTATTATGCGCGCAACGGTGAGTTGGATCGAGGGATTCTCCAATTCGAGCGAGCGGCATCCCTCGAAAAATTCGAGGCCGATGCGTGTCTGCGTCATGCGCAGACCTTGGTGAAGGCTGGTCGCTATGTCGGGGCCGTGCCGTTGATCAAGCGATCGCTCGAGTTGCGGCCACGCGACGAGGTCTCCGGTTATCTTGTCCAGGTGGAGCGGCTCGCGAAAAATCAGAGTGGAATGTGACGTGATATAAAGATGAAAAACATGTTTAAAAAGAAAGGAATAGCATGAATAAGAGCATGAAGTGGAAATACTCCGGTGTGCTGGCTTTGCTGGCCCTGCTGGCTGGAGTTTCGGTGGCGGCAGACAGCGATTATCTCAGCGATGAAGAATTGCTGGAGGAGGGTTTGAAGGGCCGCGAGGAGCCGTTTGAAATGTTTCTCGGTTTGGGTATGCGGACATACATGTTCCAGCATAGCGCGCTGCAAACCCGCTCGGATCGTCAGGATGATGATCATGAGGAGTGGCGCGATGGAGAAGTAGATGGTAACGGCACCGCCTTGCAACTGGGTATTGCCCGTAAGACCAGCCGTATTGTCGGAACTCTTGTGGCCTCTGATTATGATTACAAATTAAATAAGCCGGGCCTGGAGCACACGATCAAAACGGAACGTCGAGATTTCGATCTGACCTGGGAGGAGCTTACCGGTGAATCCGAGCGGGGTCGTTGGGGCTGGTTGCTAGGTGTGCGATATACGACCCTGGATGAGCGAATGAACATCAGGGAAACCAAGGATCATGTGAGTGTGAACGACTCGGTAACCTGGCTGCTGGGGCAAGCGGGATATTGGGGATCGATTCACCCTTTCTACCGTGATTTCTTCACCATGTACGGGAGCACCCGCATCTTTATCGGTGAGGCCGACGGGATTGCCCGGACCGGCTCCGACAAGGAAATCGACGGAGATATCGAACAGGATTATGATCAGGAGTTCTCCGTGGCCTACGGCTGGAACTTCAACGGCGGCGTGGCCATGAGAATCAGGAACCGGGTCGGCATCCATGTGGAATATTACCGGGAGTGGCTCTATTCCTTTGAGTCCGTGGACTCGGGCATCATGGTGTTTCCCGACAACAACGATGCACGCTTTATCGACGCCAGCCACGGGGTGCAGGCGTACGTGTCTGTTATCTGGTAGCAGGCGGCATAGCCGTGATGCGCCTCATGGCGCATCCGGCTCAGGAGCAAGATCATGATGCAAAAACTATGTTTGAGCTTGGTGCTGATTGCGGGACTCGGCGCCGGTTGTGCGCGCATGCAATTCACACATGACATGCGACAACAGTACAATCTTTCGCCCGAAATCCTGCAGCAAATGCAAGTCTACTCCTCGGGTCCGATCCACCTCGAACGGCGATTGACGAAAAAAAATGCCGAGGTTGATGCGGGCAGCGAGCTCACGCTGAAGGAGGCCGAATTAATTCGCAAAGTCTATATTCCGCGGGGAACACCCGGAGTCATAACCGAAGTGGCGGATGATCGATTGACCGTAAGTTTCGAGGAGGGGTCATCGCTGGTGTTTGGCTCGTCTCCAGGTCTTCGCGGTAAACTGGGCGGCCTGTATAACCTCATGGCGTTATCATGGTCGAATGGCTACGGTGAGGTTATCTACGGTAAGGATACATACCGCATGGAGCCGGGCAGCGGTGCCGTTCACTTGATGGTGAATGCCCGCAACCTCGAGCAGACAAAGGTTGTTCGAAAGACGCTTGATGGCCTGAAAGTTGGTGGTCCGTAAAAAATGTAATGCTTCGAAATTTCGCGACCAAGTGCTCCGGACCAAACACCGGTGTCCCACCATACGGGACGCTTGGAGGCAAGATGAGTTTACCCGCGCGGTAAGCCGGTTGTATTCGCGTGCGGGCAAGGTCGAGTGGGGGGGGGTGTTGTATGACCACCAGAGTGTTGATTCCGCTGGCGGACGGCGTGGAGGAGATGGAGGCCGTGATCATGATTGATGTGTTTCGCCGGGCCGGCTGGCGCGTGAATGTGGCAGGGTTGAAACCCGGTGTGGTCGAGGCCTCGCGCGGCGTCAAGATTGTGCCCGATCAATTGTGGGGGGACATCGATCCGCAGAGTTATGATGTGATCGCGCTGCCCGGCGGAAAAACGGGAACGGAACATTTCATGGGCGATGAGCGCGTGCTGGAGGCGATTCGCCAGCATCATCAGGCGGGAAAATTAATCGCGGCGATTTGCGCGGCGCCACTCGTCTTGCAACGCGCGGGTATTTTGAGCGATGAAAACGTGACGTGTCATCCGCTGGCTGCTGGCGAGTTGAAAGCCGGACGTCGCGTGGATGAACCGGTGGTGATCAGCGGTCACATCGTGACGAGTCAGGGGCCGGGAACCACCTTTGCATTTGCGCTCCGCATCGTTTCCTTGCGCGAGGGAAGAAAAAAAGCGCTCGACATCGCCGCCGGAATGGTATGCGACGTTGATGACATTCAATGAAAAAACTTAAGAAAATCCCGAAAAAATCCTTGTCATGACCGGAATCCTTAGCAAAATCCGGGATAGTTGATAGCGCATAGGGCGTTATTCAACGAAGACAAACAATACGGAGAGAAGTATATGGCATTGACCAAATCGCAGACCGCGGCGAAGTTGTCGGACGTGACCGGATTGTCCAAGAAGGACGTGAATGGTTTCTTCGACGCGCTGGCCGCGTTGGCGTACAAGGAAGCCAAGAACAGCTTCACGATTCCTGGAATCGGCAAGCTGGTGTTGGTGAATCGCAAAGCCCGCATGGGCCGTAACCCGGCGACCGGCGAGCAGATCAAGATTCCGGCCAAGAAGGTCGTGAAGTTCCGCGTGGCCAAGGCCGCCAAAGACGCGATCCTCGGCAAGTAAGCCGGGCGATTGATCTTTGCTGAAACGGGAGCAGGCGCAAGCCGGCTCCCGTTTTTGTTTCTAGAAATAACCTTCTTTTTTCCGGTCTTCCATGGCGGTTTCGGAGCGCTTGTCGTCGGCGCGGCTACCGCGCTCCGTCACTTTGGCGGCGGCGATCTCGGAAATGATATCACCAATGGTGACGGCGGACGACTCGACACACCCGGTACAGGAGATGTCGCCGATGGTGCGGACGCGCACATGCAGCCGGTGCGAGGCCTCGCCCGGTTTTACCGGCAACAAGTCGCTGACCGGCAACCATTGACCGTCGCGCCGGATGACTTCGCGCTCGTGGCTGAAATAAATGGAGGGAATTTCCAGATTTTCCCGTTCGATGTATTGCCAGATGTCGAGCTCGGTCCAGTTGCTGAGTGGAAATACGCGCATATGTTCGCCGGGGTTGATGCGGCCATTGTAGATGTTCCACAATTCCGGGCGCTGGTTTTTGGGGTCCCACTGGCCGAATGCATCGCGGAACGAAAACACGCGTTCTTTCGCGCGGGCTTTTTCCTCGTCGCGGCGGGCGCCGCCGAGGGCGCAATCGAATTTGAATTCCTCGATGGCGGCGAGCAGGGTGGGGGTTTGCAGGCGGTTACGGCTGGTTTCGCCGGGCGTCTGGCGGGCAATGCCCTTGGCCAGCGCGTCTTCCACGGTGCGCACGATCAGTTTCTCGCCGAGCTCGGCGGCGCGATGGTCGCGAAAGGCGATCAGCTCGGGAAAATTGTGACCGGTGTCGATGTGCATGAGCGGAAATGGAAAGCGGGCCGGGCGAAAGGCTTTTTCCGCGATGCGCAACATGCAGATGGAATCCTTGCCGCCGGAAAACAGGAGCACCGGGCGTTCGAACTCCGCGGCGACTTCGCGCATGATCTGGATGGATTCGGACTCCAGCACGTCGAGATGGGATAGGGTGTGTGATTTCATGATCATATATTCGGGTTGAAGGAGCGCATCGGGTTGTTGTGCAGTCCGCATTCCTTGTGTTCGGGGTTTTCCCACCACCAGCGTCCGGCGCGTTGATCTTCGCCGGGGTCGATGGCGCGGGTGCAGGGCGCGCAGCCGATGGATGTGTAGCCGCGGTCGTACAGGGTGTTGAAGGGAATTTTGTGCTGGCGGGCGAAGGCCCAGAGATCCTCGAGCGTCCATGCGGCGAGGGGATTGATCTTATAGATGCCGCCGTTGGCTTTATCGATTTCCACGGCGGCGAGTTCAGTGCGGGTCACGCTTTGTTCGCGGCGGAGACCGGTGATCCAGGCGTCGAGCCCGGAGAGGGCGCGGCGGAGCGGTTCGACTTTGCGGATGCCGCAGCACTCCTTGCGGTTGTCCACGCTTTCGCGGAAGGAGAAAAGTCCCTTTTCGCGCTCGAGTGTCTCGACGGCGACGCGCTCGGGAAAAAACCACTGAATCTTCAGCCCGTAGCGCCGACGGAGAGCCTCGGCGCATTCGTAGGTTTCCGGATTCAGGCGCCCGGTATCGAGCGCAAAGACCTGCGCATCCTTTCGAATCTCCATCAACAAGTGAACGACCACGGCATCCTCGAGGCTAAAGCTGGAGGCGAGCGCGATGCGCGGGTGCCAGAGCTCGAGGGCCCGGTTCAAGACCGCGGAAGAATTGGTAAGATCAATCCCGTCAAAATTCATACAACACTATATCTATCATTTTTGTAGAGATTACAACTGAAATTATCGTAGAAATGAGGACAAAGATTAAGGTGATGTTGTAACCTTCGCTTCGGCAATGAGTAACGGATTTGCCGAGCGATCCCACAGCGGGTCTTCGATGATCACCGGGTTAAGACCCGGTTCAAGTTTAAGTGGACCGATTCGGAGTCGTTGCATCTGTCCGGCGGGAAACTGGACGCGCTGGCCGTTGGAGGTGACGAGTTTGGCTCCGTTTGGAGCGACGGCGGAAATCTCGATGGAGGCCTCGATTGGCTGTCCGGTGAGGTTGTACACCTCAAGCTCCCCCCGCGCCTCCAGCACCCGCCAGTCCATGAACTGCTGGGTCTGGAACCGGAAAATCCCCATCGGCCCGGATTTTTCGTAGCGCAAGTCGTCACCAAAGAAGATGGCGGTGGTCTTGCCGGATTTAGCCTTCCGCGCAACTTCATCCTCCCGCATATCGAAAAAAATCTCCGCAACTAGCCGGTTGGTGTTATGCGCGTAAAAATCCTCACTCGGTGCGTAGCCTTTATTGCGAAGCCAGAATCCTGCGTCATTCGTGATGGCAACCCGGCGGGTAAAGTAGGTCTCCGGCCAAGTCCACCGGCCGTCGCGCTCTTCGTGGTTGCGGGTTAAACGGATGAATCCGTTGATCATCCCGGATTCGATAGCCTGTTGCGTAACCTCACGCCAGCGAAGTTGAATGTAGTTTTGATATGGCTCATCAGGCACGGTAAAGGTCACGACCACATTGCTCGGCGCATAGCGCGCCATCTCATTCCATGGTTCATACCAGCGATCAACCACCAAGACGGAGCCCGGTTGCAGGTTCCAATCTAGCCAGCTTCGTAATGCTTTGTATGGTACGGGTTTTCCATCCAACCGCATCACCATGGCTGCCGGGTGCCAAAGAAATCCGGCAATCAATACTGGAATAATGGGCCGGATTATGCTGGCCAAATTGGCCGGTGTGATCCGGCAAACGGTTTCTATCGCCAGACAAGCCCAAACGAGAAATCCCGGTAAAAGTGTCGTGAAGTAAGAGATCTTGGCTACGCCGCCTCCCGCCAGGCCGATGTACAGGTAGGCAGCCACCAGACCCGACCACACCACCAGGCTTAGAGGAAGAAAAATTCGAATATCTGCACGACCGTTTTTGCGCCGAGCGGCCAGTAGCGCGATTGCTCCCATAGATAGGGTCAACAAGGACAGGGCAATGCCAGTCGTATTTACCCCGCCCATAAAGAAGGGAATCACGCGAGGACCAACCCAGTCAAACGTTGCGCCGAGATGCCCATCCGCCTGACTAACCTTCACCATCTCCTGAATCGCACGAACGACCCACCGCACCATGAATAAACCGGTGATCATCGCGCTGGTCGCCAATCGGGCGAAATGCTGCTTTTTCGCCGTACCCACGAGGTTGATTGATCCTGTAACCAGCAGGATGAGCCACGTGAGTCCGCCAACCACCCACGTCGACATATGCGTGTGGCAAGTCAAAATGGCCCATATGGTCCATGTTATGTAACTCCGTCCGGGCAAATGTTCCCGGCGTGTAATTTTTTCAAGCAAGCCGGCCGAGTGAAGGATAAAGCCGGTCGAAATGGCCATAACCACAACGTAATAATAGGCCTCCCGTGACTGATAGACATGAAATGGCAGCAAGCCAAGCCAAAGACCGAAAAGCACAGCGGCAAAAACACCGGCTCGCTTCATGATCCAAAACGACGTCACCACGACCGTTAACCATCCGGTCAGCGCAAACGGCTCGCGGATCGTGCCTTCGTCCGGAACTCCCGGCCGGAGCCAATGCCAGATAACGGCGATTGAATCGGCGAAGGGGATTTGGTTTTGCCACGGTGGATTCCTCCACAAATCGGTCAACGATTGGTTTTGTGCCGCCAACTGTAGAAAATTGATTTCGTCGCTCCGGACAGCGGCACGATCGAGCTCGTAAAAGCGCACCCACCACGCGATCACCGCAATAATTGAGATGGCCAAAACGGGTAAATATTTTTTCATGAAGAACCCAACTTCCGCATCTCAAAAATTTCGGTGCCAGAGGGGGCCAGCAGGGCTATGAGCCAGCTCGGAAGAATCATCAAATTGAAGAGGGCGGGGTTAAACTTTCCCGCGCAAACCGTCGCGATACTCGCGGATAAGGTATTGGGAAAAGCGGCGTATGCTTTTCTTGTCGGTTGAAATCCATATTCATCCGCCAGCACATTGAATGTGTTTAAGTTCGGGAAGCAGATATGACGCGGAGGGTCCAGCCCATGCCATGCCCGACGGAAAAGACGTGATTCCCATGAATGGATATTGGGCACCGCAATGTAGAGAAGTCCGCCGGCCTTCAACACCCGCTGGAAAAGGCGAAAGGTGTGATGTAAATCAACCACATGCTCCAACACATAGTGAGCAGTCACCACGTCGACTTTGTCCTCCCAGGTGGCCGCTAGCAATTCGGGGTCGCTATAGATCGGGATGTTCAGTCTTCCCGAGAGGGTTGATGCGTGACATACGCCGGGTTCGTAACCTACCAGTGTCTTATACTGGTCCCTCATTTCAACCAGATAAACGCCATCACCACATCCGTAATCGAGCAACGTCATCGAGCCGGCGCCGCATTCCGGTCGATGATAGACCTGTCGCTGCAAATAACGCCGGGCCAAGCGCTGAAAGACACTGCGCTGCGCATGAACCGGATAATTTTCGTAGAAAGGTGATACGTCATCGGGCCGCGGATGCTGCTGAACCAGGCCGCATCCCGAGCACGTCGCATAATCGACAGGATGGCCAAGTCCGCGATAGTAGTCCCGGCACGCTGTGTATGTGATGACGGAGGTCGAGCCTTCGCACAGCATACACGTGAAGGTTCTGCCCAAGCGCTGTCCCTGATATTCGCCGTTGTTTGACACTGTTTTCAAATAATGACAGTGTAAGCACAAAGCCGTAATTTACAACAAGCAACACCCTGTGATAGTTCCTCGCGTTTCCATTTGTATACCCGTTTATAATGGCGAAATGTATCTTGCGGAGACGGTAGAGTCGGCGCTGGGACAGAACTTCCGTGACTTCGAACTCGTTGTTTCCGATAATGCCTCAACCGATGGCACAGAGCGTATCGTCGCCAATTTTCGAGATCCTCGCATCCGTTACGAGCGAAGCGCCAAAAACATCGGTCCGGTAGGTAATTTCAATCGATGCATTGATCTTGCGCGCGGCGAGTACATTAAAATGTTATGCGCTGACGATCTTATTTACCCCGATTGCCTGTCCCGGCAAGTGGCCGTGATGGATATGGATGAAAAAAAAAATCTCTCGATGATCAGTTGCCCAAGGGACATTATCGACGAGCGCAGTCGCATTCGGTTGCGACCCCGAACCCCGGGCTTATCGGGCCGTATTCGCGCTGCCGAGGCCGTTCACGCGTGCGTGGTCAGTGGAACCAATATTTTCGGTGAGCCCCCGGCCGTTCTGTTCAGGAAAAATCAGGCCGTCAAGGTGGGTGGATTTAATCCGACTTACGGATTTTGTCTGGATCTTGACTTTTGGTTTCGTCTTCTCGAAGAGGGTGATCTTTATCGCATGGATGAATCACTCTGCGCATTCCGGGTATCGCCGAATTCCTGGAGTTCGGGACTTTCAGGAAAGCAGGCCGCAGAATACCGCCGATTTCTTTTTGATGTAAAGTCGGCCGGGCGGTTTGGCATAAGCGATAAGGATGTTCGTCGCTCCATCCAGCGAGCTCAGATGAACGATCGTTTGCGGCGTATTTTTTACCTCTGGCTTTCTTTTACGGATTTCTTACGCTTTAAGCGTTATTAGTTAATCATGTTTCACGTCATTTCAGCTGGGAGCCTTACGCGATGACACAAGCCGTATCCTGCCGCACGTGCGGATCAATTTTAAATCACGTAGTCGTGGATCTGGGCGTTTCACCCCTGTCCAATCGATATCTGCGCGAACAGGATTTGGAGGGTCTGGAGCCGTTTTACCCCCTCAAACTTCGTGTTTGTCAGAAGTGCTGGCTGGTGCAAATCCCCGAATTTGTTCCGCCCGCCGATATTTTTCAGGATTATGCTTATTTTTCCTCTTTTAGCGACTCGTGGCTAAATCACTGCAGTGCTTATGCGGACATGATTGCCGAACGGTTGAAACTCAACGCTTCCAGTCAGGTGGTGGAATTAGCCAGCAATGACGGTTACCTGCTTCAGTATTTCTTGAAAAAGGGTATTCCCGCCCTTGGCATAGAGCCGGCCGCAAACGTTGCGGAGGTTGCCATCAAAAAAGGGGTACCCACCTTGTCCGAGTTTTTTGGTCGCAAATTTGCCGCAACATTAATGACCCTGGGCAAGTCGGCTGACTTGGTAATTGCCAATAATGTTCTGGCGCATGTGCCCGACTTGAATGATTTCCTTTCCGGAATTCGTATGATCCTGAGGCCTGGTGGTGTGCTTACGGGCGAATTCCCTCATCTAAAGAATATGTTCGAGCAAGGTCAGTTTGACACCATCTACCACGAACACTTCAGCTATTTTTCCCTGATTAGCATCGAGAATGCCTTGGCCAGGCATGACCTTGTCCTCTTTGATGTTCAAGAAATACCCACACACGGGGGATCGCTGAGGATTTTTGCCCGGCGAAAAGAGGACCATCAAATACCAGTGGAGCCTTCGGTTGCCGCTTTGCGCAAAGTCGAAGTGGATACCGGATACATGGATCTGGTTGTGTACAACCAATTCCGGCAACGCGTGGAAGCCATCAAATTCGATCTCGTTAGCTTTTTAATTCAAGCGCGGCGCGAGGGTAAAACCGTTGCCGGGTACGGTGCCCCGGCCAAAGGTAACTCGCTTTTAACATATGCTGGGATAAGGACTGATCTCGTGTCCTATACCGTGGACCGCAACCCGGTGAAGCAGGGACGCTATCTTCCCGGGGTCCGAATACCCATCTGTGCGCCGGAAAAAATCGACGAAACAAAGCCGGACTATGTGTTGATCTTGCCGTGGAATCTGCGCGAAGAAATTATCCGGCAAATGGGTCACATCCGGACGTGGGGTGGTAAATTTGTCGTTCCCATTCCAACGCTGGAGGTCATTTCTTGATTTTTACTCCCAGCATCATTCCCGGAGCATGGATCGTAGACCTGGAGCGGCGTGAGGATGATAGAGGGTTTTTTGCCCGGAGCTGGTGTGGAAAAGAATTTGCGGCTCGAGGATTGGAAGCCAGTCTGTCGCAGTGCAATGTGTCCGTCAATAAGCGAAAAGGCACGCTGCGAGGAATGCATTTTCAGGAATATCCTTTCCCGGAGTCAAAGTTGGTGCGCTGCACGAAGGGAGTCATTTATGACGTCGTCCTGGATTTGAGGCGCGAATCACCGGCTTACTGCAAATGGGAGGCCGTTGAATTAAGCGAGGACAGCGGTCGCGCTCTTTTCATACCCGCCGGGTGTGCTCATGGCTTCCAGAGTCTTACCGACAACACCGAAGTCCTCTACCTCATGAGTGAGTTTTTTCACCCCGATCTCGCCCGTGGCGTCCGCTGGAATGATCCCGCCTTCGGAATATCGTGGCCGCTGAAAAATCCCGTCTTGTCCGGTCGTGATGCGTCTTATCCGGATTATGCCTCATGAATATCCTGGTCACGGGTGCTGCCGGATTTGTCGGATCGTTTGTTTGTCGCCGGCTGTTGAATGAAAATCACCATGTACGCATGGCGGTTAAACCAGGGGCGGCGAACCACTGCATAAATGAGTTTGCCGGACGTTTTGAAACCGTAGGCATTGATTTGTTTCATGCGTCCAAAGCTCAACTGGATGCTTTGACCTGTAAAGTCGACCTGACGATTCACTGCGCCTGGTATGCGCGTCCGGGAAAATATTTGACCGCAGAGGAGAACATACCGGCGCTTGAAGGTTCCCTGCATCTTTTCGAGTCGCTGTGGAGAAATGGTTGCCGTCGACTGGTCGGTGTGGGTACATGTGCGGAGTATGAAATGAGTAGTCAACCATTAAGCGAGTCGGCACCCACCAACCCGGCCACGCTTTATTCGGCGGCCAAACTGTCGACGTTCCTGATGGGGAGGGAACTGGCCCGGCTAATGGGCGGCTCCTTCGCATGGGCCCGGCTATTTTATCTCTACGGACCCCAAGAGTCGCCTCGGCGTCTTGTCCCGGATTTAGCGATTAATCTGCTTCAGGGAAAACGTGTTGCCGTGACCGAGGGTCGGCAGATTCGTGATTATCTGCATGTGGAGGATGTGGCCTCTGCGCTTGTAGAAATAGCATTTAGCGAAATCGACGGCGCAATAAACGTCGGATCCGGTCAGCCTGTCCAAGTACGCACCCTTGTCGAGGCGATAGCAAGAAGTGTTGGTCGTGAGTCGCTGGTTGACTACGGTGCACGAGCGGCCAATCTTCTTGATCCACCGTTCATGGTGGCGGACAACAACCTCCTATTGCGATCAACCAACTGGACGGCCAGATATGATTTGTCCGCCGGCATCGAAAATACTATTGAATGGTGGCGGTCAAGAATTTGATGCGGCTCAGTTTGCTCGCTTCTTCAGAAAATACAACGGCCGTTTCTTGCTCTCTTCGTATATGCGGCTGATGTATTGACCGATCAAACCAAGACAGACGAGTTGAAGGCCGCCGAGGATCAGGATGAGGGCGGCGAGGGTGGCCCAGCCGGGGACGAGCAGTTCCGGGTGGAAGAGCTTGTTCCAGATAATGTTCAGGACGACGAGGAAGCCCAGGACGGAGACCAGTACACCGGCGCCAGTCATCCAGCGAAGGGGAGAGGCGGAGAACGAGGTGATGGCATCGAAGGCGAGCTGGAAGGATTTCCAGACCGGATATTTGGTGCTGCCGGCATGGCGGGCGGCCCGTTCGTAGTGGACGGCGCATTGGCGGTAGCCGACCCAGCAGGTGAGGCCGCGCATGAAACGATGCAATTCCCGCACCTCGCGCAGCGCGTCCACCACCTTGCGGTCGACCAACCGGAAATCACCGGTGTTGGCGGGAATCGGCACCTTCACCAGCTTTTGGAAAATCTTGTAGAACGAGGCGGCCAGCAGCTTTTTGTGCCAGGTCTCGCCCTCGCGGCTGTCGCGGACCGCGTAGATCACCTCGTAGCCCTCGCGCCACTTAGCGGCGAGGTCGGCAATAACTTCGGGCGGATCCTGCAAATCACAATCAATAATCACCGTCGCATCCGCGTCCGATTGGTCCATGCCCGCGGTGATGGCGATCTGGTGCCCGTAATTCCGCGAAAGCTCGACGACCCGCACCCGCGGATCGCTTTCCGCCTGCTTTTTCAACCAGGCCACGGATCCATCCGTGCTGCCATCATCTACAAAAAGAAATTGCCCCTGCTCTGGCATGGTTTTGAAAAGCTCATCCAGCCGCCGATACATTTCCGGGATGTTGTCCTGCTCGTTCAGAAAGGGAACGACGATGGCGATGGATTTTTGATTCGTCATGCTACTCATAATTGACTCTGATTCGCGGGATAATACGCCTTGATTGCTTTATTTGTAATCGTTTATTTGCACTGCCACTTTCAAAATTGCGGGAGAAAATTATTGGACCGCACATGTTTTTTCAAGCGCAGTAACGGTATGGAAATGGTGTCAGGATAAAAAAGCCTGAAAACCAGTTGATGGCTCATCACAAGGCAACCGCATCCGGAAGCTGAAAAGCTGGAATAATTCCCTTTCATCTATATCCAGCACCTGAAGCTCACGACCCGAGCGATTAAAAGATCATTCGGTTTTTTTATAACTATTTCTATGGCATTGGTTTATCGCTGAGTGTATGCCGACTTTAACTTATGAGAAGGCGACGCAATATTTTTCAGCAATAAGCGTAGAAAGTAAATTAATTTAAATATTGATATCGCAAGGTTAAATGATTAAAAAATACAGCGTTGGTTCCACGGCGTAGGATGCAAGCCATACCAAAGGATGATCAATGAATAAATTATTCCCTGTTGTTTTCGTTATACTTGCTCTAGTCGGCCTTGGCCTATGGAGCAAGTCGTCCAGTGAAAGCCCGGTTGACGCATTATCTGACGCGCCGGTGGCACCCGAAAAGGTTGTGTCGCCCCTCGAAAAGCCCGCGGTAGAACAACAAGCTGGGAATCACCCGGAGACAAAACCATACGACGAACCGGCAAAACAATCAGCAGAAAGCCATCAATCCGCCGGCGTTACGATGAGCGATGTAGTGTCCAGGCCTGACTGGCGGCAAATCCCCGCAGCAGAGGTGGTGGAGTCCCGCACAAGTGACGCGGATGCCGGCGGCCGGCGCGAACGCACCCTGCTGGTAAAATCCTCCTTCAAATACCCCCTGGTCCGGGTGGTCGAAACCATCCGGCAGGACGCCACGGGAGCCGAGGAGATCCTCGATTCCTCGGCGATGATCGCCGACCACATGATCGTGCGGGTCCGTCCTGGACTCACGCCGGCGAAGGTCGCTCTGGTTGCACAGCAGAACGGCCTCTCGATCCGCAGGCAGATGGCGGCACCCGATTCCTATCTCGTGTCCATCCCCGAGGTCACGTTGGACGCCCTTCCTCAAGCCTTAGCCTCCTTCCAGCAAGAGGTAAACGCAGTCGTCTATGCCGAGCCCGACTATGTGGTCTTCACCCTTGCCACCACGCCGAATGATGCCCGCTTCGGCCAACTTTGGGGACTCAACCAAGGCAACGATGCGGATATCGATGCCCCGGAAGCCTGGGATCTGAGCCAGGGAAGCAGCAACACCCTGGTGGCCGTGATCGATACCGGACTTGATTACAGCCACGAGGACCTCTCGGCCAACGTCTGGCGCAACCCCGGCGATGCTCCCAACGGTCTGGATGATGACGGGAACGGCTTCATCGACGACACCTACGGGTGGGATTTTTACAACAACGACAGCGATCCGTTTGATGACCACTACCACGGAACCCACTGCGCAGGTATCATCGGTGCTGTCGGAAACAACGCGACCGGCGTCGTCGGCGTCAACTGGTCGGCAAACTTGATGGCCCTCAAGTTCATGGGCGCGGATGGATCGGGTGCCTCCTCAGATGCCATCGAGGCCATCTATTATGCCACCCGCCGGGGGGTCCGCCTGACCTCCAACTCCTGGGGTGGAGGCAGTTACCTGCAGTCGATGAAAGATGCCATCGACCAGGCCGGGACCAGCAACATCCTCTTCATAACCGCCGCCGGCAACTTTGGTCGCAATAACGACGCCCAGCCGACCTATCCCGCCGCCTACAATTCGCAGAACCTGATCGCAGTCGCCGCAACTGATAGCAAGGACATCCTCGCCAACTTCTCGAATTTCGGTCGCGATACGGTGCATCTGGGTGCCCCTGGCGAGGGAATCATCAGCACCGTGCCCGCCACCCAGGGCAAGTATGCCTCGCTCAGTGGGACCTCTATGGCTGCACCCCACGTCGCCGGCGCCGCGGCCTTGCTGTACAGCTACCTGCCCGGCCTGACGGCCGCCCAGGTCAAACAGCGTATCCTCGACAACGTAGACCCCATTCCTACCTTAAATGGTATTAGTCTTTCCGGCGGTCGACTGAACCTCTACCGCACTCTCTCGGCCGTGCCGCCGTTACAACCCCCCGCGGTGCCCACGGGCCTGAATGCCACCCCCTCCACTAATGGCATGCAGCTGGCGTGGGCGGATGTGGCGACGAACGAAGCTTCGTACCTTCTTGAGCGCCGCTCCGGCTCGTCCGGATTCGACTTGATCGCCACGCTGGCCGCCGACACGACCAGCACCCTCGACACGAATGTCTTCGGAGGGGTGACCTACACCTACCGGATTAAGGCCCGCAACACCGCCGGCGACTCGGCCTACTCTTCTGAAGCCTCCGCCACCATCCCCGGTGCCGCCGATGCCTGGGATCCAGCCGATGATGCCGGTTCGGGTGCCACCGCCCTGACCGTCGGAACCAATGAAGCCTCCCACGGACCTCATACGCTCTCCGGCACGGATCTTCATGACTGGTTTGCGATCCCGATGCAGCAAGGTGCGACCTACGACCTGAACGCCATCGGCGGCAGCGGAGATACCTATGCCGAATTGTTCGCGGATCGGGCGGCGACCCAGCTTCTGATCTCCGATGACGACAGCGGCGGCGGGCTCATGTTCCGGATCGAGTATCTAGCCGCAAGCTCGGTCACCAACTTCCTCCGGGTCCGCTCGTTCGATCCGGGAGGGGATGCGGCTTATTATCTCAAATACATTTCCATTCCCGCCAGCAACCGGCCACCCGAGATCAGCATCACCAGTCCGTCCTCCAACACCTTATATCAGTCACCGGCCTCGATCATCATCACCGCCAGCGCGATCGATCCGGACGGAACCATCAGTGACGTGAAGTTCTTTAACGGAGCGACCCTGCTGTCCACTGACACGGTGGCACCGTATGCTCATACCTGGAGCGGAGTGGCCGCCGGGGATTACACTGTCCGCGCAGTCGCGACGGATGACGCGGGAGTCGCCGTTACCTCTGCGCCGGTTGCCATTGCCGTCAATGCCCAGCCTGTGGTCAGTCTGACCAGCCCCACCAATGGTTCGGTCTTCGTGCAGGGTGCGACCATCTCCGTCGCCGCCACGGCTTCGGATACGGATGGTTCCATCAGCCAGGTGGCGTTCTATGATGGAGCCAGTTTGCTAAATACGGATTCGTCATCACCGTTTGGCTTCACCTGGACAAACGCAGCCGTCGGCAGTCACGCCATCTCGGCGGTCGCCTCGGATGACCGCGGCGGTATCAGATCCTCGAGCACGAGCATCGTCTCGGTGATCGCGGCTCAACCGGTGCTGTCCGTCTCGACGACCAACATTAATCTGCAAGTGCTGGTGGGGGAGAGTCTGGCAAGCGGGAGTTTTACCGTGGCCAATATTGGCAGCGGCACGCTGAATTATACGATTACGGAAAGTAACCCCTGGCTGTCGGTCTCGCCGACCAACGGCTCCAGCGCCGGCGTGGCAAACACCCACACCGTCACCTATTCCACAGCTGGGTTGGCGACGGGCACCTATTCGGGCGAGATTGTGATCTCAACGATAGGCGATATTAGCACGCTAGCCAGTATCCATATCTATCTGTCGGTTGTGGACAATTCATTGAGTTCAGGATTAATGGCCTATTTTCCGTTCAACGGCGATACTTATGACTATAGCGGTTTTGGGAATCATGGATCTCTGCATAATGCATCATTTACCAATGGAACATTTGATCAAGCGCTTTCGTTTACAGGAAGCCATATGTCGCATGTGCGTGTGTTGAAGAACGCAAGCATCGAACCGCAAGAAGCAATTTCGATAGCGTTTTGGTGTAAATCATCGACGGTTGAAGGCTATTTACAGGGAACCCTTTTGAGGAAAGCGGCCCCATGGCAAAGTGGTTACCTAATCAGAAGCGCTCCGCCTTCATCACGAATCTTGACGTTTTTGCATTTTCTAACAAGCGGGACTCGAGGGTATGAAAGTATTTACGGTCAAGTGCTTGCTCAAGAGTGGGTTCACATCGCTGCGTCTTACGCTGTAGCTGATGGTTGTTCCCGCCTATATTTAAATGGTCAACTGATAGCAACAAACGCGTACAACGCTCCCTTGGAACACACCAGCGATTTGTTTATCGGCGGAGATGGAGCTGATGCGGCAGGAGGCGGCTTTTGGGGTGTTATCGATGAGGTTCGCATTTACAATCGCGCCCTCTCCTCCAACGAAGTCTGGCAACTTTATGGCGGTGGAAGCGCCTCGATCAGCGGCACGATCAGCTACAGTGGTTCGCAAGCGGGCCAGATCGTGATTGTAGCCGGAAGTTACACAAACAAAATCGCTTCGCCAGGGCCTTACTCCATCATCAATCTGCCAGCTCCTGGCGCGTACAATATTTCCGCGTATCTTGATATCAATGGAAATAATCGCCGAGATTATGATGAGCCTGCAGGGCAATATTATGAAAATCCCGTCAACCTGATTAGTGACAGAGTCAACGTCAACGTAGAATTGGTTGATGTAGTAACCGAACCAATCACCAGTCTTCGAATTAAAGCGCTGATCGATGGTCCGAGCAGGCTTATTATCAATTCAAATGGAATCCGCTGGTATCATTGGGATTGGACAGCTGTGCCTGGGCGACATGACGGAGCCAATGAGCCAACAACAATAAACGGGTATCCATGGTATCCATCTTGGCTTCAGCCGGGTGAAAATCGAAATTATGAAGCATACTCCTCATACTACAGTGATTTGAATTTGCAGCAGTTCCTTGGTGCAAAAAACTATATTATAACCGCCGTCCAAGCCCGAACTCCTGTAGGTCTTTGGTTAAGTTCAGAATCCAATGAAACTGCAGAAGTTAACTTGGAGTATGACGATCTATTCCAGGGAGGCAGCGATTATTATGAGGTTATTATCACTGCTCAACTTCAAACCAGCACTGTACGATCAACAATCTCAGGTGTTGTGAATTATGATGGATTACAAACCGGACGTGTTGTGATTGTCGCCGGAAGTTACACCAACAAAATCAACTCGCCTGGGGCATTCGCTTTAAGCAATCTTCCAACTCGGGCTAGTTATGTTGTCAGCGCATACCGCGATGTGAATGGAAATAACCTGCGGGATGCGACCGAGCCCTTTGGACAGAATGCGTCTAACCCCATTTTCCTGACCAACGATGTGTCAGGGGTGAATATTCAGCTTGCCGATCCTTCACCCAGCAGCCTGATGATTAGCGGTCAGATTGGCTACAGTGGCAGTTATGCTGGGCCGATAGTCGTTTCGCTATCTTCATCGGGTGGAAATTGGCTGACCGGGCATGTGTATGTGGCAAAAACTGGAAGTGATTCGACGGGCAATGGTTCATCAACAAGTCCTTTCGCCTCCATTCAGCGTGGAATAAATGCTGCGTTGAATGATCAGGTGATAGTTGTTGCGCCCGGAACGTACAACGAGAAGTTGGTCATCACAAACAAAGCCGTGCAGATTATATCGATGACTGGTCCGGAGAATACCATAATCCGGGGATCAGCCCTGGACACTGTAATATTTATTGGAAGTGGTGCATCCAATACGGTTATCAAGGGCTTCAAAGTCACCGGGGGCACCGGCAAGCCATCGCCCTCGAGTTATGGAAACGATTATTACGGAGGTGGGATCAATTGTAGGGTATCGGCATTGATATCGGATTGTATTATCGATGGTAACGGATGGGGAACGCCTCGCTCTAGCTCAGGAACCTTTGGAGGCGCCATCTACTCGGTTGGCGGGCATCTAAAGGTCGTGAATTGCTTGATATTCAATAATTTTGCCTGGGCGAGCGGTGGTGCCACCTTGACCGAGGGCGGCACAATCGAAATTGAGCGATGCACCATTTACGGAAATGATTCTACCCAGTTTTTTGGTTATCAGGGTGGGCTCGGGCTCGCAAACGGCGGAGGCCTTACCGTTAACAGTAGTATTGTCTGGGGGAATGGCGGGGATGAAATAGGTGCGTTCTCAAGTCCTTATAATGCGGGTACGAGGGCGACGGTATCCTTCTGCAATATAGAGGGCGGAGCGTCAGCGGGAGGAATACCAACGTTCACCATCGGAAGCGGAAACATCAATGCCAATCCTCAATTTGTAAACACGAGTCAGACCAATTACTCCTTAAGCGCCGGGTCTCCTTGCATCAATGCCGGCGATCCGGGCCTTGCCCAAGATCCCGATAGTACTCGGGCAGACATGGGTTATCTATCCGCGCGTTATCAAAATGGCGGCGACTTCTCGGCATCTATTATCATCAATAATCCGGGTAACTATGCGTTTAGTAACCTTGTCGCAAATCTGAATTATACAGTATCAGCTTATCGCGACATAAATGGAAATGGTGGCAAGGATGCTTTTGAACCACAAGGTAGCTATGCATTCAATCCCATATTCCTGACCAATAGTGTCACCAATGCCAACATCACGCTGGTCGAGCCCGACACCGACGGCGATGGATTGAGCGATGCATATGAAATGGGTTATGGACGATACCAGATCGTAAATGGATCATTCACTTGGGATCAGGCCAAGGCGGATGCCGAGGCGACGGGCGGGCATTTGGCAACGATTACAAGTGCTGAAGAATGGACGGCGATTTTGGATGTTGTTGGTATTTCTGTAGTCGAGTCCACCGACATATTTCTCGGGGGGACAGATGAAGGTGCGGAAGGTGTTTGGAGTTGGGTAACAGGTGAGGCCTGGGGTTATACGCGGTGGCATCCTGGAGAACCCAACAATATGAATGGAGGCGAAGATTATTTGCATGGTGGCGGTTGGTACAAGCAATTGTGGAATGATCATTCTACCAATCATCAAGCAAATTACCTTTTCGAAATCGGCTGGTACACCAGCCCCAATGACGCCGACCACGACGACGATGGATTGTTGGATGGCGATGAGGTCAACAATCGCGGCACCGATCCCACGCGCGCGGATACTGATGGCGATGGATTGAATGATGGGGCGGAAGTGGACGCCGGGACGAACCCTCTGCTTGCGGACAGCGATAGCGATGGATTAAGCGACTATTACGAAGTCATAACCAAGCCTTGCCTTGATCCGTTGGATGCGGATACCGATGGAGATGGTGCCAGCGATGCCGATGAAGAAGCTGCGGGAAGCGATCCGTGTAGTGTGCACATCAATCTTTTTTCAATATCGGGTGAAATCAGTTATGATGGTTCAATGACGGGTGCTGTCGTTGTTACAGCTTCATCTTTATCTATCCCCAAGAACGATTTGTTGGCATTCTATCCTTTCAATGGAAACGCTGATGACGAAAGTGGAAATGGACACGATGGCGTAGTTCACGGCGCCGCTCTGGCACCTGATAGAAAAGGTGATTCCTTGGGGGCTTTTCAATTTTCCGGAAATCAGTGGATTGATTTGGGAAATGCTGAAGGGCTAAATGCTGCTTCGAGTATTAGATCATTGATGGCTTGGGTTAAATTTGATGATTTATCAAGCGACCAAGAAATAATAAGCAAGAGTGGTGTTAGTCGCGGCGCTGAATTGCTTTTGTTTAATGATCCTTATGACGCTCAAGGTTTTGGTTTGTGTGGCTATTTAATGGGCCAAGAACCCGGCGCTCCTGACTTTCATTTGATTCATCCTGTTGAAAACTTCAACACCGAAGATTGGTTTCATATTGCAATGGTATACGAGGGTCCATTCTCGAATGCTTACCTTTACGTCAATGGACTTCTTGTTGATGGCGGTGTTGCTTCATTGATTTGGGATAGCGGAGACAGTTTGATTTTGGGTAGCTGGTCAGAATCTGCTTATCCTCGATACTTTAGCGGGAAAATTGATGATGTAATGGTATTTAATAGAGCCTTGAGCAGCAACGAAGTTGGATTGATTGTGAACCCTGTTTCATACGTTCAACGCGCTGATAGTCTTGGAAATTACCAAATCAGTAACATTTTGAGTGGAGTTGACTACACGCTGTCTGCTTTTATGGATTGTGACGGCAACGGCATCCTCGACGACGGGGAGCCGCGCGGGGAGTATGCGTTAAACCCTCTTTACTTGACTAACAACGCCACCGGCATCGATATCGAATTGACCGTTCCGCTGACCGGATGGACGGTGCGCGCGACGCACAAGTTGAGTGAGTACTACAGCCCCGGCACCAATACGGTGGAATGCGAGGTTTTCTACCCAACCAATAAGAGTTTGATTGCTTTGGGTTGGGCGGCTGGTTTGCCATCGGGTTGGAACCTTGTTTCAGCGGTTGGAGATGGCGAACCATGGGTGAATTCTTCCAAAGGGGAAATACTATTCTCCAGTTTTGAGCTTACGAATAATCCCATACGCTTTCGCTATAATGTCGCAGCGCCTAGTGGGCAGAATGGGCCCAAGGAAATCACTGGTGCGGTTAAATTCCTATTTAATGGGCAGGCCTCTTTTCTGAGTCGACAGGCCGATCCCGATCCGCTGGTGGTGAACTCCGGCAACCCGTATCATAGCTCCGACTATCGCAATCCGAAGTGGGTCATCGATCTGCAGGAAGCCAATCGAACGCTCTCCTACTGGCGCAGCGGCGGCTATGGCGTGCGACCCGGCACGGTGGATGGCTATGCGCCAAACGAGACCTCCCGCAACGGCCGCCGCCACAAGGCCGACTATCAGGATCCAGCATGGGAAATCGACGGCGAGGAAGCCCTTCGGATCATCGGCTACTGGTTCGCCGGCGGCTACCATCCCGATCCGGCCGGCGTGGATGGCTACGCCCCCGGCAGTCAAAGCAGCGGCGGTCTGGGCATCATGAACATCGGCGATATCTCCGTATCCGCCATTGCTCCTTCCACTTATAAACCTGGCCGCCAGGTAACCATCCGGGCCTCCCTCAGCTACACCAATGACATTCTCGGCCTGCTCTGGAAGCCGATCCTACCGAATGGCTGGAATATCCTATCTGTAAGTGCAAATGGGGGAACGCCTGAACTTTTCAAGAATGAGATCCTCTTCACTTCCAAATTGCCGCCCAGCCCTCTCCAGATAACGTATGTGTGCTCGGTGCCCGAGGGGATGGCGGGCGATGCGCTGATCCAAACCGACGTGCAGATGGTCCGCCAAGGCTCGGCTAATCCGCAAAGCCTGCTCGGCCTGCTCTCGCCCAGCTTGCTACAACTAGATTCCGACGGTGACGGCCTGCCCAACTGGGTGGAAACGGGAACGGGGGTCTTCCGTTCATCCACCGACACCGGCACCAATCCCAATAATCCCGATACCGACGGCGATGGCGTGCTGGATGGACAGGAAGTCCCGGCCGGAACAAACCCGAACGAAAGCACATCGGTCTTTGCGGTCAAAGGTCTCGGCACGCTGTCGGATTCGCTCATCCTGAACGCCGCTGCTGATTCATCACCGCTGCAGATCCAGTGGTCCAGCGTAGCGGGTAAGACCTATTACATCGTGCGATCCACCAACCTGATCGACGGCTACTCGGTCATCCGTTCAAATATTCTGGCCACACCGCCGCTGAACACCTTCATCGACAGCCTGGCCACCAACCGGTTCGGCATCTATTCGATCGGGGTGGAGTAATAATGACGAAGCTAATCGCGAAGAGCGCAGAGAGTACTTGGGAATATAGGTAGATCAGAAAACGCGGATGGCGGCCCCTTTGGGAAAAATACGGAAAACACGAAACAGCCGAAAAGTCATGGCGCATAAGGCTTGGGTGGTCCGCAGGATCATAGACGGAATCTCTGACGAAGCTGTTGAACGCCAATATGCAGGGCCGGGTTTGTACACCTCTCGGGACCGGGAAGCGCAGTTGACTCTGTATGACCAGGGTACGATGAGCGGGGACGGCGTTTTGCCCGGAAGTATGGTAGATGTTGATTTGCCGCTGGCGGCTTGGTTGATGCGATTCAGCTCATTATTCCGGCAACGGATGCGTTTATTGGTCACTTGCTCGCATCGATTCCGGCTCCGCATCGATTGAATATACGAGAGCGGGTACCGCCGGCGTGGTGGCGGAAGCCATGGCGATCGAAACGGAATAGCTTGTTTTGCCCGGCGCGAGCACCTGCGCGGGTATGCGAATTTCGGCGAGGCCTTTTTCGTCGAGCTTGTAACTGCCCAACACGGCGCCATTGACATTACGAATACGAAGGGTGCATCCGGGCGGTGGTGCGAGAGCGCGAAGGATGAGTGATGCGGTAACGGCTTGCGTCGAAACATTCCCGATCGTGAACGTTGCCTGGTCGCGGACGCTCATCCAATGATTGTAACCCTGATCATTGATGTAGCGCCATCCCGGCCCATATTCATGATAAGTCGAGCGACCTCGTTTCCGCGCCATTTCAGCCAAGTCGCCGGGCGCATTGTAGGATATAAGCGCGCGATGCATCGAATTGTTCGCCCACTGAATCTCACCCATCGGATGAGTCTGCCACCGGAACAACTGGTCGGCGACGGGATCTTCGATCCACTCGTGGCGCGCAAACAGACCATCGCGATCGATGGGTGGTTGACCAATCTCGGGCGCCAGCAAATCGCCGGGAGCAATTTCGACAAAGGCAGCTTGCGGCATTCTCGTGAAGAGGGACTTTGCCTTTTCGGCCGGCTGGACCCGGTCAAAATCCTCTTTTGAACTCCACGCCGCCACCGAGGTCGCATCCCGTCCGGGCGTCTGGTACACAGACGGCACGCCGCGCAGATCGTAGACATTATAAAATGCGTATACGCCATTTTCCGGCAATCGTTCATTCAACCAACGGGCAATACCCCGGTAATTGTATCCGCGCGTCTCGAGACGGATGACGAGGGCGGCGTTGATGGACATCCAGATCACTGGAATCGCTACGAGCGTCCATCCGGCAAACCGACGCAAGGCAACCGCATTTGTCGCCCCGGCTATATGCGATCGGATTCGATCGATTCCGGACGCGGCAAGAAGAATAAAAACCGGAAATGCACTGCTGAAGTAACGCGTTTCAAACCGGCTATCGCTGATTTTCTGATACATGCCCTGTAGCGCGATATACAGAACGATTTGGGCAAACAAAATAACGGAGATTCCCGTCGCCGGCCCGCCGGATGTGTTGCGAAAACGAACACCGGCCATCATCACCAGCAGGAAGGGAATAAGCCAGATCAGCGATTCGCCCCAACCGATGCGTCCCACGAGCGCCTTGAGGGCGTCGAAGTTGAAGTAAATCGTGTAGGGAGATGCATCGGTGCTTTTATATCCGGCAGAAAGAAGCTTGATGATGAACGGGGAGAAGAAAACCAGAGGCATAGCCAATGTGAACGCGAAAAAACCTATGATGCGTGGTTTCCAAAGCGGCTTGAATCCGTGTGAAGCGATCATGCCTGCGGCAAATACAAGATTCCAGACGGCAAAAAATACTGCACAGGTCATGTGTGTATGCAGGAAGAGCGTTGCGAAGGCGATATACCCGAGGGATAACTTCCACGGCAGGGATGTGTCATCGTGCCACTTGCGCTGGATCAATCGAACGGAGCACAAAAGCATGCCGCAAGAGAACGACATGACATAGCCGTATGAATACGCCTCACGTGTATAGTACAGGTGGAAAGGCGAAACAACCACGAGCAGGAGAGCGATCATGCCTGCGTTCCGGCCCGCGACCGTCCGGGTCAACAGATAAAATAGCGGCAAGGCCGCCGAGCCAGCCACCGCTCCGGGAAGACGCGCGACCCACTCGGCCGGAAACGTGCCCGGAGCCGATAGCCATTCATGCACCCAGTAAATCGGCATCATGAAAAGTGGCAGCACCCGGTACCAGACAAAGCGCTCAAGCTCCATGGTGTATATTGCCCACACGCTGTGCTGGGAAATTGCATCGCGAATCGTGATGATTTCATCAATCTGGTAGGAGGCCTTTCCCAGGTAGACGAGTCGTAAAATCAATCCGGCAAGGGTCAGGCCCAGGCAAACCCATCCGGTGGTAGAAAGTGACCAACTTCCGTTCGCCTCCTCAGCGGGCAACGCCTCCGCGACCATCTTTTTCTTTCCGGGCTTCATTTGGATGAAACGAGTATGGATGTATGCTCGCCGTACCATTTGACCGCGAGATTGATGCCGGTTTCCACGGAAACACCTGCGCGCCATCCCAGCGCTGCGAGCTCCTTGCCGGGGCCGGAAATCGCATCGACACGCTCGGATACGGCTTCGCCGAGAATGTTGACCCCTAGGTCGTTCCGGTTGGCCGCATGCAAAACCAGTTCGACGATTCTCCGGGCGTTGGTGCCTGTGCCGGAGCCGACGCGAAAGATTTGCCCGAGCTTTCGCGATTCCTTCATGTCATAGGCCACCCCCATAAACGCATCTACGGCATCGTCAATATATACATAGTCGCGTTCCAGCAAACCGTCGCTTCGTATGACCGGTGTTTCATTCATCAACACGGATTTGATTGTGCCAGGAATGAGGCGGCGCCAGTTGGTATCTCCGCCGCCATACACGTTGTCGAGCCTCACAATCGCGCAGGCCATGCCGTACGTGTCGTCAAACGCCCGCGCGCACAATTCGGCGGAAGCTTTTGAGGTCATGTAGGGATGAAAACGCCTCGAACTGTCGGCCGTCCAGCAATCATCCACTTCACGACTTGAAGAAAAAACAAAGGCCGGTGTCGTGATGGCGCGTCGGCCAGCTTCGAGCAACGCATAGGTTCCCCGAAGATTTGCCTCATATACATCATAGGGTGAGATGCCAGCGCCGGTATTCACATTGGTCGCGGCGAGATGGATGACGGTATCGATGGCATCCCTGTTGATGAGGTTGATCAACGAATCCAAATCCGACACGTCAAGCGTCACATAATCCAGACAATCGGACGGGGGTATACGCGGCGACGAAGTGGTCGAGCGATCGAGCGCGGTAACCCTGGCGCCGTGACGAACTAGTTTTTCACACAGCCATTGACCTATAAAACCACGGGCGCCGGTGACCAGCACGCGTCGATCCGACCACGATTGCTTTGGTTTCGGCTCCACGAAAGATAATCAGAGCGTGTAGGCCAGGTCCTCGAACGAGCGCTCCAGATAACGCTCGTAATTCGATGCGTCCACGATATGAAGCCGCGGCAGGTCAAACACGATTTTTCCGCCGCGTTTGAGATACTCGACTTCATCGCGAATGACTTCCTTGCGGAAGTGCCAGATCATCACGAACAGATAATCCGGCTTCAACGCGCGGAGTTTTTCGTGTGATATGATGGGGATGCGGGTTCCGGGTGTGACGAGGCCGTCTTTCTCGGGGTTCCGGTCGCCGAATGCCGTGATCTCTTCTTGGCCGATGCCGCAGAAGTTCAGCACGATGTTGCCTTTGGTGGATGCGCCATAGCCATACACCTTCTGGCCGGCCGCTTTCGTCATCATGAAAAACTGCCGCACGTCGTCGCGGTGGTTCAGCAATCGATGGCGGAACCGCATGTAGGTTTCCTCCTCGTCCAGCGCGGCTTCCTCGTCGAGAATCTTTTGAATCTTGGCGGTTTTGGCGGTGTGCGGTCCATCGGCGCGGCCGGCGAAGATCCGGAAGCTTCCGCCATTCATGTCGTTAAACGACACATCGAGCAAGCGTAGTCCGACCTTTTGCATCATCCGGTCCATCGGGCGCAATCCGAGGTAGGTGACGTGCTCATGGCAAACCTGGTCATATGCCAGCTGCTTCAACATGAGCGGAAGATAGGCGAGTTCGAGCACCCACACGCCATCCTTGGCCAGCACGGCGCGAATATCGCGCATGAAGGCCACCGGATCATCGAGATCGTAGAACATGGCGATCGACGAGACGACTTTGCACGCGCGGTCGCCCAGAAGCGGACGGATGCCTTTCTCGGAAAAGAAGTCATATTGCACGCGAATGTCGGACTGATAGTTGTGGGCAAATTTCTTCGCCGACGGATCCATGCCGAGGCGGACCAGGCCGCGTTCCGCGCCGTAGAAATTGAGGAAGGTTCCGTCATTGCATCCGATGTCTAGCACCACATCCCCTTTTTGAGGGTTCGCCAACGCGACCACCTCATCATTGATTCCCTTGAGGTGACTCACCATGGTCGGGCTGATGGATGAGTAGTAACCGTAAGTCGCGCCGTACATTTCACTCAGCGAGGCGGTATGGCGCAACTGGACGAGGCCGCAGGCGCCGGGAGTTTTCGAGACATCGCAACGGACCAGATCAAGTGGGGACGAGGAAGGATCGGCTGACGCCGGCTTTGGAAATACGCCGCTCAAAGGCTGGGTTCCCAAGTCGATAATTGTTTTGAGGTGCGGATTGCCGCACGTTCTGCATTGTGTCCATGTCTTTATCGCCATAATCGTCTCCTGAAAGTTACTTCGCCGCGCCCGGCATGTTTATACCAAAACTTTGATCCACCACATACAACGGACGGTTCTGAACCTCCCGGTATATGCGCCCGACATACTCGGCTACGATGCCGATGGAAATCAACTGGCAACCGCCGAGAAAAAGAATCGCCACCATGGTGCTGGCGTACCCCAGCACATCCTTGCCAAAAAATATCGTGCGTGCGATCAACACCACGGCCAACAGGAGCGCCAGCGTGGATATGGCCGCGCCGAAGTAGGTCCAGATGCGCAGCGGACGCGTGGTGGTGGAAAGCACGGCATCCAGGGCATAGCCCCAGAGAAATCCCCAGTTTGACTTCGACTTTCCTTTTTTCCGCGGCGGGCGATCAAACATGATGCTGGTGCTGGAAAATCCGGCCCACGCGGTGAGGCCGCGGATAAACCGGGTTTTTTCACGCACACTGCGCAATACCTCGACGATGCGCGCATCGATCAAGCGAAAGTCACCGGTTTGATCGGGAATGTGCCGCTCGCTGACAAAGTTGAACACCTTGTAGAACCACTGATTGAGCACGGTCTTGAGTTTCGACTCGATGCCGTCGTTGCGGCGCCGGGTGGCGTAGATCATGTCGTACCCTTCGCGCCATTTGTCCAGAAAAGTCTGCAGCATTTCCGGGGGATCCTGAAGATCGGGATCCATCAGCACCACGGCATCGCCGAACGCGTGATCAAGCCCGGCGGTCATGGCGGCTTCCTTGCCGAAGTAACGTGAAAGTTTGATCACCTTTATTTCCGGGTGTTTAAGCCGCCACATCATCAACTGTTCAAAGGTGGCATCCGTGCTGCCATTATCGACGCAAATCACCTCGTACCGCATCTGTAAGGCCTCAAGGTGCGGCATGAGTTGCTCGAAAAACATGTGAAGAATCGACGTTTCGTTGAGGAAGGGAACAACGATGGAGAGCAACGCGTCCTGCTTGCGTGGCAGTTTAACCGTGGTGGCCGTCATGAAAAAGCAATACCTCTCCTGCGTGCCGGTTGCCTTTTCGGATCAACGGAAATGAAAGCGCGGGGATGGATCACGACGCCCAGACTTTCCAAGGTGCCGCGCCTTTGTCCCACAGTTGTTGGAGATAGTTTTTGTCGCGCAGAGTGTCGACCGGTTGCCAGAAACCCGGGTGTTGATAGGTGGCCAGATTCCCTTCGCGGGCCAAACGTTCCAGCGGTTCGCGTTCCCACACCGTTTGGTCGCCCTCGATATAATCAAAAACCTTGCGGGAGCAGACGAAGAATCCCCCGTTGACCCACGAGCCATCCCCCGCCGGTTTTTCCTCGAACGTCGATACGCGGGCGTTTGTGATCTTGAGCGCGCCGAAACGGCCCGGCGGTTGAGTGGCGGTTAGCGTTGCCAGGGTTTTTTGTGCGCGATGAAACTCAAGTAACCTTTTGATGTCCACATTGCCGACGCCATCGCCATAGGTCAGGAAAAACTCCGGCTCGTCTATGTACTTGTGAATCCGCCGGATGCGACCCCCGGTCATGGTTTCCTCGCCGGTATCGACCAGTGTGACCTTCCATGGCTCCGAGTAATTGTGATGCACCTTCACGTGGTTGGTGGCCAGATCGATGGTGACATCTGACATGTGCAGGAAGTAATTGGCGAAAAACTCCTTGATGGTGTAGCCCTTGTAACCGAGGCATACCACGAAATCATTAAACCCGAAGTGGGAATAGATTTTCATGATGTGCCACAAGATCGGCCGTCCACCGATCTCGATCAATGGCTTGGGTTTTACGGCGGTTTCCTCGCTTAGTCGCGTACCGAGCCCACCGGCAAGAATCACGGCCTTCATCTATTATATCGGCCGACAACTATCATCTGAAATTCGCGCATTTTTCGAGTATCTGGAAGCATGCGAAGCGTGTCAAGCGAGGCTTGGCGGGAAGGCGGCGATTGCTCGCGGCTTAATCGGGATCACCAAAATCCCGGCGCATAGCTCTTTCGAATAGACTTATCCTTGGTCAACAGCGGTGCGTTTCGTAACGCGGCTTGCGCGACAATCATTCGATCAAAAGGGTCCCGGGTCCATTTTTGTTGGATGCTCTCCAGCACAACCCGGTTAAACGGAAGATCACATAATTCAAGTCCGATGCTTTTGTTTAACGATTCAAATACCAGCGCGGACTCCGCTTTGACTTTTTTTATTTCGCCAAGGTACGTGATCTCGAGAAGAACCATCGGCGAGATCAGAAGCTGTTCTTTTTCCAGCAAATTCAGCCCGCGCGCGGTGAACCGGGTGGTGTCGCCGGCGTAAAGCCAAATTACCACGTGGGTATCAAGGTAAATCATGCTTCCATTCCGCGGACCAATCGAGATGCACGAGATTTTCCGGATCTCCGGGAATGCAGTTATGTCTGGTCAAGCGTGAGAGCTTGGAGGGGCGCTCTTCCCGAATAACTTTCAAGATGTGACCCTTTCGGCGAATCAACAGTGGTTTTCCCTCTTCGGCGACCTGGTCGAGAAGCCGGTAAATGTTTTTTCTCAATGTTGATGCGGTAGCGATCATACATGGGTACTCCCTTCTGCTGCGTACGATGATGTTGTGTGCATGCGTACGTGTCAAGGTGAGCCGCAAGAATTGTTGAGCAGTAGATACTTAGCTCGGGTTGCAAGTCATAAAATCCGGTAATCTTGCCTAGATGAGCTTCAATGTATACAATTGGCGCGTGAATCGTACCATGGACATACCCCGCTGGGAGGCGGATCAGCGAAAAGCCCGACTGGTTGCCGGACTGTTTGCCGTGAAAGCACACGATCATTTTGGTCACCGCGTCAAGCGGTTGAAATTATTCGGTTCTACCGTGCGTGGTGAGTGGATGCCCGATTCGGATGTGGATATCTTGATTACGTTAGACCAACTGTCGAATGACGATCGGGACTGGATTGTGGCCACCGCGTTCTCGGTGGGCGTGCTCGACCATGACGTGTTGATCCAGCCGATTATTCTTGCTGATTCTGATTATCAGCATTTGATTGATCGGGAGCGACAATTTGCCCTCGAGGTGGAGCGAACCGGAGTCGCGTTATGACAGGCGACAATATCAATAAAAACATGGCGGAAGAGATCGCGCGCGGTGATGAATGCCTTCGGGCGGCCGCCTATCTGCTGGAGGGGGAATTCTTCAACGACGCCGTTTCCCGCGCTTACTACGCCGCTTATCATTACGCGCGAGCTCTTTTGCTGACCAAGGAGATAGAGCCGAAATCGCATCGCGGATTGATTCAGCTCGTCGGGTTACATTTCGTTAAGCCTGGTTTGATCGCCGATGCGGACGCGAGTCATCTGGGCCATTTGGAAAGCTTTCGCAGTTTGAGCGATTACGATGCGAACATGAGTTTTGATGCCGGACAAGCCGGCGTGGAGTTGGAACGAGCTACGGCCTTTATCGAGGCCGTTAAAAATTTTTTAATTCAAGAAGCCTAAGCGTGGAAAGCATGCTTCACGCAACCTCAGGAAAACTATGAACATACTCATCACCGGCGGAGCCGGCTATATCGGTTCGGTCATGACGCCACGTCTTTTGGCCGAAGGGCATCAGGTCACGGTCGTCGACAATTTCATGTACGGGCAGGATGCGCTGTTGGATTGTTGTCACAACCCGAATTTTGACGTGGTGCGGGCGGATGTGCGGCGGATGGACATCCTCAAGCCGCTGGTCGCCAAGGCCGATGTGATTATTCCGTTGGCGTGTCTGGTTGGAGCGCCCGCGTGTGCCCAAAAACCGGACGAGGCCCGGTCGATTAATCTGGATGCCATCAAGATGCTGGCCGATATGAGCAGTCCGAATCAAATGCTGCTGTCGCCCACCACCAATAGCGGATACGGGGTGGGGGAAGCGGGCATCCATTGCACCGAGGAGTCCGCCCTGCGGCCGGTCTCGCTGTACGGCAAACTCAAGGTTGAACTGGAGGAGTACCTGCTCGGCACCGGCCACGCCGCCTCGTTGCGTCTGGCCACGGTATGCGGCATCAGCCCGCGCATGCGGCTCGACTTGCTGGTCAACGATTTCACCTATCGCGCGGTGACCGACCGCTTCATCGTGTTGTTCGAGGCCCACTTCAAGCGCAACTACATCCATGTGCAGGACATCGCCACCGCGTTTATTCACGTGATGAACAACTTCGATCGCATGAAAAACCAGGCCTACAATGTCGGACTGAGCGACGCGAACTTGTCGAAGATGGAGCTATGTCTGGAGATCAAGAAGCAGATTCCCGAATTCACCATCATGGAGTCGGAAATCGGCAAGGATCCCGACCAGCGCAACTACATCGTCAGCAACGAAAAAATCGAGAAGACCGGCTTCAAGCCCAAGGTCTCCATCCAGCAAGCCATCGCCGAACTGATCAAGGGCTATCAGATCGTGCGGCGGACGGAGTTTACGAATCTTTGAGCCGCGGATAAAATTTGCTCAGTGCGTTGAGTATTTTTGCTCAATGTATTGAGTAAACTTTTCCATCGAGATGAAACGAGTAAATGGTATTGACTTTTTATACGTTTTACGTATAAATGGTTATATCTTTTATATCATTACGAAGTATGGATAGATTGATCAGTCGTCACCTTGATGAGCAAATTCTCGGTCATTTTGAGAAATACCGGCAGATTCTTGTTCTGCTGGGCTCACGGCAGGTCGGAAAAACCACGCTGGTAAAAAGACTCTTTCCTGATGCCGTCTACTTGCTGGTGGACAACGAACCGGTGCGCAAGATATTGGACTCGTATGATATCGAAGCTTACAAAGTATTGATTCCGATTGGTACGAAAGAGCTGATTATTGACGAAGTTCACTTGCTAAAAGATCCCGGGCGGGCCGTAAAAATAATCTACGATCAGATGCCGGGCCTGAAGATCGTAATTACCGGCTCATCTTCATTTCACGTAAAAAACAAGACTGGCGAAAGTCTGGCTGGCCGGAAAATCGACTACTTGATGTACCCGCTGACCTTTTCCGAATATCTCGTCCAGAAGGGTATTGAAAACGGCCTTAACTTTAATTTGCTCGACCAAATTGTCCGATGCGATACGCCTACCGCTTCGAAGTCGTATCGCTTCGATATGGATGCGGTTCTCGAGAATTGCCTGGTGTATGGCCAATACCCGGCCTTGATTGATCTTCCGAATGACGCAAAATATTTGCTTAATTTATCGGACAGTCTTCTTTTCAAAGATCTGCTTGAGCTTCATCTGATTGAGAACAAGAAATTAGCCGGCAATCTTTTGAAGCTTCTGGCATTTCAAATCGGCAGCCTGGTCAATTACTCCGATCTGGCGGTCCGCCTCTCCGCGGACCAGCGGGTTATCAAACGCTACATCGATATTTTTGAGCAGAGCTTTATTCTTTTCCGGCTCCATCCTTATTCCCGGAACAGACGGGACGAAATCGTGAAATCACCCAAAATATTTTTCCATGACACCGGGCTGCGTAACGCGTTAATCGGCGACTTTTCCGGATTGACATCACGAATCGATAAAGGCGCGTTATTCGAAAACTTTATTGTCAGCGAAATCCTGAAACAAAACAGCTATCAGAATGCCGGATTCAGCCTGCACTACTGGAGGACCAAGCAAGGGTCTGAAGTTGATCTTGTGCTCAAAAAAGGCGATACCTTGACTGGTGTCGAGGTCAAATGGAAAAAAGAGGCGAGCAACAAGGCGTTTAAGAATCACTACCCCGATGCGGTGTTGACAACAGTCACCACCCACAATTTTTATTAAGAAATCCCATGTTCAAACGAATCCTCATCACCGGCAGCACCGGTTTTCTCGGCCACCACGTCATGCCCCGCATCCAGGAGGCGTTTCCGGAGGCGGAGTTGATCGGCCTTGGCCGCAAAGATTACGATCTGCTCCTGCCCGGCGCGCCGGCGGCGATGCTGAAGGATATTCAGCCGGACTGTGTGGTGCACATGGCGGCAAAATCGGGCGGGATTATCACCAACAAGAAACGTCCGGCCGACTTTTTCTACGACAACATCGTGATGAACACCCACACCCTCCATGAATCGTGGAAAGCGGGGGTGAAGAAGTTCATCACCTTCATGGGCGGTTGCTCCTATCCGTCCGACGCGACCTCGCCGATCGGTGAGGACCAGATGTGGCGGGGTTATCCGCAAATCGAAAGCGCGGGTTATTCGGTGGCCAAAAAGATGCTGATCACCCAGTCCTGGGCCTACCGGGTCCAGCACGGCTTTAATGCCATTGTCCTGATTCCCGGCAACGTCTACGGCGAGTGGGACAATTTCAACCTCGAGGAGGCCCACGTCATTCCCGCCCTCATCCGCAAATACATCGAGGCGCAGGAGCGCGGCGATAAAACCATGACCGCGTTCGGCACCGGACGACCCACCCGCGATTTCGTCTACGCAGGCGACGTAGCGACCACCGTCCCCTGGTTCATGCAGCACTACGACAGCAGCGAACCGATCAACATCTCCGCCGGTCGCCGCATCTCCATCCGCGAACTCGCGGAGACGGTCAAAAGAGTCACCGGGTTCGCCGGCGAAATCGTATGGGACACCACCAAACCGGACGGCCAGATCGACAAGATATTTGATGTAACGAAACTCAACGCGCTCGGACTTTCGTGCGACACTACGCTCGAAACAGGCTTGCTAAGAACCTCGAAGTGGTTTGTTATGGCCCGAAAAAACGGCTTTGTGCGGTTATGATCATCTCTCAGACACCCTTTCGCATCAGCTTCTTCGGTGGTGGAACCGACTTCCCGGAATACTATCGAGAGAATAGTGGCGCCGTAATCGCCACGGCCATCGACAAGTATGCATATCTGTCCGTGCATTCTCTCGGCCCATTTTTCAAATATTGCATCAAGGCCAATTATTCCCGCACCGAAGCTGTGGATCATCCCGAGGATATTAATCATCCTCTCATCCGGGAGTCATTGCTGATGCTCAATGCTCGCTCCAACATTGAAATCGGTCATGTAGCAGATCTTCCGGGTAGGACCGGGATCGGTTCATCATCATCTTTTACCGTGGGTCTACTGAATGTTCTTCATCATATGCGTGGTGATAATGTAACCCCTGAAGATCTCGCTCGCGAAGCTATTATCGTGGAGCGAGAAAGGGTTAAAGATGCCGGTGGTCATCAGGACCAATATGCCGCAGCGTACGGCGGATTCATCCGGGTCAACTTTGGACCCGGCGACCACATCCGCGTAGAGCCACTTGCCATCTCCGGCCAGCGCCTCGCCGCCTTGAATGATCGACTGATGATTTTTTACTCCGGGGTCGAACAGTCCGCGGAAGTCATTCTCACTGAACAAAAGAAGAACACGGGATCAAATCTCACGGCGCTCGGCGAAATGCGGCAAATGGTTGATGCCGCTGAAGAAATACTTTGCGGGAAGGGGTCCCTCGACGCATTCGGTGAAATGCTTCACGCCTCTTGGATGCGCAAACGATCGCTGGCAAAGGGCATCAGCAACATCACCATTGATCAACACTATGACACCGCCCGCAAGCACGGTGCGTTGGGCGGTAAATTACTCGGCGCGGGTGGACGTGGATTTTTACTTATCTATGCCGACCCGGAACGTCACAGGGGAATTCGATCGGCGCTGAATGGATTGCAGGAGGTTGATTTCAAATTCAGCCCACATGGAAGCCGGATTATATTTCAGAGCGAAGGTTGATGAACGGAGTTACCACTAAAATTCCCTGGTTCGAGCCCGTTCTTGACGACGCCGATGTGGCGGCCGTGCGCGATGTGGTCGCGCGCGGTTTCGTCAATGAGGGTCCGGAGAATCGCGCGTTTGAGCAGGAACTTTGCACTTATTTCGGCTCGCCGTATGCCGTAACCACGCCCAGCTGCACCATGGCGCTGGCCCTCTCGCTGATGGCGCATGGCATCGGCCATGGTCACTCTGTTCTCGTACCCTCGGTAACCTTTATCGGAACAGCCAGTGCCGTCAGGCTTGCCGGCGCCGAGGTCATCCTGGTGGACGTCGATCCGGATACGTTTGTCATGAATCCGGATCACGCCCGTAAAAGATTACGACCCAACACGCGCGCCATTATTCCCGTGCATCTCACCGGTCGCGCGGCTGATTTGCATGCGATCGGTTCCTTTTGCAAAGAAAAAGGGTTGGTTTTGATCGAAGATGCTGCCGAGGCCTTGGGATCAAAAAACAATGAAGGTTATCTCGGCACACAAAGCGATGCCGGCTGCTTCTCCTTCGCGCCTACGAAAATCATCACCACCGGTCAGGGCGGGTTCATTCTCACCCGCAGCGCGGAAACCCGCGATCAACTCATTCGTCTCCGCGATCATGGCCGCCTATCCCGCGCCAGCGATGAGCATCCGGTCACCGGCTACAATTTCAAAGTGACCGACATGCAAGGCGCCTTGGGTCGTTCCCAATTCAAAAAATTGCCGGACCGCATCAAGCGAGCGATCGAAATTGATAACCTGTATGTCGAGGGCTTAACCGGCGTGAAGGGTATTGAAATAACCCCGCGACCCCGCGAGGGTTATTTGATGTGGCCGGACTTCAAGTCCATCCGCCGAGACGAAATCGTCGATGCGTTAAAAAAACGCGGAATCATTCTGCGACCCTACTGGCCGGCAATTCATCGTCAACCTGCTTACCGCGACGACGCGCGGGAATTTAACGGCGCGGAAATCGCCTGTACGCAAGCCTGCTGGCTGCCTTGCTCGCCGAACATCACGGATGATTCGATCCGGGTGGTTGTTTCCGCGATTCGAGGCGTGCTGAAAAAGTAACCCTATGATCACGAGTCATCAGCGCCGGCGAATCTGTGTTTTTTCTCGCTATCAGCTAAGCGAGCAATTCGATTTGGCGGCGGAGTTTAAACAGATGCTGTCGAATTTGCGCAGTGATAATGACGTCATGCACATTAGCTTCAGGAATAATCGCTTGCCTGATAATTATCCAGATGGACTTCAACTCGAGGAAATCCCGCTGGAGGTAAAACGCAGCAATCCGAAGGATATAATTCTAAAATCCCTACTGATGTATTTGCTGCTACCACTGGCTGCAATTAAAATTCGCCGCTTCAAACCCGATGTAATTTTTGTCTCGGAGATTTTGCCTCTGGCCGCTCTGTTACTGAAAATATTTTGCGGATGCCGGGCTGCCACAGCGTATGGCGATTGGCATGTGCATAATTTTCTTGGCCGTAAATGGTGGATCAGTCCATTCCTCAGACTTGCCGAGTGGCTCGAACGGTTGGAGTGCCGGAATTTAAACGGACTTTTCTGCCGGGCATCCGCCGCCGGCGCTCGGCTGCGCACGTGGGGTGTCGATGAGGCAAAAATTCGCGTCGTTTTCGACGCGCCCGATCTAGCGGCGTTTTTTCCGCAGGAGCAGTCGCAACTGCGGAGCGATTGCGGCTTTAGCCAAAGCGATGTGGTTCTGCTTTATCATGGCGTCATGCATCAGGGAAAAGGCCTTGATTTGCTTATTCGCTGCACGTCCGACCTGATACAGCAAAAGTTGCCGGTGGGGCTCATTATGGTCGGTTCAGGCCCGGAATTGGATCCGCTCAAGCAATTGGCCGATCAACTTGGCATCTCCAAGCGTGTTTATTTCACCGGTTGGCTGAAAACCATTCACGAAGTTGGCCGTTACTGTAATGCCGCCGATATATGCATTGCCATGCGCACGGGTGCCGAATCAAACGTGCACATTATTCCCGGTGCGCTGCTGCACTCCATGGCCTGTCGCAAAGTCGTCGTCGCGCCAGACTTGCCGGGTATTCTTGAAGTCATCCGGCATGGAGAAAACGGTTACGTTTTCCACGCTGACGATGCCGCTTCGTTCAGCTCATTAGTTAAGGAGTTGTCGGAGCATCGTGAAGACTGGTCACGGGTGGCCTTGAACGCCGAACGTGATATTCATAATCGTTTCAGTGTCGAAGGCGCGGCTCGCCAATACGCCGACGCCATCTCTCATTTCGCGACAACATGAGTTCATTATGAAAAGCCCGCCGAACATCTTTTTTGACTTAACAAATATGGCTTCGTTGGCCGAAAGTGCAATTGTTGGAAAGACCGTGCGAATCCGGAAGCCGCATCTCGTCTCAATTGGCGCAGGTACGATTATCGATGATTTCACTTATATCTCCTGTGCGCTTGATGTCGGGTGCTACACGCATATCGGTGCCAACGGCGTAATCATCGGCGGCGATGCCAAGGTTCATGTCGGCAATTTTGTAAATATTGCGCCAGGCGTGCGTCTAATCGCCTCCTCAAATGATTTCACCGGGGGCGGATTAGTGGGACCGACGATTCCCGCCGAGTTTGCCTCCGCATCCATCACATCGGAAATCCGGATACACGATCATGTCCTGCTCGGAACGAATGTTATCGTATTGCCCGGCATCGAAATTCCCGAGGGCGTATCGGTGGGCGCCGGGTCATTAATTACCGACAAAGTAAAGTTGGAACCTTGGACGTTGTACGCGGGTTATCCGGTCAAACCCATACGGTTGCGTGATGGGTTAAAAATGATTGAGTCGGCTCACCGGATGAAAAAAGATCGACCCCATGAATTTACATAACGCCGTCGCCATCATTCTCCTCGGCGGTAAGGGCACGCGAATTGCCGCGTTGTACGGCGACCGGCCGAAATGTTTGGTGCCGGTGGCAGGCAAGCCGTTTTTGCAGTGGCAACTCGAATGGCTCAAACGGGGCGGGGTGCGGCGGGTGCACCTGGCGGCAGGGCACATGGCGGATGTGCTGGTGAAATGGCTGGAGGCGGAGACGCCGGAGGGGATGGAGATTACCTATTCGGTCGAGCCCGAGCCGCGCGGAACCGGCGGCGCGATAAAATACGTCGAGCCCTGGATTTCCGGGGATACCTTTTTCGTGCTGAATGGTGACAGTTTGACTCCTGCGCTGGATTTCCAATCGTTGGAAAAGGCGCATCGAGAAAGTTCCAAGGGTTGGAAATCTCCTGCGATGTCCGCGCCTGATCAACGGCTCGGCGGGAGCCTCGCCCTCCCGACTGATTCGCTCATCACCATCGCGGTCGCCCGCATTGAAAAAACCGGACGCTATGGAACCGTAGAGTTCGACGAGCGCGACCGGGCGACGGCGTTTCTAGAGAAAGCCGACCGGGAGAGTGGTTGGATCAACACCGGGATTTATTGCGTGAGCCGGAAGGCGTTGGCGGCGATTGAGGCAGACCGGAATGTTTCCATTGAGACGGACATCTTCCCGTCACTCACCGAGCGCGGACAACTCGGCGTGCTCAAGGTCGAGCCGCCTATGCTGGATATGGGGACGCCGGAGGGATTGGCGGAGATGGAAGCTTATTTAAGCGCCGGATAAAATAGCCTTGGCGCAAAGCTCAAACTGCTCTTCAAGCTCCGGTATTTCAGGAACAAGTGCGCTCTCGATGATCTTGTGGAGTTCCTCTTTACGCCAGCCTGCGGCGGCGATAATAGTTCGCGCATCTTCAAGGTCTATCGGGTCATAGCGCATCATCTTGGTGAGAAGGAGATCTTCATCCGCGGGAAGATAAATCCTGAGATTTTTGTAACTATTAGGCCAAGCGGTTCGATGCTGTTGCCAGTTCGGCCGTAGGATGAGTTGCTGCTCGTCAAAAAAATGGGTCATGTAAAGGTTTTCGGGTCTAAAGGTCGCATTGAGCTGTTCTACGACGTCCCAGAAATTGTTGTGATCGAGCCATGATTCCGCCTGTCCATGCTGCAAGATGACATCCACATCAACGGTCCGGCTGTATATTGTTTGATCAGGAAAACGCAGACTGAGCGCGCCTCGGCCGAAAAGGGTTAACTCCACCGTGGCATTCAGCCGTTCATCGATGAAGCTTAACAAACGGCCGGGGTTGGATGTCACGTGGCTAATCTCCCGTGATAGAACTCGTGAATTGGGCCGCAAGGCGTCTCCACCAGGCGGCTCCAATGGATGACCGGCGAAGACGTGCCTGCGTGACCGGAGAATCTTGCCCTGAGTTTTTGCCACCGGGGGTGTTCTGGATCGCAACGCAACCCTGCGTTGGCCAGTTCGGCGAAAATGAACTCGACGCGCTCTAGCTCGGCCAGTCTTATCAGCGCAGGCATATCCATCTCGTAGCGTTTGATGAGGAGTCCCGCCATGCGAATCATTTGCGGGCGATCCAATCCGCCGGTGTAGCAAAGGGCGACTACAAGTTCGTGTAAGGGAAAATCATCCTCCGTCGGGCTTGTAAAAGCACCTCCAGCGGCGCTATCGCGCACGAATTGATTCAACCCGCGACTGATGGCTGTGTCGACAAGCCAGTCTTCCGGTGATGGATTCACACCGGGAGCCGGATACTTAATCATCAGCCGGCGCACCTTCATGCGCAGGGGTGATGTGTGAACAATGCGCCCGATCCTTTGGCCGAGCGTTTGATTTGCCGGAGTCCCCTTCACCCGGGAAATGTAGCAATGATGGATGGACACCGCAACCCAGCCCAGAGGAACGATCTAGTCATGATCCCCGTAATCGCGGTTGGGGCGGAGGAACTCGAACCATTCGGAGAGGCCGTAGCTGAGGTGCATGACGGGGATCATGAAGAAGACGAGGGCGTCGGCGGGGCGTCGGGTGCGGGCGAGGGTTTCGGCGGTGACCAGGAGAGCCATCATGGCGTAGAGGGCGAGGCTGATGTTGAGGAGGAGGCCGGCGATGGAGAGAAAAAACGCGGCGGGCGCGAGGACGATGAGCGAGAGCACCCAGGCGGCGGGGACGAGGGTGGTCCATTCGAACTCCGTGCCGGCGCGCATCAGTCGTATGCGGGTAGCGCCGTAGCCCCAGACTTGCCGCCAGAAGCGTTTGACGGTCTGTCGCGGATAGTGATGAACCCAGGCGGCAGGCAGAAACATCATCTTGTGGCCGAGTTGCTGCGTGCGCCAAGCGGCGATCATCTCCTCGCCGGGATAAAACTCGGGCGGAAAGCCGCCCATCTTCTCGAACACGGATTTCCGGTAGGCGGCGTTGCAGCCAATGATGCGGCTCCAAGTAACTTCGCGAGGCGCATCGCCCCCGCGATAACGATCAGCGACATATCCGGCGGCCCGCGAGGTGAGGGCGAGTCCGACGAGCCGGCAGGATAACGAGATGTCTTCCGGAATAAGGCTGGGACCGCTGACCAATCCGACGGCAGGATCCGCGAACGCGTTAAGCGCATGTTTTGGCCAATCGGGGGCGACTACGACATCGTCGTCGAGAAAGGCGACAATCTCCGCACGAGCCTCGGCCGCGCCGTGATTTTTTTTCCGGCTGGAATCGCCAACCGGCCAGCTAACAGGAAAGTGTTTTACCTGCGGGTGCGCGCTCATGAGTTCCTTCAGACCTTTGGCGACGGCCGTGTCGGGAATGTTGCCCGTGACAAGAATCTCCACCTCCATATCCCGGCTGGCGGCCAGTAAAGACTCTACCGTGCGAATGACGATCGGTCTTCCCATGGTGGGAATCACGATGGATAGCGCGGGCTTCACGCGTATTTCCTTTTGGCCGGCAAGATCAGCAGGATCGCGGCCAGGGCCGTGCATCCAAATCCGCCGAGCCAAATCCACGATACTGCGCCGGCCGGCTCATAGCGCCATTCAACGATCTGCTCGCCGGCGTTAACCGGGATGGCCTGCATCAGATAGTCGGCCCTCAGTACATTCACGGGCTTGCCTCCGGTAAAAGCTTTCCAGCCGGTATCGTGTTTTCCGGCAAAGCGCAGGAATCCGCCTTCGCGGGCGTTGAGTTTTAATGCAATCGCGTTGGCTTTTTCATCCACGACCTCGACCGTGCCGATCGAATCTGATGCCGGAGTCGCCGTCATCAACTCGTCGGGGTGAATCAAAATGGTGTCGAAGGGAGACCATTCCGGAGAGGAAAGCTTCGCCAGCGTCTCACTGTCGCCGAGTTTCTCCACGCCGCCCACCAGGGCAAACCGCGGCGCGGGTTTAAGCGCACGGAAGATGGCGTGTGGGCCCTGCGGGTTTTCCTGGACGGATAGAGAGCCGTCAGCGCCGGGTATAACGTCGAACCGCATTGCGGCCTCATAGCTGCCGGGAGGGAGCTGACTGGCCACCTGGGCGGGTCCCAGCAAAAAACCAACACCGGACAGCTGCCACATCCGCAAAGGATTTCGCTGAAGCGCGGTCAGGAATTGCTGGTAGTCCTGAGGCATGCGCGGCATTTGCGTGAAATTAAAATGAGGAATGTCGTGATAAGGAAACAGATATGTGAGCCAAAGATTATAGAATCCATCCTGCGTGATGGTGGCGATGCGGTGAGCGCCCGGTTCCTTTTTCAAAAAGCGGGTCACCGCGTTTTCTTCAATGAAACCGCGCGGCATTTTTTGGACATAATGCCGTGATAACCATACGGCATCGGCGACGAGCAGGATGATGAGTCCGGCGATCAACTTCGTTTGATGGCGCTGAAGTGCGACAAATTTCGGAATGGCAAAAAGGATAACTGCCACTGCGGCAAAAAACGCCGCGTGCCACAGCGCCGAGGATTGGTTGGTGGCAATGACGCGCGCCATGTCCGATGGCCAGCCTTGACGGGCAAAATCCGCGGCAACACCGGATTGTCCCGTGGTCGAGCCGAAAGCCCAGAGCAGGCAAACGACGAAAACACCGACGGCGCCCCAAAAAAACTTCTTCGCGGCGGCTTTGTCCCTTAGCACGGCATCGAGTCCGAAGGCGGCGAGGATGGCGACGGCGATCTGAAAAATCTGAATGAATTTATTCGGGTTGCGGATGTTGTTGATGACGGGGAGTTGCCAGAAGAGGGCGTAGAGCGGGGTGTATTTACCGAAGGCGAGCAGGAGGGCGACGAGCGCGGCGCCGCCCCAGAAAAAAATCACGGCGCGGTGGGCGGAGGAGCGGGCGGCGAAGAGCGCAAAGAGGGCGAGCAACACCGGGATGATGCCGAGATAGGTGTTCTCGAGGCGAAAGTTCATAAAACCCTGGCGGCTTTGTTCCCAACCGGCGCTTCGTCCCATCCGTCCCCAGTAGGGTCCCGTAGGTTCGCCGCTGCGCCAACCTGTGAAGCCGGGGGCAATAAAGTCGATGCTGTCCTCCGGCGGCTGGCTCCACTGGGTGCAGAATTCCCATTTCTCGGCCCGGGATTGTTCCATCGATGCGATGCCGGCGACGTTTTGCCGGTAGGCGCTTAACACCGGACCGATGCATATCATCAAAGCAACCGCAACCACAGGGACCAATCGCGCAAAATTTGCAAGTGCCCCGCTCTCTTGCGGCTCGGCCGGAGCCTCGCCCTCCCTCTTTTCACCTTTGGTGGGAGGGCGAGGCTCCGGCCGAGCCGCAGACGTGACAAGGAACAAGGCATATGCGCCCGCGAACAAGCCAAAAAACAAAGCTACATCCTGCTGTTCAAGAAACATCATGCCGACCAACGCGCCGGCGATCACGCCCCAGTTCCATCGCCTGGTTTCGAATAGCTTGTCGAGGCAAACCAGCGTCGCGCAGAAGAGGAAAACAATGGAAAACTTGCGGATATGTCCGGCATGGATCAGCGTAAAATTGGTGCCGACCCAGAATGCGGCCAGAGCGGCAACAAGGACGGCGCCCAGAGAAAGATTTTTGCGGAATAGATAGCAGCCGAGCGCAAGGGAGCCGGCGACGAGCGACAACGCATGAAAGGTATTGGCGAATGCGCGGAGCGGCAGGTAGCGAATCCAGAAGTTTGACCAGTTCAAACTCGCCACGCCGGCGGGCATTCCGACCAGCGGCGATTCGCTCCATGCTTGCTGGCCGAAGCCGGCGGATAGCTGTGCTTTGTAGCCGGCCACCGCGCCGATGTTGTCGTCGGTGGTCATGAGTGTTCCGCCGGTCCAGACGGGCAGGAAAATGGCGACCGCCACAAGAAGAATGACACCGGTGAAAATGGATAGTCTCATATAGCGTCAAACCATAGCTATTTGATCAATATTATCGAATGAAATATTTAGCGCGCACTCCGCCGTTCATGGTCAATCCGGGTCCGGGCGCTCCCGGTAATGCCGGGTCAGTATCCGGCGACCATTTCCCTGTCCCGGCAGAGTGATTCGGGTTGAACTTGTTGAACCGACTCTTAGCTGTTATCAACCGATCATGCATACGTTTATCCGCTTCACGCTTACCCTATTTATTGCCGCTTCTTTTTCAAGCTGCAGCAAGCCCGGCGAAATCGTTCCTTACGAAACACTTCTCGACCGCCTCTTGGACCCAAGCCTGATGGCCAGGTTGGATGAGCCCGGTGCGCATGTGGTTACTTCGTTTGATCCCACTGGCGGAAATAATGACTTCAATCACGTATTGCGGCCGGGGCCGGAGGGTTGGAACGTGATCGCTGATCTCGAGGGACCTGCTTACATCTCGCGATTCTGGTTTACCGGCTCGAAGGATGGCGCCAAGCGGTTGCGGTTTTACTTCGATGGTGAGAAGGAGCCCTCCATCGAAACGACCATGGACCAGTTCATGGGCAAGGCTGATCCGCTCACGCTGCCTCTGGCCGGTTACGAACCCTACTGCTGGTTTTCCTGGCTACCGGTGCCATTCAAGAAGAGGCTGGTCATCATGGAGGCCGCGCCGGTTGCCGGAGAGAAGCTTTATTTTCACATCGCTTACAACAAACTCCCGCCCGGATTGTCCGTGAATAGTTTCTCGTTGCCGTTGAGCGAGAAGGCAACGAAAAAGATCGAGGAAATCAAGGCGTCCTGGAACGACCGGGACTTGGCTGCGGGCGGGGATCGCGAAGCGGAGGCCGTGCTGGCGCCGGGCGAGCGGACCACGATGTTGGCGTTGGAGGGCGCGGGATCGATTCAGGAAGTGCAGTTCACGCCGGATTGGCGCGGGTTGAACTCGCCGACCGCAATCGAGCAGGCATTGCGGGCGCTGGTGGTCCGGATGTATTGGGATGGCAGCTCGTCGCCGAGCGTGGAGGCGCCGTTGGGGGCGTTGTGCGGAAGTATGTGGAAGCGGTTGCGCTATCAGAGCCTGCATTTCGGTTTGTCGGGAGAAACCCTGATGCTGAAGTTCCCCATGCCGTTTCAGAACGGGGCCCGGCTGGAAATCGAAAATACGGGTGACGCGCCGGTGCCGATGAAGGTGGCGGCGGTGACGGGCGCGGGAATGCCGGGGGCGGGCTATTTTCACAGTGGCTGGAAAAAGAGCACGCCGAACGATGTGGGACGTCCGCACAGCATCGCCCAGATGAAGGGACGGGGGAAATACGTCGGTTGCATCTTGGGCGTGCAATCCTTTGACCAGAGTTGGTGGGTATTGGAAGGGGATGAGCTGATATGGATTGATGGCGAGAGTTCGCCGGGATGGAAAGGCACGGGGCTGGAGGATTATTTCAACGGCGGCTGGTACTACGGCAACGCGATCGCCTCGCCGCTGCAAGGTATGCCGTACAAGGTGCATTTCCGTAATATCCAATACCGCTTGCACCGGGCCGACCCGGTACGGTTCGACACGTCCTTCGCCATGGTGTTCGAGCGAGGGCCGGACCATAAGAGCCGGGCCGTTTTTGAAAGCGTCTCATTCTATTATCTGGATGCGCCCGCGGCGGCGGATTCGGATGTGGGACGTCAATCGCTCCATCCCGAGGTGGATCCGTTGGGCGAGCAGACGTTGATGTTCGACATCAATGACCGCGAGCGCATGGGCGACGGGCAGGGCGCGGCGGATGCGGTGAGCATGTATCTGGAGCAATTTCCGCAAACGCCTTATCGCGAGGCGTTGCAACAGCGACTGGTCAACTATGAGCAGGGCGAAGTGATTCCGCCGGGTCAGGCCCTGCTTGGTGTTTATGCGAACATGCCGGTGACGGTGTTTATCAACGGAAAACCCGAGGGACGATTCGGGAATCCGCAGGGCATGCAATTCAAGTTGATCGAGTTGGGGGCGGGCGAGCATGTCATCGCCCTTCAGGCGCCCCGGCAGCAGTATCCGGATTGGATTCAAGTAGGGCTAAAAATCGGGGACCGGATCATCGGCACCGATGCATCCTGGAAGTATTCTTTTGATCAGCAGGCGGGATGGAGCGATGCGGATTTCGATGACGCATCATGGCCGGAGCATGGCGGGGTGTGGGTCAAGGGTCCGCCCGAAGAACCTTTCATCTTCGCCGCGCCCAATCCGCATCCCGGCATGCAAAGCGATCCCTGGGGTATTCGTCCTCCGGTGGACTGGCCGGAGGGAGCGCGACAGGTGTTTTACCGCAAGGTATTCCGGGTTGAGTAGAGCGGGCCCGACTGGAATCAGGGTTTTCTGGCGGCGGCCGCCAAGGATGAAGCTAGGGCCAGGGTGTTGAAGGCGATGGCCGCGAGCGCGATCTGGGTGCTGTCGGCGTGGAAAAGGCGGGCGGCAAGCAGATAAAGAGGGCAGCAAAAAATAGTCACAAGCAGTGCGCCGAATCTGCGCTGGGCGAGGAGGAACTGCATGGTGGTGTTGAGCAAGGCGCACGCGCTCATGGCGAGGGTCATCAGGCGGGTGAGTTCGATCATCACCGGTGAGGGATCGGTAATGCCGAACAGGATACGCAATATCAGCCCCGGCAAAGCGAGGCAGGCCAGCGCCGCTCCCGCCACGCAAAGCGCGGTGTAGCCGAACGAGCGGAGAAAAATGCGGCGATGCTCGTCGTTATACGATCCGTGAGCAGATACTTTGGGGAACATGGCGAAGGCGATGGCCATCGGCATGAAGGCAACGATCCGGCCAAGGGTGGCCGCGTAGGGAAATGCGGTATCGTCGGGCAAAAAATGCTTCACCAGAATCACGTCGGCATTCATCAAAACCGCAAAAGCGATCTGAACAAACAGACCCCGACCCAAATAACCGCGCAGGCTGGGCAAGGCATTCGTTGTGGCATTGCTGTTCCGCAGATGCAGAACGAGGCCTGTCATGAGTATGCCGGCGGCGACGTAAATGCCCCCGCTATGACCGACCATGGCCCAGCCACAGGCTGGATACCAAAACCAGACCAGTCCAGCTCCAACCACCAGCTTAAACAAGGCGCCAAGAATGCCGGCCGCGCTGTTCCAAGCGAATAGTTGCAAGCCTTGCGCGGCGCCCATCAATACGTGAAACCAGAAAAGCGCGGGCAAGACGACGCCGGCAATGATCACCGGCGCGGAGCGGTCGAAATGCAAAAACGACGAGATCGGTGCGTTGAAGGTAATGGTCAGCGAGCACATGACGCCGGCAATTGATCCGGTCAGCAGGAGCCACTTTTTCAAGAGCCGGCGGATCTCGCCCGTCTGTCCTTGCTGCTGCATGATGCTCGTATAATGACCGATGCCGGTGGTCAGGGTGAGGAGCGGATGGCTGATGATGCCGATCAAAGCCAGGAAAGCAGTGAGCAGGGCGTACTCAATTTCCGGCAAACGGCGGCTCACCAGCATTTGAAAGGCGAGGTTCGATAAATGCACCACCATCATGCCGGAAAAAAGAATGACGGTGTGTCGCAGGAGGTCGTCCTTGATTAAATTGTGTAGACGGTTGCCGCGCATGATAGCCTGTCTTGGATGCTGCCTTGTGTGCTACCATTAATCGAAGTTCATGCGCGGACAAGGCAAATCCGGCGCTCGGCCATTCCCGGCATCAGTTCGTGATCTGCCAGACGGTGAGATCGCTGCCGGCAATAAATTGTTTGGCGGGAGTGATCGTCGCGGGTTGTCCGTCGACCGTGACCGAGCTGAATTCATCGTAAACCACAAGCGAGGTCCGGGCCTTGCCGAATCCCTTGGCGATATAGCCGGTTTGAATGTCCAGATGCCCGTCGCGCGCGGTGGCCGTGATCTGGAGTTTGCTCCGCTTGCCGCTCTTGTAGGCGTGGGTAAGGCCATCATCAAAGACATACTCGTAACTGGCCGTCGCGGCGGAATCTTTTTTGAGTACGATATGGAAAGCCACATCGCGGCTGTCGAATTCGTTGGTCGATGGCAGTGCGGGAGTCATCGGAATAATTGAACCTTCACGCCAATACACGGGCGTTTGCAGATGACCGACGATGACCTTGACTTTCTGCCCGCCGGCGAGCCATTTGCCATCCATGATCGAAAACCACGTCACCGGACCGGGCAGAGGCACTTCGCGTGTCCGCTCATGCTCGGTCAATATCGGCGCCTGAAGAATCGCCGGACCGGTGAGGAAGGCATCGTCGACATGGGCCAACGGGAGGGCGGGGGTGTCGGCAAATTCATAAAAGAGCGGGCGCAAAATCGCTTCGCCAATCTCTTCCTGGCGGACGAATAAATTGTAGAGATAAGGACGCAGCGCATAACGCAACTGGATGTAATGTTTCACGACGCGCAACGTCGGCTCGTCAAAGGCCCACGGCTCCTGCGCGCGCGTTCCCACGCATGCGTGATTGCGGGCAAACGGGAAGAGAAAGCAGGTCTTCACCCAGTCCTGCATGAGTTGCGCGTGGCAATCGCCGGCGAACCCGCCGATATCGGGTCCGTTGAACGGCACGCCGGAAAGCGCGAGGTTCAGCGATACGGCAATACAGTTGCGCAGGTAGTGATAATTGGAAATGTTGTCGCCGGTCCAAATGGCGGAGTAGCGATTAATGCCGGTATAACCGGATCGACTGATCAGAAACGGGCGCTCGCCGGGATTGGCGGCTTGAAATCCATCCCGGGTGGCCATGGCCATGCCCAGCGCGTACTGGTTGTGGTGGGTGTCATGCGTTAATTTGCCGCGACCGAAAAGCATGTCTTCATTCAGCACGCTGCCTGTCGAGGGATCGTTCATGTCGATCCAGCAACCATCGAGGCCGAGCCCGGCGAATTGTTTCACTTTGTCCGACCACCAACGGCGTCCTTCCGGCAGGGAAAAGTCAGGAAACACGGTTTCGCCCGGCCAGACCAGGCCAACAAAATCCTGTCCGGCGGGGTTGCGGCAAAAAACGCCCGCCTTTTTGCCGGAATCGTAGACCGGATAACCCTTCTGCTGCTTTACGCCGGGGTCGATAATCGGCACCACCCGCCGCCCTTTCTTTTTGAGCCGACGCAGGGTTTTCTCGATGTCAGGAAAGTGATCGTGATTGAAGGTGAACACCTTGAAGGCGTCCATGTAATCGATATCCACCCAGAGGCCATCGCATGGAATGCCGTGCTCGTCAAATTTTTCGTCGAGCACATTCAGGCAGGCGTCGGATTTATATCCCCACCGGCATTGGTGATAACCCAGCGCCCAGGCCGGCGGGAGCGGAGTGTGGCCGACGAGTTGTTGCAGTTTGCGAGTCAATTCGGCGAGGCTGGGGCCAACGATGATGTACAAGTCGGGCATGCCGTTTTCGGCGCCGATGGTGATGTGTTTTTTCGAGTGTGCCTCGAGCTTCATTTGGCCGCCGCCAATATCCGCGCCATGATTGGTGGTGATGAATGTCGCGTGCGGGTTATCGAGGAGTAGTCCCGCGTAGGTGTTTCCGCGCTTGATGATCACGTAGGGAATGGCCACGTACATCGGATCCGGCCGGTCGTGTTCGATTTCCTTCCAGTTGAAGTCGGCAAAAATGTCGGTGTTCCAAAATTTGGTCTGAATTCCGGAGAGCTCGAGGCCGCGCATTTTTTCGCCCATGCCGTAAAATTGCATGTCGGGAGTTTGCTCGAAGACAAACACCGAGCGCGGGCCGCATGTGCCGAGCGTCATCCCGGCCGGAGAAGTCAGAAAGGCTTTGCCGTCTGGTCCCTTGACGGTCAGGGCAAATGATTTGGACAAGGAGAAGACGGTTGATTTTTTGACCGGCCGGGGGTGCGATAGTCCGGCCATTGAAAGATTCTTCTTCCAGCGCGCGGATGTGGCGGTCAGGCGGAAGATATCTCCCTCGTACAGGGTAGTGCGAAGCGTGATACGCTCCCCGCCCACGTTGAGCGGTTTGCCCACATCGGCGCGACGCGCAAAGGCAAAGTTCGCAATATGCGGATATTTTCGGAAATACATGCCTCGACCCCTATCGATTAGAACGTTTTAAGCTAACGCTTGACTGGAGGGCAAGCAAGCCGTTTTTCCTTTCCGGCGGACCCGTTTTACTTGAATTGGCCGGATTCGATCAGTTGTTGCAGGTAATTCTTCTTGCGCAGGCAGGGCGGATTTTTTGCCCGCGCAGGCCGGGCGAACGCGAGCTTTCCGGCGGGCGCGCGTTTGACTCCGGAGATCACGATCCCTTGGGACGTAAGCAAATGCTTGCCGCTGACCCGCAGGATGATGGGTGCGTTACTGCGCATAGGTAATTTTCCGGAGTACCGGCGGCCGCCGTGATCGATGGTAAAGCAGAGATCGAGTTTGCCCCGGAAGCCTTCCATGCGGACATGAATAATTAAATGACCCTGCCAGCGGGTGCCATCGACGATAAGCTGCGCATTTTTTCCAAACGGAAATGTGGCCGACCAGTCCCGCCAGTCATCGGGAAGATGCGGATGGAAATGAATGTTGCCATCGAGCAAGCGCGGCTGGAAGCCGGCAAAATCCTGATAGGCGTTCCGGGCGAATTCGGATGTGCTCCACGCCTGCGCCCATGTGCCGGAAAGTTGTGGCATGGCGCCCCGGCGCGGAATCGCCTCCAGCAACTCGCTCATCGATCCGCGGCAGCCCATGTTCAGGATCTGGCCGGCGAGATTTTTCGCAAGCCGGGCGGCAAGCCGGGTGTGGCCGGTCTGACACAGTGCGGTAATGGTAAACCCGGCGTTCCAGCCCCAGACAGTGCCGTTGTGGTAGGCCGCATCGAAATGGTGCCACGCATCGTTATGATGATACGGGTGAAAATAAGCGTGTCGTTGGCTGAGCGAGGCGATGCCATACGGATAAAGCAATTCACCCACGGCATTGCGTACTACGTGTTCCGCTTGATCGTTCTCCAGCAACGGCTCCATCATCGGTATGGAAAGCACCATCAGTTGATTCGGCCTGTTCTTTTCATCTCGCCGGTGGTCGGCGGTAATCCGGTCGGCCAGCACGTTGCGGCGCCTGTTCCAAAATCGCTTCTGGAAATTTTTCCGGAGTTTATTCGCGAGCAATCGCCAGCGCTTTGCCGCGGCGGCATCCCCGGCTTCGTGGGCGAGGCGCTCGCCGACGAGGAGCGCATTATGCCAGAGCGCTTGGATGTCATTGGCGCGGTTGCCGCGGGCGGACCAGGGCAGGTTGCCCTCGATGCGCGCGTCCATCCAGGTGTCGGCATCGTCGTGGGTGAGGAATCCCTCGCGATCGACAAATTTCTGTATGGCGCCCTCGAGTGCGAGCTTCACCTGCGGATAAACTTTTTTGGCCAGCGTGAGATCGCCGGTGTATTGCAGGTATTCAAACAACTCGCGGATCAACCACGGCGTGCCATCGGCCGTGTTGTAAATGATGTCTGTGGCGCTTTGGACCCGATTGGGCACGCGGCCATAACTTGGCGATGCCGGATTCGTGTCCTGATAACGCAGGAAATTCAGAATCACATCGCGTGCATCATCGAAAAGACCGCTGACCAGCAGGGTGCCGGGCAGGGCGATGAAGGTGTCGCGACCCCAGTTGCTTTTGAACCACGGCAAGCCGGCCCAGATGCCTGTGCCGAATTCCCCGGTGACGAGAAAATAACTGGTGAGCTTGGCCCATAGCACGGCCCGGTCATATTCGGCATGGCCGGTGTCGAGCCGGCTGCGCTGAACGATGCGATCGATCGCCGCGCGATGTTCTTCACGGGCGTTGCTTTTCACAAGCGCCCGGGCCCGTTTGACGGCAAGAGCGGCGGTTGTTGCGAAGGCGATATAAATGGTCAGGGAGGACCGCGGGGATGTCGTCGTGACTTCCGGCCCGCGCGACGAATGACCGGCGGCCGCGCCGGAGAGGTCTATGGGCGTATCGGCGCAGATACCGGCGGCAAGTCGGTGGTTGTTGAATGTAACGCCGATTCCGTCGCGGTATGCGCGCACGTGTTGTTCGCCCGCGCCGGGATCAAAAAGAAGGGCGGCGCCAAGTTTTCCCTTTCGCCGGCTCGCGATGGTGCAGGCCACCGCGCGCTGACGGTGTAATACGCACAGTTCATCCGATAGATGATTGAATTGATGCACGATGCCGTGCGGAAGAATTTCCGCCGAGGTGGCATCCTCCCGGCGCTGCGCTCCTGCAGCGGTTCGCGGAAGGACGTCCCGTAACAGCGGTTGCCCGTCCAGCCAGTATCCAGAGCCGCCGCCCGTCTCGTGGGTTCGCCCCTCGAAGTAGCCTTCGATATTGTCGCCGTAAAAAAACTGGGCGCGTTCACCCTTCGGAATGCGGATGCCGGTATCCATCGGATCACGTTTCCTTCAACTTGGCCTGCTGCCAGTAACCTTCAAGTTCCTCGAGCGGGCAATCTGATAGCTGCTTGCCCTTCTCGTGTACGGCTTGTTCGACAAATTCGAAACGCCGCGTGAATTTCGCAATGGTTTTGTGCAGCAGCTCCTCGGGATGATGCCCGGAGAACCGGCACACATTCACCGCGGCAAAAAGCAAGTCGCCCAGCTCTTCGCCGACCTGCTTCTCGTCATCCAGCGCGACCGCTTCTTTTACCTCGCCGATTTCCTCGGTGACTTTATCAAGGGCGCCCTGAATGTTTTCCCAGTCAAAGCCCACGCGGGCGGCGCGTTTTTGCACAAGGTGGGCCTTGCTCAGCGCCGGCAGACTTCCGGGCACGCCCTCGAGCGTTTTGCGCGGCCCGTCTTTTTTCTCCGCCTTCTTGATGGCCTCCCAGTTTTTCAGCACCTCTTCCGCGCCGCTGACCTGCACGTTGCCGAACACATGCGGATGGCGCCGGATCAACTTTTCCGCGATGGCGTCGGCTACATCATCAAACGAGAAAGCGCCTTCCTCGTTGCACAGTTGAGATTGAAACACCACCTGCAACAACAAGTCGCCCAACTCCTCTTTGAGTTTTTGGCGATCGCCGCTGTCGATGGCGTCCAGCACCTCGTGACTTTCCTCGACGAGATGTTCCTTCAGGGTGGTAAGCGTCTGCTTGAGGTCCCACGGACAGCCTGTGGGCGATCGCAGGATCCGCATGATTTCCACCAGCCGGTCAATCGGCTTCCCGTCCCTGGGCGGAGGCCGGTGACCTTGGGGCGATGCCGTCACGGAGGCGCCGGTCAGGTGATGGCGTCAAAAAGTTCGGCCAGTTCGGCGTCTTCCGATCCATCCAGCACGGCGTCCACGCCGCCGAAATCCTGATAGGAGGTGAACTGATCCGGAACAATGATACAGCGCATACCGGAGGAGAGGGCGGACTTGCCGGAGTCGCGGCAACCGGCGATGGCAATACAGGCGCGGGCCGGCTTGCTCTGGGCGCGCGGCAGGCGCAGCCAGCATTCCGTGCGCGGGAAGTGTCGTTCATTTTCCGGAAACAGCACCAGTTCGACGCCTTTGGCGGCGATACCGGATTTTTCCAGCACGTCGTAAGCCACCGGCTCGGGTAGCACAGTCAACGCCGCGGCCTTCATGCCACGCTTGGCGGCTTCATCCAGCACCGAGGCAAATTTCTGATTGGGCTTGGCGCCGCCCTTTTTGATGTTCTCCACATAGGCGGCCATGATGCGGCTGCTGGCCTGGCCGTCCAGTTTGTCGCCGCCAAGGCCGGCCACCAATTGCTCGGTGATGTGTCCGGGCGAGGCGTGCACGCAGTAACGCGCAAAGGCGTGTTCGCTGAGGTCGAGGCCGGCATCCTTGAAGACGCTTTTGGCCGCCTGAAAAAGTTTGGCCCGTCCGTCGATGGCCGCTCCTTCGAGTTCAAACAAGAGTATGCGCGAAGAAGATGAAGTTTCGTTGTCAGTGACCATAATCGATTGCTCCTCGTAAAAAGTTGTCTGGAGAATGTAGTTACCTGATCGCGTTGAGGTCAAGTACTCGATTACGCGCGATCAATCCAGCGAAGCACGGTATGTTTGAAGGAGACGGGACCGGTCGGTGGAATTTTTTTGTTTCCGGAAATGGCGACGCCTTGTTCATCCGCCTCCTCGCTCGACCAGGTGCCGCGCGTGATTTTGAATTCCACCGGCAAGCCGGCGGCGATCATCGCATACCCGGCCCACACGTTGTCATCGAGCCGGGTGAGCGGGAATCCGTCGGGACGCCATGCGCCAAGCATGTCGATGTTGCCGGATATGAACACCTGCTGTCCGACCGGCAGCGGTGTGGTGGTGGTGATTTCGAATGTGACCATGCGGCCGGTCTCGCGACCGCCGGCGTTTTCTTTTGCTGCTTTCATCATCTTTAATTTTAGCGGAAACACCCGGATTAACAACGTGCGATTTCCATTCCGCGAACTTGGATATTGGATGTTGGTGGATGCTTTGGCAGTATGACGCCGATGAGCGAAGCTCCGCCTGACAGTTTGATTATCATCGCCGGACGCGGTGCCTATCCCCGGGTGCTCGCGGAAAGCGCGCGAAAGCAGGGGGTCAAGCGCATCGCCGCGGTGGCGTTCAAGGGCGACACCGATCCGGTCATTATCAAGAAAACCGACGAAGTCATCTGGCTGCGCATCGGCCAATTGCAGGCCATGCTCGATGCCATTCGATCTTTCGGCATTCCCCGCTGCGTGATGGCCGGCCAGATCAAGCCATCGCATTTGTTCAATCTGCGACCGGACAAAAAAATGATCGGGTTGCTGGCCGGTCTGAAGGAGCGCAACGCGGAAACAATTTTCGGCGCCGTGGGTGAAGAGCTCCGTCACATCGGCGTGGAGTTGTTGCACGCCAGTATGTTCATGGAGGCCGCCATGCCGGCGGAGGGTCTCATCGGGCATCTTCCACCAACGCCGGCGCAGTGGGACGATATCCGCCTCGGCTTGCGGGTGGCGAAATCGACGAGTGGTCTCGACATCGGCCAAACCGTGGTGGTGAAGGAAGGTACCATCCTTGCCGTAGAGGCGTTTGAGGGCACCGACGAGACCATCCTGCGTGCCGGCAAGCTAGGCGGACCCGGCGCGGTGATCGTGAAAGTCGCCAAGCGCGGACACGACATGCGATTTGATATTCCGGTCATCGGTGAGCGCACATTTGCCAGCATCAAGCAAAGTCGCGCTGCCGTGCTGGCCGTCGAAGCCCACCGGACAATTTTGCTGGAGCGGGAGAAACTGGTTGAGCTGGCCGGCCGGCGTAACATCGCTTTTCTGGCCGTGGCCATGAACGAGGAAACAACATCATGACGGAACTGGTGCGCGTAGGCGTGGTGGGTGTGGGCAGTCTGGGCATCAATCATGCCCGGATTTACAGCGAGCTGGGCGAGTGTCGGCTGGCTGCGTTATACGATACCGATACGGCGAGGGCCGCCGAGGTCGCGGCGAAGTACCGCACTGAAGCTTGCGCCACGCTGGATGAATTGATCGAGCGTGTGGACGCGGCAAGCATCGTGGTTCCCACGCATCTGCACTTTGATGTGGCCTCGCAAATGATCCGTGCCGGCAAGCACCTGCTGGTGGAAAAGCCCATCACCTCGACCACCTCCGAGGCGGAGGAGTTGGTCCGGTTGGCCGAGGAGCACGGCGTGGTGTTGCAGGTCGGACATATCGAGCGGTTCAACCCGGTGATGGAATATCTCGAGTCGGCGGCGCGGGATCCGCGTTTCATCGAAGCGCACCGGCTGGCTCCGTTTCCGCCCGCCCGCGAAGGTACGCATCCGCGCGGCACGGAAGTGAATGTGGTGCTCGATCTGATGATTCACGACATCGAGGTGATTTTGCATCTTGTGCGTTCGCCGGTGAAGGAGGTGCGCGCGGTCGGGGTGCCGGTGTTGAGCGGGAGCGAGGATATCGCCAACGTGCGTCTGGAATTTGAAAACGGGTGCGTGGCCAACATCACGGCGAGTCGAATCAGCCCCGAGCGCATGCGAAAGATCCGGGTTTTTGTCGAGGACGCCTACATCTCGCTGGATTACCAGCAACAGACCGGGGAGGTTTTTCACAAAACGGCCGAGGGCATTACCGGAGAGCAGGTGCCGATTCAAAAAGGCGAACCGCTGGCCAACGAATTGCGCTCGTTTGTGGCTTGCGCCACCAACCACGGCAAACCCAAGGTCAGTGGCGAGCATGCCGCGGAAGCACTTAAGCTGGCCGCGCGCATAACCCAGCTCATGCGCGCCCGCCAGCAGCGCTGATGGGCCACGCCGACACCAATCTATTGGTGGTTGCCGGTGAAATATCCGGTGACATGCACGCCGCGGCGGTGGTGGCGGCGATGAGAGGGCAGGGTGACCGCCGGGCCTTGTGGGGTATCGGCGGTGACCGCTTGCAAGCCGAAGGCGTGGAAGTGCTTCATCATGTCCGCGAGATGTCAGTGCTTGGCTTGGTGGAAGTGCTGAAGCGGTATGGATTTTTCCGCCGGGTCTTCCGGGAGGTTCTCCGGGAGGTGGATCGACGCAAGCCCGCGGCCGCGTTGCTGATCGATTATCCGGGATTTAATTTGCGTCTGGCCGCGCAACTCAAAAAGCGCGGCGTGAAGGTGGTCTACTATGTCTCGCCGCAAGTGTGGGCCTGGCACCGCTCGCGCATCCCGAAGATGGCAAAAATCATTGATCATCTTCTGGTGATTTTTCCCTTTGAAGTGGAGGTGTTTGCCGGCACGGGGTTGCGCACCGAGTTCGTCGGACACCCGTTGGTGGAGGAGGCGGATAAGGTCATGAATGCCCCGCCGGCCGCGTTGCCTTGGCCGGGTTCGTTGCACGTGGCTCTGTTGCCAGGAAGTCGCCGGCAGGAGCTGGAGCGTCTGCTGCCCGCCATGCTTGCTGCCGCGGCAACAATGGAGCGGGAAATGCCCGCGGCGGGTTTTCTTCTGGCCGCGGCATCAAAAGAAATGCGCGCGCTGGCCGGAGAGATTCTTGCCCGGGTAGCCGTGAAGCCGGCGAGACTGGAAATCGTCGAAGGCTCCACGCGCGAAATTTTGCGGCAAGCACGAGCGGCCTGGGTGGCTTCCGGCACGGCCACGCTCGAGACGGCGCTGATGGAGTGTCCGATGGTGGTGGTCTACCGCACGGCATCGCTGACATACACGATCGGCAAGCGGCTGATCCGTGTGCCTCATCTCGGCATGGTGAATCTACTCGCCGGGCGGGAGCTTTGTCCGGAGATCATCCAGGATGCCGTGACACCGGAACGGCTGCTCGCCGCGATCAAGCCGCTACTCGACCATACTCCGGAACGCGCGGCGATGGTCGAGGGCTTGCGGGATGTGAAAAAGTCCCTCGGCACCGGCGGCGCGGCCAGGCGGGTGGCGCAGGTGTTGTTGGATGCGTAACGCCCGGCAGGCATTTGAATGATCGCCGCGCGAAGCGCGAGCACTGAGTCGTATCGACCGCCCCGGGCAAGCTCAGGAACAGTATTCTTGACTTCAACAATGGGACACCCTGACGTACATGCCTACGGGAATCAGCTTGCGGAGAATCCGGTTGTTGATGCTTTCTTAATCTATCCGCCGTCGGCGGCGGATAGATGCGTGAGCGCG
>CAYYAR010000012.1:0-88312 GCA_964470065.1 uncultured Verrucomicrobiota bacterium | reverse complement strand
CAATCTATGACCCTTACGCTATCTACGCATAGAGGGGCTTGGCGTGACGCTTACTTTCCAACAGTACAACGATGCGTACAAGGCGCGACACGGCATGGATTACGACAAGCCCGGAGTTCACAAGCTGACACTGGAAGAGGTTGCCGACTGCGAAGGGGCGTGGGCCGGAATTGTTGCGGCGGCTGGGACCTGATCACCCCGCGTTGAACCAGCGGACTGAGTGCGATATTCTCGTATGCTCATTTCAGTGTAAAATCCCGCTTGGATCATTCCGGTTTGCGTATAGATACAATTGATTCACGTAAAAGTTGTTTTAGGTAAGGATATGCTTTCAATTGTTGCCCAGAGGTGTTCGCTCGGCGGCACTTTATCAAGCTTTCGATGTGGAACCCTAACCGTTTAGCCGTGTCAACGAACACAAGATCGGTTGGTATGGGGACACCCACATACGCGCTTTGGTCCACAACAATGTGCATCAACCCGCCCGGAGCCAACAAATGATACCCTTGCGCCATAACGCGTTCCATATCCTCAAAATATGCGCAGAGCATATTGGGGACTAAGCGTGTACGGCCATCTGCAACACCAGTACGGCTTTCCTTAAGCGGAATCTGATGGCGAATTTCATCACACAGTTTCTTCACAATCGGAATGTGCGACTCTAGCTGTGTGCCAAAACCAATGCGGTAATTGCGTATGAGTTCTTTGCGAGCTTCAATAAGTGATTGCCAGTTGAAATACTGCCCGAAAAGCAATTCGAGCTTATACGACTCATAGTAATCAAATGAATTGGCATACGGTGGAGAGAATATGATCGACTCACATCGAGCATTTGGCGTTTGCACTGCATGACTGAATACAGCGTGCATATTCTTGGCGGAACCAATCAGAGCTTTGCAATCAGGGCCATGTCGATAGGGGTGATGTTTGATGTCGGTTAACATCAACGAGCACTGAGAGTGAAATCGCGAGAGAGGATCATCGACGGGACAAGTGCGTGTGGCGAGACCATTTCCGTCTTTCTTTCGGTTCGAACAATCTTCAAGTGAAGCTAATAACGCCAAAAAAAACAGATCATGGATGTTCTTGTCTTCGATTGCAGACACCCATGTGTTGATACTACACAGCACACTGAAGTTGTGCTCCGGGAAATATGAATCCAGCTTCTTGATGGGTATGAATTGCGGAGCAGGAAGACTCCTTGTCCGAAGTAGTGTCTCTAGCATGTTTTCCGCTTTGATCAATTCTTTGGCCGAAAGGGATGCTGTCTTTACCTTTGTGCAAAGAACCGCGTATGGATTGACATCAATGCCAGCACAATTGACATTATCTTCACGGCAAGCAACCAACGTAGATCCCGAGCCACACATAGGATCGAGTACATACCCATGCGATTCAGATACAGGATAACGTCGTAGTATTTCCTTCACGAGTTCTCCAGCATAACCCTCCCGATAGCGAACCCATCGATGATATGGTTGCTGCTTGGATGAAGACATGTTGACGAGCGTTGCAAATAATGCGGTCTCATCGGTGCTTTGTGATGACGTTTCGAGGTCTTGCAAGCATTGGATAAGAGAATCTGTACGATAACACGCAGCCAGATTACTCCATGAAGGTGCGTGTAATGTGTTCCCAAAGAGATCAGTTTCTACACATGAACCCATGCTTCACCGGATTTGTTAAGATGTGGATAGGAATTGAGAGCAGCCTTTACTCGATCAGTTGAATACTCGCGCAATGCTTCTTCTTCATGATTCCCGCAACGAATCGCCTTCACTAAAGAAGGAACAGCATACGCAAATAGTCGCACCATGAACTGATCAAGTGCAATAGGCTCTTGAGTGGTTCGGAAATGATTAACCGACAAGCTGAAACAAGAGTCGAAATCGTGTGGTGCGCTTACAGTACGGCCGTCCAGACTCGTATCCTTTCGGAAAGAATAGATGTAGTCACCTTGTGGAGTGCCATCGTATCGCAGATGCGCAGTGTCGCGATACGCATGAATCTGTCCTTGAAAGACAATTCCATCGGGCTCGAGAAGAAACCCCGCGTCAATGGCTGCCGCTATAACAGAATACCAAGCTCTTGCGTCCTTGTTGTTGAAGGTAAACACTAAGTGACCGCCAGGCTTTAGTACCCGGTAGGATTCCTTGAAAATGTCGGTCAATTTCTTTCGGTAAAAGTCAAAAGTTTTTGCATAGGACGTATCATCAGTACGTCGATGTACGACTGCTTCTGCATCTATATGCTCCTCTGGAACACCAAAGGGGAACCGATCTTTTAACCAGACGCGCCAAAATTCACACAACTCAGCATACTGGACATTGCTACCATAAGGAGGATCGGTTATGACAAGTGATATGGAGTTATCGGGAAGATCCATGCGCGATGAATCAATGCATTGAATGCTGTGAGTGGCTTTTTGATTGGTAACATCTGCAATAGTGCCTGACTTGGCATGGGTAAACCGCGATTGCTGATCCTTCAATCCTGACAATGCGGCCTTGATGCGATTGTCATAGTACTCAAGAGGGTTGGTCTCGATAAACTGATTTGGTAGCCAGTAGGCGTGCTTCGCCCATGCCACCGGTCGCCCATCCATCCAAGTACTCGTCGAGAAATTCATATTGTTCGTGTAGCGCAGCAACGAGCTGATTATGAACGTATGAAAGTACCGCTCGTCTGGGCTAATTTCAGGCATCGAATCCAGAACCGTGAAAAAGTATGCGCTTGTCAAGAGATTGCGCGGAGTAAATAAGTCGCGAAATTTCGTTATACCCTTTCGGTGCAGGCAATCTTCATGCTGCCGATCCCAATGAAGCGGTATGTCATCGTTCGGAATTATTGTCGCATGCGCTCTAGACAGAGACGTTATGTCGCGGCAATAGCCATGGAATAGCTGTCGATCGTCATCTTGTGGCGGCGCATTCTCGTGAGCGCCGCAAACGTGACAGCGATATCTAAGACTGACCAATTCGCTCCCGATGCGAGGTGTGCTGACTGATCGGAACGGCTTACTGCAATGTTGACATACATACTTGCCAGCAGTCTCCTTGTCTTCATGGGAAAACAGTTTGTCATTTGAAAGTAAAGTCGCGGCATTGCATGAAGGGCACATTGTACGATAAGCATGTTCAAACCAACGGACATGAGCCTGTGAGTTGTCACATTGCCGACAATGTGTTCTGTATCCACAACCAAAAGCATCATGTACTCGTTTCTTGATGACTCCAGCCTGACGAACAAAGTTGGCGGGGGATATGTCCAGGACTTGTGCGAACTGAATAAATGAAGCAATGGGATTAACATCGCATGCAATCACTCGCCTGTGTGCTGTAAGCCCTTCGACAACTGTAACTCCACCACCAGCAAATGGGTCGAGAATGATGTCCCCCCTCTTTGAGTAGTGTTCGATAATCGCCCGAAACACATTGTGCGGTCTACGAGCGAAATACTTGTGCATCTTGTAGATTGGCGTGTGGCCTTTGGATGTCTCAAGTGCTTTGAAGTATGAGGTGTTATCCATTGATCCAAATTCCGTTGTCATATGCAGCCGGCGCAAGCATGGCGCCGCTCTTTCGGAGATAGCCATTAAGGGTGGCGAGTGAATCAGGCTTAAGTTGGAGACGCCGATTTGTTTCGTCGTAACAAAAAACATCCGAATACAATTCGAGATGGCGAATAAGATATCGGAATTGATTGCCGGTTGTTGTTCGGTCTGTCCAAACATTCTGATAGGAAAATCCGGCGGGGTGCAGGGTATTCAATTCCTCAAGCAATGAAGGCTTGTTTGCTTCGTTAGTCAGATGGATATTTGGATATCGCTCTCTGATAGTATTGGTGACAGCAATTGCCGTATCGATGTCAGGATCGCCGTCTTTTGTGAATTGGATTGAATAGAGGCCATATACGAATTCAATAAAACCGAGACTGCGGACGCGTGAAAGCAGTTGGCATGCAAGTCGATACGGGTATAGAGCGTTCCCATTTATGACATCGCAGTATTTGAGCATTTGATTGCGCATCAAAGCGATGATGGAAATGTTGCCGCGTTTATACAAAGCGCCGAGTGGAGTTACGCCATAAGAACGTTTTCCATTTAGCTCTTTTAGCAATCCCATTCGCACGCAGTGGGAAATGTTGTTGTTGTTAATGCGAAGAACACTGCTTGGATATGCAACTGTTGTTGCCTTGACTAACGCAAACGTCGGACTAAGCAAGCTCTCCTCGAGCATTTGTGGCGTATAGTCGCACAAAGTCTTGAACACGCGTGTGTACGACCCGCCACGTTCATTTTTCCCTAGGGTGCTTCCAATACCCGTTGTGCCAACGGGATCTCTATTTACGTCCGCTATTTTTAGGAGCAGTGCCTCTGAAAAGGCGGCAAAATCCAATTGCTTTGGCAGATTGATGATGAGCTTGCCGAGGTCCTTAGTGCTTTTCCGTGAGGGTGAATGCTTCTTGCCGGTTACTGCGGATAGGTTGATAGAATCAATCCACTCGGTAAGTACTTCATCCTGATCTCGCAGTGCCTGGATAAGGTTGAATAATGCCTCGAATCCATCCCCGGAGAGATAGTCGGCTTTGGCATCGAGCAGTACCGGAAGGACAATATACGCAAGTTTTCCTTTTGAGCCATAGGGCTGCCTCATGGCGCGACCAGCGGCCTGAACAATATCAATCAAGGAACCTTTAGGATCGGCGAAGAATACCGCATCGATGAGTGGCACATCTATGCCCTCAGTTAAGCACCTTACGTTAGTAATTACGCCAAGCGAAGAGCGCTCAAATTCTTCAATTAAGTAAGCGCGATGCTGCGCAGACATTGAGCCGTTTATATGTGAAACGAATGATCGAGGTTGCGTCTGTAGTTGATTGCCGATCAAAGACGCAAAAGATTTGGCCTCAGAGATCTTTGAGTGAAATGTGATTACCTTTTCAATGCCGAGGTCATCCAAGGACTTAAGCATCACTAACTGCTTATAGAGTAGGTCGGGGCTTACGGGCGTCGGATTGCCATTCTCGTCGTATACTGCTGCGGCACGCTTAAGAATTGAGGCAATGTCTTCCTGGTACAGGGCCGAAACGACGATTCGGTAATCAGAGATAATGCGACGTTTGATTGCTTGGCCAAACGTCATACGATGCAGAACAGTTCCATACACGCTCGCATCAGACATGGAAAACGCAGTCAATCCATTTGCCTCAGCAGCTTTCTGTAGTCGTGGGCGAACGAGGCGTTCTGTTGCCGTCATGAAAAGCTTCTTGCGCGCGGGAATGGCATCGTCACTAAGTGCCTGAGAAAATGTGTTTTCTCGTTCAACACCGGCGGTGCGGTGAGCCTCGTCGTAGACGGCCAGGTCAAATGCAGGACAGCCTATTCGTTTACAGGCCTCAGCGACAACGGGCGCAGAATGATACGTGGTAAAGACAACAGACCTGTGGAGAGATTTCTTTGTCAAGAAATCGTGCACTTCGGATGCTGCTGTCGTTACTGGGATATCTAGGTCAGTGATGGCGCTCTCCAGGGAGTCAACTTCCGAAATCACGCTATCATCGCTGCAAACACATATGTATCGAAATGCCTCCGCGGACTCTTGAGCCCACGCTTGCAGCGTTTGCCGGACCAATTGCAGACTCGGAGCCAGAAAGATCACCGTTCGCGCTCCAAGACGTTCGGATAACCAAAAGGCCAACATTGTTTTACCAATGCCACAAGCGGCTATCAATTTGCCCTTATCGTGCTTCGAAAATCCGTTTAAGAGGTCGGTCAGAATTTCCTCTTGATAGTCGCGGGGGGTCTTGCGGGGTCGCTCTATTGGTGCAGCAGCGTTGCGTGCTCGCTCATGCAGCGTGTCGAAGAAGGCTGTATCAAGTTGTAAAAACTTATCTACCAGGAGTTGCAGGTGCCCCGACTTCTTGTGGGCAATATCGCTGATTTCGTTAGAGTTGCTGACTATTAGTCGATAATCAGCATATTCAGCCTCCGTCCAGAACGTTGCGAGTTCTGTATAAGATAGATTCTGGCGTGATGTTCGGAACTTTGCTTGCCAGGCAACTGTTGTGCCCGCAGAAGTTGTGTAAACCCCGTCAACGCCATGATCTTTCTTCTCAAGCTTGAGCGCAGCGAGAATCTGCCTCGGAAATGGCTTGCGATCAGCGACAGGACAATACAGTTGAGTTATCTGGTAAATGTCAGCGAAATACTGGATGTAGAAAAACACGAAATCTTCGAAAGCATCACCTTTGCTTTTGGCTGACTCCAACCCTTCGATCGCGCATTCGAGCTCAGACCATGATTTATACCGATGACTAAAAATGGCGTGCATGATGGTATCTGCTTGTCGTGAGTATCTATTCGCTGGCGGCATCGCCACTATTTATCCACCGGTCCACTTCCTCTGTCTTGAATTTCCACAACTTACCAACCTTGTGGGCGGGCATTCCCTTGTTTTCAATCCAAGCATAAACAGTCTCTGGGTTGACCCCCAAGTATGCTGCGATCTCTTTTACAGAGAGCCATCTTGTGTCATTCATTTGTGTTTGTCCTATCAGCTCAATACTGACAACCAAGACCAAACAAACTATGACAAAACAGGTCACATAGCAACAAAAGCTGTATCGCGAGGGTGAAAACGAATCAGCCAACGGGGGAGCAGATTCCCATACGAGTGTAGGGTAAAGAGTAAAGCTGAGCGTATCTTCCTCAAGGATATGGACTTCGATGAAATTGATTCGGTTGAGGGCATTTTAAATGCTATCGAAAGACGGCGGAAATTGGCAGATGCGAGTGTTACGCCCTATCAGGCGGCATCAAAGCCAGGCGATTACTATTCCTACATGACGCCATATGGCTTTTCAATTTATGGGGAGATATTGACGGAACCAGAACCAAGACCACCAGCGCTCCAGCATTACCGCTTTGTACGGGCCTACTCGGTCGCCTGCCCGGAAGGGGAGTTGGGTGATATGCATGTCTCCACCATTGATCGAATTTTGACGAGCGCGGAATTCCTGCTCGCGAAATCGCGGATGTGGAGCGACGACGAATCTACAAGTTGATTGATCCTGCTCCAAAGGCGAGAAGATGATCACAGAGTTTTACGAGTGAGGGGGAGGGTTTCCCCGACGCCCAGGCCTTCGTAAGTATTCCGGCAATGAGCAAAGGGTTCTTGTCTTTACCTCCGCCAATTTCGACGTTGGTTTGCGTTTTCCACAATTCCCATTCATCGGGCGTATAGTCTGCCCTCACGATGGAGCCAATGTCTCGCGGCCATGTGACATACGTTTTGCCGAACTGTGCTACTGGTGGAAAATTGTCGATAGTCGCGCCCAAGAGTTTGATCAATCGAGCGTTTTCAGTTGGATCGGGCTGTGGTTGCTCGGCATTAGCCGGACCATCGGAGTCATAAATAGCCATGAAGGGTATGTTCATGAGTTGCGCAATAGCTATTGGTTGAAGAAGATTCGCCTTTGAAAGAACGGGTACAATGTGGATGCCGTACGTGCGCCATTGTTTCCACAGTTTCTGTAGATGAAGTGCGGCGGTGATATATGCGCCATCTTCATGCCCTTCAACAAACACAACCCTTGAGGCGAAGAACATCTCTCGTTGGGATAGCTGGAGAATTTGGTTCAACCGGGTCAGCGTGCCCTCGGGATTATCGAACTGCTTCTCCTTCAGAACCGAGTGAAGGTGGGTCGCAAGTTCCTTATACGTGATGTGATGGCATTCAGAGTGCGATGATCCATGGGACTTGCGAATCAAGCGAACATCCTCAAAGCCCTTTGCGACCACAAAGTACGGACTGTGACTGCACGCGATGATCTGAGCATTGCCATCGCTTAGCGACTCAAGGACGTCGGACAGGTGCTGGACTTGTGGTGGGTGTTGAAAAAGCTCGGGTTCCTCGATACCCAGAATGAGTCTCGGGGCGGTTGTCTGATCGTTGCTCGCTAACTCCTCGAGAATCGCCAGTAGAAAAGAACGTTGGAGACCATGTCCAAGGCGGGCTAGTTCACCGATGAAGCCGCTTTCTCCCGCAAGAACATGTGCGTATGGTTCCTCGACCTTAACTGCCTTCTTCGGGTCCTTGTCCCATTTGACAGACAGATCAACTCCCGGGTGTGCCCACGTGAGTAATCGATTTCTGAGCGCCGTCGACAAGTCACCGAGTACGTGATCGCTGTCACTGAGCAGCTTGTCGTATTCGGCTGATGTCCGGTCCTGGAGTTCTTTAATCTTCGTCGAGAAATCAACTTTGGATCGTACAGTCCTTTCGACGAGTCGTCCGAGAGCAGTGTCCTTGGCCTCGCTTTGCTCCGTCGTTGCATCTTTGACAGCAGGGATGAAAACCCATTGAATGAAGGGGCCGAGTCTGTGCGCGCCGCGACTCACGCCGTAGAATTCATCCGCGCTTTCAATTGGATTGCATTGATCGGGGTGTGCATCTTCATAGCTGCGAAGTGCATCAATCATCGCCTGCTTCGTCTTCGCCGTAGGCAATCCAGAGATGGTCTTGGAAGCAGATACATACTTTTCCAAGAGAACCTTTACCGGTTCCTCATCGCCAAGCGCCGCAAAGAAGGGTCGGAACGCGTCGATGCCCATCCGAATGCCTTTTTGGATGACCGGCGCTGTCTGTGTCTCATCGGACCACTTCGCGACCGCTGTTACGACAAGTTTGTCTTGTCTGACATAATCCTTGAGCGTTTCCGTAGCTTCGGGCGATAGATCGGTGAACGTTACCGTTATGCGGATCGGATTCGTGGTGTCTTTAAGGTGGAAGTCCTCTTTGGACAGTTCATGCAGATTAACCATCGAGCTTCTGGATTCACGGAAGAACACGTTTAACGCATTGAGAATTGTTGACTTACCGCCTCCATTTGGGCCAACAAGGCAGTTATAGTTTCCCAAAAGAATGGTCAGATCCTTCGCGGACCGAAAGTTTTCAATGCGGACTGATTCGATTTGCATGTTGTGATAGGAGTACCGGAAACCGGTTCCTTTTGCGAACGAATCTGGATTGCCTTTTATCTTTCCCGGTAGAAAACGCTACAAACTTAAGAGGGTTGCAAGCCGCTTCATTTGGAAGCGGGGTTGCATCCCTCGAAGTTCCCAATTGATCACGGTATCTGCTGTTACGCCGATAGCCGCCGCCAAGTCTTTGATCAGCATTCCTTGATCCATTCGCGCCCGTCGAATACGTTGTCCCAATGTATGGGCTTCAACAGGATAGTCGGAGTCGTAGGCATGCGGCGTCGGTTTCGAGAAGTTGTAAATATGTCCCGTATGGATGTCCGTGCGGGTATTACGGCGACTCCAAAAGGGAGTGCCGCTGTTCGCCGAACAGCATTGCGCGATACCGGTCGAAAATTTCCGGCCCGTTGCTGGACCGCATGGACATCCAAATCGAGGTGCCGGCCGTCAGTTATCAGGATTTGTCATCGATGGAGAAGGGGGAGCGTTCCGCGGATATCCGCCGCCGGGTGGTGGCCGCGCGTGCGATACAGCAGGCGCGGTTTAAAGGCATCAAATCTGTCGCATGCAATGCCCAGATGCGATCGAAAGACATTCAAAAACATTGTCAATTGGGAGAAGGGCCGCAGGGATTGCTTAAAATGGCGATCCATGAACTCAACTTCAGCGCCCGCGCCTATGACCGGATATTAAAGGTTGCCCGGACAATCGCGGATTTGGAGGCGTCGGAGTCGATCGCGGAGAGCCATATTTCGGAGGCGATTCAGTACCGGTCGTTGGACCGGCAGTGGCAGGGTTGAACCCGCGCCATTAGCGGGGTTCAGCAAGCATGATTTGGGTTTGCTCGCCTTGCTCTTCGACCCAGATGATGCGACGGCCGGCGGTATCCACATCACGATCTTCCTGATCGTTATCAGTCAATCGTACGGGATTGAAACCGGTGGCCGGTGAGCCTTCGCTTAAATCCATGGCGTAGATTTCGGCATCCCAATTGTCGTGATATCCCATCCAGGCAATCAGGTCGTCGTGGAAGCTGGGATTGGTATCGTCGAAGTCGTTGGATGTAATTTTGATTGCCGGACCGCCATTGCTGATGTCATAGAGGTAAATTTCGAAATCATCACCGTCGAATCCCTGCCAGACGATCTTGTCTCCCCAGATATGGGGATTGAGATCATCTTCAAGGTTTTCGCTCAACTTGGTGATCGCCCCGTCTTTCCACATAAAGATATCCGGTTCAACGGCGGCGTAGCCTTCCCACACGATGACGTCGTTCCAAATCATCGGGCCGGTATCATCGTACCTGTTGCTGGTTATTTGGATGGTTTCGTTGCGGGTGGAGTCATACATGAAGATTTCGTAATCGTACCCATCCCATCCAAACCAGGTGACTTTGTCCGCATAGACGTTTGGCCCCAGATCGTAAAACCGATTGGTGGTTAATTGAATAATCTCGCCGCTCCGCTTGATCATGATTTCGTAACCGAAGGGCCATTCCTGTTCCCACTGCCAGGCAATCAGATCACCCCAGACACTGGGAGCAATATTATTCATACTTTCCGCCGGCATATGGTCGATCGTGCGCGTGGTGTTGTTCCAGAGCCACACGGAGGATCCATCGCCTTGACCGGAAGCGGTTGATGCGTCGAATCGAATTACTCCGGCCGAAAGGTTGTTTCTCTGACTGATTGATGCTTGATTTGTCGATGCGCCGGTTTTGGGTTGGGGTCGTTGCAAGCTATAGGATTGGGAATCGAGGTAGCTCGAAACAAAGGCTAGTTGATTGTCTTGAAGGGTTAATTTGGCACCCCCGACGAATAGAAGAAGAGACGTCGAATCTGTCGTCTTGTCCGGCGCGTTGTATAGCGCGATGTGGGAGTAAGCGGATGCAGTGCTGATAGTTGAGTAATATGTCCATGCCGCCAGTCCGGTTCCGCTAATGACGGGATCCCGGTTGATGGCCGTGGGGTCGGAAACTCTACTTACCTGAAACTCGACAGCGTTGCCGGCCGGCCGTAAGGCAAAAAAGATTAAGGAGATCACGGTTGGCATGATGAGACCAACTCGCATCTTCCTCGCGTTCGGAGATGACACACTACTGACCATGATCAATTAAGACCACGAACGTAGGTGAAACGAATCCTTTTGGCCAGAAATTAATTCGGAAAATCGGTGGAAATTACGCCCCGGTGGCGGATGGCTGACTGCCCCAACCTGCCCATGAATCGCCGTTCGGTTTACCGATTTACGCGTGGCCTAGTTTTCGCTGGCGCCGGTTTCGGATTTGTTTTGATCAAAGGGGGACGTGGCTGTGGGGGCGAAAGGCCAATCCGGGCCGGTGACGTGCTGTTCGCTCCAGCGGGGTGTGTATTGGTTGCCCTGAAGGAAATCTTGCACTTCCTTGGGGTTCAATTTTTCATCCTGAACGCCGCGAATCGCGCTGTAATCGCGGCCGAAACGCTCCACAATTTTGATCATGGCGTTAACCACCACGCGTTCGAAATCAGCAGAGATGCGAATGGTACTCTCGGATTGGTTTATGTTAACCTGGTCAAGTGTGTTGGCAAGCTCGTAGGCCCACCAACTCTCTGGCTGCTCTCCGCTCCATGCCGTTTCAACGATCTGCCCGCCAAAACGGGTTTCCAGCGTAGTTTTGGCGGAATCGACCATATCGTTGAACATATCCATCATGCGTCCGGCGGAGCGTTCACTATTGCAGAGAGCAACCATTTCCATATCGCCCCCGTTGGGCGATATACTTCCGTTGTAGAGGATGGCTCTAATGTGAGGCCTCATGCGTGCGGGCACAATCTGTCGGGGGTTGGGGAACACGGACGTGAAATACATAGGCTCTTTTTCGATGCTCTGGGCGACGAGCATGATTTCCCCCGAGAAAATGGCCTCGATCACTGCCTGCTGGGGTCGCTCGATGGTATCATCCTTGGCCCAAACGATGATGTCCCTGCCGACGAAATTAACCGCGGTTTTTTTCGTTTCGTGAAGGGTGTCGTCTGTGCGGTTGGCAAAGTAACCATCCGGATGCATGTTCACAACGCGTTTGCCCAGGGGAAATTCGCCAAATATATGCACAACCACGTTTTGTACTTCATCAGCACCGTTGCGCCGGTAGGTTACAATAATGGATGCAATTTCACCCAGATTCACGTCCGGGTTGTCGCGTATGCCCTTTTCCACCACTTCCAGCAACTCCTCCAGCAGCTCGGGGTTGTCACCGAAGAGAATTTCCAGATATTCGGTCGAGAGGGCGGTTTCCGCCGGCTCGGTTCCGATTGATTCTCCCGTCTCTACGAGGTATTTTCCGTTATTTTTGAGCTCAATGAGGTCCGTCGCGCTGCGGGCAACCTTGTAGCCGGGCAAGCCGAGGCCTACCGTGCTTACCATGAGCAGGCCCACCAGAAATATACCGAATCGGCGAAAATTCATACACGGATCTCCAGATAAGACAAATACCCATGAACAAGGATTTGATCAAGGCGGAATATCCCCTAATTTGAAGTTCTTTTTTGCTGAATCTACTTGCCTCCACGGGTCGATTTGGCATAGTCGTGCGTCGAAGTTTAGTAAACAAAATTGCCTTTCGGAGGAAGTAACGTGAAATACAGTGTTGCCGTCTTGTTGTCTGGATTAGTGTTGGTTGCCGTAGGTTGTTCGACCCCGGCTAAAAAGATTAAAGACATGCAACTGGGAATGACTCCCGGTGAAGTTGAAAACATCATGGGCAAGCCTAATACCATTCGCGCCAGCAAGGTGTACGTGGACGGGCAAATCAGCTCGGTTTGGGAATACCACCCGCGTTTCTTCGAGTTCAATCCCAAGACCTTCTGGGTCACCTTCCAGAATGACCGCGTCGTCCAATGGGGTGAACCGGGTGATTGGGCCGGCAAATCGGGCAAGTCTGTTCCGGTGGATGACTACAAACCGACACCGACATCGCGTTAATCCATCAGGTCAGTGCACTAAACCGCGTCTATCGTGGTTGTTAAGCACTTCCACAAACGCGAAATAACCTGCGTGCAGCCCCGGCAACATAGCCTTCGAAGCATCATCGTAAGATGCTTGCTGGCGACTGGTCTGGCTGCAGGAAATGTTTACGGACAGGGGCCGGGGCCGTTTCTGAGGGTGGGCCCGTTTGATTTTGACGCTCAAACAAGTCTGGATGCAATATACACCACCAACGTCGAGCAGGAGCGCAAATCCGAAGCCACCGCCGATCGTCAGGATTGGTATCTGGTCTGGTCCTTGGACTTGAAGTCTACGGCCAGTATGATGCCCAACACCCAAGTAACATTAGACACAGGCATTGCCATTGAAAAGCATTTCAACCGGCCTGATCTGGACAACTCAGAAAATCCTTTTGGGCGGATCAAGCTTGAATTCGCCACCGACATCGAACCGCTTTTGTTAAATGCCGGGTTGTTGTACGAGTCAACATCCGACTCTGTGGATGAAAAGTTCATACCGAAGGGACTGGGTTATTCCACAAAGAAGCGTCAGACCGGAACCACGCTTGAATACCTGGCCGGTGCCCAATGGGTTGGTGAGAAGTTGAGGCTTGCCACCAGTTATGATTACACGGAAGAGCGTTACGACAGCGAGGAGTTTTCCGGGGAAGAACAGGACGAACGTGTAATTTCGTATGAAGCGGGCTTGAAGCTTGTCACGATACGCGGCGTTGGAGTCGGAGCGACATACTCGATTGAGTACACGGATACACTGTTTATAAACACGCAGGAGCGAACCGACGAGACGACAGAAAATATCTCTCTTGATTTTGACACGCTTGAGTTGTGGGACCGGCCGTCGCTCACGTACTCGATCGGTGTGGAGAAAGAAACCACCGACGATGATGAGGGCGAGTGGGAATTAACGCATACCGTTACGGTTTCCGATGACTACGATATAACGCCTGTGCTCAATTTGAAGGGAATGATCACCTACGACAGAGAAGATACGCCGGAGGAGGATGACATAGAGTTGACCTTCGATGTGATCATGACCCATGAACTTTCAAGGCGAACACAGCAAACATTTTCAGCATCAAGAAAGCCCGTAGACACATTCGGGTCAAACCTTGACACTGACGAGACGACTTTCGACTATGGTTTAACGGTACAGGATTTTCTCCTTACGGGTGTGGGGATGAGTTTTTCCATAGGGTACACCATCGACCGACCCGTTGACGCCGAGGAAGAAAAAACCACGGATGTCGCTGCGGGTTTGGATCATACCGTCCCGATCAACGCACGCTTGTCACGCTCTATTCGATACGAGTACACGCTGGAAGATTCCAATCTCGAGAACGAATTACTCGAAGAACATCGCGTAACCCTCTCGTTTGCTTATCAGTTGTAAAAATTCAATGACCATCAGATTCATTATCGTCTGCGTCGGGACGTTTCTCCTGAGCAACTACACTTTGCTGGCTCAGGATGGCCCGCCGGCCTTCGTTAAGACGGTAATCGGAGGGGATCTGCTCCGCGTGACGGTCGACGAATCCCCCGATCTTGATGGCGTGTATACGGTGGCCGGGGATGGAACGATCGACTTTAATTATGCGGGAAGAATTTCGGTGGAGGGAAAAACCGTCGAGGATGTATCGGCACATTTAAAATCGATCCTCGAGTCGACGCTTTTCAAAAAGGCTACGGTGGGTGTGGAGGTTTCCGAGTATTACTCGGGTACCATCATGCTCTTGGGCGAAGTCAAGAGTCCGGGTACGGTACCTTACAAGGGCAATGAAATTGTCACGCTTTTGGAGGCCATCATCGGCGCCGGTGGTATGACCGACCGCGCTGCCGCCGATCAAGTCAAAATATTCCGCTGGCGCAGTGGCGGGACGATGCAGCGAGAGGTGATTACCGTAAACGTCAAGAGTATCATGACGGAATATGACTTTTCCCGCGACCAGTATCTGCGGCCTCGCGATATCGTTGTGGTCCCGGGATTAGGGCAAGACGGAAATATGTCAGAATTTTTGGCCTTGGGTGAATTCGGAAGTACCGGTTTTTATCCGGTAGCCGGAGACATGAACATGATCCGTGCGGTGTCGCTGGCTGGTGGTGTCACCAAAGAGGCCCACATGGAAGGCGGCCGGGTGTTGCGACCCGGTCCGGACGGCAATTATTCCGTTATTCCGGTTGATTTCTCCCGTCTTTTCGGGGCGGCCGACATGAAGATGAATATTCAGGTGTTTCCGGGCGATATTCTGTTTGTTCCCTCGGCCACGCAGGGTTCGGCAGGAAAGGTTTACTTCCTGGGTGAAGTAGACCGGCCCGGGATGTACCCCTTGGCGGTGGGGGGATCGGCCACGTTGGCCCGTACGATCCTGCAAGCAGGTGGACTTGGTAAATTTGCGAATGGAGCCGCCATCAAGATTCAACGAAAAGCCGCCGACGGCTCCACGCAGACCCTGATTTGTGATGTGGATAAAATTCTCAAGACTGGAAACTTTGATTTGGATATTCCCTTGCAGGACGAAGATGTCATCATGGTCCCGGGCAAGATATTCAGTTTTTAGATTTCAATGAAAGAAATGATTCAGCCCCCAGGCAACCAACCCAGCCAGCTTCCACCCATGGCAAGTGGATCATCCGTGCCAATTTCCGGTGGCGGTGTCGATCTCGTCCGCCTGAAGCAGTATTTGCATGTCATCGTGCGCCGCATTTGGATTGTGGCCATTTGCTTCGTTGTTGCTCTTGTGGTGTCGGTGATTCAAGTCTCAAAGCAAGAATCCAGCTACCGGGCATCGACCTCAATCCTGCTTACGCGCGGAACGCCCTTGCCTGGCATACCCATGAATCAGGATCTTAACACATTCGGCGACTTCATGGATACACAGGTTCGGATTATCAACTCGCTGTCGGTCATGAAGAGGGCGCGCGAGGCGTTAAATCTTCCGGAAAGTGAGATTAATCGTCTTTTGCGGAAAGTGTCCGTTTGGCCCGCAGGCAAATCTGCTGTTATCTCCATCAGCGTCGAATCCCTTGACGCCAATTTCTCCGCGGATTATGCGAATCAAATTGCCCGCGCATACCTTGCTTTCAAAGACGACGAGCGCTTGGCGGGCAGTCAAACAACATCCGTCAATCTGATGCAGCAGGCCAACAAGATCCGGGAGGAATTGCGCAAAGCCGAAGAGACGCTCATCTTGTACAAGAAGGAAAACTCGCTCGTATTGAGCGAGGGCGAAGGCAACATACCCGCCGGGATCATGGCTGATCTTTCCCGGCGCACCGCCACGCATCGCATGGAACGGATGATTCTTGAGTTGCAGCGCCCGATGCTCACCAGTGCGTCAGATGATGTGATTCTCACCGCATTGAGCAGTCGTTATGTTCCACTCGCCCCGGTCATCAGCATGGGTGATGCATCCGCCTCAGAGGGTGCAGCTTCTGCGGGAGCAACGGAAGAAACGGTGGTTGCAACGCCTCGAGCCGGACGTGTGGATTTTAATCCTCCGGGAAGCGATGATTGGCAGGAGTTGCGTCGCAAGAAAAATATGCTCGAACACGAATTGCGTTTGACTCGTGATAACCTCCGCGACTCTCACCCCACCGTCCGACGGCTTATTTTGGATCTGAGAGAGGTTGAGGGTGCGATTGATCGCGAAGTCCAATATGCCACCGAAAAATATTACAACGAGCTCGAGGCACTCACCTTGATGGAAAGCTCGCTCGATCGTGTTCGCAACATGTGGATGACCGAGGCGATGGAGACGGAACTGGTGCTCGACCGGTTCGGCACGATGAAGAACGACGTTGAGCGATTACGCCGAATGCTGGATGCCGTGTTCGCCCGCATTCGAGAGGTCGACATCGCAACCGGTATCATCCCGGACAATGTATCGATTGTCGAAGAAGCTGAACCGCGCAACGTACCTATTACCCCCCGCAAATTGCAAAGCATCTTTCTGGCTGGTCTGATTGGCATCGGTTTGGGTATCGGGATCATCTTCGGACTCGATTTCCTGGATGACTCCATCAAGTATCCGGAAGAGGTCGGAAAAACGCTTGGTCTTCGCTTCATGGGCATCATCCCGGCTGCGAACTGGAGCACCACCGATATACGCACCCATTTGTTGTCGCAACTGGACCCCAAGAGCGGACTGGCCGAGGCCTATCGAAATATCCGGTCGACGATGTTGCTGGATGACCAAACCCGCAAGGTGCGATCCCTGCTTATCACTTCCTCAGTCCCCAAAGAGGGAAAAACCACCACATCGCTCAATATCGCCATCAGCATGGCCCAGGCTGGACTGCGGATCCTGTTGGTCGACGCAGACATGCGACGAGGCGAACTGCACAAATTTTTCGGTCTTGAGGGCGGACGCGGTTTATCGGACGTGCTCAGCGGTCAGGCCAAGCCGGAATCCGTTATCCAGCGAACCGGCGTGGTCAATCTGGATCTCGTCGCCACCGGGCCTTTTCCGGCTAATCCGTCCGAACTGATGCTCCGCAACGAGTTTCGTACATTCATGGATTATGCCAAACGGTCTTACGACAAAATCGTTTTTGACGGTCCACCGGTCATGGCCGTGTCCGAAGCGGGCGTTCTCTCCTCGCTGGTGGATAGCACGATTATGATCGTATGGGCCGGCAAGACATCGCGCAAGGTCTGTCAAATCACCGCACAGAACCTCCTCCAACGCGGTGCCCGTATCGACGGGTGCGTTCTGAACAATCTCGAATTTGGACGCGTGGGGTACTATTACTATTCGACGTATTATGGGTATTATACCTATGACTACCGGTACGACGAGGCGACCAAAACCGCGTAATTTGTAAACGGGGGTTGTTTGGATCGATGTTTCACCGCGGCAGAGATTTATCGTTAAGGCGAACACTTCTTCTAGTGTCCGACATCATCGTCCTAGCCGTTTCGTTCGGCTTTCTCGCCCCCGCCGCCCGCTTCGGGCCGGTCCCCGGGCTCGTCTATGCCCAGCAAAATCAATTTGCGCTGGCAGCCTGCGTGGCGATTTATCTCGTGGTTTTTTATGCCGCAGGCATGTACGAGAGATCCTCGCTTACCCGCAAGGCCAGCTCATATCAACTGCCTTTAATCGCCGTCTTGATCGGAGCAGCCATCAGCAGCGCCATATTTTATGCCAATACCGATCTGCAACTCGGACGTGGTGTATTCATGATCGCCTCCGGGTACGTCTTTTTGCTCGCATGGATAACCCGTTACTTGTACCGCATGGCCGTCGGATATGGTCTTCTCTCCAAAAAAGCCTTGCTGGTGGGCGAGGGCCGCGATGCTGAACGCGCACTGAAATTGATCCGGGATACGCACGATTCCGGCCTGAAGGTACTTGGGTTGGTTTCGGAGAAACGGAGTGCGGCAGGGTTGTTTTTTCAGGATCTCCCCATCGTTGGTGGCACCGAAAAACTACGCGAGTTGGTGGATGCGTTCGAAGTGGAAACTTTGATCGTGGCCACCAGTCTTTCCCGTGAACCGGTGGTGTTGCGTCAACTCCGGCCCATGCGTTGTTCCGGCATAGAAATTATCGATTACGTATCGCTCTATGAGTCGTTGGCCCAGGAAATACCTCTTGATCACATCAACGATGAGTGGTTGATGAATGCGGCATTGAACAGTTCGGTCATACATATACGCAAGATCAAGCGTATACTTGATTTTGTCGTGGCATTGATCGGTCTTATTCTGGCCGCGCCGATTTGTATGATTGTGGTTCCCTTGATTCGCATCGATTCGCCGGGGCCGGTCTTTTATCGCCAGCGCCGGTCTGGCCGGGATGGCCATACCTATACCTTGCTCAAATTCCGGACCATGAGGCAGGACGCCGAGGCGGCCACCGGCGCCGTGTGGTCTACCAGCAATGACAACCGCATCACCCGCATCGGCAAATTCCTGCGCAAGTGGCGGGTCGACGAAATCCCCCAGCTGATCAACGTGATGCGTGGCGATATGAGTCTTGTTGGACCGCGCCCGGAGCGACCTGAATTCGTGGAAACCTTGTCCGGCGCCATACCATTTTATATGGAACGACTAATGGTGCCGCCCGGTGTTACGGGGTGGGCTCAAATCAAGTTCCCCTATGCCTCCAATATCGAGGGCGCGCGGCGTAAGCTCCAATTCGACCTTTACTACATCAAGCACATGGGCTTTATGCTCGATTTGTCCATCCTCTTGCGCACGGTGAAGACCGTTCTGGTCGGCTTGCGCCACAACGACCATGAGCAAGCTCCCGATGTGGAGTCCCCGCCGATAACCCTGCTGGATCAAGGGGCGGACGAAGTCAAGGCAGCCCAATCCGCGTGAGTTCGCCGGACGAAGCAACTCTCCTTCCCGCGCCTGACGGGGAGCGCGTCTGGTGGGTCGTTCATGCCCGCCCGCGCTGTGAGAAAAAAGTGGTTGAGTTCTGTCGCTCCCGCGAAATTTATTCCTACCTGCCGATGCTTTCGAAAAAGCATCGTTACGGGGCGCGTGTGCGCGTCTATGACATACCATTGTTCGCCGGCTATGTTTTCGTATTCGCCGGAAAAGCGGACTCCTCGTTGATTCGCCAGAATCAACGGGTGGCCAACCTGCTTGGCGTGCTGGATCAAGATACGCTTTTGCGGCAACTGCAACAGGTCAAGCGGGCGCTGGACAACCAGGAGGCCATGGAGTTGTTTCCGCATCTGCAGACCGGTATGAAGGTGCAGGTTCGGTCCGGTCCCTTGAAAGGTGTCGAGGGCTTTATTCACAAGCTCAAAACCAAAACGCGAATCATTCTCAACATTGACTTTATCCAGCAGGCGATCGCGGTTGAAGTGGATGCCGAATGGCTGGTTCCGGTTTAGCCTGTTCAAAGCTCCAACGGTTTTGGATCCGAACCTGTTTGTGCTCAACATGGATAACGGAAAGCCGCCGCGAAAAATATTTGGCTTGGCGCGCCGGCATCCGGACGCAACCATGATGTCTTGTGGCCCGGGTGGTGAAATGGCAGACACAAAGGACTTAAAATCCTTTGTCCGCAAGGACGTGCGGGTTCGAGTCCCGCCCCGGGCACCATGCGCCATGGCAGCCGGCGGGTGGCTCATTTGCGATGTGCGTGCTCCGCTGCCGTGGATGAACAAAATAGATCAGCATTAATCATGCGTATGCCATCGTTCACAGCTTCTATTCTTCTTGCGTTGTGTATCGCCGCGGAGGCCACCGGAGCGCTGTCTCCGTTGGTCCTCGAGGGGCAGCGTTATGTCCGGCTGGATGACATGGCGTCATTCTATGGTGGTCACCTGGTCCCTACACATACGTCGGAAAGAGTAATTCTTCAGTCGCCCCTGGCCGAGCTTACATTCAAGCCCGATAGCCGCGAGGTGCGTATTGGTCATATTATCGTCTGGCTTCATGAGCCGGTAATCCGGGGCAAAGGAAGTTGGCTGCTGGCCGAGGTTGATGCCTTGACCGTGATCGATCCCATCATGCGACCCGGAGAGCACCTGCGAAAAACCGGCCACCGGGTGGTGGTGCTTGATCCCGGTCATGGCGCCCTCGACAGCGGCGCAAAAAGCCGCCGCGGGATCGAGGAGAAACGGGCCGCGCTTGATATTGCCCGCCGGGTGCGTCAGCATCTGGCTTCGGCAGGGGCCGTCGTGTATATGACAAGGGAAAATGACCGATTTGTACAACTGGAAGAGCGCTCCCGTTTGGCCGCCGGATGGGGTGCGGATCTTTTCGTGAGTATTCACCTGAATGCCGCAGCCAACCGGGACGCGAGAGGCGTGGAGACCTTCGTCATGGCCGCCGAGGGACAATCATCCACGGTGGGAGGTTCCAAAAGCCCCGCGGCGCCGGGTAACCGGCACAATGCGGGCAATGCAGCGTTGGGCTTTCAATTGCAGCGATCCCTGATTCAGCAAACCCGGGCGGTGGATCGCGGACTGAAGCGCGCGCGGTTTATTGTATTGCGAAATGCGCCCTGTCCGGCGGCGCTGATCGAATGCGGATTTCTTTCCCATGCGGACGAGGAAAAGCTTCTTATGACCGAAACGTATCGCGATGAGGTGGCGCGGGGAATCGCCCGCGGGATTGTGAATTACGTGACCCTCTCGCGCCAGGCCCAGCACAGGGCGCATCCATGAATGCATCGACCGGTTCCACGCGACCCCCCAAATCCCCCGACAACCTCGTGGTGGATTTGAAGTACTACATGTTTGACTGGGACGATAATATCCTCCACATGCCGACCCGTATCCATCTGGAAAGAAAAAGCGACCAGGGTTGGATTGATTACGATGTCTCCACCGCACAATTTGCCAAGATACGCCGGGATACCGAAAACTACCGCCCGCGCGGAGGTGATTGGGACAAGGCGTTTGTAGACTTCTATGATGTCGGCGAGCGGGGCGAGGATGCGTTTCTCGAGGATACGAAGATTGCGCTTGCTCCGGTGATCGCGGGGCGGCAAAAAGGCGCGCCCAGCTTCGAAAAATTCAAACAAGCCCTCATCGAGGGTAGACTTTTTGCGATTATCACGGCGCGCTCCCACAGCTCGCGGGCCATCCGCAAGGGGGTCGAATACTTCATTCAGCAAGTCCTGAGCGAGGCCGAACGACGTCAGATGATCGCCAATCTGCGTTACTATGTGGCGCGATTCGATGGTCATGAAGCGGCGCGTTCCGACAACGAGATCCTGGAAAACTATCTCGGACTGAACAAGTATCATGGCGTGACCTCTCCGGAGTTCGAGGCGCGCATGGGTCGAAAAGTTTCCGGATCGGAAAGTCCCGAGCACGCCAAGCAGTTTGCCATCAAGGACTTTGTGCAGCACGTCATCGCCTTGATCCGCGGTGGTGGCGTCCATGATCAAACAATCAGTATCGGCTTTTCCGATGACGACAAAAATAATGTCGAAGCCGTGCAGTCATTCATCGAAACCGAGCTGAAGCGCGAATTTCCCCAGATCAAATTTGTGGTGTATGACACCTCGGATCCCGCTCGCGTCGACGGGCATAAAATAGTCATCGCCGGCAAATCATAATCTCGCCACGGCGCTGCTTTTTCACTTCCGGCGCGATACGGGTCGTGCTTGGCCGTCCGGGTTTCTTCTTTTGCGAGACGGGTACCTGTTGTAAAATTAATCCAGAAAGGCGGTGGCCATGAAAACCATTCTTGTGCCGGTGGATTTTTCAGATTGTATGCTGGCTCTGTTGGAAACCGCGACGTCCATGGCAACGGCATTTGCCGCTCATGTCATCCTTCTTCATGTGGCCGCGCCCGAGCCGGAATTTATAGGTTACGAGCCCGGCCCGCAAACGGTGCGAGACAGCGTGGCACGTCAATTTGCCGCCGAACATCACCGTTTGCATGAGGAGGAAAAACATCTGCTCGCTAAAGGCGTGGAGACGAAAGCGCTTTTTGTGCAGGGTTTTCCGGTGGAAAAAATTATCCATGAAGCCAAGCGATATGACGTTGATCTGATTATCATGGGCTCCCATGGCCATGGCGTCTGGCGCCACTTGCTGGTCGGCAGTGTTACCGAAGGAGTCATGAGGCAAGTAAACTGTCCGGTGTTGGTGGTTCCTCACCGGCGGACAGGTGTCTGACCTCGCCCGCGTTGCCGGCGTTACGCCTTGGCCGGACCGATAAATCGCAGGCCCCTTTTCCACTCGTACAGTGCCAGCTTTAGATCCTCAAGTCCCTGCCCCTGTTCGGCGGAAATTCCCAGCACGGCGAGTCCGGTTTCTTTTTCAAAGGCGGATAGATTTTCCTGCGCACCCGGAAGATCCATTTTGTTTCCGATGATCAGCGCCGGCCGGTGCATCAGATCTTCCTCATAGCAGCGCAACTCCTCGCACAAACTGCGATAATCATGCACCGGATTGCGACCGTCCACCGCGGCCATATCGAGCACAAAAATCAATAGGCGGGTTCGCTCGATATGGCGAAGAAAATCATAACCCAATCCAACTCCTTCATGCGCGCCTTCGATAAGCCCGGGAATGTCCGCGATACGCACCGACGTGTAATCTTCGTACTCCAGCATGCCAATTTGCGGATTCAAGGTGGTGAAGGGATAGGCGGCAATTTTCGGATGGGCATGACTCAACTTGCTGAGAATGGTCGATTTGCCCGCGTTCGGGTAACCGACGAGTCCCACCTCGGCCACCATTTTTAATTCCATCATTAAATACCTGTCATCGCCCGGTGTGCCCGGCGTGAATTCTCGCGGTGCGCGGTTGGTCGATGAGGCAAACGTGGTATTTCCGCGCCCGCCTTTTCCACCCGCAGCCACTTGCAACATATCGTCATCATTAACGACCTCGCCCAGCCAGATCTTCTGGCCGTCGCGATCGGCCGGAGGCGTTTCATCGGACGATCCGGACCACACGTCTTCTTCCACCGGCGCATGCCGGGGTGGAATCTGCCAGACGACCGTTCCGCAGGGGACCGGTAAAATCAAATCGCTGCCGGTTTCCCCGGTGCAATTGCCGCCCCGGCCACGATCACCATGACCGGCGCGCTGAATGGGTTGAAAATACAAACTCACCAGCGAATCCACATCCTTGCTGGCCTTGATAAAAATATTTCCGCCGTGACCGCCGTTGCCGCCATCGGGTCCGCCATAGGGCACGTATTTTTCGCGACGGAATGAAACGCAGCCATCGCCGCCGTCACCCGCGATGACCTGCACTTTGACGCGATCCTTGAATGTGCGTGATTTCATGTCGGCGTAAGGAGAGGGCAGGCAGGGGGCAGGCGGTCAGGCTTACGCGTTCTCAAGCAGTGCCGCGGCGGCGTCCCACGGCTGCTCCTGGGCAAGCAACTGCATGCCGGTGGCGCGATCTTTGACGGAAACGGCTTCACCTACAATCACGCCCGCTTCGTTGTTGGCCACCTCAACATATCCGTCACCGACCATGAAATAGCGGTCGGCGCCATCGACAATCACTTTGGCAAGACCTTGTGCGACGGCGCTGATTAGCGCGGTGTGATGGGCAAGGATTCCGAACGAACCATGCGGGCCGGGCAACTGCAAGGCCTCTACCGGTCCGTCAAAGACCTTGCCGGTGGCGGAAACCAGGGTGAGATGGAACGAAATAGCCATTAACCCGCCTTGATTTTCGCGGCTTTTTCAAGCACGTGATCGATATGGCCGACCATGTAGAAAGCCTGTTCGGGCAGGTCGTCGTGCTTTCCTTCGAGCACTTCCCTGAACGAACGAACGGTATCGGCAATTTCGACGTAGGCGCCGTGAATACCCGTGAAGGTTTCGGCGACATGGAAGGGCTGCGACAAGAAACGCTGAATCTTGCGGGCACGATTGACGGTGCGGCGATCCTCTTCGGACAACTCGTCCATGCCGAGAATGGCGATAATGTCCTGAAGTTCCTTGTAGCGCTGGAGAATCTCCTGCACGCCGCGAGCGGTTTCGTAATGCTCTTTACCCACCGTCTCGGGGGAAAGAATCGTCGAGGAGGAGGAGAGGGGATCCACGGCCGGATAAATTCCAAGCTCGGCGATCGGTCGCGAAAGCTCAGTCGTGGCGTCGAGGTGCGCAAAGGTGGTGGCGGGGGCCGGATCGCTGTAGTCGTCCGCCGGGACATAGACGGCTTGAATGGAGGTAATCGAGCCGGTGCGGGTGGACGTGATGCGCTCCTGCAGTTCGCCCATGTCGGTGCCCAGCGTTGGTTGATATCCCACGGCCGAGGGAATACGCCCGAGCAACGCGGAAACTTCTGAACCGGCCTGCGTGAAGCGGAAAATGTTGTCGATAAAAAGCAGCACGTCCTGCCGCATGGCATCGCGAAAATATTCGGCAATCGTGAGGGCGGAAAGCGCAACGCGGGCGCGGGCGCCGGGTGGTTCATTCATCTGGCCGAACACCATCGCGGTTTTGTCGATAACGCCGGACTCCTTCATTTCACGAAACAGCGCGGTTCCTTCGCGGGTGCGCTCACCCACGCCGGCGAATACCGAGTAGCCGCCGTGCTCGGTGGCGATGTTGCGGATGAGCTCCTGAATCAGCACGGTTTTACCCACGCCGGCGCCGCCGAACAATCCGATCTTACCGCCTTTCTTGTAGGGCGCAAGCAAGTCGATGACCTTGATGCCGGTGACCAGCATTGATTCTTTGGTGTCCTGATCCTCGAATTTCGGGGCCGGACTATGAATAGGCAGAACGTGCTCCGTTTTGACCGGACCGGCGTTGTCGATGGGATCGCCCAAAAGATTCAGCACGCGCCCGAGGGTGCCGGGACCGACTGGCATCATGATTTCGCCACCGGTGTTGCGCACTTCGGCGCCGCGGACCAGTCCATCGGTCGTGTCCATGGCGATCGTGCGGGCGACATTGTCACCAAGGTGTTGAGCGACCTCAAGGGTCAGGTTGTCGGCACGGTTATCGATGGTCGGGTTGGTCACCTTCAATGCGGTGAAGATGGGCGGCAGGGCCCCCGAGGGAAACTCAACGTCGACGACGGCGCCAGTGATCTGGCTGATTTTGCCGGAGGTGGTTGCGGTGGCGGTGGTCATAGGCATTTCCTTTTAGCTCTTCAGGGCCTCGGCCCCGGAGATGATTTCAATCAATTCCTTCGTAATCGCCGCCTGCCGCGCGCGGTTGCGCAACAGGGTATACAAATCAATCAGCTTGCTTGCGTTGGTGGTGGCGTTGTCCATCGCCGTCATGCGGGCGCCGTTTTCGCCGGCGGCATTTTCCAGCAGCGCATAATAGACTTTAAACGTGAGCACCATGGGGATCAATCGCTGCAGCAATTCGCCCCGCGAGGGCTCCAGGAGGTATTCGGAAGAGGATTCCTCCCCGCCCGATTCGTTTGCTTCGATTTCCCCGGGCTGGATGGGCAGGATCTTTTCCACCAGCGGCTTTTGGGAGATTGGATTCAAAAAATGGTTGTACGCCAGATATACCTCATCGAAGTTGCGGGCGATGAAGTCGGCGCGAAGCTCGGCGCTGATTTCCTGGGCATGATGGTAGCCCGGCTTTTGCGTGACGCCGTCGTAATGACGGTAAATTTCCCGCCGGCTGCGGAAAAACAGATGACCACGCTTGCCGCAACAGCTGAGCACCAGATCTTTGCCTTTGTGCTCGGGTCCATCCATCCAGCGCAAGACATGCTTGATCAGGTTGTTATTGAAACCGCCGCATAATCCCTTGTCGGACGTGATGAGCAGGACCAGAACACGTCCCGACCCATTGTGCGGCTGGAAAGTCGGATCAACCGACTGATCGATCGAGCGGGCCAGGCGGCGGATCATTTTATTGACCTGATGCGCCATGGCCGTGGCCTTGCGCTGGGCATCCATGGTGCGGTAAAGCTTGCTGGCCGAGACCATTTTCATGGTCTTGGTCATCTTGCGCGTGTTTTTCAACGACGCGAGCTTCGCTTTGTATTCTTTGAGCGAGGGCATGGTCTATTTGACAAACGTACGCTTGAATTCCACCAACATGTCGACGAAGGCTTTTTTGACTTCGTCGGTCATGGCTTTTTTCTCGTTGAACAGACGAACTACGCCGGCGAAGGCGCCGTCCATGGCTTGATACAGCCCGGCCTCGAATGCCCGCACTTTGTCGGCCGGAATGTCGTCGAGGTAGCCGTTCGTTCCTGCAAAAATAATCGCCACCTGCTTGGCCACCGGCAACGGCTCATGTATGCCTTGCTTCATGATTTCCATGAGTCGCTTGCCGCGTTCCAACTGCTTGCGGGTGGCCGGATCGAGATCCGAAGCGAACTGGGAAAACGCCGCGAGTTCCCGAAATTGGGCGAGCTCGAGGCGCAGTGAGCCGGCGGTCTGCTTCATGCCTTTGGTTTGCGCATCGCCGCCAACGCGCGACACCGACAAGCCGGCGTTGACGGCGGGGCGCTGACCGGCATTGAACAAATCCGATTCAAGGAAGATCTGGCCGTCGGTGATCGAAATCACATTGGTCGGAATATAAGCCGACACGTCGTTGGCCTGTGTTTCGATGACGGGTAGGGCCGTTAAGCTGCCCCCGCCTTTTTCCGCGCTCATTTTCGCCGCGCGCTCGAGCAGGCGGCTATGTAAATAGAAAATGTCGCCCGGGAAGGCCTCGCGTCCCGGGGGACGGCGCAAGAGCAGTGAAAGCTGGCGATAGGCCTGAGCTTGCTTGGTCAAGTCGTCATAAATGATCAGCGCGTGCTGGCCGTTGTCGCGATAATACTCGGCCATCGCGCATCCGCTGTAGGCGGCAAGGAACTGCATGGTGGCCGGATCGGAAGCGGTGGCGGCGATAATGGTGGTGTATTCCATGGCGCCGTACTTTTTCAGCGTTTCGTAGACCTGCACCACGGTGGACCGTTTCTGGCCGATAGCGACGTAGAAGCACTTCACGTTTTCGCCACGCTGATTGATGATGGTATCGATCGCGATGGAGGTTTTGCCGGTCTTGCGGTCGCCGATGATGAGTTCGCGCTGGCCGCGGCCGATGGGGGTGAGGGCATCAATCACCTTGGTGCCGGTTTGCATCGGCTCTTTTACGTCCTGGCGGTCGATAATGCCGGGTGCCTTGGTTTCGATGGGGCGGGTATGCTTGTCGGGAATGGGGGCGCCGCCGTCAATGGCATTACCAAGAGCGTCCACAATGCGTCCGATCAGCGCATCACCGACGGGCACGGAGGCAATCTTGCCGGTGCGCCGGACTTCGTCGCCTTCCTTGATGTGGGTATCTTCGCCGAAAATCGCGATGCCGACATTATCGGTTTCGAGGTTAAGGGCCATGCCCATGATGCCGCTTTGAAACTCCACCAACTCGCCAGCCAGCACATTGGACAAGCCATGGGCGCGGGCGATGCCGTCGCCGATGCTCAGCACGGTGCCGACTTCGTAGTGCTGTTCCTGCACGCCGAAATCCTTGATCTGCTTCTTCAGGATGGAGGAAATTTCTTCGGGGTTGAGTAATTCTGTCATGGTGGATGTTCCCGTTTATGCGTAGGTCAGTGTTTTCTGAAGCCGGATTAGTTGTGTTTCGATGCTGTAGTCATACACCTGGTCGCCGGCATGAATGCGCAGGCCACCAATGATGGCGGAATCAATTTCCTCGGTCATGATGATGTTCTTGCCAAAGCGCTGACCGAGACGCTTGATCAGATTTTGCTTTTGCGCCTCCATCAGGGGGCGTGCGCTGACAACCTTGATGCGCATCAATTGTTTGTGCTGGTCGTAAATGGCCGTCCATTCGTCCACGAGGTCCGGGAAGATGGTGATGCGGCTCTTGTGGTCGAGAAAGGCGACGAATTTTTCCGTCAGCGCGTGGGTCTTGCCGCGCAACAGCGCCTGAATGGCGCCGGCCCGCAGTTCCTTGGCGCCGGCCGGTTCGGTGACGAATACGCGCCATGCCTCGGATCGGTGCAGCAGGCCGGCCAAGTGCGTCAGATCCGCATGCACCGCATCAATTGCGGCTTGTTCGCTACTAAGTGCGAACAAGGCGTTGGCGTAACGGCGGGCGGCGATGCGACGGGCCATGGTGTTATACCTTCTCGATCATCTTGTCGGCGAGAGCGCGACTGCGGTTCTCATCGAGGTTTTCCTGCAGCACCTTTCTCGAGACTTCGATCACGAGTTCGGCCGATTCCTTGCGGATCGCAGCCATGGCCTTGTCCTGCTCGGCGCGAATTTCGCGTCGGGCGTTTTCGAGGAGAATGTTCGCTTCCTCGCGGGCCTTGGTCTCGATGGAAGTCCCGACCTCCACGGCCGCGACACGCGCCTTTTCCACAATCTCCCGCGCGCGCTGATCCGCTTCCGCGATAAGCTTCGAGCGGGTGGCGTCGATGCTGGCGTATTCGGCCCGGGTTTTTTCGGCCTCCTCCACGGAGCGGCGGATAGTCTCCTCGCGCCTGTCGAGCAGGTTTAATATCGGCTTCCAGGCAATTTTGTAGAGGACGAATGCGGTGATGGCAAACGTGACGTAGGTCAACGTCATCATTTTGCCGGACACGTCGATCACGCCCGGATTCCCGGCGTCACCGGATGAAACGGGCATCTCGGCGGTTCCCTGATAACTGGGATTTTCAGCCATGAAGGGCCTCCCTTGCGGGCGGTTCGAACCGCCTTACTTGTTGAGCAAGCAAACCACAGCGCCGAACAACGCTACGCCTTCGATCAGCGCGGCGGCGATGATCATGGCGGTCTGTATTTTGGCCGCGGCTTCGGGTTGACGCGAGATGCCTTCCATCGCCGAGGCGGCGAGCTTGCCGATGCCCAAGCCGGCACCGATGACGACTAATCCTGCACCAATTGCTGATATGGAACCCATGACTTTATCTCCTTCAGTTACTTTGTTATTTCAGTTCAATTTCAATTTTCGCAACGGCAAACACAGCATTTAACACCCGCTCCCGGCACCTTCATCCTCAATGCGCCGGATGATGGATTTGATTTATGAAAAGCGCGGATAGCAGGGTAAATACGAATGCTTGCAAAAACGAAACGAAAATTTTCAGGATGTAAATGGCGATGCCCAGGGCCAGGGCAGGGGCCCCGGCGATGCCGAAGATGATGGCCAGGCCGATAATCGAATACACCACAATCGAGCCGGCCAGCATGTTCGCGAATAGGCGCATGGTGAGCGCAAAGGTTTTAATGAACATACCGGCAAATTCAATCGGTACCAGGAGAATCATCACCGGCCACGGCACGCCGTGGGGTATGAAGGCGCCGATAAAGCCCTTCCAACCATTCTTGTAAATGGCTCCACCAATCATCACGGTGAGCGTGATCAGGGCAAGGCCGGCGGTGACGTTGATGTTGGCCGTGGCGTTCTTGAAAATTGGTATCAGCCCCATGAGGTTGAGCACCAGAATGTAGAAAAACAGGGAAAGCAGAATCGGCGCCAATTTGCGCCCGTCCTTCTCGCCGAGGTTGGCAATGGCGACCTTGTCGCGAACGAACAGCACCAGGATTTCCAGCAAATTCGTGAAACCATGCGGCACTTGGTCTTTTTTCCGGTAAAGTAGACCGAAAATCAGGATCAGCAGGGCGCTGGCGATGAACAACATCAGTCCGTGGGCCGATAAACCCAATTCACCCAGATCGAGCTTGCCAAAGGGGGTTTTCCAGTAGCTGTGGTCGGCGATCTTGTACATGATATAATCCTGTACAAGTTGCGACTTGTCTGTGCCCGCTGCTAAATTGTCACCCGTGTCTGCCATGATGTCGGTTCACTTTGCAAATTGCTGATGTGCGCTTGCGCGCGCTATGCCGGCTACCTCCAGCCAGCCGGCCATTATGTAGCCGAACAGCATACCCATGGTGAAGGGTTCGGCCCCAAAAACGCCGGATACTAATACAACAAGATAGACGATTATCAAGCAAAACAGCCGGCCGAACATAACGAGGAGCGCCAAGGCCGGCGAGGTGGTCCTTTTTCTAGCCATCAGCAGGATCGAGTGGCCGGTTGCGAACACTACCAGGGAAAGCAGCCAGCCGGCCAGTACATCGAACAGGGACGCCGTTTCAGCGGTGATGCTATGCACGCCTATTGCCAAGGCCAGGCCGGCGATGAGGCCCGCCAGAGCCTTAGTCATTCGCACCGCCGGACGCTGTTCGGTTTTCGTCCTCCTTTTCCAGTTGTTTCACCAGTTTCCAGACCTCATAGCCGCCGTATACGAAGGCGAAACCGATGCCGACCAGCGTCCACAAATGCCCGCCGCCCCCCTTTTGATCCAGCCAGTAACCACCGCCCACGAATAGAATCATGGCGGCCAGCAATTGATAGCCCAGCGTCATGGCATTTTGCGTCCCGCTACTGGGCGGGCGTCCGGATGGAGGGGCGTTGCTCATCTACGCGTACGATACCGGGCGGCGATTGAAAATCAATCGTAAGCGGCGGATCGCGTCAACCCTCCCATCGCGCTTGTTTTGACCATGAATACTGATAATCTTGTCGCCCAGCGCATGAAAATTCTTTTTGTTACGCCGCATTTTCCATGGGCGGGGGTCACCGGGGGGCTCTCGCTCGTCTACCAGAAGATTGCGCATCTGACCGAGCGCGGGCATTACGTCGGATTGGTATCGTTTATCCGCCCGGATGAGAAGGTCAACCCGATGGATCCGGTTTTCTGTCGCCTTCGCGAGTGTCATACCATCCCCCGGCCAGCTCAGGCGCCGGTTCCTCTCCAATTGATGCGCCGTGCCTATTCGCGCGTGCCCTCCTATTTCCGTCAATACTGGTCGCGGGCAATGAGTCGCAAAGTCGGTGATGTGGTGCACGAAGGGGGCTATGATTTGGTCATCGCGGAATTTTCCGGCATGGGTCATCACCTCGTTGGCAATCCGTACCTTCCGGCGGTCCGCAAGATCATCTCCTCCCACTTTAATGTGGCCAAATCAAATCAATTGGCGGCGATGGCGTTGGGCTGGAAAAATCCGCACGGTCTCCGATTGCGCACCAGCACCCAGCGGTTGCAAGATTACGAGTTGAACCTCTATCGCGGTGTGGATCGTGTGACGGTGATGACCGCGCATGAGCGTTACCAGTTGCTGGATGACGATCCAGCGCTCCGGATCAATGTGGTTCCTTGCGGCGTGGATGCGGACTACTTCCGGCCCGATCCGGCGGCAGAGCGGGAGGAGGCGATTTTGTTCACCGGTTTTTATGTGGTCGAATCCAATGTGGACGCCGTGCTTTGGTTCGCCTCCAAGTGCTGGCCCATTCTCAAAAAGCGCCGGCCCCACGTGAAGTTTTATGTGGTAGGTCCCGGAGCGCCTGATCGGGTGGTGGCACTTGGCCGCAAGGACCCATCGATCGTGGTCACCGGTGCGGTCGATGATGTACGGGCCTATCTGCATAGAGCAAAGGTATATGTCTGTCCGGTTCGTCAGGGCTCCGGGTTGCGGTTCAAATTGTTTGAAGTCATGGCTTCGGGCACGCCGCTGGTGACGACGACGCTGGGAGCCCAGGGGATACCGCTTCAAAATGGCGACAACTGTTTCATGGCCGACAAGATGGAGATCATGGCGGATTGCATAGAATTGCTGCTTGATGACCAGAGCCTGCGGGATTCGGTGGCGCGACAGGCGCGCGAACTGGTGGCTTCGCGCTTTGACTGGGATCACTCGATCAACAAGCTCGAGGATGTAATACGCGATGTGTTCGAGCACTGAGTAGCCATGTCCCTGCGCAACATACATGTCGTGCTGGTGCGTCCGCTCTATGGTGGCAATATAGGCTCGGTGTGCCGGGCGATGAAGAATATGGGGTTATCGAGTCTTCGTCTGGTTGCTCCGCAGCACACCGTGGATTGGGAGGAGGCGAGAAAGATGGCTCTTTCCGCCGGGGATGTCTTGCAAGCGCACGCGCTGTATCCGGAGATGGCGGCAGCCGTGGCGGATTGCGTGCAGGTTGCCGGCACTACGGGTTTGACCGGGCTTTACCGCGCGCATGCCTACACGCCCCGCGAGTGGGCGCCGGTTTTTCTGGACAGTGCCCGCGCCCATCCGGTCGCGCTGGTTTTCGGGTGCGAAGACAACGGGTTGAACAACGAGGAGTTGGCGCTGTGCACGCAAATCATCCGGATACCCTCCTCGCCGAATTATTTTTCGCTCAATCTCTCGCATGCGGTGATGGTGTGTTGTTACGAATTGTTTCTCGCCACCGGTCATTTCCAGCCGGCGGGCGAGCACCATCCTGAAGCGCCCTCGGAGATGCGGGAACGGATGATTTCCATGTGGGATCTGATGCTGCGCGATATCGGGTTTTATGACGACCAGAAGGCTGACCACATGTTGATGGCGATGCGCAGGATTTTCTCCCGCGGCAAGCTGTCGGTAGCAGATGTCAACATCCTGATGGGCATCGCCCGTCAGACCCAGTGGCGCATTCAGCATCCCGGCCAGACGCCGCATGAAAGGCATCCGGCGTGAAAACGCGGGAAGCCCTCGCGTATTTCCCGCTGGCGGCGGCGTACGCGCCGGGAGGAGCGGCAGATGCGAGAATGATGCGTGAGGCATCGCCGCGCGGCCGGGTATTCGGATACAGCGAACGTCATGTGCAGGCGGTTTGGTTTGATCCGCGCTGGCGCCCGCAAACCTTGCATAGCAGTCGCGGTGAAGAGATCGATGTAGAATCCCCGGGCACGTGGAACCTTGAAGCCGGACCGGACTTCCTGGGCGCGGCATTGCGGGTGGGGCCCGACCGCCGGCGCATCACCGGCGACGTGGAGGTGCACGTGTTTCCCGCCGGATGGAAACAGCATGGCCACCGGCTCGACCGGCGTTATCGAAATGTGTGTTTGCATCTCACCTTTTACGAAGGCCATTTGCCCGAGGAGGAATTTCCTCCGGGCACGCTGCAGGTGGCGTTGCGTCCGGCGATCAAAACCGATCCGGGCTTCTCCTTCGAGCACATCGATGTAACAGCCTATCCTTACGGCGGACGCGCTGATGTGCCGCCTTGCCGCCGCGTGATGTCGACTTGGCCGGTCGAGGGACGTATGCGGTTGCTGGCGTCGGCCGGACAGGAGCGGCTTCGATTAAAAGCGGCCCGGCTTGCCGGGGCGATGGTCGAGCAGGGTCTGGATCAGGTGCTTTACGAAAGTGTGATGGTGGCGCTGGGCTATCAACACAACAAACAGGCATTTGCGGAATTGGCGCGCTTGCTGCCGGTGGATATCTTGCGTGCGTTAACCCGCAGTGAACCGGAACGGGCCTATGCATTACTCGCCGGCATGTCGGGTTTGCTTCCCGGGGATGTAACGTCCGCATGGGACCGTGAGACACAACGGTATGTTCGTACACTATGGGACGTCTGGTGGAAAGAGCGCGCGCATCTGCCCCCTCCCATGACCCGCGATAGTTGGCGATTGAGCGGAATCCGTCCGGCCAATCATCCGCTGCGGCGCCTGGCCGCAGCCGCGCATATGTTTGCCGCGCAAAAGGACGGGCTTACGTTGCTGTCTGAGTGGGTGCAGGGTCCTCCGGAAGAACTTACCGCCCGCATGTCCTCCAGTCTTCGTGTGCCAAAAAAATGCTATTGGCTGAATCGTTTGTCCCTCGGCGGTCCGACGGTTTCCTCCACAGCCTTGGTGGGCATCGAACGTTGGCATGCGATGGCGCTGAATGTGGTTATACCACTTGCTGCGGCCGCCGGATTCGACACCAGCACGGTGGCCCGTTTGCTTGACGCGACGAAACCGGAAGCCGGCAACCAGATCGTACGGCAAACGGCCTTTTACCTCTACGGGCCCGATGCGCCATCATCGCTACTAAAATCCGCCCAACGCCGGCAGGGGCTTCAACAAATCTTCCATGATTACTGTTTAGGCGACCGCTCACGCTGTGCCCGTTGCGCCTTTCCGGATCTGTTGAAGAACTTGCATTCAGGCTGAAATCCGTTCATTCTTTTACCTGATAATTCACACGCGAGGAATCATGATTACACGCTCTCTGATCGTCTGTCTCTGTCTGATAACGGCTCAATTTTCCGTCCATGCGCAATCCCTCGCCACTCGTCTCGATGACCTTGCAACATCGATCGACGAATCGAGTGCGGCTCTGGAAAAATCGGGTCAATCGCTTGAAGGCGTTCGCGCCAGTCTTTACCGGGAGGCGCAAAAAGCGCGCGAGGTGAAAATGACCTCGGATGCGCTGAACGGCGTTAAGCAGCCCGGAGGCGAAGTGGAGCTCCTGATGAAGGAGATTCGGGAATACATCAATTTATCCGTGGCGGAGCTTCGAATCTTGCGCGACCGGTCCAATAGCCTCGAAGACATTATCAAGGAATTGCGCAGCCGGGTCGGCGACCAGGAGAAGCAACTTGCCGCCCTGCGCGTCAAGTCGGAGGAGCCTGGAGCTGATGCGGAAGAGTTGGGGGCGGCTCTGGAACAACTTGCCGGTCTGGAAGCTCAGCTCGCATCCGCCAACCAGAAGCTCGGCGATCAAGCCGTCTTGGTGGATGGTTTGAATGCGGAAAAAGCGCGCCTCGAGGGAGAGTTGGCAATGGCCCAAGCGCGCGCGGATGTGGCTTCCCGCGCGCCGGATGCGGATGTGGATTACATCGAAAAGGGTTATGCGGCCCTGGCCGCCGGGATGCTGGAAGATGCTGTATTTGCCTTTCGCTCCGAGTTGGTGCGCGATCCCAGTTCGATCGAAGCCCGGATCGGTCTGGCGTCGTATTTTTTTGAGCGCGAGAACTTGATCGAATCGCGCAAGCTGGTTGATCAGGTTTTGGAACTTGATGAGCGAAATGCCCGCGCGCTCGGGCTTCGTGGTGCCCTTAAGTTTCGCGATGGAGATTTGGGCGCGGCACAAAGCGATTTGAAGCGGGCCCTGAAGATCGACGAAAACAGCGCCTACAACCGCAATTACCTGGGTGTGGTCTATCAGGAGATGGATAGAATGGAAGATGCCGTGGAGCAAATCCGGCGCGCGGTCGAGTTGGATCCCGAGTATTTGAGTGCGCATTTCAATCTGGCGGTAATCCTGGCCACATCCGAAACTCCCGATCTCGCGGCCGCCTCGGCATCCTACCAGCGTTATCTTGCCCTCGGCGGATCTCCAAACCCGGAATTGGAAGCATATATAGCCGGTAATTGATGGGTGCGGCATATTCATTTCATTCCGCACGGAAAGGGCTGATGCTTGGTTTGGTCCTGCTTGCCGTGGAGGTGAAGTCGGAAGCTCCGCCCGAACACATCGAGGCCTACGTGCATATGGTGCAAGCCGGACAGGCTGAGAAGGCCGGTAATCTCGAAGAGGCGCTCCGGTTGTATGAACTGGGGGTGGAGAGTTACCGGGACGTTGCCCGCCGCCATCCGGAATGGGAACCGGAACTTGTCCGCTATCGCGTCGTTCAAGCCAGCAACAGTGCGGAAAATATTCGCGCGATTCTTTCCGGCCGGGAAACCCGCGTTCCGGTTGACGGGCCGGGGATTGATCCGGTGGCTCCGGTGATCGAGGCCGGCGCCATGCATGTCGCCGCCGCATCCGTCGCGTTTGAAGAGGAAAGAAATCTGCTCGCTGCCCGAATCGACGAGTTGGAGCGCGAGCGCGCAAAGCTGATGAAGAAAATCGAGCAACTCGAGTCGATTCCTTCACGCGAAGCGCCGCAACCGGATTCCGTCTATGCAAGTCGGATGCGCGCGATGACGGCGGAAATGATTGCCCTGCATCAGGAACTTGATGCGCTTCGCGAGGAGAATGCGGCGATGCGTGCGTCCGCCGCGGCGGTCCGTCAGCATGAAGGGAAAGTATCCGCTCCGGACTCGCATGGTCCGCTTGTGTCCGCGGCGCGGGAGGCGGATAAGCAGACCGCATTGAACGAAATGTCTACGGCCAAAAAAGAAATGGCTGAGCTCCGGAAGCAACTCGAATCCGCTAAACAATCCCTAAAAGAATTGTCCACCATGGCCGTTGGTTTGAATGCGGAAAAAGCCGTGCTTGCCCGGGAGTTGGCCGCTGCCAAGCTTCGCGCGGATGTGGCCGCCGCGCCGGCGGATGATGCCGTGGATCATATCGAGAGGGGTTACTCCGCGCTGGCCTCGGGCATGATCGAAGATGCGGTGTTCGCTTTCCGCTCCGAGTTGGTGCTGAATCCGAGCTCCGTGGAAGCGCGCATCGGACTCGCTTCCTGTTATTTCGAGCGGGATAACCTTGTCGAGGCGCGCAAGCTGGTGGATCAAGTGCTGGAGCTGGATGACCGTAATGCGCGGGCATTTGGACTGCGTGGCGCGTTGAAATTCCGGGAGGGCCACCTGGGCTCTGCGCGGAGCGATTTGCAACGGGCGTTGCGGCTGGATGAAAACAATGCCTACAATCATAACTATCTCGGCGTGGTGTATCACGAAATGGGACGCACGGAAGAGTCGATCGAGCACCTGCGCAAGGCGGTCGCGGTGGATCCCGACTATATGAGCGCTCACTTCAACCTGGCGGTCATTCTGGCCACATCCGATGAGCCCGCGTTGGCCGCGGCCGCGGAATCCTACCGACGCTACCTCGCGCTTGGTGGTTCGCCCAATGCCGGGCTGGAGCCATACCTTGCCGGATATTGACCGGCAATCATCCGGCATGCAATCGCAAGTCCAGCTCCTCGGCACCACGGATGCTAGCCACCCGCTCCTGCGGGCGCTGAAGCACGATTTTGGAAACATCCTCCTCGCGTTGCGACAAAGTGCGGAATCGCTACAGGCCGACACAGCCCCGGGGGAGGATTTTCGCGCCGAACTTGTGCATATGCTCGCATCCATTGATGAAGCGACCACGCTGTTCGACAGCGTGTCCAAATTGACCGCTCCATTGGATGACAAGATAATTTCCGTGGACGTCAACCGGCAACTCGGCGCCTGCGCCGGATTGTTGACGAGGTTGATGGGTGATCAGCGGCATCTCCGGATCGAGATGGCACCCAAATTGCCCCCGGTAATGACCCCTGATGGCTTGATCGAAAAAGTCCTGTTGCAACTATTGATGCTGGCGCATGATGCCGTTCCATGCGGCGAAGGTGTCGTCATACGCACGATGACTGGCGCTGTGGATGATCGTCTCGCCGGATCATTTACCGGCGCAGCGATGCCTCGCGGTTCCGGTTATGTGGTGGTGGAACTGGCAGGTCCGGGCATTGCGATCGACGCGCCGGACCGTCATCATGCGGAGGGATGGCGTGCGACGCTTCGTAGATTGTCGGACAATTTGATGGGCGCGCATGGATCGCTATGGGGACAAGCTATCACGTCCACCTCGGGCGCGGTCCGGGTTTATTTGCGCAGCGCAACTCCCGATACGGCGCCACCGGTTCAAACGCCGCGTCATGTTGACCTCGGAGGGCATGAGACCATTCTTGTCGCGGAGGATGATGATGGAGCGCGCCGCGCCATCACCCGTATCCTGCGCGCAGCGGGCTATCAGGTGTTGGAGGCGGAGAGCGGTGCTGCCGCCCTGCGCATGTTGCTCTACCACGAGGGCGGAATCGATGTGCTGCTGGCTGATGTAATGATGCCTGATTTCGACGGACCAACCCTGGCCGAGCAAATGCTTCACGTCCGACCCGGCATCAAAGTAGCCTATGCGTCCGGTTTGAGCAGGGAGGAGTTTGTCCGTCAACTCGGGTGGCCGGCGCCGGGCTCGATCGCTTTTGTCCAAAAACCCTTTCGCCGCGAGGAGTTGCTTTCACTGATGCGCGAAGTGCTGGAGGACAAAGCGAGCACGTAGACGAGGAATCATCTTCCCCGCGCCCTTGGCCGCGTTAATCGCGGTATGCTTCAAGTCAGACGCCGACGGCGTAATCGAAGGGCATTCGTGATGACCGTCAGGCTGCTCGCTGACATGGCCACGCTGGCCAGCATCGGCGTCAATACCCAACCGGTCCAAGGGTAGATGGCCCCGGCGGCGACAGGAATCATGATGGCATTGTAGGCGAAGGCAAAGAACAGGTTTTGCCGGATATTTCGCATGGTCGCCCGGCTGATCTCGATTGCCCTGGCCAAGCTGATGACATCGCCATGCATCAAGTTAATATCACCACGCGCGATGATCATGCCGGTACCGGTGCCCATGGACACGCCGACGTCAGCGGCCGCGAGGGCCGGGGCATCGTTGACGCCATCGCCAACCATGGCGACCTTAAGCCCCTGGTCACGCAATTTTTCCACGTGATGACTTTTTTCGCCCGGTTTGACGCCGGCATGCACTTCGCCAATGCCAAGCTGTTGCGCCACATAGCCGGCGGCCCGCTCGTTATCGCCCGTGATCATCAGGATGCGCAGACCTTGTTTCTTGATCAAGGCCACCGCTCCGGCCGCGTCAGGCTTGATGGTATCGGATAGGGTGAAGATCGCTTTGATGTCGCCATCGATGGCGAGCCAGGTCACAGTGTGTCCCTCCTGCTCGCGCGCGGATGCTCTCCCGTCCAGCGCGTCAAATCCGCTCGCGCCTTGCCCGGAAAGCCATGATTTCCGTCCGGCAATCATGCACATGCCCTCGATGCGTCCCGCCACACCGCCCCCCGCCTCGGACCGAAAGTCGTTCACCTCCGAAAATGTCAATCCACGCGCACGGGCCGCTTCAGTGATGGCGAGGGCAACCGGGTGATGACTGAATTGCTCCAGCGATGCGGCATATGCCAGCATCTTGTCCTCGCTGCCGGCATCGCGGGCTATGCACGTGTTCAGCGTGGGCCGCCCGGTAGTGAGGGTGCCGGTCTTGTCCAGTACCATGACCTGCACCGATGCCAATTGCTCGAGGCTGGCGGCATGTTTAACCAGAATTCCATCCAGTGCGCCGCGCCCCAGACCGGCCATGATGGACACCGGCGTGGCCAGCCCCAAAGCGCATGGGCAGGTGATCATCAACACCGTCACGGCATGCAGCAGGGCATACCAAACGGCGGGCGGAGGGCCGAGTTGTAACCACAGCACGAATGTCAGTGCGGCCAGGGCCAACACAAAGGGAACAAGTTTTCCGGTCACGCGGTCCGCGATGCGCTGGATGGGTGCCTTGCTGCTTTGCGCTTCGCGCACCATGTCGATGATCCGGGCAAGCAGTGTGTGTGGTCCGGTTTTTTCCGCCCGCATGACGGCGGCGCCTTCGCGGGCGATGGTACCGCCCACCAGAAGAGCGCCCGGATGTTTCAACACCGGCATGGATTCGCCGGTGATCATGCTTTCATCGACCGCCAAATCGCCCCGCATCACGGGACCGTCCACCGGCACACGATCTCCCGCGCGCAATTGTATCAGATCACCGGTGCGAATCTCATCCACCGGAACGCGTTGTTCTCCATTATCCCGCAGCACCGACGCATGATCCGGCAGCAACAGGGCCAGTGTTTCGAGGGCATCCCCGGTGTGTCGCTCGGCGCGATTTTCCAGCCATTGCCCGAGCAGGATCAGCGTGGTGATCATGGCTGCTGCCTCGAAATAGACAGGAACTGCGCCATGCATGCGAAACGACTCCGGAAAATATTCGGGGGCGATCAGGCCGGCCAGACTGAATGCATAGGTGATGAGAACGCCAGGGGCGATGAGCGAAAACATATTCAGTGTGCGAAGCCGGTATGAGCGCGCGCCTTTGGCCAGCAGCGGCCAGCCGGGAAGAAAGACGACGATCGTGGTCACAATGGCCATGACAAGTTGCCATTGGCCGAGGGCCGGGCCATGCCAATCCGGCCAGCCGGCGAGGTGCCGGGACATCTCCACCGCGGCGACCGGCGCGGTCAGTCCCGCAGAAACAGCCACACGTTGGGGAAGGTGCGAGATCATTCAGCGAGTCGTCAACCGGAACGAACCCGTACCACCTTCAGCTACCCATGCACGGGATCCTGCGAGGGAGAGACGAGGTGCAGATTCGTCTTTGGATTTTTTTCCTGAAAATAGTCCAATGTCCACTTGTTGGGGAAGAGTACCACATAATTGCCCAGCACATCGCGGGCAAATTGAACGCCGGTGCCCAAATAAAGCTTTTCCACATCGGCCAGGGCAAGGCCGGGGTCGAGCCAGCGGATGACCGAGTAGGACGCTGGCTCCATGCGGGCCGGGGCATTGTATTCGGTTTCAAGACGGTAAAGCACCACATCAAACTGCAACGCCCCGACCGCGCCCAGCAACGGGGCCGTGCTGACGGTCTCCGGCAGATGAAAAACCTGAATCACGCCCTCATTCAATAGCTGTTCGAGGCCCGCCTTGAATTGTTTGAATTTGGATGGATTCGGGTTGCGCAAAAATCCGAATACCTCCGGGGGGAAGCGGGGTATTTCATGGTAGCGAATAGCCGGGCTGGCGGTCAGCGTATCACCGATGCGGAATGAGCGGTGCGCGACCAGTCCGACAATATCGCCGGGATAGGCGATCTCGACGGTTTCGCGCTCCTGGCCGAACATTTTCTGCGGATAGGAAAGACGAATCATTTTCTCGCCCTCCGGATCCTTCACTTGCATGTCCTTCTCGAATTTTCCCGAACAGACCCGGACGAAGGCGATGGTGTCCCGGTGCTTGGGATTCATATTCGCCTGCACCTTGAACACGAATCCGGAAAATGCCGGATGCGACGGGTCGATCATGCCATCGCCGGCCTTGCGCGGCGCGGGCGGGGCCCCGTACTCGATGAAGTAATCAAGCAGCAGCTGGATGCCGAAATTGGTCATCGCGCTGCCGAAGAAGACCGGCGTCACGCCTCCGCTCATGATGGCTTCGCGATCGAAAGCCGTACCGGCCACGGACAACATTTCCACTTCCTGCTTCCACAGCGCGAATTCCTCCGGTTGCATTAATCCGGATAGATTCGGATCGTCGATGCCGCCGGTTTTCACCGGGGCCTTGTACTGGCCGCCGATGGTTTTTTCGAACGTGTGAAGCTGGTTGGTGATGCGGTCGTACACGCCTTTGAAATCGGCGCCGCTGCCCAGCGGCCACGTGACGGGAAATGCCTGGAGGCCGAGCACCTTCTCCAACTCATCCAGCAGAGCCAGTGGATCCTGCGCGGGCCGGTCCATCTTGTTCATGAAGGTAAAAATTGGAATGCCGCGCAGCCGGCATATTTCAAACAATTTACGGGTGCGTTCCTCGATGCCCTTGGCGGCATCGATCACCATGATCACCGAGTCCACGGCGGTGAGTACGCGGTAGGTGTCCTCGCTGAAGTCCTTGTGGCCGGGGGTGTCGAGCAGATTGATGCAGTGATCGCGATACTCGAATTGAAGCACCGTGGAAGTGATGGAGATGCCGCGTTCCTTTTCCAGTTCCATCCAGTCGGACGTGGCGGCGCGTTGGTTTTTGCGGGCGCGTACGGAGCCGGCCAGGTGCAGCGCGCCACCATAGAGCAGAAGTTTTTCCGTCAAGGTGGTTTTGCCGGCGTCCGGATGCGAGATGATCGCAAACGTGCGGCGGCGGGCAATTTCCTGTTCGATGTTTCGGTTCATGGTGCGCGATGTGAACCGCGCATCATGCAAAAAACCGGCGGTGCGACAAGCTAATTAACTAGCAACTCCTGGCCGCGGCAAGAATGCGGTCATAATCCGGCTCATGGGCGATTTCCTTCACCACCTCCGCGTATACCACATGGTTTTGCCGGTCCAGCACCAGCACCGAGCGTGCGAGAAGTCCTTGGAATGCGCCCTCGAGAATCGTCATGCCATACACGCGACCGAATTCCGGGTAGCGATAACAGGAGAGCGAAATGATGCTGTTCAGTTTTCCGCTCGAGCAAAAACGATGAGCGGCGAAGGGGAGATCCGCGGAAATGTTCAGTATCACCGTATCCTCCAGCTGACTGGCCAAGCCGTTAAATCGGGCGGCGGCGCTAGCGCAGACGCCGGTCTCCACGCTGGGAAAGATGCTGAGAATTTTTTTACGCCCGGCGTAGGTGGCGAGTTGGACATCCTGCAAATCCGTTCCCGTGAGCGTGAAGTCCGGGGCCGTGCTGCCAAGGGCCGGGAGCTCGCCGCTTGTCCGGGTGGGTGATCCATCGAGTGTGATTTGTGCCATAGTGTTCGTCCTCGTTTCGGCAAAGTATATGCCGGAAGTATGACCGGCACAAATGCTCCGCGAAAAAAATTAGACTTGGTGTCCCCCGGGAAAAAAGTCGCCCAGCCGCGGTCCCGGATTTTTCCTGGCCTGACGAGTGATGGCTTGTTGCTGGTGGCGCGCGAGGCGGGTGCATTCCTCGAGAAATACCGCACAGGACATCGTGAGCACGCCGGAAGCCATCACGGTTTCGCGTTCGCGGCGATCGTTGGTTACCACCATCCAATTCTCGGGACGTCCGGCATGTTGAACCATGCGCTCGATATGATCGTCGGCGGTTTGCCCGGCCGGGGTGTAAATAATTTCGAGTGCTTGCAGGCCTCCGGGCGGGGTTCCCGTCCCTTGTTGGCCGTCAAACACCAGGGTGACGAGTCCGGCCATCGCCGTGGCGGTGCGGGATATTTTTTCGATGAGGATTTCCCGGGCCCGGCGAAGATTGCCGGCGGCGATGGCTTTGGTTTCGGGATCCCGGTGCATCAGGCTGTAACCATCGATGATGAGACGCTGGTACGCCATGCTGCAGACGTCCGGAAATTAACGTTGCGGCGCGGGACCGGTTGATTCGCGTTCGACGAGGTCTACCGGGAGGACCTGCTGGAAGCGCGTCGCTTTTTTGCGGAAAATGGAAAGCGCACCGTCTACCGCCAGGGCGCCCAGCTTGTACAGGTCGTGGCGAATCGTGGTCAGGCCGGGATTTGAAAATTGCGCGGGCGGGATGTCATCCATGCCGATCACCGACATATCCTTGGGCACGCTCATGCCGCGCCGGGCCAAGTAACGCATGGCGCCGAGCGCCATCTTGTCGTTGCCGGCCATCACCGCGGTGATGCCGGGATGATTCTTGAGCATCCACTCCGCTCCTTCGTAACCGCCTTGTTCCGTGAACCACCCATCGGCCCAGACCAGATGATCGGGCGCGATGCCGAGATCTTCACACGAGCGGATGAATTGTTGGCGGAACGTGATGGCCGTGTGGGTGGTGGTGCCGGCCAGAATGCCGATGCGGCGGTGCCCGAGCGCATGCAGGTGTTGTGCCGCCAATTTGGCCGAGGCGGCGTAGTCCGCCATGATATAATTGATCTCGCGATCAGGAAAAAAATGGTTGATGAGCACAAACGGGAAATCGGTTTTTTCCAATTCAAACAGGTAATCATCATACATCGATGATCCGACAAACAGCACGCCATCGACGCGACGTGATTTCATGATGCGGATGAACTCCCGCGAGTTGACGAATCGATGATTGGCCACATCCAGCAGCACTTTGTACCCGAGATCGGTAGCATGCTCGTATATGCCGCTGACAATTTCGCCGAAGTAGACATCGGCAAAAACGTGATTTAAATGGGGAACCACCAAGCTGATTACATGACTTGAGCGGGAGGCCAGACTGCTGGCAAACGCATTCGGCTGATACTGATGACGCTCAATCGCCTCAAGGACCTTGTTGCGGGTAGCTTCGCTGATGCGTGGGTTGTTATTGAGCACCAGCGAAACGGTGCTCAACGATACACCGCATTCGCTGGCGATATCTTTGATTGTCGTACGGGTTTTACCTTCTCTGCTCACAGTTTCTATTAAATCGTAAAACCTTTAATGCTGCAACGTTAAACTTAAACGTTCTACTAAATTTCAGGTCAAAACAAGTCCCATGGGCAGACGCTCTCCCAGAATCTCTCCTGCTTCGACGTTGTCCAGGTTTCCGCCGTCCCGGACGAGGGTAATCCAATGATCGGGTGCGCCTGTGTTCAGAAGGCTCTCTAGAACGGCGTTTCGCACATTTTCAGCGATATCGCGATAGCGGTCGCCGGTTCGGCGGGCGAGGAGCGTGAGCGAAAAGTTGGTTTCCTTTGTATGACACTCCGGGGCAATCAGTTGCAGGATGTACTTTTCAGCCAGATCCGCGCTGATCACATGATGGATGGGCCCATAACCTGGTGCGCGTGTTCCGATTCGTCCGATCGCCCAGTGCAGGAGATCTTTTCCGATGCGGGAGCCGCTCGGCGTACTCGCATCGATGAGCGAGGATGCGAGGCTATGCTTTTGATCGGTAGTCAGTCTCTCCAGCACTGCCGCCAAGCGGACCAGTTCTCTGGTTTCGTGATCGCCGGGCCGTATTTCCCAATCTGTTGAGAGGCGGGCGCGTGTTTTCCCGGCCGCAAATTGTTTGCATGCGGCCAGGATGGGGGCTCCGAGACTTTGTTGCTGGCCTGCCGACAAGCCCCCCGCCAACCTCCGCCAAAAAATCCACCATTCCGCTCGGACCACTTCCTGCGTGCGGTGAACCGGTCCGCGATGAAAAATTTTCCACATCTCCGCGACCCGCCAGTCGTCGATGGCGAGGCCGAATCCGGGGCGCAGGCAATAGCCGGTCAGATTCATCCATCGTTGTTCGTGCGTGTGCGACCGGTTGCGCACGTCCATGGCGATGTGAAGGCTTTCCCAGAGCGATCGCAAAAGTGATACGGGCCACGCATCGCGCGCGAGGCCGAGGCAGTTTTCCAGTTGCTTGAATACGGCAACCTGACCGAGCACGCTGGCCGGCTGATCAAACAAATCGTGCAAAAGGGCGGATGCAGCATGAACCCGCGCAGACTCCATCAAACCGGTTTCCTCGCCCAGACTCTGGTGATATGACAGATCCGTGCGGGTGGCGGCGCGAACGTCAAAAGCCAGTTTCCACGTGCGCGACCCCGCCATCTCGGCGATTTGCAGATCCAACGTGCCCAACTCGGTGAGGGTGACGGACAGGGTCACATCAATCATGGCCTGCGTTGCTTGCTTGCCCGCGGTCAACACCGTGCGAATCGGCGGCAGCGCCGTGAACGAATCATCATCGAGCTCGACGATCGCGCCTGCCAGATCCGTGGTTCGCCGGCTCGACACATAGACGGGAAAAGATGCCGGTGTCTTGAGGCGGATTTTGAGCGGTAATTTGTCCAGTGCCACGCGACTTCCGGATGACAGGCCGGCCGGCGCGAGGCATATCGCGCGCGCGCCGGGTCCTTCCACGCCGATGTAGTAGGAGCGGGCAAGGTTGCTCACGACGCGAACACCCTCGCCGCGACCGGTGAGGCCGTAATAGGCCGCGCCTCGCGCCACGGCAAGATCGAGACGTCGATGATCCAGCATCAACGGTTTCGCCGGAGCGAACCACGATGTAAGCAGCTCCATCACGCGCTCGCGCATGTGTGCCGACTCGAATAAGCCGCCGTTCAGCAAAATGGCCGCCGGCGGGGTGAGGGTTCCATCGTCGCGCTGCGGGAGATTTTCGCGTAAAAACTCGGCGAGATAGCGGCTGATGGCCGGATCCGAGGCATAGGGCAGGCCGAATTCCTGAAAGCCGGAACTGCGCCGCGCCGGCGAGTCCTGCAACGTGACACGCGGCATGAATCCATCCACCAGCAAACGGTGCGCCTCGTCCCGCGAAAGCACGGCCTGGCGCTGCCCGCCGAGAATCGACGAGCCGCGACCGGGAACAACCACGGTCACTTCGTCCGGCGGCCCGGGACCGAGCAAGACTTCCTTGTGATGCCGGCAGAGTCGCACCAGCGTCGACCAGCTAGACGGATCGAGACGATCCCCGGCCACGAGTCGCGACTCAAGGGCATGGGCGAGGGCGAGATCAAGATTATCGCCGCCAAGGATCAAATGATCTCCCACGGCGGTGCGGTGGAACATTGCGCGCCCATCGCCCGCGGGCCGGGCATGAATCAACGTCAAATCGGTCGTTCCGCCGCCAACATCGATCACCAGGACATGATCATCCGTGCGGACGATTGTTTCCCAGCCCGAAGCGTGTTGCGACAACCACGCATAAAACGCCGCCTGCGGTTCCTCGAGCAGGTGGAGTCGCGGTATGCCGGCCTTCTTGGCCGCCGCCACCGTAAGTTCGCGGGCCACCTCATCAAACGACGCCGGCACGGTGATGTACACGTCCTGCCCGGCCAGCGGATATGCCGGGTGCGCCGCGTTCCATGCTTCGACCAGGTGGAGCAAAATTCTTGCCTGTGCCTCCACCGGTGACAAGGTGGTGACGCCCTCGGCGGCATGCCAGGGAAGAATCGGCGACATCCGGTCCACACCTTGGTGACAGAGCCAGGACTTGGCCGAGCTGATTTGGCGACCCGGCATCAACGCGCCCTGGTCGCGCGCATGGACGCCCGCGCAAAAATCGTCTTCGCCCGGGGCCATCAATAAAAAGGATGGCAGGGTATCCCGGTTCTCGTGCACCCCGGGCGCGGTGAGTTGTCTGACCGGAAAGTCGCGCACATCGCGCCCGGCCTTGGTATCGACAAAGGCCACCGCGCAGTTGGTGGTGCCGAGATCGATGCCGATGATGAAACGCGGCGGCGTCATCGGTCCCGCCGGAACATCGTCAAGATTCATTCCGCACGCTGAACTCCAGCTTCCACCGTTCATCACTTACCGTGCTGGCGCACCAAACTTCCAGCACACCGAGTTCGGTCACGGCGGTTTCCATCCGCACCGGCACGTAGCCGCCTTCCGCATTTTGTGCGGAAGGCAGGGCGGCCTCGAGCGCATCGGTTTCTTCCAATTCGTCTTCGCGCCATGAGGTCAATAAATCGCCGGCGGTGTCGGCCGTGCGACTGGCCGAGCTGAAGAAGCGGAAATGCACCGGCTCGCCGACGACCAGACCGATTTCTTCGCCGGGGACGTGAAGCGAGGTGCCTTCCTCCATGCCATGCGGCACCACGCAGAGCGCGTGCAGTGGCCGGGACGCTCCGGGCACGGCAAGGCCGGCGGTTTCGATGCCGATATAATAGGCGCGAGCCGTGCCGCCGCGGATGCGCAGTCCGCCCTGCTGTTTGACGCGTCCGTAATAGGCGGCGCCACGGGCCACGGCGAAATCGAGATCTTCGCTGCCGGCGAGAATGTGCGGCGCGCCGTGATCGGGAAACCACGATTGCAGGATCGTCTGAATACGCGCTTTCAGCCCAGCGGACTTGAAGACACCGCCGTTGAAAATCAGCCGGGTTGGCCGGCACGCCGTTTGTCCTTCGGGGCCGTGCTCGCTCAAAAAGCGGGCGAGGTGACGCGAGATCGCGGTATCGGATTCGTAGGGCAGGCCAAGCTGTTTGAATCCCGATGCCGGCCGGCGCACCGGGCGGTCGGCAAGCGTGCAAGCCGGAAGAAAGCCGTCGAGAAGGGTTTGTTCCGTCAATGCGCGTGTCAGTTCAACCGAGATTGAACCGCCAATGACTCGCGATCCGCGGCCGAGAATCATCACCGGGTGGCGGTCCGGTCCATCCGGGGCAAGCATGGTTTCCTTGGCGGCGCGGCAAGCGTGCCAGAGGGAAACGGATTGCCAGGCATCAAGCTCGTGTCCCTGTTCGCGGAAAAGATGTTGCGCGGCGAAGGCGAGGGCGAGGTCCATGTTATCGCCACCCACGAGAATATGATTGCCGACAGCCAGGCGCGAGAGTTCGAGATCACCGTTGCTTTCCTGCACCGTGATCAGCGTGAAGTCGGTGGTTCCTCCGCCGACATCACAAACCAGAATCACATCGCCCACCTTCAGTTCTTTTCGCCAGTTTTCACCCCGCGTTTCCAGCCAGGCATAGAGCGCGGCTTGCGGTTCTTCGAGCAGGATGAAATTTTTTGGAAATCCGGCTTTGGCGGCGGCATCGCGGGTAAGATCGCGGGCGCTGGCATCAAACGAAGCCGGCACGGTGAGCGTGACCTGTTGCTGGTTGAAGGGAGCATCGGGAAACTGTTCGTTCCATGCACGGACGAGATGGCGCAGGTAGAGCGAGGAGGCGGTCACCGGGGAAATCTTGTCGACGTCGCCGGGTGCATTCCACGGTAGAATGGCCTCGTGACGATCGACCCGGGGATGGCACAGCCACGACTTGGCGGCGGCGATAGTCCGGGTGGGCACGTCAGCGGATTGTGCGCGAGCAAATCGCCCGGTGACGGCCACTTCTTTTTTCGTGCCGGTGAGCATGAGGGTGCCGCTTTCGCGTTCCGCCTCGGTCGGCAAGTAACAAAACGAAGGCAAGAGTTTCGACGAACCCATGGCCGTCGCGCTGTCCATTTGCGGAATATCGAGCAGCGCCACGGGCGCGCGGTCATCGGACAGGGTTGCGTAGGCCAGGGCCGAGTTGGTGGTGCCAAGATCAATACCTATGGAATACATCGCGGTCATAAAAATCTCCTTGGATCAGCGTTGAGAAATAACGATGCGGCGGCGCGCTAGCGGCCTTTGCCGCACGGCCGCCGCGGTGATCAGATTTCCACTTCCGCCGGGGCGATCACCCAGGCCGAACTTTCGCGTCCGGTCCAGGCGGGAAGTTCGTGGCGGGTGATTTTCCATCCATGATGGCGGAGCTTGCCGGAAGCTGCGGTGGCGCCGACGCGTCCGGTCAATTTGCAGGCGCCGGGATCCAGTTCGGCGGGAAGCGGAACGGTCGCCCCTTCGGCTTCCATGTGCAGCGGTGCGAGGCCGAAAATGCGATCCAGCGTTTTCCGGCAGTCGCGATGAATGTCGCGCACGGCCGCGCCAATTTGGGCATCTGTGTAGCCGTCGATTTTTTCCTGAAGAAAATCAATCAGACGACCTTCGCGTTGAAGGGTGGCCAGGATTTCCACCGCGGCCGTACGGTGCGGGCCGGTGGCGGATTCCTTCTTCGGCGCCGGAAGGGTGGGCCGCGCCAGCAGAACGGCCGCCTCGGAGGCGAATGCCTTGCTGCCAAGAGCTCTAAAAAACAACGTAAACGCAATACCAAGTCGCATAAAAACCTCAAAATGAACTTTTTTTATTGTGAATCGGGCCAGAGGTCATTTCCTGACGCGGAAACGCGTCTGCGCCCATGTTTCGGGGTTAGGCGGGCACGCCCACCAACTTGGTAATACGTTTTATCAAAATTTGAAAAAACGGGCAAGCCGGTAATTTGCGAGCAGAATCAGCCGCGGCGTTGCTTAACCGCCCCCGCCAGGATGTCGAGGAGCTTGACGGAGTCTTCCCACCCGAGGCAGGGATCGGTCACGCTCTGACCGTAGGTGAGGGGTTGTCCCTGGGTCAGTGATTGTTTGCCTTCGCGGAGATTGGATTCGGCCATGACGCCGAAGACGCGTTTTTCGCCGGCCTTGATTTGGGCCGCCACCGATTCGGCGCCCACGAGTTGGTTGCGGAAGTCGCCGCTGGCGTTCCCGTGGGACAAGTCGATCATCAATCGTTGATCGAGACCCGCCTTTTCTAGCTCCTGGCAGGCGGACGCAACGCTGTTGGCATCGTAATTGGGTTGCTTGCCGCCGCGCAGGATGATGTGGCAATCATCGTTGCCGCGCGTGCTGACGATCGCGACCTGTCCGGTTTTGTGCACGGAAAGAAAATGATGTTTTTGCCGCGCGGCGAGAATGGCGTCGGCGGCTATTTTCACGTTTCCATCCGTGCCATTCTTGAAGCCGACCGGCGCGGACAAGCCGGATGCCAGTTCGCGGTGCACTTGCGACTCGGTGGTGCGGGCGCCGATGGAGACCCACGACACCAGATCGCCGATATACTGAGGGGAAATCACATCCAGAAATTCGCAGCCGGCCGGCACGCCCGATTGATTGATCCGCACGAGCAGGTCGCGGGCGATGCGTAGTCCCTCGTTGATGCGAAAGCTGCCGTTCAGGTAAGGATCGTTGATGAGTCCCTTCCAGCCCACGGTGGTGCGGGGTTTTTCAAAATACACGCGCATGAGCAATTCGATTTCACCGGACAACCGCTCGCGGTGCTCCCGCAGGCGGCCGGCGTAATCGAGGGCGGCGGCGGGATCGTGAATGGAGCAGGGGCCCATGATCACCAGCAAGCGGTCGGATTTTCCCGTGAGAATGTCCCGGATCTGGCGGCGGGTTTGCGAAATGACCTGCTCGCCGGAGGTGTCCTTGATCGGAAAAAAGCGGATCAAGTGAGCCGGCGGGGGGAGCGGCACAATCTGTTCGATGCGCTGATCATCGGTGGCCGACATCCGGTCTTCCGTGATGCGGCCGTTCATTTCGTCCTCGCCGCCGTTCATGTCGCGCTCTCGCTGAAAATGCCCATGGCACGGAATTTGTCGTAACGCTTCCTGAGCAATTCATCCGGTGCGACTCCGCTGAATTTTTTCACATTGCGCAGAATATGTTCCTTCAGCGTGTCCGCCATCAACTGGTGATTGTTATGGGCGCCGCCAAGCGGTTCGGGAACAATCTCGTCGGCCAGTCCCGCGGCAAGCAGGTCCGGCGACGTAAGTTTAAGCGCTTCCGCCGCCTTGTCGGAGAACGAACGGTTTTTCCAGATGATGGCGGCGCAACCTTCCGGTGAAATCACCGAGTAATACGCATGCTCGAGCACCATCACATGATCGCCCACGCCGATGCCGAGAGCGCCGCCGCTTCCGCCTTCGCCGATGATCGTGACGATGATCGGGACGGAGAATGTGAACATCTCGCGCAAATTCACCGCGATGGCTTCGGCGATGTGGCGCTCCTCGGACTCGATCCCGGGGAAGGCGCCCGGGGTATCGATGAGCGTGACAATGGGCAGGTTGAATTTCGCCGCGAGTTTCATAAGGCGAAGGGCTTTGCGGTAACCCTCCGGATAGGCGCATCCGAAATTGCAGGCCAGATTGCTCTTGGTGTCGCGTCCTTTTTGCGTTCCGATCAGCATTACGCGCTGGCCATCCAGCTCCGCGAAACCGCCGATGATGGCCCGGTCATCGCGATGTATGCGGTCGCCGTGCAGTTCCTCAAAATGGGAACACATCAACTTGATGTAATCGCGCGTGTAGGGACGCATGGGATGGCGCGACACCTGCACCTTTTGCCATGCCGTCAAGTTCTTGTAGATTTCCCGTTTGGTTTCCTCGATGCGCTCGTTCATGCGCTGGATTTCCGTCGAGACATCGATCTTCTGATTTTCGCTGAACTGGGATAGCTCCTTGAGCTTGTTCTCAAGTTCCACAATAGGTTTTTCAAAAGGCAAGGTGTACACCGGCATACCGAGGTCTCCTGAACATCAATCGCGAATGGATACGGGGGTTCCGATGGGAAGTAAAGTGAATAGCTGTTCGATATCCTCGTTCAGCATGCGCACGCACCCGGCGCTGAGCTGGTGCCCGATGGTCTCCGGTTCCCAGGTTCCGTGCAGACCATAACCACGCACATTGATGGAGAGCCAGTGCGTGCCGAGGAGATTTTCCGGATCGCCGTAGGGGATGGCCTTGCCATCCGGGCGCCACCATGTCGGCTGGGCTATGCGATCATTGATTTCAAAATCGCCGACCGGCGTCTTGTTGAACTCGCCGGTGCCGACCGGATACCGTTTGAGAAACTGGTCATTGAGATACAACTCGAGGTCGTTGCGGGATTTGCTGACCTTGACGCTAAAGGTGGCGTTCATGATGCGCAGGCGGTCGCCGACCCGGATGATGTGTCCGCGGATGTTGTTGATCGCGCGGATGAGCTCGACAGTAGTTCCGAATTTTTTGGCCAGCTTGTCGATGCTGTCGCCCGGGGCCACGGTGTAATCGATTTTTTCCGGCATGGCCCGGCCGGACATGACGAGAACGATGCCGACTTCGTTCAGCAGAGCTTCGGCCTCTTTTTTCGCAACCGGGCTGGGCGGATTGTTCCACACCTGAAGGGCGAGCGCGCGCGCGGTGATCAGATCATCCGCAGCCTTGGCCGCCGCGGCGCGGCCCAGCAGGTCACCGGCGGGCGGGGCGCTGGTGGTGGCCGGTTGAGTCGAGACGGCCGGAATGGGTGTGGCGGGTGCGGAAACGCTGGTTCGCTCCGGCGGGCGTACCGGCGCTGCGACGGGCTCGGGTTGTTTTTCCGGGGCGGCGGACGGCTGATCGAGATCTTCCACCATCTCCGCCTCAACCAGCACCTCGTCTGCCTTGTTTTTCTCAAGCAGATACATCGCCAGTGAAATGCCCCCGGCTATGAGAAGTCCGACCAGTAGCGCCACCAGCACATACACCCACCACGGGGTAGGGGCACGGCGCGCGACCGAGCGGTCAAAATTATAGACACTGAAATCCATCAAAAAAATGTATTTGGTTCGAGTAAACCGCCGGTTCGTTCAAACCAGCATTTCCAAGTCTCTGGTGACCAAATGGATCGAAGGGTATCGCTCCACGGTTTGCTTCGCAAGGCATTTGAAGACGAGCGTTTCAATGGGCAAGGCCACGCGGAGATGCGGCTGGTTCAGGCGCAAGGGCCGGGTGTTCGGATTAAGCTGGTTGCGGCGCGCATCATCCGGCGTGATGCCCTCGAATGGCTTGCGCCCGGTGAGCATCTCATAGCAGGTCACGCCGAAGCTGAAGATGTCGGTTTGATCGCTCACCATGTTTCTCGCCAGCGCCTCGGGTGGCACATACGCGGCCGTTCCGGGCATCGGAGAGAGTTTGACCGGTTTGTTGCTGCGTTCCATGGCCAGATCAAAGTCGACAAGCACGAGAAGTCCGTCATCCCGCACGATCAAATTCTCCGGTTTGAAGTCGAGATGCCAGTAACCCGCCTGGTGCACATGATGAATCGCTGCCGACATTTGCCGGAACATCGTTAGCATATTCTGGTAGAGCAGCGGTGATCGCGATTGAATGAGATCCCGCATGCTCCTCGATTCCACATACTCAAGGGCCATGAAGGGCTCGTCGTGAAAAAATCCTGCCTTCAACAGCCGGACAATATTCGGGTGATGAAGGCGGCTGACAATTTCCGCTCCGCGCATGAAGGTGGAGCGGATGCGGCGGTCCTTCAGGTTGTCCGGCTTGAGACGGCGAATCACCACGCGATGCTGTTGACGGTCAACCGCGACAAACAACTGGGTCATGCCGCCCGTGGCCAGCCGGCGCGTAAGCGTATAGCCCGCAAACTCCTGCCCGATCATGGGAGAAAGATAAACGCCGGAGCCGCTCCGGCAAAGAAAATAAGCCGGTTTTACGGCCTGAAAGTCGCGTGTAATCGATCGAGGAACGGCGCCTCAAGCCGGGTCGCCAGTGGTGAACGGCCGGGGCCAATCGTTTCGCGTCCGAATGAATACCATTGAGTCGCGAGCGTCTTCGTTGGAGAATACATAAAAAGACGAAAGGATATATCATGAAGATGCGCTGGTGCGGTTTGATGGCAGGATGGACCATGATGGTGGCCGCCGGTTCTGTTCGTGCCGCCGATTCCGGTGATCCTGTATTGCCGGTGGATCTTGCCGGCAAGGCCCGTGCGGAAATCATTTACGAAGCACGCGATCGCGAGCTCGATGACGGCGGGACATTCGAGGCGGATGTGTTCACGTTGCGCGCGCACACGGAAGTGGGTGAATATGCCTACCTCGATTTTGATCTGGGCGGAATCAACCCTTCCGGTGGTGATCTCGAATTTTATGGCGGGTTGGGGTTGCGTTACATCGCCTATGAGGGCGTCGCTTTCCGGCTCAGTCCGTTTGTGCAATTCCATTACGCACCCGCTCTGGAGGTGGACGGCGTCAAATATGATGATTTGTTCGATGTCGATGCCGGCTTGCTCCTGGCCGGCAAGTGGCGGATCGACGATCAACTTTCCATCATGCCCTACGCCGGTCCGGTGGTGTCGCTGGTCCGGTTGAACGGCGATAATGATGCGAGCGAGGATCAATCCTTCGGTGCGGTGGCGGGCATTTCCCTGCTGATGCCGGGCCACAACACCTTCCGGGTGGAAGCCCAACTCACCGGGAATCCCGGCTTCTCGGTAGCGGCCGGTATTGCCTTTTAATCCGGACGGCGACGTTGAATCCTCTCGCCGTCCTCGCTGATTTCCTCTACCCGCGCACGTGCGCCGGTTGCGGTCGCTCCCTGGCAGATCGCGGCATGTCGCTGTGCTGGGATTGCCGTCCGCGCCTGGCGGTGATTACCCCGCCTTTTTGCGCGCGATGCGGCGAGCCGGTGCACGGAACGATTGATCACGACTACGTCTGCCATGCCTGTTGCCGGCGACCGCCGGTTTATGGCCGCGCCCGCGCCGCCATCCATTACAACGAAACCGGTCGCGCGCTGGTGATGCAGTTTAAATATCATCACGCCCTCTGGTTGGAGCCGATACTTGTCGATCTTCTCGAGACGGCCGTGCGCAGCCATTATCACGATGCCACCTACGATGCGGTCTGCGCGGTGCCGCTTCATCCGGTTAAGCGGCGCGAGCGGGGCTTCAACCAGTCGCTGTTGCTGGCCCGGGCGTTGGGCCGGCGCCTGCAGGTGCCATTGATCGGGCAGCGCAGTCTGCGGCGGGTGAAGTGGACGCCGTCACAAACTCGTTTGACAGCCGGACAGCGCCTTACTAACGTCAGGGGAGCTTTTGGAACGACCACCCCCGCGGTATGGCCATCCAGAAAGATACTGCTGGTCGATGATGTCATGACTACGGGGGCCACGGTGGGAGCTTGTGCCCGGGCGTTGTTTGACGCAGGTGCGGCTTCGGTGGATGTCATCACTGTGGCCCGAGGACTTTAAAGGAATCCGACATGCCATTTTTTAACAAAAAGAATTACGCCACCGTAAAGGTGCGCAAGCGCGAAATGCCGGACGGCTTGTGGATCAAGTGTCCCGGTTGCGGTGAGATTGTCTTCAAGCAGGAGCTTGAGGCCAGTCTCCAGCTGTGTCCCAAATGCAAACACCATTTTCAAATGACCCGCCAGGAACGCATCAACTTGCTGGCCGAACCGGGTTCCTTTGAGGAGTGGGATGAGCATCTGAGCAGTATCGACACGCTCGGCTTCACCGGCACGGCATCGTATCCGAGCAAACTGTCGGAGAACAAAAAGAAGACCGGCTACAACGACGCCATCACCATCGGAAAGTGCCGCATGACGGATCTCGCCGTCGGCTTGGGCGTGATGGATTTCGCGTTTCTCGGCGCGAGCATGGGATCCGTGGTCGGGGAAAAGGTGACGCGTTTAATCGAGCGTGGAACGAAAGAGGGTTTGCCGGTGGTGATTGTCTGTGCTTCCGGTGGCGCGCGCATGTACGAGGGCTTGATGAGCCTCATGCAGATGGCCAAAACCAGTGGCGCGCTGGCCCGCCATGCCCAGGCCGGCCTCGCCTATATTCCCGTGCTTACGCATCCGACCACGGCCGGCGTCATGGCCAGTTTTGCCACGCTGGGGGATGTAATCGTTGCCGAGCCGGGTGCGTTGATTGGTTTTGCCGGACCGCGTGTGATCAAGGAAACCACGCAACAGGATCTGCCCGAGGGATTCCAGCGATCTGAATTTCTGTTGAAGCACGGATTGCTCGATGTAGTGGTGCCCCGCAATCAGCTGAAGGACACGCTGGTCCATTTGTTGCGTTACATGAACAAGCCGGCGGCCGCGTAATCTTTCCCCCGCGACCCGGTGCGGCCCCGCGGATTTCCGGTGAAAGTACCGTGAGGCCGGGAAAACCGCAGACCCTCATGAAGATAGTATTCTTTGGATCATCCTCGTTTGCCATGCCCAGTCTGCTGGCGCTGGCCGGGAGCGACCGGCACCAGCTTGTCGGCGTGGCCACGCAACCCGACCGGCCGAGCGGCCGCAACCGTCAAGTCCGCCCCGGGCTTGTTCACGAGGCGGCTCGCCAACGCGGAATTCCCGTGATGCAGCCGGAAAAAATCGGCTCTCCGGAAGCGCTTGAAATTTTGCGCACGTGGTCGCCCGATGTCATCGCGGTGGCCTCGTATGGTCAATACATTCCCGGTGTGGTGTTGAAGATGCCTCCGCAAGGCGTATTGAATGTCCACCCCTCGCTGCTGCCGGCTTATCGCGGGGCGGCGCCGCTCCAATGGTCGATCGCACGTGGCGAAACCGTCAGTGGCGTCACCCTGTTTTTTGTCGAGAAGGAGATGGATGCCGGGCCGATCCTGTTGCAGGCCCGGCATGCGATTGAGCCGGGGGAATCCGCAGCGGATTTGAGCGAGCGATTCTCCCGCATCGGAGCCGGGCTGTTGCTGGAGAGTCTGGATCTGATCGCAACGGGTCATGCGCAACCGGTGCCGCAACAGCATGCCCATGCGACCTACGCTCCCAAAATCGAAAAAGGCGATGGTCTGATTGACTGGACCAAACCGGCCAGCGAGATACACAACATGATCCGCGGTTTTCAACCCTGGCCGGGCGGTCACTTCGTCAGTCACGGAAAAATCATCAAGGTGTGGAAATCGGCGCTGGTCGAGGGCGTGCGCGGGGTGCCGGGCACGGTAGCCAGCGTGCCGGGTGATGGACCGGTCATTATCACCGGCGCGGGCGGCTTGCAGTTGATCGAGTTGCAACCGGAAGGTGGCAAGCGAATGAATGGAAAAGCTTTTCTGTGCGGTCACGCCTGGAAGCCGGGAACCTTGCTCTAGCCTGCTGGACGGCGCGCTTCGCCGGCGTTATACATTGCCTGTGCACAACACGTGGGTAGAAATCAATTTATCACGCCTTGCCGGTAACATCGCCGCCGTTCGTGAGGTGTTGAATCCCGGCACGAAATTGGTGTTTGTCGTGAAGGCGAATGCCTATGGACACGGGCTGCGCGATGTGGCGCGCCACGCCGCCGCCTGCGGCGTGGATTGGTTCGCCGTGGCTTATCTTCATGAAGCGGTAGTGGTTCGCGAGGTCGCGCCGCATGCACAGATCGTGATCATGGGCGCGATTCATCCGGATGAAATTCCCGCCTGCGTCGAGCAGGACATTCTTCCCATCATCGTGGATATGCCCCATGCGGAAATACTTTCCGCGGAGGCCCAGCGGCTTGGTCTGCGACTGCGCTGTCATCTCAAAATCGACACCGGCATGGGGCGTTTCGGCGTGCCTTGGACCACGGCCGTGGAGGATTTTGACCGCATGCGTAAATTTTCCGGACTCCGTATAACCGGAATTTGCACGCACTTCGCGTCGGTCGAAGTGGCCCGGCCCTCGCTGGGCCCGGACCAGGTGGAGCGCTTTTGCGAAATAACCGGACGCATTTCCCGTCTGACCGATCAGCCGTTGATGCGCCACGTGTCCAGCAGTCGTGCGTTTCAAAGTTTTCCTGACTGGGATTTTGACGGCGTGCGACCCGGCATCATCATGTATGGCTACGGCGCGCGCGAGAAGGGATTGCGCATCACCACCGCGCCGGTGTTGCAATGGAAGACCCGCGTGCTCATGGTCAAGCGGGTGCCGGCCAATTTTCCCGTGGGGTACTACAGTAGTTACACCACCAAGCGGGAAACCTGTATCGCCACATTGGCCGCCGGTTATGCCGATGGCTATAACCGTCTGCTCGGCAATCGCGGCTTTGCCCTCGTGCGCGGACAACGTCATCCCGTCGTCGGCCGCGTGAGCATGAACTGGATTACGCTTGATGTCGGACCGGACAGTGATGTGGCCACCGGCGACGAGGTGGTGCTGATCGGAAAGCAGGGCGGTGAATCTTTCTGGGCCGACGAGATGGCCCGGATGGCTCGCACCATTGCGTATGAGATGCTGACTAGCATTGATCCGCGGGCGCCGCGCCTGTGTGTCTAGTCAGCGGTGAACCCACCAGTGCGCGGTTGCGGAAATGACGCACAGGCCAATGGTCACCGAAGCAAAAAGAACGATGGTGTTGATTTGCTCGCGGGCCTGATAATTCAGCGGGTCCTGGCTAATGATGAAAATGCCGGCCGCCGCCGCTGCCGCCACCAGCAGGGCAAACCACCAAAGCCAGCCGGCACCACCGGCTGGTTTGTTTGTGTTCGAGACCATGGGGTCGAGCGTAGCGAAATCAAGGCGTTTTCCAAGCCATAACCCGCTCTGCCGCGATGGCCGGGATCCAGCCGGACTTTCCGTCGGCGTTGATTTTGATCCACTGGTCGAATGACTGCTCCACGTGCACGATGGATCCTTCCGGCGCACTGAATAATTCCGTGGCGGCTTCGCGCGGTTCATAGCGGGCGATTTGGCGGCCGCCCGTGATGACCGCCTCGGTCGACTTCTGCCATTCATGCCAATGCCACCAGCCACCCAGCGCCACCAGCGTGACCACGATCAGCGCCGCGAGCGGCAGTCTCAACCATCGACGCGCCGGCGCGACAAAAATCATCATCGCCGCGATGGCAAGTCCGCTCCAGTAGCTGGTCCGGAAAAGCCATGTCCATTCGCGCCGGCTCAATTCCCGGGCCGCTTGATCGAGCAGGGTGGTGGCGGGTGCGAGAGCCCCCAGCCGCTGTTGCACCAACTGCATGTTGGCTCGCACATCGGCATCGCGCGGATTGAGGTACCATGCGCGCCGGTAATACAGCACGGATTCGCCCGCGCGTCCGGCCCGGAAGGAGTTGTTGGCGGCGTTGTACCATACTTCGAACGAGCCGGGTAAAAGCTTCGTCAGTTCTTCGAAATGGACTCGCGCGGCTTCGTGATCACCGCGATCATACGCCTGATGGGCTGCGGTGATGCGTTCATCCGGCGTCGCGCTGATCGCCGCCGGTGCAAGTGAACATGCCAACGCGATGAACGATAAAAAAAGTTTCATGTCAGCCGCACTTTCTCCAGCGCGCGTAGCATGCGCTCGGTGGTCTCGCGTCGTTGGTCCCACGCGGCCTGCGCGCCAGTCGTGCCGGCAAAGCGCGCCTCCTCGCATTCACGCATAAGGGTGGTCAATTCCGCGACGGTTTTATCATCGAGACCGCCGGCCCGCGCCCGGGCAAGAATGACTTCCGGGGAAACTTGCCCGGCCTCGAGATTGCAACGGTGCGCCACATAATCCGCAAGCGATTGCCAAAGCGACTGATGAAAGCGCAACGAATCGCCATCGGTGCGGGCCTGATCCGCCATTTTCAGCATGGCCCGCGCCGAGCGAGGTGCCTGCGAGCGTCTCTGATGACGGATGTCCATGCGCAAGGATGCGCGACGCCGCTGTATCAGCCATAATCCCGTCAAGGCCATCAATGGAAGCACCTGTGCGAGCGGCTGGATTCGCGTCCATGCCAGCGGTGATGTTGTCACTGGTCTCACGGTGCGTTTGATGTCGAGTAAATCGATCCCGAGAGGTGCGCGATCGACAGATGCCAGCGGTGTCGGCGCCTGAACCAGTTGGGGTCCGGCCGGCGTGGAGCCGGGTTTGACATTGAGCTGGTAGGGGCCGCGCGAAATCGTCCGGTAAGCGCCGCTTTCCGGATCAAAAAACGTGAAGGTCACCGGGGGAATCTCCTTCACCGCATCTGAGCGGGGAATGAACACCTGCTCGAATACCTTGTGATCGCGACCGGTGGAGACCAGCCTTGGATCGTATGGCCGGAAGTCATCACCAAGATTCAGCGGTGGCATGGAGATCGACTCAAAATTGCCCCGGCCGGTGATGCGCAACGTCAGCGTCACCGGTTCGCCCGCCGTAACCTCGGATGGTTGCACTTGGGCATCCATGTCAAAACGACCAACGGCACCACCGAATCCCTCCGGACGACCCTCGGCGGGCAGGGGAAGGATCGTGACCGACACCGGCTCCGTTGCGACAGTGAGCGGTTGGGTTTGGTAGCGGCCGAAGAAGAAATCAAGATCGCCAAAGAAGGGATCGCGCTGGCGTTGCCGTTGAACGAGTACGCCGACCTGAACCTTGGGGTCGAGCGTGAACGTGCCAGCCGTCAGGGCGGTGCCGCGCATCCGGAATTTACGCACTTCGAAAAGTTCGTTTTCGTGGACTTCGCGGCCGCCGCCGGTTTCCTCGAAATCCTCGAGATTCAAACCGGTGGTGGGCAGATTTTGCAGGCTGATACCGCGATCGATCTGAATCCCGCGGTAATAGATGGCGAGTTCCACGTCGAATCGCTCCTGCAGAAAGACCTCCTGGCGGGGCAGATTGACGCGGGCGAAAATCAGATCCGACATGGTTTGGGTTTGGTCCCCGGAGCTTTCGCTCGATGGCGGCAACACCTCGATGGCGGCTGCGTCGATGTCGATGGTCTGGCCGTTGATGTCGAGTTTGAAGGGGCCGATGGTGAATGTACCGGTCGCTCGCGGGGAGATGCGATAGTTGAAGGTCAGCCTGCGCTCTTGCGCACCGTTGATGAATTGAAAATGTTGTTCCTGACCCATGAAGTTCAATTCAAAACCGTCCACCGGCGGAATGCCCGGTGCCTGGGCAGGGTTCAAATTGAAAAAGTTCAATTTGAGCGTGGCCATTTCGTTCAGGCGAATCGTCGCGGGCTCGACCTCCATGGTGATTCGTTGTGCGAAAAGTAGTGTCGGGCAAATCACCCATACCGCGGCCAAGACGCGGGCATTCAACTTCGCCTGTTGTAGAAAGCCAATCATTACCAGTCTTTCTCCACCGGGGGCATGTCGCGCATCTGCCGGCGGATCATTTCCTGCATCAATTCATTGCGTTGAGCCTCTTCGAGCTGTCGCAGGCTGTCGAGCACCATCTCGGCTTCTTCGCCGGTCATCTCATCCGCACGGGGCCTCTCTTGTTCGTCAGGTTGCTCCTCGTCGCCGGATTCCTGATCCGCTGGTTCAGGCTGCTGCTCGCCGGATTCCTCTTCTCCGCTTGATGTGTCCTGATCGGCCGGTTCCTGGTCACCGGCGTTTTCCTGTGGCGGCGTTTCTTCCGGCTGTTCGTTCTGTCCGGAGGATGAGTCCTGTTGTTGCTCGAGCAGTGATTTCAACTTCAGCAGCGCTTCGTCTTCCGGATGAAAAAGCAGCCCCTCGTTCACGATGGCCAGGGCTTTTTCCTGATCCTCCCGGATGAAAGTCGACGCGCCGAGGTTGAAGTAATCCACCGCGGAGGTGACGTTGGTTTGGGCCAGCGTCTGCAGCCCCGAAACTATCAGCAGGAATATCCAGGCGATACGCATCATGGCGCGGCTCCTGGGAGCGCGGACGGGGGTGGTGAAATCAATTCGGCTACCGAGGTGGTGCGCTGCGTCATTTGATCGAACTGTTTTTTGGCTTCCGGTTCCAGCGATAGCGCCTTGTCGATGGCTTCGCGATTTTGTGCGAACCATTGGGCGGCTTCGACAAATTTATACTGACCGACCAGTTGTTCGCCCTGCTGCATGTGCTGCATGGCCAGGGCAACCATGGAGAGGATTCGCCGCTGGGCGAGTATGCACAATTCGTAGTTTATCTTGGCGTCCTGATCATCCGAGGCAAGGCGAAGGCTTTGCACAAAGTTGCTGGCCGCCGCTTGGTATTGCTGAAACGCCGCGGCCACATCGCCCTCGTTGAGTGCCAGTTGTGCCGATTGATAACGCGCGTTGCCGAGATTGAAATAGGATGATGATTGCAGCTTGAGTTCGCTTGACCGCAACGCCGCCTGAAAAGATGCGGCGGCCTCCTCCGGTTGACTCAGGCGGTAGTGGCCGATTCCGATGTTGTAATGCAACTGGGCCAGATCAAAGCGGGCGGATTCCGGCTGGAAGGCCTCGAGTGCCTGCGCGAGCAGATCGAGTCCCTCTTGAAATTGCCCGTCTTCGTAACGGCTGAGTCCATCGCGAAACAGTTTGCCCGGATCCGGCGAGCTTTCGGCGCGGGCCGGTGTCAGGGTCGAGAGACACATGATAATGAAAAAGATTGCGCGCATATTATTTCCGCTCCCGGCGGGCCGCCTCGATGATCAGCAGAAGCAGGCCGGCGCCGATGAGCCATCCGGCCCGGTCCTCCCACATTTTAAGGCGCTGGGTTTCGCCGGTGGCTGGCCGTAGTTTCGACCACTCTTCCTGGACCAGTCGTTCAAATCCGAATTGTCCCGGCGCGGCCCGTAAATAGGCGCCGCCGGTGCCAAGCGAGAGCCGTTGCAACACACCTTCGTTCAGGGACGACTTGACGATCTGGCCGGCGCGATCGCGCAAAAAGTTTTCCCGGCCGTTCTCGTCGCGCACGGGAATCAGTTCGCCCTCCGGACTGCCCACACCGATGGCGTAGACCTTGATGTTTTTTTCCTTCAACTCGGGGATCATGCCAAGGGGATCGGCAACCGTGTCCTCGCCGTCGGTGATCAACACAAGCAAGCGGTCGGCGCCGGATTGGTCATCAAACGCTTTGGCGGCCGTGCGCAAGGCGTCCGTGATCGCACTGCCTCCGCGCGGCACCAATCCGGCATTCATGTCGTTGACGTACATCATGAGCGCGGCGTAGTCGGAGGTGAGGGGGCATTGCAGGTAACTCACGCCGGCGAAAACCACGAGGCCGGCGCGATCGCCGCGCAACTGACTGAGCAAATCGAGAATGCCCCACTTGGCTTGCTGCAATCGATTGGGCTTGAGGTCGGTGGCCAGCATGGAGCGCGAGGTGTCGACCACGACCATGATATCGAGTCCCGAACGTTTGATTTCGCGCCAGGTGAATCCCCACTGCGGGCGCGCCAGGGCCACACCAAAAAGGAGTAGGGCGCCCAGCCACAAGCCGAGGCGACCATAGACCGCGCGCGGCTTCCATCCCGGCGACAGTTTTTCCCAAAGCCCGGCGTCGATGAGCGCGGCCAGGCGGCGAAGTCGCAAGCGCTGCCACCAAATCAACCAGGCGGCTAGCGGAATAAACAGCCAGAGCCAGGGAAGAATTTCCGGCGCACCCCAGTTCATGGCAACCTCCCGAGCCGGCTGAGCGCCAGCAACTTTTCGAGGGCAAACGCGGCGATGGCGGCGAGCAGAAACGGCATGAAGCGCTCGTCGAAATAACGATACTGATCGATGTTGATTTCGGTTTTTTCCAGCTGATCGATTTCATCGTAGATCCCGCGCAAGCTATCGAAGTCGCGGGCCCGGAAATATTTTCCGCCGGTGATGCGGGCGATTTCAATCAGCGTGGCTTCATCAATTTCCGAACGCTGGCGCACGGTGCGGGTGCCGCCAAATGGATCGGGCACGCGCATTTGCACGATGCCGTCCGTGCCTGCGCCGATGGTATAGACCCGGATCCCCAGTGCCTCCGCGGCCTTGGCTGCGTTCAGCGGACTTATTTCGCCGCGGTTGTTAATGCCGTCGGTGAGCAGGATGACCACCTTGGATGCCGCTTCACTATCGCGCAGCCGGTTGACCGCGGAGGCAAGGCCCGAGCCGATGGCTGTACCATCGGGCAACACGCCGGTTTCCAGGCGCGCGACCTGCTCCTGAAGCCAGTCAAGGTCGAGGGTCATCGGCGCCATGGTGAAAGGCAGAGCGGCAAACGCGATGAGTCCGATACGGTCGTAGGTGCGGTTTCCAATGAACCGGTCCATGACCTGCTTGGAGGCGTAGAGTCGCGTCATCTCGTTGCCCGCTTCGCTCAAGTCCTCGGCGAGCATGGACGTGGACACGTCCACGCAGAGCACGATGTCGATGCCTTCGGCCCGGATCGAGCGTTCTTCAAGACCTTTTTGGGGACGGGCCAGGGCAAGTATCGCAAGCACAAGCCCGAGGCCATACAGGAAGGGCAGCAGGGGCTGGAGTAGTATGGTCCAAGCGGGCGGCAGTCGGGCCAGCCGGGTGCCATCGCTGAAGCGCATCGCGGGCCGCCGGCGACGACCGTAGCGGAGGTAGATCAGCGCCGGGACGAGCAACAGCAAAAGCAACAGCCATGGATAGCGGAAAATCACGGCGCCGGCGTCGCCTCCATGGTTTCGCGCACCAGTTTAGCCGCAGCATCCCATGCGCGCTCCATGTCACTGGCGGAGGGCGTGTGCCGGGCAAATTTCACGAGATCGGATTGCTCGAGGAAATCCTGCGTGAGTTGCCGGTGCTCGAGTGAAAGTGCTCGCGATTGACTTGATGCCCGGATGAATTCCTCGGTGGTTTGTTCCGGGGCATGCAGATCAAAGCGGTCTTCCACATAGATGCGGACGATGGCGGACAGCTCGACGTAAAAAGGACCGGCTTCGCCGCGCTCGATCAATCCGCGGTCGCGCAATGCCTGCAGGGCGGTAAGCGCGATTTCGTGGGGCGGCAGGCGCCGGACTTCCGGGGCGGATGATGTGCGCCGCCACCAGCGGCGGATCAGCAGCGCAGCCAGAATGCCAGCGGCGATCGTCAAAAGAATCATCGCGACCACGCGAAGCCACGCGTGGCTGGCTGGACGAACAGGCGACTTGATGTCTGCGAGCGCCGGGGGCGGATTGGTGAGCAGCGACTCCACCCGGATGACGAGTTCCGGAAAGGCGAGGTTCTCCCCGGATTGATTTTTGCCGATGACGATCAGGTTGTTGGTGGAAAGGCGATGCTCCCCGATGACAAACGAGGTGAAGATGATTGTTGTTTCCGAAATCAGCTGCTCGTCCGGGCCGGGACGGGTGGAAGATGACGAGTCCCAGACGAAGATGTAAGGCTCGCGTTGAATCGATGGAACGATCACCCGTTCATCGGGGTTGTGCCGGGCCTGAATGGTCAACGCCACGCGATCGCCCACGTGAATGGTGTTGGTAGACATCGTGGCGGTAATGACCGGCGCCGCATGGAGCGAGGTCGCAAGGAGCGAGCCCGATAGGAGGATGACCACGCGCATCATAAGCGTCGCTTCTCCCGTTTCCGGAAAAAACGGATCAGTTCATTGGCGTATGGTTCGCCGGTGGTCAATTCGATGACATCCACCCCGCGCTTTGTGAGGGTCTCGAGGAGCCGGGTTTGTCGGCGTGCATGGGACTCCTTGTAGGCGCGGCGGGTGGGGGTATGGGATGTATCGATCAGCACGCGCCGCCCGGTTTCCGCATCCTCCCACTCGATCAGGCCGGCGGGGGCGAGGGCGCGTTCACGGTTGTCGCGAACGAGAATTGAAATCAGATCATGCCGTTTTGCCGTGACGGCGAGCGCCGGTTCGTAGTCGGTGTCAATAAAGTCGCTGATCAAAAACGACACGGTCTTGCGCGTGGCCACGCGGTTTAGAAAATCGAGTCCGGCGGCGATGGACGTGCCACGCTGGCGGGGTTGGTGGTGGAGCACATCGCGAATGACGCGCAACACATGCCGCGTGCCTTTGCGGGGCGGCAGGTAGTGCTCCGCCTCGCCGGAAAATAGAATCAGGCCCACCCGGTCGTTGTTCTGGATGGCCGCGAATGCGAGCACGGCAGCGACCTCCGCGGCAAGATCGCGCTTGATCCGGGCCCGACTGCCAAAATCATTTGACTGGCTGATGTCCACCACCAGCATCACCGTCAGTTCCCGTTCCTCGACAAATTTTTTGATGTACGGATGACCCATGCGGGCGGTCACGTTCCAGTCGATCGTGCGGATGTCATCGCCGGGCAGGTATTCCCGCACCTCCTGGAATTCCATGCCTTGTCCCTTGAAGACGCTGTGGTATTGGCCGGCAAACAGATCGCTGACCATGTGGGTGGTGCGAATCTGTATCTGGCGAATCTTTTTTAGTGTTTCAGAGGAAAGCATCGTCGTGGCGTTTTTGTCTGTGATCAGTTCCGCCCAAAATCCGCGAACCGTAATCCTTATGGTACCGGCAGCTTGTTCAGTATCCTCTCAATCACGTGCTCCGAGGTCATTTCCTCCGCTTCGGCCTCGTAGGAGACAAGAATGCGATGGCGAAGCACGTCCTGCGCGATTGATTTGACATCCTGCGGCGTGACGTAGCCCCGGCCATGAAGGAACGCCTGGGCCTTGGCGGCGAGGGTGAGGTAGATCGTGGCGCGCGGCGAGGCCCCGAAGCGGATGAATTGTTTGATGTCGAGCTGGAATTCCGATGGATTGCGGGTCGCGAAGACAATCGAGAGGATGTAATCCTTTATCTTATCGTCGACGTAAATGCTGTCGACGATCTCCCGGGCGGCGAGAATCTGTTTCAACTCGACGACCGGACGCGTCTTTATATTGGTCGTGGTCGCGGCCATCGCATCGAGGATGCGGCGCTCTTCTTCGCGGCTCGGATAATCCACCTTCAATTTGAGCATAAAGCGATCGACCTGCGCCTCGGGTAGGGGGTAGGTGCCCTCTTGTTCGATCGGGTTCTGCGTGGCGAGTACGAGGAAGGGTTCGGGTAACTTGAAGGTTTCCGGGCCGATGGTGACCTGTCGTTCCTGCATGGCCTCGAGCAGGGCGCTTTGAACTTTCGCCGGCGCGCGGTTGATTTCATCGGCAAGCACCAGGTGGGCGAACACCGGTCCCTTGCGCGTGGTGAAGTTGCCATCTTTGGGATTGTACAGCTGGGTTCCGACGATGTCGGCGGGAAGAAGATCGGGAGTGAATTGAATGCGTTGCATCGTGGCGTTGATGGCTCCGGCCAGCGTCTTGACGGACAGCGTTTTGGCCAGTCCGGGCATGCCCTCCAGCAACAGGTGGCCGTTGGCGAGCAGCCCCATGATCAGGCGGTCAATCAGGTACTGCTGACCCACCACCACGGTGGCGATTTCGGTGCGCAACGTATGTATGAATGCGCTGTGCTGTTTGACCTGTTCGTTAATGGCGCTAATTCCCGTGCTCATACTTTATCTCCTTGCAAGCTCATGAATCGTTTCTTCCGTTGATCAACTTTTTTCTCCGTGACCGGCGATGCATTGGATAAGGGCGCGGCGGGGATGTTCAATCTTTTCCCTGAATCTGTCGCAGGGCCTCGTACACGGCGATGCCGGCGGCGGTTGATAAATTAAGCGAGCGCACGTGCTCGGTCCGGAGCGGAATGCCTACGACGTGGTCGCGGAATTTTTCCAGCAGGTCATCCGGCAAGCCCCGCGTTTCCGATCCAAACACGAGATGGTCCCCCGGGCGGAAGTCCGCCGTAAAAATATTTCGCGATCCACCGGTGCTGAAGAGGTGGAGCCGCGCCGGCTTTTCCGCGTCGAGGTAATGCGACCAGGAAGCGTGGGTTTTCGGCTGAATGGCGTCCCAGTAATCCAATCCGGCCCGCTTGAGGCGAGCATCGGTAATCGTGAAGCCGAGAGGCTCAATCAGGTGCAATCCGCATCCGGTGGCCGCGCACATGCGGGCGATATTTCCAGTGTTGGGGGGAATTTCCGGCTCCACCAGCACCACCTGCAGGGGCGGGGAAGGCCAGTGGAAGGCATGCTCGAATTTCCTGGTGTGTGCGTGTTTCATCGATGAAAGCGGACAGAGTAGCGAATTCCGGCCGGGCCGCCAACTTCATCATGGTCTTGAACCGGCCACGGGGAGTCGGTAGTCTTCGACCGCTATGAAAAAACTCTCCGTAGTGATTCCAGTCTATAACGAGGAAAGCACCATTTTCCAGATTGTCGATGCGGTGCGCGCCGTGAACATACCGCTGGAGAAGGAGATCATCCTCGTCAATGACTGTTCAAAGGACAAAACCGGAGAGTCGATCGAGCGCTTGAAAGCCGCCGATCCTTCGCTGATCACCGCGCATCATCAGGTCAACCAGGGCAAGGGCGCGGCGCTTCGAACGGGTTTTGCCCTGGCCACCGGCGATGTGGTGTTGATCCAGGATGCCGATCTCGAGTACACGCCGCGCGATTATCCGCGGTTGCTCGAGCCGATCCTCGAGGGGCACGCCGATGTTGTATTCGGCTCGCGCTTTGCCGGTGGTGGTGCCCACCGCGTGCATTTGTTCTGGCACATGATCGGTAATAAATTGCTGACGTTGTTTTCCAACATGATGACCAATCTCAACCTCACCGACATGGAGGTGTGTTACAAGGTTTTCCGCGCCGAGGTGCTGAAGAGAATTACGATCAAGGAAAACCGCTTCGGATTTGAAGTGGAGATCACGGCCAAGGTCGCCCGGCAGAAGTGCCGCATTTATGAAGTGCCCGTGAATTATCATGGACGCGCCTACGACGAAGGAAAAAAGATCACGTGGAAGGACGGCTTTTCCGCGCTTCGTTGTATCGTAAAATACCGTTTTTGCGATTAACCGGGGCGGGCCACCCGGCATCGATGATGTCCAGTATGCTGACACGCAGGCGCGCGAGCGACATGAAGCATACATGGCAAAACACTTGAACAAGCCGCGTTGAATGTTGATGTTGAGCACACAAAATATTATCCGGAGCAAGACATGCAGTTGAACAAGATCAAGCATTATCCCGGGCCAAAAGGTCCCGTGGTGCTGGCCATCATGGATGGTGTCGGCATTGGAAAATTTCCCGAAGGCGATATGGTCGCCAAAGCCAGCAAACCTCACCTGGACTGGTTGAAGAAACACGCGGTCTATACCCAACTCAAAGCGCACGGCACCGCAGTGGGTATGCCCAGCGATGAAGATATGGGCAACAGCGAGGTCGGGCATAATGCGATCGGCGCCGGACGGGTTTTTGCCCAGGGGGCAAGCCTGGTCGAAGACGCCATCAACAGCCGCTCGCTGTTCGAGGGCGCGACATGGAAGGATTTGATCAGCCATGCGGTCGAGCACGACTCCCAGCTTCATTTTGTCGGGCTGCTTTCCGATGGCAATGTGCACAGTCACATCCGGCATCTGGTGGCGATGTTGAAGGAAGCCCGTTCCGCCGGCGTGAAGCGCGTGCGCGTGCATGCGTTGCTGGATGGTCGCGATGTGCCGCCAACGTCCGCGCTGGTATATATCGAGCAACTCGAGGCCGTGCTCAAGGAACTCTCCGGCGATGAATTTGATTTCGCCATAGCCTCCGGAGGCGGTCGCCAGAAAATTACCATGGACCGTTATGAGGCCGATTGGGACATGGTCAAAATCGGCTGGCAGACCCACTTCAAGGGCGAGGGACGCATGTTTGCCAGCGCCGCGGAGGCGGTGGAAAAACTGCGTGAAGAAAATGCCGGCGTGATCGATCAGGATCTGCCGCCGTTCGTGATTCAGCGGGACGGCCAGGCGCTCGGTCCGTTGCGCACCAACGACAGCGTGATCCTGTTCAATTTCCGCGGCGACCGTGGCATTGAACTATGCCGCACATTTGAGACGGAAAACTTCGACAAGTTTGATCGCGGTCCCAAGCCGCAGGTGAAGTTCGCCGGCATGATGGAATATGATGGCGACACGCATACACCAGCCAATTACCTGGTTTCGCCGCCGGCCATCGACAAGACGCTGGGCGAATACATGGTACGAAATGGAATTCCTTTGCTTGCCGTGAGCGAGACCCAGAAGTACGGCCATGTGACGTACTTTTTCAATGGCAACCGCTCCGGCAAGTTCAACGAAGGCCTAGAGGATTATGTCGAGATCAAATCCGACCGGGTGTCCTTCGATGAACGTCCGTGGATGAAGGCGGCGGAGATAACGGATGTGGCGCTGGCGTCGATTCGCGCCAACAAGCACAAGTTCATCCGGATCAACTATCCCAATGGCGATATGGTTGGTCATACCGGCGATCCGCTCGCGGTGGAGATTTCCGTGGAGGCGACCGACTTGTCGATCGGCCGGCTCATGAAAGCCGTCGAGGCGGCCGGCGGCATTTTGATTGCCACCGCCGATCATGGAAATGCCGACGAGATGTACGAAATCAAGAAGGGGCAATTGGTGCTGGATAAAAACGGCCAGCCGAAGCCGAAGACCAGCCACTCGTTGAATCCGGTTCCCTGTTATATATGGGACCCGAGCGGGCAGGCGAAGATGCGCCTGTCGTCCCATCAACATCTCGGCATCAGCAGTCTTGCCGCCACCAGCCTGGTGTTGCTCGGTTACGAGCCGCCGGCCGGCTACGACCCGAGCATCGTCGACGTCGGTTGACGGCGGGAGCGCGGATGATTTAGCCGGGCGACGGCTGAAAGTCCGGTTGAAGCTCGACCCACAGCGCCTCCAGCGCCTGCGGAATGATGCGTATGTCGCCAAGCACAGTGGCGAAGTTCGTGTCGCCCGACCAGCGTGGAACAACATGAAGATGCAGGTGATCCCGCAAACCGGCGCCGCCGGCCTCGCCGATATTGATGCCGATATTGAAGCCATCGGGTCTCATGTGTTTCTTGAGAATCTCCACGGAGCGTGAGGCCCAGGTCATCATTTCCAGGTTTTCGTCGGGGGAAAGAAGCGTGAGTTCGGAGACGTGGCGATAGGGACATACCATCAGGTGACCACCGGTGTAGGGGTAGCGATTCATGACCACCGCACAGGTTTTGCCCCGGGCCAGCACCAGGTTGGACTGGTCGTCATGTCCGGCAAAATAGTGACAGAGAAAGCAGCCGTCGGTTTTGGTGGCTTTGATGTAGTCGATGCGCCAGGGCGCCCACAGGTGCTTCATGCCGGATGTATAGCATCTTATCGGCATCACGCAAATCCCGCGTTGCCGGATGCCGCAGGGAGGGTGTATGCTCGCGCATTCGTATGACCTTGAAGTTTTATAATACGCTTACCCGCGCGCTGGAGCCGTTCGCTCCTATCGTGCCGGGAAGTGTGCGGATGTATACCTGTGGACCGACGGTGTACAATTTCGCCCACATCGGCAATCTGCGTGCCTACACGTTCGAGGATTTGCTCCGCCGGGTGCTGAAGTTCGCCGGTTACGAGGTGTACCACGTCATGAATCTGACGGATGTGGATGATAAGACCATTCGTTCCAGTCGCGAGAAGGGCCTGCCGCTGAAGCAATACACCCAAACGTTCATCGACGCTTTTTTCGAAGATCTCGGTGCGTTGAACATCGAGCGGGCCGAGTGTTACCCTGCCGCGACCGATCATGTCCCCGAGATGATCACGCTGATCCGGACGCTTATCGAAAAAGGGTATGCGTATCAGTCGGACGACAAGTCGGTCTATTTCAACATCACAAAATTTCCGGATTACGGGTGTCTCTGCCGGCTTGATCTCTCCGGGTTGCGTCCCGGCAACCGCGTGGCCCACGATGAATACGAAAAGGAAAACATCGGCGATTTCGCCCTTTGGAAGGCGTGGGACGAGGCGGATGGCGATGTATTTTGGGATTCCCCTTGGGGTCGCGGGCGTCCGGGTTGGCATATCGAGTGTTCGGCCATGAGCATGAAATACCTCGGTGATTCGTTCGATATTCACTGCGGCGGGATGGACAATATATTCCCGCATCACGACGATGAGATTGCGCAGAGTGAAGCGGCGACCGGCAAGAAGTTCGTCAACTACTGGCTGCACAATGCGCACCTGATCGTCGATGGCAAGAAGATGTCGAAGTCGGCGGGTAATTTCTTCACCCTGCGCGATTTGCTGGCGAAGGGGTATGCGGGTCGCGAGATCCGGTACGAGTTGGTTTCCACGCATTACCGTCAGCTGTTGAATTTCACCATGGAGGGATTGGATGCCGCGAAAACCGCGCTGTCGCGTCTCGATGAGTTTCGCGCGCGCCTGCTGGAACGGGCCGGGCAGGCAACTCCAGTCGCCGAGACGGTATGGACGCGCGATGCGCGGCAGGCATTTACGAGTTCGCTGTACGACGACTTGAATATCTCCGGAGCGCTCGGCGCCGTGTTTGACATGTTGCGGGACGGCAATCGCGCCATGGACCAAGAGCAGGTTTCCCCGGGCGAGGCGGCGGCCGCCCTGGCGGCATGGCAGGATTTTGACCGTGTGCTTGGATTTCTCGCGCCGGCCGGAAGCGAGATCCCGGCGGATGTGCAGGCGCTGGTCGAGGCGCGCCGTGCCGCCCGTGAAGCAAAGAACTGGGCGGAATCGGATCGTATCCGCGGGCTTATCGAGTCGGCAGGATTTATCATCAAGGATACGCCGCAAGGGCCGAAAGTGAGGCGGCGTTAATGCGGGGGAAGTTCATCACCTTTGAAGGTCCCGAGGGCGGGGGCAAAACCACACAAGCCAAGAAGCTGCTCGCACGCATGACCAGCGAGGGGCATGACGTTCTTTACACGCGCGAGCCGGGCGGCACGCCCACCGGTGAAGTCATCCGCGACATTCTTCAACATGACAAGTCGGGGGAGTCGCTCTGCGATCAGACGGAGGTGCTGCTCTTCGCGGCCAGTCGCGCCCAACTGGTGCGCAAGGTCATCATTCCCGCGCTGGAGAAGGGCGTGCATGTCATCTGCGACCGTTTTGCCGACTCGACCACGGTGTATCAGGGTTACGGTCGCGGCTTTGACATCGAGCAGATGATTTCCATCAATAATTTCGCAATTGCCGGTGCGGTGCCGGACCTCACGCTGCTGCTGGACGTGACCATCGAAACCGGATTTGACCGGATCGCCAGCCGTCAGCGGGAGTTGTTTCAAAAGTCCGATCGCATTGAAAGCGAGGCGCGCGAGTTTCACGAGAAAGTGCGCGCTGGCTACCTTGAACTGGCCAAGCGGTATCCGGAACGGTTCCGCACGCTCAATGCATCACGCGATCCCTTGGAAGTGGAGGCCGATGTCTGGAAGTTGGTCCAATCGATCCTTGCCTGAGCCGGTGCGCGACACGTTTACCCGTCTGCTGGCCACGGCGGAACGAGGCCGACTGGCTCATGCCTACGTAATCTCCGGGGCGGGTACCGAGTGGGGCGTACTGCTGGGTCAATTGCTGCTCGCATGGCTTTATTGCGAGGGGGAGGACAAGCCATGCGGCGAGTGCCGGACCTGCCGTCTGGTCGAAACCCGCACGCATGCCGACATTTCCTGGCTGGAGCCGGAAATGAAAAGCCGCGTGATCGGCATCGACGCGATGCGCGAGACCATTCAGCGCCTCCGCCAAACATCGTTTGAAGGTGGTTGGAAGGCCGCGGTGTTGTGGCATGCCGATCGCATGAACGAAAGCGCCGCGAATGCCTTTCTTAAAACACTGGAAGAGCCTCCGGAACGCTCGATTATGCTCCTGTTGACCGAACGTCCGCAATCGCTGCTGCCGACCATCATGTCGCGTTGTCAGCATATTGCTCTCGGCGGCGGCGAGGCCGGGACCGCTGTCCGTACCCGCGTGGAGGAGGCGATGCTGGCCTGGTTGCGCAAGCGCGGAGCCGGAACCACGGCCTTGGAGCAGTCGGCGTGGATCTCGGCTTTGCTGCGCGAGGTGCGCGAAGCGGCGGAGCGGGTCGAGAAGGAGCGGGCCGGCGATGACGTGGAGGAGGATGTGCTCAACGCGCGGGTCCAGTCGAGGGTGGTCAGCGCCCGGCAAGAGGTGCTCCGGACGATAGTCCAATGGGAGCGCGATGTGTTGGCTTGTTCGGCGGGCGCGGGATCGGGCGAGCTTCATTACCCGGCGGAAATCGAGGTGATGACGCGGCAGGGTCGCCAACGGTCGTTGGCGGCAGGCCTGCAGCGGATCGATCAGATCGAACGGGCGCGCCGCCTGCTGGAGGGCAATTTGCCCGAGGCCGCGGTTTGGGAGGCGATTCTTCCCACCTGATGTTGTCTCATGGACAAACGGCCATCTGCTTGCTACATAGTAGGGGCTGTCCGGTAGACGTGGCTTTGAATCGAACGGCAAACAAGCAAGACGCGGAGATAACTGTCATGGATATTGATCAAATCAAGCAAATCCTCGAGTTGATGAAGGACAACGAGTTGTCCGAGTTCGAGTTGGCCGAGGAAGGCTTTCGCATCACATTGCGGCGACCTTTTGCCGGCGGTGCCCCCCAGGTGATCATGGGACAGGCTCCGGCTCCATTTTATCCGACCATGCCCGCGATGGCTCCGCCGGTCGCCACCGGCGCCGCCGCCAAGCCTGCCGAAGATGCCGTGCCCAGCAACTACATCGAAATCAAATCGCCGATGGTCGGGACTTTTTACCGGGCAGCATCCCCGGAAGCCCCGCCTTATGCCTCTGTGGGCGGTGAGGTCACCTCTGACTCGGTGGTCTGCATCATCGAAGCCATGAAAGTTATGAACGAAATCAAGGCCGAGGTGAAGGGAACGATCCGCAAGATCCTCGTCGAAAATGCCACGGCGATCGAATACGGCCAGCCGCTCTTTTTGGTAGAACCCAACTGACCGCCATGTTTGAACGAATTCTCATTGCCAACCGGGGCGAGATCGCCCTGCGGGTGATCCGGGCCTGCCGCGAGATGGGTATACGGTCGATTGCCGTGTATTCCACCGCCGATCAGAACTCGCTGCACGTACAAATGGCCGACGAAGCAGTTTGCATCGGCCCGCCGGCCGGCAAAGACAGCTACCTGAAGATCGCCAACATCATCAGCGCGGCCGAAGTCGCGGATGTGGACGCCATCCATCCAGGTTACGGGTTTCTCTCCGAGAACGCCCACTTCGCCGAAATTTGCAAAAACTGCAATATACATTTCATCGGGCCCACCCCCGACAACATTCGCATGATGGGCAACAAGTCAGTCGCCCGCGAAACCATGAAGAAGGCCGGTGTGCCGGTGGCGCCGGGCAGTGAGGGTGTGGTGGCTTCGCAGGATGAGGCGATCAAAATTGCCCACAAAATCGGCTATCCGGTGCTGATCAAAGCCGTGGCCGGCGGTGGCGGCAAGGGCATGCGGGTGGCGCGAAACGATGTGAGTCTCGTGCAGGGTTTCATGACCGCGAGCAGCGAGGCCGAGCGCGCCTTCTCGAATGCGGAAGTGTATATCGAGAAGTTTATCGATCAGGCCCGGCACATCGAGGTGCAGGTGATTGCCGATCATCACGGGAATGCGTGCCATCTGTTCGAGCGTGATTGCAGTATCCAGCGCCGTCATCAGAAACTCGTCGAAGAGGCGCCGTCACCGGTTATCAACGAGGATACCCGCAAGAAGCTCGGGCGGGCGGCAATGAAGGCGGTGGAAGCCGTCGGCTACCGGAATGCCGGCACCATTGAGTTTCTTTATGACCGTCAGTCCGGCGATTTCTACTTCATGGAGATGAATACCCGGATTCAGGTGGAACATCCCATCACCGAGGAGATTACCGGCATCGACCTGATCAAGGAACAGATACGCGTGGCCTCCGGGCAGAAGCTTTCCTTCTCGCAGAAGGATTTGTCCATCCGTGGTCACGCCATCGAGTTTCGCGTCAATGCCGAAAACCCCTACCGCGACTTCATACCGTCCCCGGGCCATGTGAGTTTTCTCAAACAGCCCGGCGGTATTGGCGTTCGCGTGGATTCCCACGTCTACAACGGCTACGATATCCCCCCTTACTACGACAGTATGATCGGCAAGATCATCGTGCATGCGGATACACGTGCCGAGGCCATTGCCCGCATGAACCGTGCGTTGGGCGAATTCATGGTGGAAGGTGTGCACACCACGGTGCCGCTTGGTCAGGCATTGATGGCCGACGCCCGCTTCCAGCGTGGTGAGTACACGACGACTTTCCTGGAAGGCTTTCTGACCGAAGGCTTCCTGAACTCCGAGAGCAAGCATTAGAAGAGGGGACCGCCATGGCCAAAACAGAAGCGAAATCAAATTCCATCCAGATCGACTCCCTGGTGGAGCCCGAAGTGAACGGGGATCATCTCGAAAACGATACCGAGCTGGGTTCCGTCCAGATTCACAACAATGTCATTGCCACGATTGCCCGCCTGGCCGCAGTGAAGGTGCCCGGCGTGAGCGAGATGAGCGGCGGTCTTGTGGACGACCTCGCCGGCATCATTCGTAAAAAGTCCTCCGACCGGGGCATCCGGGTGGAGTTCGAAGACAGCGGCGTGGTCATCGAAATCCACGTGATTCTCGACTACGGTGTTCGTATTCCCAACGTCGCCTGGCAACTGCAGACCGAAGTCAGACAAGCAGTCGAGCAAATGACCGGGAAGCATGTCAAATCCGTGCAGGTAGTGGTGCAGGGCGTGAAACTTCCCTCCGCACCGGGCAGCGCGGATAAAACGGAAGCAGTTGGATGAAGTGGGTCCACCGCCTGTTGGGATCGCTCCTGGTGGTGGTCCTCACAGTTGTGCTTTTCCGGGTGCTGATGCCGGCCCTTCAAGGTGGTACGGCGTGGAAGGATTTTCTCGCCAAGGCAGGTGAGCATCACCTGCTGGTCATCGCGGTTTGTCTCGGATTGATCCTCGGCCTGGTCCTGTATGTGCTTACGGGTCTCTCGGCCCGTCCGCGGGCAGCCTACCTCTCCTACGAAACCAAGCAAGGCAACATCAGCATCAGTCTCCAAGCGCTGCAGGAATTTATCGGGCATCTCCGGGTGGAATTTCCCTCGGTGCTCGCCCTCACGCCCAAGGTATCAGCCCGGGATGAAGCGCTTGATGTGGTGCTTCAGGTTAAAATCAAGGCGGGCGCGCCCATACCGGAAGTCAGTCGGATGCTGCAGGAGCGCACACGGCTTATGATTCAAGAAAAAGTGGGTATTCAGGATATACGTGATGTGGAAGTAAAGGTGGAGGAAATCGTCCGCGAGAAAGAACATCCGGTTCACCGGGTGACCTCGCCCGGACCTCCACCGGTAGGAGATATTATCTAATATGAACACAGATGCCATTGCCGGCGACTATCTGGGGGTCGCCCATGAAATTTTTGGAACCATGCTCGGTGCCGTCGAGACGGTGTCGCAGCGGATTGCCGACTGCTTGTCCGCCGGCGGCAAGGTGTTGCTTTGCGGAAACGGCGGCAGCGCCGCGGATGCGCAGCACATCGCCGGCGAATTCCTGAACCGGTTTTTGCAGGAGCGTCGTCCCTATGCAGCGATTGCGCTTTCCACCGACACCTCCACGATGACCGCTATCGGCAACGATTATGATTTTGCGCTGGTCTTTGCCAAGCAAGTGCAGGCGCTCGGCCGTCCCGGTGATTTGCTGTGGGCCATATCCACCAGCGGCAACGCGGCAAACGTCATGAAGGCGGTGGAGGCGGCTCGCGCTGCGAACATGGGTGTGATCGGCATGACGGGTGGCCAGGGCGGAAAGCTCGCTCCCGCCGTGGATGTTCTTTTTTGCATCCGGTCGACGAAAAGCACGCCGCGCATTCAGGAGGGACATCAATTGTTGTTCCATCTGATTTGCGAACGGCTGGAGGAAATCATGGTCGAGCGGGATGGAGTAAAATCCACATGAGCACCCCGCATGCCAGCAGCGATCCCACCTGCGATCTCGTCATCGTCGGCTCGGTCGGCATCGACACGATCGAGACGCCGCACCAGCGGCGGGAAAGTATTCTCGGAGGCTCCGCCAGCTATGCCTGCGCCGCCGCCTCGTTTTTTGTGCGCACCGGAATGGTGGGTGTGGTCGGCACCGATTTTTCGCCCAAATTCACCTCGCTTTACCATTCGTTTGGCATTGATCTGGCCGGCCTGCAGGTCAAGGAAGGATTTACCTTTCGCTGGTCGGGCGTATACGAGGCGAACATGGATCATCGCCGGACGCTATCGACCGAATTGAACGTCTTCGCCTCGTTCAACCCCGATTTGCCTCCGTCTTATCGCGATGCCCCTTTTCTCTTTCTGGCCAATATATCCCCGGAATTGCAGTTGCATGTGCTTGATCAGGTGCACAAACCGCGCTTTGTCCTGCTCGACACCATGGATCTGTGGATCAATGTGGCCCGGGAACCTCTGCTCGAGGTGATCGGCAAGGTTTCGATGCTCACGTTGAATGAATCCGAGGCGAGACACCTCACCGGCGAGCATAGCTTGCTCAAGGCGGCGCGCCGGTTGCTGGATCATGGTCCCCGCTACATCTGTATCAAGAAGGGTGAAAACGGAAGCGTGCTGTTTGACCGCGAGCATATCTTCATCGTTCCGGCTTATCCGCTTGAAGAGGTGCTTGATCCAACCGGCGCCGGCGACACCTTTGCCGGCGGTTTCATTGGATCGTTGGCCCGGAGCGGCGACATTTCGGAATCCGGCATTCGCAAGGCCATGACGTATGGATCGGTGGTCGCGTCCTTTGGGGTGGAGCAATTCAGCCTGGAGCGCTTGGAGTCGCTCTCGCTGGAGGATATCGAAGCCCGGGCCGCCTTGTTCCGGGCGATGGCCTGCGTTCTGTAGCGGATTAGAAAAGTTTCAGTCCGCGACTTTCGCTGAACTCGGCGATCTTGCGATCGGTTTGGCCATCCTTGATCACGACAAAGTAAACGCGCAGGTTTCTCTGTTGCCCGCAATAACGGGCAAGAAGGCGACCGATTCCTTCGACGGAGGCGCTGTCGGAAATACGCCAAAGATAGGAATCCACCACGGCTTCATGGAAGGATGGATCGACGCTGATCAGGAATCCGCTTTCCTTGAGTCCGTCTACTTCGCGACTCACGCGTTCCTTGGAGGTTTCGTTGAAAGGGATGCTGGATGAAAATTTGGGAATCCAGCCGAGCACGGGAGCGGAGTCCTTGTCTTCGGAAACGCAAACCCATTCCTTGATTTCGTCGAGCAATCGCAGATTTGCTCCGCGAAAAACAACATTTTCATCAAACGTGGCGTAATTGCGACCCGGCCCGGCGCGGGGAATCATACGCTCGGCGGTTAGCTTGCGGACTTCGAGCACTCCCCGCTTGGCCGGCGGATACATGCTCTTGCCTTCCGGGGAGGTAGTGCCGACGTCCATTTGCACTTTGGCCATCTTGGCGGCAAAAGCATCCACAAAAAACTCCGCCTTGTTATCCTCTTTAAGTTCCTCTTTCTTCACCGTCACCGGATCCGGCGTGGAGATGACCACGCCTTCGGGAACATACCGGATCAATTCACCCACAATGGCTTCGCCATTGACGGGTTCGGCCCGCACCAGCGTGCCCGGTGTGGGTGGATTGAAGGACTCCTTGGCGTCCTCAAACAACTCCTCAAACTGCTTCTGCTCGGTCGGGCTGCTGTAAATCTGGGGCGCTTTGATCTCTTCGACTTTTTTGACGACCTCTTTTGGTTTTTCCACAACCTGAGCTTCTTCTTTTTTGCCGCATCCACCGACCAGGAGGAGCAGAGGGATACAACAAATAGAAGCGATGCGCGCGTAGTGATTCATGATTTTGCCCTGTTTCCTGAGATGCATCCCGGTTTTGAAAGGTTCCACAAATAGAACTGCAACGTACTTGCACTATTTAGCGCACCCAATAGACTTTCCGGCTACGAGAATATGGAATCCACCACGGGTGTAAAATGAAAAATAACGCAAATAAATCGCCTTGTTCGCTCAGTCGCTGTCATTCCTGCCAGATTACCGACGGGGTCGAGCGCGCTCCCAGTCGCGCCATGCTTCACGCGGTGGGGTTCACGGACAAGGATTTTAAGAAAAACCAGATCGGTATCGCCTCGACCTGGAGCATGGTCACCCCGTGCAATATGCATATCGATAAGCTGGCCCGTGAAGCGGCTAAAGGCGTGGATGCGGCCGGCGGAAAAGCGGTTATTTTTAATACGATTACCATTTCCGACGGGATCTCCATGGGGACGGAGGGGATGAAGTACTCGCTGGTTTCCCGCGAAGTGATTGCTGACTCCATCGAGACGGTGATTGGCTGCGAAGGCTTCGACGGCTTTGTCGCGATTGGCGGCTGCGACAAAAACATGCCTGGTTGCATGATGGCGATGGCCCGCCTCAATCGTCCGTCCGTCTTCGTGTACGGGGGAACCATTATGCCCGGCGTTCACAAAGGCCGGAATGTGGATATTGTCTCCGTGTTTGAGGCCGTCGGTGCCCATGCCCGCGGCGATATGAATGATGTCGAATTGAAGCAGATCGAAGAGCGGGCGATTCCCGGCGCCGGATCATGCGGCGGTATGTACACCGCCAATACCATGGCTTCGGCGATCGAGGCACTCGGTATGAGCCTGCCCAACAGTTCCGCTCAAGCCGCCATCTCCGCGGCCAAGCGTCGCGATTGCCAGGCCGCCGGCCAGGCCGTGCTGAACCTCATCAAGCGTGGGATTCGTCCCAGCGACATTCTGACCAAGGAGTCGTTTGAGAATGCCATCGCGCTGATCACGGCGCTGGGCGGATCCACAAACGCCGTGATGCATCTCATCGCGATGGCTCGCGAGGCGAATATCAAACTGACGGTGGATGACTTCACCCGTATCGGCCGGCGCACCCCGGTGCTCGCCGATCTCAAGCCCAGCGGCAAATACGTGATGGCCGAGTTGGTCAAAATCGGTGGAACCGTTCCGCTGATGAAGATGATGCTGGACGAGGGTTTGATGCATGGCGACTGCCTTACCGTCACCGGCAAAACGATGAAGCAGAATCTCAAGAGCGCCAAACCTTATCCGAAGGGCCAGGACGTAGTCCGGCCTTTCACCAATCCGGTCAAGAAGGACGGCCACCTCGTGATCCTCTACGGCAATCTGGCCCCGACCAGCGCCGTGGCCAAGATCTCCGGCAAGGAGGGTTTGCGTTTCACCGGAAAAGCCAAGGTCTACAATTCGGAAGAAACCGCGCTCGCTGCGATTCTCGACGGCACCATCAAAAAAGGCCATGTCATCGTCATACGTTACGAGGGCCCGCGCGGCGGTCCCGGTATGCGCGAGATGCTCGCCCCGACCTCGGCCGTCATGGGCAAGGGCCTGGGCAAGGATGTGGCGCTCATCACCGATGGCCGTTTCTCCGGCGGAAGTCATGGCTTCGTCGTCGGGCACATCACCCCCGAAGCTTACGTCGGCGGGCCATTGGCGATCGTCAAGGATGGCGACGCCATCACCATCGATGCCGAGAAGCGCGAGCTGAACCTTGATGTTCCGGCCGCCGAGATCAAGAAGCGGTGGAAGGCATGGAAACGTCCATCTCCGCGCTACACCCGGGGCATACTCGCGAAATACGCGGCGAATGTCACTTCGGCCGCGGAAGGCGCGGTGACGGATAAGGATCTGGTGCTATAAACCGGCGACCTTGGGTCGCCAGACTGTTTGCGCGAGTGAATGCGCAGGTGTTATTTTTTTCCGCGTGCGGCGGCGGCCTTGACGATACGGTCGATCAAGGCCTCGAACTCGAGACCGGATTTTTTGGCCGCCTCGGCCAGGTCCTCTTCACGTCCGATATTGGGATTCGGGTTGGCTTCAAGAAACACGATTTCGCCATCCGCCTTCAGTCGCAGATCGATCCGCCCATAATCACGCATCTGCAGGATGCGATAAATGCGCTTGCTAGTCCGGGCCACTGCGCGCTCAAGGGGATCGGGTAAATCCGCGTGCACATACTCGATTGCCCATTTCTTCCGGTAGTCCTCATCCCATTTCACTTTTCTCGTTGCGATTTGCGGACCGCCTTCCTCGGTCTTGCCGAAGCGGACCTCGCGAGCCGGATACGCGGTCAGGCGATCGTTGCCGGTGAGTCCGACATAGATTTCCCTTCCCTCGATAAACTCCTCGCACAAGGCGGGCTGATTCATGCGCTCGTGAATCATCTTGATGCGCGCAAGCAATTCCTCGCCATCCTTCACAATCGAGGCCAGGCTGATGCCGTCGGATCCATCCTCATGAGCGGGTTTCACGATGAGCGGATAGTAAATGCGCTTGGGAATTTTTGATGAGCCGGGGTCCACCGAGAAAAAGTGCGGCACCCTGATTTTGTGATAGCCGAGCAGGCGCTTGGCGGTGATCTTGTCGCGGCACAGCAACAAGCCCTCGGCGCCGGTGCCGGTAAAAGGAATATGCATCAACTCGAGCAATCCGGCGATGTTGGCATCCTGCCGGCGATTGCCCTGAAAGTGTTCGGTCATATTGAACACCAGATCGGCATTTTGATCCGCCACGGCGCGCACCGACACCAGCGGATCCGGGCCGAAGGTCTGAATCATCACCTCGTGCTGAAGGTGACGCAATGTCTGGATTACCTGACCCTCCACGCTCCGGCGAACGGCGTCGGTCTTGCCGGAAAAATCCGGGTCCTCGGGAAACACCGTCTCGATATCAATCAAGGCGATAATCTTCATGATGGTTCCCTGATCTCGCGGTAATCGCCCTGTTCGGCCAGCAGTTGCGCGGTGATGCTGATGCCGATGGACACCATGGTGTGTTGCGGATCGTTTTTGAGAAACAGCTTCATCTCGCCGGCGCGCTGGCCGAGTCGCGCAATCAGCTCCTGCACCGGGTATTTCGGCAGGCGCGACCACTCGGCAATTTCCCGGACCAGTTGTTTGCGATGCTGCGAGATGAACTTGTCCGCTCGCGCCGTGTCGGGCGCGGCCGGTTGGGTGGTGAACAACCGCAACAACAGCGGATCATAAAATCCGAGGTAGCCCTCGCCGAATACCCGCCGCTTGTTTTTGTAATAATTTTCCAGCGTGGAGCGAATCTTCTCCACGGCCCACAACCGCTTGCCGCCGGTGATCTCCGGCGGTTTGGTGGCGAGTGACTTCATCAAATGATCGACATACTCCAGTTTTTTAAGCGCGCCCCAGCCGGCGTATCTTTTGCGCCAGTCAAGTCCGGGTGTCATCCACACGGCGAAGGTTTCGGTGAAATCCTCATCGGGGTGAGCCTGCGCATAATTGCCGCGCAGATGAACAACGTATTGTTTGCTGTAGGGTCGCATCACATAGCGGTGCGGATCATAGGGCTCGGAGAAGTTGCCGAACAATTCGCGCCAGCGGCTTTTGCGGTACAGGCGATAGGCATAGTTGATCGCGTGGCCGGTCTCGTGGCGCAATAATTTCATGCACTCCGCCTCGGATTCGCCCTCCGCCTCGACCATCATGGTCCGCTCGAGCTTGATCAGTCGGGGATGCGTTAGATAAAAAGGAATTCCCACCGCGGGAATGCGGTCAGGGGTCAGCCACTCGGTGCTCAAGTAGCAAGGCGGGCGGAAGGCAAGTCCGGCCGCCGCAAGTTCGGCGTACAGTTGCTCAACCCGCTTTTCCACGACCGTGCCGGCGATCCGGGTTTTGAGATCCGAGATGCGCCAGCGGAGCAGCTCGATATCAGCGAGATTTTCCCACGGCGGACCGGCGGGTTCCGGCGCGGGCGGCGATACTTCCGGCTTCTCCGGTACCGTCATGATAGCAGCTTCTCCGCTTCGGCCTCGGTTAATACCGGCACCTCGAATTTGCGCGCCTTGTCCAGTTTCGATCCCGCCGCCTCGCCGGCAATCACGTAGTTCGTTTTCTTGCTCACGCTGTCGGTCACGATAGCGCCGACGCGCCGCAGCGCCTCTTTGATTTCATCGCGCGAAAAATGCGCCAGCGTACCGGTTACCACCACGATTTTTCCGAACAGGGGATGACTCGCATCCGTGGCCAGCGTGGCGGCCTCATCCTCCATGCGCACACCCGCCGCGCGGAGAGCCGCCATGACGGAGAGGTTTTTCTGATTGCGGAAATACTGGGCGATCGATTCCGCCATGATGGGGCCGATATCCGGCACCAAGGTGAGTTGCTCCGCCGTGGCATGCTGGAGGCGATCAAGCGATTGGAAATGATTCGCCAGTTTACGGGCCGCTCCCTCGCCAACGTGGGGAATGCCAAGGCCATGCAGCAGCCGCCAAAGCGGACGATCCTTGCTGGCGCGAATGGCATCGATGACGTTTCGCGCCGATTTTTCGGCCATGCGTTCAAGCGCGGCCAGTTGTTCGAGCGTGAGTTGATATACATCCGCTGACGTGGTCACGAGGCCGGCATCGACCAGTTGATTTACCAGCACTTCTCCCATTCCCTCGATATCCATCGCCGCTTTGCCGGCGAAGTGGCGCAGCGTGCGTTTCAGTTGGGCCGGGCAGGAGGCATTTTCGCATCGCCACGCCACGAATTCCGGATCGCGCACGATCGGTCCGCCGCAGACCGGACATTTGCCGCCGATATGTCCGTGTAAATCAAACACGTTTGCCGCGGCCGGCCGTTGTTTCAGGTCGACCTCAACCACGGCAGGTATGACTTGTCCTGCCTTCTCGATGATGACGGTGTCGCCGATGCGGATATCCTTGCGCTTGATTTCATCCTCGTTGTGCAGCGTGGCGCGCGAGATGGTGGACCCGGCAAGCAACACCGGCTCAAGCTCGGCGACCGGCGTGAGAATGCCGGTTCGGCCCACCTGCACGGTGATGGCATGAAGTATGGTCGCCGCTTGTTCGTGGGCGTATTTGTAGGCGATGGCGTACCGGGGGGCCTTGGCGGTGACGCCGAGATTATCCCACGTCTCGAGTTCGTTCACCTTGATGACACAACCATCAATCATGTAGGGCAGCGATTGTTCCTTCGCCTGCAGCTCGCTGGCATGGGCGATGACTTCATGGATGTCCCGGCTGATCCACCACATCGACGGGATGGGAAGTCCGAGCGACGCGAGCAGCTTGATTTCATCGGCGTGGGTTGCCGGCTGACTGCCCTCGATTTCGCCGATGGCATAAAACACCGCGCTGAGCGGACGCGATGCGACGACACTGGAGTCCAGCTGCTTGAGCGAGCCGGCGGTGGCATTTCGAGGGTTGGCAAATAATGGTTCGCCGGCTTTTTCGCGTTGCTCGTTCAGGCGCTGGAATCCATCAACAGGCATAAATGCTTCGCCCCGTACTTCCAGAAATTCCGGCACATGGTTGCCCGTGAGTTGCAGCGGAATGGCGCGAATGGTTTTCAGGTTGTTCGTGATGTCGTCGCCGGTGGCACCATCGCCGCGGGTGGCCCCGAGCAGGAGTTTGCCACGACGGTAATGGACGGAAATCGATACACCATCCACCTTGGGTTCCACGACATAGGTAATCCGGCGCGAGCCCAGAAGTTTGTGAACCCGCTGATCGAAGTCCCGCAGGTCACCTTCGTCATACGTGTTGTCGAGCGACATCATCGGTCGACGGTGGGTCACGCTGGCGAACATCGTCAGCGGTGCGCCACCAACGCGGCGGGTGGGCGAGGAGGGATCGTCGAATTCCGGGTGGGCGGCCTCGAGATCGGTCAGCTCCTTGAGAAGTTGGTCAAATTCACGGTCGGAGATAACCGGGGCGTTTTCGATGTAATAGAGGTGGTTATGGCGATGAAGCTCGGCGCGGAGATGCTCGATGCGACGTTGGACTTCCCGTTTATCCATGCCCAAATCGTACTATGACTTGCGGATGAAAGGAAGGAGGTTGATGGACCAACGGGGGGCGGAGTTCGCGGGAAATCGTCCCGCAGGAGCGCTTCCCTTCGTGACTATTCCTCTTCCGTCATGACCGGCGCTTCGATGGCGGTATCGCCGGGCTCCGCTTCAGGCGCGACCGGCGCAATGATGGAGAGGTCGATGCCGCGATCGATCAGTTTTTGCTTTACCGCATCGTTGGTTTGGCTGAGGGCATAGGATTTTTTCCACCACACCACGGCCTCCTCTTCGTTGCCGAGGGCAAGGTGGATGTCGCCGAGATGTTCGGTGATCGTTTCATCGTCGGGCAGCAAATCGACGGCACGCTGAATATCGGCGAGCGCCTCCTCGTATTTACCTTGTTTGAAGTAAATCCAGCCGCGGGTATCAATGAATGCCGGATTGTCCGGCTCTACCGCGAGGGCAACGCCGACGTGATCATAGGCCTCTTCGAGCATCACTCCGCGCTCGGCGTTCATATAGGCGAGGTAGTTGTGGGCGTCGGCGTAATCGGGTTGGAGGTTGATGGCCTGGAGAAAATAATCCGCGGCTCGGTCATAGTCCTTGTTGCGCTCGCATGCCGAGCCGAGCCAGAAGTAAAATTGCTCGTTGAGCTCTTCTTCGTCTCCGGCTTCGATGGCCAGTCGCTCCGAATCCTCGAGGTGAACGATGGCCGCGGGATATTTTTCCGCCCGCAGATTGAGAAGGCCAAGTAGCGTGGAGCTCGCCGAGTCGCGGGGCAGCAGGTCGGGCGCACTTTCCAGTACATCGATCGAGGATGATAACCGGAAGCTTCCGCTTTGTGCCTGCAGGGCTAGCGCCATGTATTGACGAATTACTTCCGGATTTTGTTGCATGCCGGTTCGCAGGAGCCGGACGGACTCGGTCTGGTTGGTGCTCATCTGGTTTGCAATGGCGGCATTGACGTAAAATCTGGCCAGTATCGGCCGGCCGGTATGGGTGGTGAACATGGATTCCGCTTCGCGAAAGAGTGCGGCGGATTGGACATAATCGCGGGACTGCAACAACAGGAAGGCTTCCAGTTCAACGGCGCGGTGATCGGCGGGCCAGCGCTCACGGGTTAAGCGGATGATTTCGCGGGCTTCGTCTTGACGTTCCCGGGTGATCAGCATCGAGGCGAGTTGAAGGTAGATTTCTTCGACATCCGGACGAAGCTCCATGGCGCTCCGGTAGTGCGCGATGGCGGCGTCCGGATTTTTCTCCCGCTGATGCAATTCGGCGAGGTAAAGATGCAGGCGAAAGTTGTCCGGTTGTCTTTCCACGGCCTCTTCGAGCAATTCGATCGCCCGGCCGGAGTCGCCGACGGCGAGAAGGCTGAGGGCGAGTTTCTGGCGCAACTGGGGGTCCGACGGATTCAGCGCCTCGATGCGAGCGAAGACTTCGATGGCTTCGTCCAGCCGCTGGTGAAGAGCAAGCAGATCGCCATACAGAGCAAGCAGCACCGGATCGTCGGGAAATCCGGACACGGCGGCCGTCACGCGGTCGAGATACTCCGGCGAAGGGGTATGGCCATCGCGCCGGTCGTGTGCGGCGATTTCCGTGATGAGCCGGGCCAGATGTTGAGAGGCCTCGAGGCGATTGGTGGAGGTTGTCGTGGCGGTTTCGAGCAACTGGATGGCGGATGTAGTGTCGCCCAACCGCTGGTGGATGGTAGCTGCTTCCACGTAGTGCGAGAGCACATCCGGCTCAAGCTCGATGGCTCGCTCGAGTGGCGGCAGTGCCTTGTCGAGCTGGCCACGCAAACGGTTTCCAAACGATTTCAGGCGAAGCGCGCGAATATGGTCAGGGTTGAGGGCCAGGGCCTGATCGACCTGCTCGTCCATATCGGCATAGCGCCCGCCGTGCAGTAGCAGGATGGCCAACTCGAGGTGAAGTTCGATGTTGTCCGGATCGGCCTCGATGGCGGACTTGAATCGCTCCACTGCGGCGTCATCTTCGCCAGCGAGTCCTTCCCGCAAAGCCATACTGTATTCGGCGAGCGCGGTGGCCCGGTTGGCGGCGTCGGCCGACGGATATTGGTCTTGCTTCGGCGTCGTGCAGGCCGAAGCGAGTACGAACAAAACGAGCCCGGCCCCCCCGCAAAGGAAAACAGTTGGTTTCATGCTATTCAATTGACCTGGCGGGCCGGTCCCGCCTGTTGCTATTTCTTCTTGTGACGGTCAGCCGAGGAGCGTTTTTTGCGCTTGTGCTTAGCCATCTTCTTGCGACGTTTTTTCTTAACCGAGCCCATAGGTCTCCTGTTCCTGCTGTTGGTCCCTTCAGGGAACCACTTTGTTCAAACCAATTTCGATAATACCTTCCGCGCCGGCGTCTTTCAACTGCGGGATGATTTCACGAACTACACGCTCGTCCATCACCGATTCAATGGAAAACCAACCCGGAGTGGCAAGTTGATTGACGGTGGGGGCATGCAATCCGGGCAACAGCGCGGTGACGCGATCGAGGCTTTCCTTGCTGACATTCAACTTGATCAGCACTTTGCTTTCGGCCGCCAGCGCGCCCTGCAAAAGCATGGCCACTTGATTGATTTTGCGGCGTTTGCCTTCATCGGCCCAGGCTTTGTTGTTGGCGATGAGGCGGGTGGTGGACTCGAGCACGGTATCCATGATGCGCAGATTGTTGGCGCGGAGGGAGGATCCGGTTTCGGTGATTTCCACGATGGCGTCGACCAATTCGGGTGCCTTGACTTCGGTGGCGCCCCAGGAAAATTCAACTTCCGCGTTTATGTGGTGCTTCTCGAGATATTGACGGGTCAGGCCGACCGCCTCGGTGGCGATACGCTTGCCGTTGAGATCTTTCGGTTCTTTGATCGGCGAGTCATTCGGAACCGCCACGACCCAACGGACCGGTTTCAGACCGACCTTGGCATAAATGAGATTGGCGACTTCGTGGACGTTGGATTTGTTTTCCACGATCCAGTCATATCCGGTAAGGCCGGCGTCGAGAACGCCCTGCTCGACATAGCGACTGATCTCCTGGGCGCGGATGAGGCGGGCTTCGATTTCCGGGTCGTCCACCGATGGAATGTACGAGCGTGAACCAGTCCGGATGGTGAATCCGGCCTTTTTCATCATGGCAAACGTGGATTCCTGCAGACTGCCTTTGGGCAATCCCAATACGATTTTCTTGGTGTCGGTCATGATTCGGGCCTCTCGAAAGGGTGCGAGACTAATTAAAGACATCCGCCAAGTCCATACTATATCAGCAGGACATTCCCCATTTTTGGGGTGTGATTTGTTGTAAGTGATTGATGTATCGA
>CAYYAR010000011.1:0-92754 GCA_964470065.1 uncultured Verrucomicrobiota bacterium | reverse complement strand
CGCAAGCTGATTCCCGTAGGAATGTACGTCAGGGTGTCCCATTGTTGAAGTCAGGAGCGGTTGTATGATTTGCTTGCGCACCAGCCGGCCGGGTAAATTGAAAATCCCGATAAAGGGTTGTAAACGTGCCGCCAAAAACGTTTGCCATCGATGGCGCTCACCCGGATTTTCCGCAGACTGATTCGCGTACAGGTTTCCGCCGGGGTGTCCCACATAGTCGTGGAGGCGATTTCCGGAATAGCGCGGTGTTTTGGAGGGCCCTGTTCCGTCGGGGCCGCGAAGATGGCCGCGACGGAGCGCATCCCTCCACGGACCGTGAGGGCACGGTCCCCAAACTGACGAGGGAGTCATTGCCCGAACGGGTGTCCCAATTCGGAACTCAGCATAATGATCAACCCGACGCTCGGGTTTTCCCGGGGGAATCATCACGATGCTTCGCTGCTGGCCTGTGCGATGGCCGCTGGGCTTGATCGTCTTTGCCCGGTTAACGCCTTCGCTTATACAATAGATAAGCGCGCGGCAATCAAACCGCTCTCGCGATCACGCCACAAAGGTATTCACTCTCCGGAAACGTGAGGGCGACCGGATGATCCGGCGGCTGGCCGAGGTGCTCGAGGATTTGTATGTCCCGTTTGGCGTCGAGCGCGGCCCAGGCAATGGCTTTCAGAAAATCATCGCGCTTCACCCAGCCCGAGCAGGAAAACGAGGCGAGGATGCCGCCCGGCGTGAGCAATTTCATTGCGAGCAAGTTGATGTCCTTGTAGGCGCGCAGGCCTTTTTCGATTTGTATCTGACTGTTCACGAACTTGGGCGGGTCGAGAATGATGAGGTCGAAGGTTTGCCGTGAATCGCGGCATTTGCGCAAGAACGCGGGCACATCGGCGATGTGATAATCCACGGAAACGCCTCCCGGATTCAGCATCTGGTTTCGCCGCGCCTGCTCGATCGCGGGCGCCGAACTGTCGACGCCGATCACGCTGGTCGCCCCGGCATGAGCGGCATGCACTTCAAATCCACCGGTGTAACAATAGCAACTCAACACCCGCCGGCCGCGGGCATACGAAGCGACGCGGCGACGATTGATGCGCTGGTCGAGGTAAAAACCGGTTTTTTGTCCGCCGCTGATGTCCACTTCGTACGTGAAGCCGCTCTCTTTGATCCGGATCGGACCGGTGATATCCGTGCTCAAACCAAAGGATGGAACGAATGGTTGAAGAATATCCTCGACGATCACGACCGCCTTGTCGCGATAGCGATCGACGATCAGCCCCGAAAGTCCATCCGCTTCGGAAAAGCACAACCGGAAAGAATCGGTGTCCGGTTCATGCGAAAACACTTCGCGCTCGCGCCATGCGATGGCTGCGCGAAACTTGCCGGCGAAAAAATCCGCATCGAGTTGCTGGCGCTCGTCGCGCACGTAAATCCGCACCGCCAGGTTTTTGCCGCCCCCGGCCAGTCCGCGGGCCAGCCATTCGCCGCGGTGCGAGATCACGTCGATCACCGCGCCGGGCGAGGCGCTGCCCGACCACGAATCGATCGCACCGGAAAACACCCAGGGGTGTCCATGTACTACAGGTTTCTCACGTCCGGGTTTGAGTCTGGCGGTGATCATACGCCCGGCACGTTAACAAAAGTTCCAATGATTGGAAAAACCAATCTCGAAAAGTTCCAATCGTTGGAATTTTTTGCGACGCCGGCGCGCGGCGCGATTACATCTTGAATCCTTTTCGCAAGTGCGACGGAAGGATTTTCAGCTCTTCGCGGTATTTGGCGATGGTGCGTCGAGCCACCTTGAAGCCGGACGCCTCGAGCTTTTTGGCGATGATCTGGTCGGAGAGCGGTTTGTCCGGATTTTCGTCGGCGACCATTTTGGCGATTGCGTCTTTGATGGTCTGGTTCGACACGCTCTGCCCGTCCGCGCCTTTGTAGCCGGGCGTGAAGAAATACTTCATCTCGAAGGTGCCTTGGGGCGTTTGCATGTATTTGCCCGAGATGGCGCGGCTGACCGTGGTTTCGTGCACGCCGACCACGCCGGCGACTTCGGCCATGGTGAGCGGCCGAAGATGCGTGATGCCTTGGTCGAGGAAGTCGCGTTGCACGCGCACGATTTCCTTGGCGATGTTGAAAATGGTTTGCTGGCGCTGGCTGATGCAGCGGATGAGGAACAGGCTCGACCGGACTTTGTCGCGGATGTATTGCCGCGTGTCCTTGTCGGTTTCCTTGTCGTGCATGAGGGTGCGATAATGATCGCTGACGTGCAGGTGGGGAATGTGCTCGTTGTTCATCAGCACGAGGTATTCGCCTTTGTTGTCGCGGATGACCGTCACTTCGGGCAACACGTAATGCGGCGCATCGATGGCAAAGCGCCGGCCCGGCTTGGGGTCGAGGGTGGCGATGAGGCGGGCTTCGCGTTCGACCTTCTCCAGCGGGGCATCGAGTTGCCGGGCGATTTCCGCGTATTTGTGGCCGGCGAGCAGATCGAGGTGATTCGTCACCATGTCCGCCGCGAGGCTGTGACCGCGGCCAAGGCGGCGAAGCTGGAGAAAAAGACATTCGCCGAGATTGCGCGCGCCGACGCCGATCGGGTCGAATTCCTGGACCAGCAAAAGAAGGTCGCCAAGTTTGGCGGCATCCTCGCCGGTCGACGCGGCCAACTCCTCGACGGGGGTGGACAGGTAGCCGTCATCGTCGATGCTGCCGATGATCAGCTCGGCCAGGCGACGGTCATTTTCGGGAAGGTCGGTCAGGGCGAGTTGATCGAGGAGGCGCTGCTGGAGCGATTCGGTGGTCGAGAGCAGATCGAGGATCAGCTGATGTTTGTCGGGATCGCTCCGGCTGACCGGCGTTTGTGTTTGCGTGTAATAATCGCGCCACTCCTCGTCGAGTTTCTCGATGATGTCGAAATCGTCGGGCTCATCGCTGGCCGATTCGTCCTTCTTCAACTCCTCCAGCGATTGGGTCATCTCGTCGTTGTCGGCGAGTTCGAGGGTGGGGTTCAATTCCATTTCCTGTTGAACCAGGTTGCGCAGTTCCAATACCGGCACTTGAAGCAATTCGAGTGACTGCTGCATTTGCGGAGCCAGTGTCAGGCTCATGCGCTGTTGGAGGGATTGTTGGAGGCCGGGACCGGGCATAGTAGCAGGATTAATGCCACATTAGGCTAAATCAGGCCTTGGCTCAAGGCGAAACCGGTATTTTGGATTTTGGAGCGGGAGGGCCCGCCCCAATGTGGCAACTGAGGGTGGCGCTGGGTCTGCATCAAACTGATTGGCGGACCTCTTTTTATTCCAGTGGTCCGGACAGAGCAAGACCCTCCCGTCACCTCAATGACACAGGCCCTGTTTTGGCGGGGTGCGTTCCGTCTTGCTCTTCTGCTTGAAAAAGAAAAATGGATGATGCTGGAGTAATTTCGTCATTCGGATTTAAACCAAGTTCCATAATTCGTTAAACTCTTGACCCCGTATGTGCCCGTGGTTACATGGAATGCTCACAGGAACCCACACATGTCCGTCAAACTATGCGTCCTCGCCAGCGGAAGTTCAGGCAATTGCACGTTGATCCAGTATGGTGATGCGGCCTTATTGATCGACGCCGGTTTGAGCGCGAAGGAGATCGGGATCCGGATGGAGCAGGCGGGGTGCGGGTTTGGCGCGGTGGCAGGTATTTGCGTCAGTCACGAGCACTCCGATCATGTCAGCGGGTTGATGCAGATTCACCAGCGGCATCAAATTCCGGTCTACACCAACCGCGGGACGAGCGAGGCGTTACAGCGGAATGCCAATCTGTCCGGTTTGCCCTGCCGCATTTTCAGCACCGGCCAGTCGTTTGTGGTCGGTCCGTTCCGGGTCGATCCTTTTTCCGTGCCGCACGATGCATACGAACCGGTGGGTTTTATTGTTTCGGTCGGCGACATGCGGCTGGGGGTGGTCACTGACATGGGCATGGCGACGACATTGATCCGCGCCCATCTGAAGACCTGCCGGGCGGTGGTGGTCGAGTCGAACCACGACGAGAAAATGTTGCGCGATGCCAAGCGGCCCGAGTATCTCAAGCAGCGAATTGCCGGTCGGCAGGGGCATCTATCCAACCATGCGGCGGCCGGACTGTTGGCCGACATTGCCGGGCCGCATCTGGAGGTCGTTTACCTGGCTCACTTGAGTGAGCAATGCAACCAGGGTGATCTTGCATTGCGGACAACCCGGAAAGTGTTGGATGCTGCCGGGCATCAACATGTGCGGGTTTTGCTGACCCATCCGGACAAAGTCAGTGAGGTGTGGGCGCCTTCCGGACCCATTTCGTCAATGTTGTTGAATTCCTAAATTGACCTGCTCAGCATGTTGGCACGGCTCTCCCCGGAACGTAAACGGTGGTAAAAAGCCAACTTTAGTAAAACATTTTAGCAAAAATTTTTCCGGATGTGCTATTCGTTGTCAGATAGGCAAATAGGCTCAAATCCGGGGTGGTTTATCCTTATGTCCGGGACGACCGATCATTCTCAAAAACGAGAATAGTTTATCATATTTGCAACGTCGCTATCGTCGCAAATCATTGATAATCAGCGCCTAATAATTTTGGCGAAAAATATTTTTTGCTATACATGCCGCCACTACTTGCGTAGTTATTTACTCACGAGGCTGCGGTGGATGAGCAACACCAGTCATTGGCCGCTTCTCATTAAACAAACAAAACAAGGAAATAAAAAATGAAAAAGCAAATGAAACAGGGCTTCACCCTGGTCGAAATCATGATCGTGGTTGCGATTATCGGTCTCTTGGCCGCCATCGCGATCCCGTCGTTCATCAAGTCGCGCGACACCACCCGCAAGAATACCTGCATCAGCAACATGCGCTTGCTGGATTCGGCGAAAGAGCAGTACGCGATTGATCAAAATCAGGCCCCTGATGCCACCGTTGGTATGACCAACTTGTTGGTTTACATGAAGGGCGAAGAAGAGCCGTTCTGCGCACAGGGTACGAACGTTTACTTCTCCACGATCACGGTGAGTAATACGGTGACCTGTCCGAATGAAGGAACCTACGCTGATCACGTGCTGTAATCAGTAGTAAAATTGAAGTTCAAAAGGCCGGCGAAAGCCGGCCTTTTTGTTTTTGTATGCAAAGATTTTCGTATCTGGCACTCAATGTGCTTGAACCTTCTATGTGAATTAAGGAATCTTTTTCAAAATGACCAAGCTGGCCCACCTGAAGGAAAAATTTGCCAATCGTTCGCTCGCGGACGTGGTGGGAATAAGTTGTAGTGGAGCGGATATCCGGGTGGTGCGCTTACGAAAGGCCGGGTCAGGTTTTCATATTGCCGGAGCAGAAAAGTTTTCATCGGCTGAGCTGTCCGGACCCCTTCCGCTTGGTCCCAAGCTCCGGGCCAGGTATGCTGGGCTGTGCCGACCCTCTGTTGCAGATGCCATCAAGCTTTTGCGGGTGGGGGAAAGTTTCGACTCCGGTAATGAGGATGAACTGGCAAGTCGCCTTGCCTTGTCCACATCGGTGCCGTGCAGAATTAAACGCCGCGTGCTGCTGCCCGGCGCCGCCAAGACGGAGTCGCGTATTCTGGTTGCGGCAATGACCGAGGAGCAGTCGGCATCGCTGATGCGCCTTGTACCGGCCACCGGCATGCCGGCGGCCCGCGCGCTTGAACTTTCCGAGATAGCCATATTGAATGCCTTTTATAACGATCCGCGCATGATTGAAATTCAGTCTGCCTATGGATTAGTTCACTTTGACGATGAATTCAGTCTGGTGGCATTATTCAATAACAAGCTATTGTCACAGTTGCGTATTTTCCCGTTTGGTGTTTCCGCAGTTCTTCATAAGGTGATGAATGCCCTGAATGTGGATCAGCCAACCGCCGAAGCCGTGCTGATGGATGGTGCTTTTGATATATCTCACCTGATTGAAGAAGGCTTCCGCGATATTCGCAGTCAGCTTGTAATCAGTCGTGACTTTATGGAGCGCAGCGAAAATTGCTCGCTCGACCAGCTATTTGTTTCCGGACCGGTTTCGCTGACGCGTCCCTTTGCCGAGGGAATATCCGGCCCGCAGGCGGTGGAAGAATGGAATGCGCTAGAGCCTTATCCGGAGGCGATCGAGGGTGCTGTACCCGGTGATTTTGCCGCTGAACCGTGGCGCCTTATTGCGCCGATAGGCGTTTGTCTTGGTTTGTTGCTGCCCCCATGAATCTTCAGGTCAATTTTATTACGCCCGAGGAAATCCGCAGCGCCAGCGTGGTGAGCCCCAAATCGCTGCTGCAAATTACTGCGATCATTGTTCCGTTGGCTATCGCCCTCTTGTTCGCAAGCGCCTACTTCAATTATGCCGAGCAAAACAGCAAGCGCGAATTGATCGAGGGCACGTGGGCCAGCACGGAAAAATCATTGATCCGGGCTCAGGAATTAACACAAAAGGTGCAAGATTATCAGCGTGCAAGAACGGAAGTTGAAGGTTGGCAGCAGTCGATCTATGCATGGCCGGCGTTTTTGGCAGATATTCGCGAGCTGATTCCCCCAACGATTCAGCTGCAAGCAATGCGGGCGCGGCAAAGCCTGGAGGTGTCAACCGATGGTCAACCGCAACGAAGCCTGCAGATCATCATGAGCGGACGGGCCAAGGGACCGGATGCCGAGGGGCGGGTCGAGTCCGTCCGCCTGGGTCTCGCCACCCGGCCCACACTTACGGCGTGGGTCAAGGAGGCCAAGGTCACCGGCTTCCGGGAAGATACGGATGTGGATGCCGAGCCGGATGATCGTTCATTTCAAATCGAAGTTAACTTTTTTCCGCGGAGGCTGAATGCAGTTGCCGCAAGATAAGAAAGAACGCCAGAAAATACTGGGCCTTATTGGGCTGGGCATTGCCGGAGCCGTCTATGGTTTGTGGGCCTTGGTGTATCAGCCGATTCAAGCTAAACGCGTGATGGCCATGGAGCAGATTGCTGAGCTCGAAAACAAACTTGAGAATGCGGAGCGTCAAATCCGCCGAATACCACAACTGGAACGCGATCTCGGGGTTGTCCTCTCCAATTTGCTGGTCCGGTCGGAGACGCAACTGCTGGAGCCCCGGTTGGGGAATTATCTTTTGCCGGTTCGTGAATTGCTTGGCAAGCATGCCGCCGCTCTGGAAATCGACCCTCCGCAAATCGACGAGATCGGTTTGGTCCAATTACCCAAAGCCGCTAATACCCCTGCCAGCCCGACGATCCAACTCTACGCCGTTCGCGTGACCGCCTCCTGTGGATACGAGGAGTTGCGCCAGTGGTTGCTGGCCGTGGAGAAGGAAAATCCGCTCGTCGGTTTTGGCAACGTAATGATCACCGCTCGCCCCGAGCATCCGTTAAATCACCAGGTCACCTTTGAGGTGCATTTGCCAACATGGTTGCAAGCCGGATACGAGGGCCTGATGCGCGAGGATGCGGACATGCTTGTCGATAAGGAGAAGCCATGATCCGGCCCTTGATCTTTCCCTTGCCATTCATCCTTGCCTTCATCTTGCACATCGCTTCCGCTGCACCGGACCCAAAGGCCATGCGCGATCCGTTTTGGCCGGTTGGTTATGAGCCGCCAGCGATGATTGAGTCGGCACAACCAGGTGAAGTTGTCACCACTGCCGTCAAAACGAAACAACAATGGCCTGATCTACCTATTCGGGGCATTTCCCGTGCAGCGGATGGATCATATTTTGCATTGATTGACGGATCCGGCGTGGTCCGCGCGGGTGATGATGTTTCGATCAAGTCGGAGGATGTTTGGTTTCATTGGCGCGTGGTCGGTATTGAGGCTAAAGGATTGCGCACGGTCAGGCTCGGGGTGTCGCGGAACCAGCACCCGCCGTCATTAGCTCTGCCTGAAAAAGAAGCAGATGATTTATCCATCGAGGAGACAAAACCATGAGACGCGGACAAAAAAGCATGAGTTGTATTTCACTGGGTATATGGCTTTTTTGTTGTGCCGTCGTCGGGACAACTACCGTTCGTGCACAGGATGAGGCCTTAACCATCGAAACCGGTTTTGAAACGCCACCTTTGACCGAGGAAACGGAATCCTTTTCCGGACCGATTACCCAGGAAGCTCCACCGGCGGTCACTGTAAAGGAAAACACCGACGACGATTCGGCTAGCCTCGATGTTCCGGAGGCTGAGGCGGTGATCGAGTATGTGGATTATGCCCTGAGCCCGGTTGGTGCGGTTGAAGCACCTGTCCCGGTGACGACGATCGTCGACGGAAGTCAACGCATAACCATTAATCTGGATGGCGTTTCGCTGGAAGATACCCTGCGCATGTTTGCCCAGACCGCCAACGCGAACATCATCGCCGCGCCCAATATGCTCACCGGGCTTTTTGTGACCGTCACGCTTAACGATGTTGACTGGGTTCCGGCCCTCCGCTCCATCCTAGAAATCCACGATTTTACCCTCGCCGAACGCACCCCCGAATCCGGCGTCTTCACCGTACAGCGCCGCGGCGTGAATGCGCCGGAGCCGACCAGTGTCAAAACCTTTTTTCTCGATTATACGACATCGCTGGAGCTTCATGAGCCCGTGCAAAAAATGCTAACCCCCGGCAAAACGGATATTTCCGCGCTACAATTCAACTCGCGAAATGCATTGGTCGTGCGTTCGACCGAATCGAACATGGGTGAACTGGAAAAGTTGATTGAAGAGCTTGATCGTCCCGCCAAGCAAATTTTAATCGAGGTTAAAATACTCGAGTTGAATGACAAGGTGGCGCGTGAGGTGGGCGTGAAATGGGACTTTCTGCGCCAATTGAACATCGGCTCCGTGGGTTACAATTATTCGCGGGATTATAGCGACCGGCAATCGACCGCCTATACGGATTACGAGCGCTCCGGACGCGACCTTTTGGCCGAATCAACGGATCAGGACAATGGCTCATCGCAAGTTTTTTCCGATCAGAATAATCCATTGCCGGTTAGCACATTTCAGAGACAGATTGCAAGTGATGCATCAGTTAGTGATCAGCGCAGTCGCTCTTCGGGCTACTCGTATGACAATACCTACGAAGTCCTCAAAGAGGTGGTGAGTGGAAATTCGCTAAATTTGATTTTAGACCCGGAAGTTTTTTCAATCATTATCAGCGCGCTGGAAGAGACCGACGGAGTATCGGTGGTGTCCAACCCCAAAATTATAACCACCAGCGGATCGACCGGTTCTGTGTTTAAAGTGGTTGATGTGGAGCCGGTGCTTTACACCACGATAACGAAGGGAACCGAAGATAGTCCCGGTGATACGGTCACGGTAGAGAACAATCCAATTGAAGTGGGTATCAAACTTAATGTCACCGCCACCGTCAAGACGGACGACTTCATCGAAGCGTTGATTAACCCGGTGCTTGATCGAATCATCGGCGAAAAGTCTGGTGCGGACGGAAATATTTACCCGGTAGTTTCCTCAAAAGAAATTCAAACCGTTTTCACCCTGCGAAGCGGTCAAACCGTGGCCATAGGCGGCCTCACACAATCCGAGGGATTCAGAAACCGCGAGGCAGTTCCATTGTTAGGCAATTTGCCGATTATCGGTCGTCTCTTCTCGCATGACAGTGTGAGCGATGAAAAGACAGAAACTATTATATTTGTCACTCTTACAACGGTTGACCCGGCCACGATCACTTCAAATGATGGGGTACCTGAAGATGCCCGCCTGGTGTTTAAAAGGTTGTTGAGCGATAAAACAAGCTTGGAAAAATTCAAACTCGAACTTGACCAGCTTCAACAGCCCAAGGCCATGCACGATGAGACAGGGAACGAAACACCCACGCCAGCCAAGAGAAAGTTTCGCCGAAAATGATAGACGAAGGGTATCATGCTTGTTTTACAGATCCGCTCCTTTGGATTTGTAACAAAACCGAAAGTTTAGGGGCAATCCGCCGGGAGCGAAATCCTTGCGGTAAAGGTGTTTGGCGTGATCGTGTGGAGATATGCTGGGGCTCCAACCACTTGTTTGTCCCACACATTAAAACCGGTATGAGGCGCGCGAGATGAACGCGCATGGCAGTTAGGTTATCATCGAAATAAATCAAGCGAGTGGCGACGATACGTTTATTGCGCGAGATCCGGATAATGGCTTTAGGATGACTCCCGGCTCGTATTACGGCCAGAAAAGAGAAGCATCATGAAAACATTTCTTTATCGGATGCTGGTCATGTTGGCCAGCCCTGTGGCCCTGATCACTCCTCTTGTCTCAAACGATGCGCTGGCGGATGTTGCCGGGCCTTTTGTCATGCTTTCGGTGGAGCCCGATGGAACCCATCACCTTACGGTGGAACAATCGACCTACAGGGATGTGGCCGCTTATCTGCAAGACAAAACCGGTATTTATATCGACGTGTCGGATGCAATAGGCGGAGAGCGGATTAGCCTCAAGCGCGCCTACAGCAATCTGGAGTCGATGCTTCAACAACTCGCCGGCAGTAGCGTTCTTGTCTACGATCGGCATGCAGCTGCCGGAGGACCCGTATCCGCCACATTGATCGAATCCAAACCGGAAGATATCCTGCCTGGCGCGCAGGAAAAGAGGTCCGATGCGGCGAAGGAAAATGCCATCTTGATGCGCGGGGCCACCCTGATGACCGGCACGAAAGAGCCATTGCCTCGAGCGACCTTTCCAGCCGCATTGGTTGCTGATCCCGGAACATTTTGGCACATCGTACAATTTGCTCCGGGACGGGCGGCAGCAGGAAAAGCGCGTCTTGGCCGTGCGGGCCTTTCCACCGGTCATTACATCCCTAATGATGCATACGTGGTTAAAGCCGGGCGGGATATCCTTGAGGCCCTCCGGTTGGAGGCCGGCATTTCGCACATTGAGCCTTACCACCCCTTTTTCAAGCTCCACGAAAAATTGCTAGACCAAGTCGCACATGCGGCGGCGCAAAAAGAGTCGGGTGTGTTTGCAGACAGAGCGCCCTATACCATGCTTTTGCATGCCGGAGAAACAAGTTTATCTACGGATGTGATCAAGCATGTTGAAGAGCAAAGGCGTCAGCACATTGCCGGACAGTGGATGATCGACTTCGTTGCACTACCCGGTCAGATTGAGTATCTCGCTCGCGATGAGGCGGTTCAGTGGATCGAGCCTAGGCTCGAATACCGGGCCATGAATGATTTGGCCAGCCGTACCATAGGCACCAGCGCCCTGAAATACCGGCGACCGGATTTACGTGGATCCAATATTGTTATTGCCGTGACTGATTCAGGGTTGGATTTAACTCATCCTGCATTCAGTAACCGGATTGCGGGTTATACCAATGCCCCAAGCGTGACCACCGATGGACATCCCGGAGACACCGATGGCCATGGTACCCATGTTTCGGGTAGCCTTCTTGGATCGGGCGCACTTTCGGAAACGGTCAAGAAGTCACCCGGCTCCAGTGGTCCTCCATTCTCGGCCAATCAATTTGCCGGAATGGCCCCCGGGGCAAGTCTGGTCATGATTGAAGACTTCAACTCATTCACTGATGCCGTGCAGGCAGATTACGCGTGGCGCTCCGGCGCGCATCTGCTCAACAACAGTTGGGGAAGCGCGGAGCTTTCTTATTCCGCGCGAAGCATGGCTTGGGATGCACTGGTCCGCGATGCATCATCATTATCAAACGGAAATCAACAATTGACCGTTTTTTTTGCGGCCGGAAACGATGGCGCCGGTGACAAAGAGGGCATGGGAGGATTGCCTTACACAATCAACTCGCCGGGAAACGCAAAGAATGTCATCACCATCGGCGCGGTCGAGCAAAAGCGCCTTGCCAACAATCTGTCTGGAGCCACGGAGGAAACAGATTCGGACTGGCAGGTCGCATCGTTTAGCTCGCGCGGTCCGGTTGGCTTCACGGATCGACGCGTCAAGCCCGACTTGGTTGCGCCGGGCGCGTATGTAATTTCCACCCAATCAAGAGACACCAATCCGGACATCCTGCAAACGCCGTTCAGCGCAAGTGACGACTATCGCGCCGGCAATGTCGATACCGGCACGAATTATGCATTTTACAGCGGCACCTCCATGGCCACTCCGCTTGCCGCAGGGGCGGGTGCACTCTTCATCGATTACTGGTTAAGGGATGTGACTACCAAGTCGCCAAGTCCCGCACTCGTCAAGGCCGGCATGATCGGAGCGGCCAGAAACTTGAACACATTTAAATATGTTAACAATACAAACGGTGTTGTTGCGCAGGGGTGGGGTCTCGTTGATTCCGTGAGAACAGTGTTCGGTCCGGGCATATCCACATCCGATCGAATCGTCTACCGAGACCAGGAAATCGCGCTGGATCAAGATGCATTTTACTCGGAGACGATTACCAACAATCAGTCGTCCGGGGGGATTAAAATTGTGCTGGCATGGACCGATAAGCCCGGCAATCCCGGTAACGCTCGTGCCTTGGTGAACAATCTCGACCTGGAGGTGCTTGGCCCGGGCAGTTCCAAATACCAAGGCAATGTATTCCAGGCCAACGGGATTCATTCGCTGGCCATGAGCAGGCTTGCCGCTGGATCGCCCGACCTCGAAAACAATGTCGAAGTCATACTGGTTCCGGATGCCAACCCCGGGATATACACCATACGCGTATTTGCCCGTAACGTGCCCGATGGTCCGCAGGATTTTGCGCTGGTGTATATGACAGGTATCGGGCGCGAACAGCGGTTTGCGGGAAAAAATCCTGCCGCGGCGATGGGCATGGACGAGCGCTTTTATGTAGCCTTCTCTGCGCCGGACGAAAATAACCAGGAACAGGTATTCGTCAAATACTGGAAGGGTGACATAGGAGATTTAACTCGCTTTGATGAATGGATAACCATGCGTGATAATTGGTTTGGCCTCAATGATCAAGCGATGAACTCGGCCATGAATGTGGGCATCAGCGCCTCCATCGAGCCATCCCGCAAACCCTCGATTGCCGTAAACAATTCCAATGAAGTGTTTGTCGCCTGGCAGCAGTTTGATGTTTCAGGATCGAATAGCTATGTGGCCTTGCGCGCATTCGTTGATTCGGTATGGTCGGAAATTGGGGACTCGGTTCGAGGACGCGGAATCTCCGCGGGTTTGCCCGGTTTTTCGGTTGATCCCGTGGTTAAAACCGGTCGCGACGGACGCCCCCTTGTGGCGTGGGCCCAGCATTATGGGGCATCGAACAAAATTCATCTCGCACGATTTGATGGAACCAACTGGGTGGGTTATGGATCGTCACTTGTTTCAGGTGTAGCTTCCGCCGTCCGCGCCGAAAGTCCGGCCTTGGCTATCAACAGTAATGGGTATCCGGTGGTGGCGTGGGTCGATCAGGCCGGCGCCGTTGGCGTCTACGTATACGAATGGAATGGTAGCTCGTGGATTGATCGGGGCCGGCGTGGCCAGACCAGCACGTGGCAATCGTTCATGCCGCATCTTGCCAATGCTCCGGATGGCGAGGTGTTCTTAACGTGGTTGCAAAATGCTTCAGGCACGAGCCATGTCATGGCCGAGCGTTACAAGAACGGCTCATGGTCCGCGATGGCGGGATCGAACAGTGGTACCGGCGTGAGTCAATCAACCAATCTAAATGCCCGATTCGCCAACCCACGTATTGCGTATGCCGCCCAACCGGCCCCAACGGTGTTTGTATCGTGGGAAACCAGAAGCGGGACAAGCGCGGTGATCAACCTCCGAAAACATGAGCTGGGTTCAGCATCATGGGTGGGGGTGAGTCAATCGGCGGATTCATCCGGACTTTCCGCGCAAGCCTTGTCATCCACCGGTTCTGCCCTGGCCGTCACCACGCGGGGAGTGCCGTTGGTGGCCCATGAATATAACGATGGAACCACACAACAAAATGAATTGCTGAGCCTCGCCCGCGTTTCCGATGTCACGCCACCCATCTTCGATGGCTTAAAACAGGTAAATTCCGGTGTTTCCAATGTGGTGCTGCGCTGGAACCCGGCTACGGATAATTTTGTATCGCCCGGCAACCTTCGCTACAAGGTTTTCATGGGCACGAATGTCTCTCTTTGCCAGGATATTATATCGTGTTCGGGGGATGATGTTTTCTCCTCCACAAATTATGTGATTCTGACAAACACCACCGAGTATGTGTGGTCGAATCTTGTCGCGTTTGCGTCGCGTTGCTTCGGTGTCAGGGCGCTGGATTTGGATGATCGCGACGATGGAAACCGTGTGGTGCTCGACGGGTATCCGGTGTCGGCGACCAATCAAACCTGCGGCAACGCGCCCGTGCCGTCAACCTGCCTGATCGATGAATTAGCGCATATTTCCTCTGCATGGCGGCTGGCGTGGTTCGGTACCAATTCGGTGTGCTCCAACGTCGTGATGGCAACATGTCCGGGTGGGATTACGATTAGTAATGCCTACCTGTATGGTACCGACCCTTTCAGTTGCGATACGGACGGTGATGGATTGACGGACAGCAACGAGATCTTTGTGACCAAAAGCTCGCCAACCAACCCCGACACCGACGGGGATGGGCTTGCCGACGGAAGCGATCCAGATATTTACCGGGCCTGGACGGGCTCGAACGATATCAGCGATGTTGACGCCCTTTATTTGGGTTATACGAACCTATCTTCCATTTCGGTTTATTCAAATCTCTATACCTGGCCCATGACCGCCACAAATATTTTCATGGCCGGCTGGATCAAGAGCAACCCGGACCCTCTGGCAAATATAAATTGGTGGCACGTATCGATGGCCCAACCCGTGGCCCGCCGCGCCGCCGGTACCAACCAAATTATCGGCTTGGACGATCCGGTGTCCACCAACTACCTGCGGATGGCGATCGATTCGTCAGGCATCAACACGGGAGCGACCTATGCGGCAGGAAATATCCGCTGGGCCGCGGGTCTGGACAGTCCGGTTCTGAACGCCACCGGGGTCGACAATCTGTTCGTGAGCTTTAAAGAATACCTGGGCCTCGAAGCGAACAAGGATTTTGCCCGGGTGCTGGTCAGAAGCTCCGGCACGTCCAACAATTGGACCGAAGCCGGGGTGGCCCGCACCGGTTTCAGCACGAACTGGTCAACCCGGGTGATAGATATCTCCTCTCTGGCCGGACACAGCAATATCCAGATCCGTTTGTTAATGACGGCTGATGATATCAACAATGCTCATGCCGGGTGGTACGTGGCAGATCTGCGGGTATATGCCGGCATGAGCACGCGGGTGATGGTCCGGGATATACAGGGTTGTCCATTGCCCAATTCGGAAATCGCTGTCATCGGCGTGGGTCAAGTCACCAATCTTGTCCGGGGACATCGCGTGGTCAATCCCGGCAAGGTGATGGCCTCGGCGATAACGGGTTCGGATGGGTGGGCCTTGCTGCGGGGTGTACCGCGCGGAAAAGTTGTGATCCGCGCAAGCCAGCCCTCGCATCGACCCGAGTTTTGGTCGGGTCCGCTGTTCAACGGAGCATATGGATTTGGTCAGCATGCCAATCCGGGTGTATTCCGGATCGATCAATCCTTGATTTTGAATACGTCGACCGGCCTACCCGCAAACCTGCACTTTGAGCTCGAACGTGGGCGCAGTGATGGATATGTCTTGGTAGCCTCAGGCAGCACCAACCATCCCCTTTCTGTCAACTATCGCCCCCGGTTGGATCATTGGAACGGGGTATCGAACTTTACCGATTATGCTACGTATGCTTCTATTGATAGCGCCTTCAATAATGCTAATTGGTATACCAATCGCATATCTCCCAACTACCTGAGCGGACTTTCCTCGGGCAAGGATCACATTGCGTCGCTTTCCAATCGCTGGGAATTAACCACCGCGCGATTCAGTTCCCGCCCCGGTGAATTTACTCGTCTTGCGATCTCAACTAATCTCGGCGAAGGATTTTTGGACGTGACTGCCCAGGGTACCGGTAGCTATGCGATCTGGTTAAACGGCATGCCGACCGGCAGCAATACCCCGGCCCGCTTGCGTGTCAAATCGGGAACTCACTGGGTATCGCTGGTTCATTCCAATCGGTTTATTCCAGCCCTTGCGCTCGACGTCCAAATCCCTTCGAGCAATCAAATCGTATCGAGAGCGATCTTCACCGAGTCCATGATCATTGGCACCAATAAATCTGCCTCCCTCGACATTTTTGCCTCGGATGCATCTGGGTCCTCGATCTCGAATGCACAAATCATTATCAACGGACAGCGCACGTTGCACTACACGCCCACCAACCTCGTGGTCACTCCTGGCGCCTACCAAATTGGCTTTGTGGCGGAGGGATATAAATTACACGAACTGCTCGATGTGTTGGCTACCGATGGTGCTGCAACTTCGGTGCGCGTAACGATGGAAGAGGCCGACCTGGACTTCGATGATCTGGGCGATGCCACAGAAATTAGCGCCCGCATCTACCTGGCCAACTATGTGTCGATCTTCTCGTACGATGGGGTGGCAGATCCAGATTCCGATGGACTGAGCAGCGCCGAGGAGTTGGGTTTCCGGGATGAATATCAAATCGATCTCAACCCCGGAAATGCCGATACCGATGGTGATGGATTAAGCGATGGCGCCGAAATCGGTTATGACGGTACCCTTACTAATAACGGCGTGGTGTACTACGCAAGCTCCTATCTGACCTCCAACACCATCATTTCCGGGACGTCGCTACGGATGGCCTTCCTCGGCCAGTTTCTCGATGGTGTTTCCGGCTTCAGGACCGGACCGGTTGTGCGACTATCCATAAACGGAACCATCGTATCAAACGCCTATACCAGCAACAGCTTCACGGCGCCGACCAATCGAGTCTGTGCCGAGATTGTGTTTGATAACTTTGCTTCCGGCGTGGTGTCCAACGCGTTGAAACAATCGGACCCGGCAGGAGTCAAGGTATATGCGGACACCAATCCGGGGCTTGCGGACACCGATGGCGACGGCATGTGGGATGGCTTTGAGGGTCTTTACGGCATGATTACCAACGAGACGCTGGGGGTGGCGCGCATTCTCGATCCAATCGAACGGGCAGGGGCTAATGATGATCCGGATGGAGACGGCCTGGTTAACCTGCTGGAGTTCCTTGGAGCAAACCTGCTGGCCGATACCAACGACTGGACCTACCCGAACAATCCGGATAGCGACGGCGACGGGATGCCGGACGGCTGGGAGTTCTTCCTCGGCCTCGACCCGCGTGACGATGCCGACGCCAGCGCTGATCCGGACGGGGATGGCTTGTCCAACCTTGAAGAGTACCAGGCCGGGGCGAACCCCTTCGAAACCGACAGCGACTTCGACGGGTTGGACGATTACCTCGAGGTGATGGTCATCGGGTCGCTGGCCTATGAGGTGGATTCGGATCGTGATGGCCTGGGCGACGGGGACGAGTTTTTCACCTTCGGCACCGATCCGGCGGACCGCGATAGCGATGGCGACGGGATGCCGGACGGTTTCGAGGTACTGGACGCCTACGGCAACCTGCGGCCGGAAGATCAACGGCTTGATCCGCTCAGCGCCGAGGACGCGGATGACGATCCCGACGGTGACGGTCTCAGCAATCTGCAGGAGTTCCTGGTCCGGGACGGCCTATTCGGTGCGATGCCGGACGGTTACACTTGGGATTATTCAACCGATCCGTTCAATCCTGATTCGGACGGTGACGGTATGTCCGACCGTTTCGAGGCGGTATACGGATTGCACCCTATGGACCCGGTGCTCGATCATGACGGCCAGCTGCTCACCCGTTTCTTTGAACTCGGCCCTGATGGGGATTTGGATCGGGATGGCCTGTGGAACCTTCGCGAGTCGCAATATCGGTCACCCACCCTGGGCACCAACAGCTTTGCTCCGCTTCAGGTCATGGGTACCAATCCGCGCAATCGTGACACGGATGGCGACGGTCTCACGGATGGCGATGAGGATCGGATTTTTGGAAGCGATCCGCTACGTCAGGATACCGATGGTGATGGCTTGATGGATGGCACCGGGGTCGAGGGCTTCTGGGGAGAGGTCCAGTCTCCATCGGGATCATCCAATCACTACGACTATGCGCTCAATGACCTGTGGCAATTGATTTGGCCTCGCGGAGAATACTATCCCTATTGGCGCCAAGTTAGTCCCGCCCCTGACCCTATTCACGGGAACCCAATGCCACGCTGGGCTCATGCCAGTACATACATCCCCGTTTTTGAAGAGGATTTACCCTCGTCCGGCCGCATTTATTTTGATAACCGGCAACTGGTGGTGATGGGCGGTCGGCATGGTGTCTCGGAACTTGGGGATGTCTGGGAGTATGTACTAAATTCTAATAATTGGAGGCTAGTCGCAGGAATCTCAAACGATTATGGCGGGTTGTCATTGATTTCCAGGTTTTACGACGAGCCTGGTTTGGATACTCTGAGACCCAACGTGTTCGGACTTGATCCGTTTAATGTCAACAACCTCGATGCCACGCTCATTTTTGGCGGTGTCGATGCGAATAATACATATAACAACCAATACCTAACTGTTTATAAATCTACAGACGATCCCCGGCCTGTCGGTTTACCCATACTCAGGACGGAAACGAACATCGTCGTGATTGGAGGGGTTACATCGGAAGTCGAGGTTGTGGTTGAAGATTTTATTGCTATACCCAAGCTGCCAGCATCATCAAGCATCCTGAATGAAGGCGATTTTTCCGGTTGGAGAAAACTTCGAATGAAGCAGGCCATGGCATACGATAGCCGGCGGGATCGCGCCATGATTTTTGGAGGTTTGGATGGCAATCAGATACTAGGCGACCTACAGGAGGGGCAGTTCAGATTGCCTCGCCGCAAACAAATTGAATCCTCACGCGAGCCTATGACGATTTGGTGGCGTACGCCAAAGCTTGATGACAACGCTCCGAAGCCCGCGCCACGTTACGGCCATTCGCTGGTTTACGATGTTGAACGTGACAAATTTGTTCTCTTTGGTGGTTTCTCGGAAAGTCACCAGCCCTTGAATGATCTATGGCAATTTACGCCGGCTGAGTACATCGACTCATTTACCAATGACTTTACGGATAAAGCCTACCGTTCCATCGAAATTATTAGCGAAGGGTTTTGGTCCAGAATTGATCAGCAACCCGGAGTTGATTGGCCGCAGCCTAGAGGCGGCTCCATGATGATTTATTTCGGTGATTTTGATTATGACCGGGGATTTGCTGATATCGGCGGTGATTATTGCGTTGACCCCAACCCTCAACAGATTGTCTTGTTTGGAGGTACCGATGGTAATCAGTACTTTAATGACACATGGCTATTCGATGGCGCTTCGTGGAGTCTGATTCAGCCTAATGGTCCATTATCAAGGGGTCCATCGCCTCGTGCATACAGTAGTTTTTCCTACGCACAAAACGTTTCAGCAGCGTTTGTTGAAGAGCTTACATTTAATGGAATTCTTCTTGGAGATTGCGCGACGCCATCCGCTTTCCTTTTCGGCGGTCGCGCTGGCGCCTTGCTCACTAGTCAAGATACAGACGGCGATCTGGTTGACGACGGATTAGAGCATTCGATTGGCGGACCGGGCTCTGGTCGCGATCCGCGCTGGAATGCCCTGATTCATACCAATAGCGATGAGGTGGCTCCTTTTGATTTCACGCCCATTGGGCCCATGGCCGGGGGAACAACCAACCGGGGTGAGGTCGCCGATATGGAATCGCTCTTGAATGATCAAGGTTTGTATGGACTCTCACATGCCATCCCTTGGGAAGAATTTCCTGTAGTCATCAATGCGTCAGCCAATCAGTGGGGTGTCGAGGCCCGCACGGAAGACCGCTTCAATCTATGGTGGCACCGGGCCGAGGCGGGAAGCGACGGATGGGAGATTGGGGTCCCCTTGGATTCGTTGGGCGATTTTTCGGCGCCGGCCTATGCCCGCAGCGGACGCCGCGTATTCGCCACCAACCCGCAGGGAAATTATCCTGTAAACGGAACCATGGACTTGTTTTCGCCCCGTTTTGATTTGTCACGGGGTACGACCGCAAGCTCCAATGAGCACTATTTGATCTTCCACGAATGGCTGGATTTGGCTAACGACAATATCGATTATGTACAGATCGATTTGATCCGCCCGCAAACCGATGCGGATATACTTAATCGCTTGTCTGGATTAGCGACCCCGGACAGCCGGTTACTTGGACCACGTTACCACAGCGCGAATACGACCGGCCGATGGCATCGCGTGACGGTGCCGCTCAACCTGTCCGGTACGGAATCCAATTTATATGTGCGGTTCCGTCTCTTCAGTGACGGCCAGTCCGTAGCTGGAGGTTGGCAAATTGATGATGTTGCCATCGTGCAGGGCGGGCGACTGGAAATTAACCTGGATGAGGACGTGTATCTCGTGGGTGCAAACGACGGTCGCATCATTAAAAAGTTAACCAAGGGAACCGATGGTGTGACGAGGGAGGCGTTGCTGCCCGCAGGAAATTACCGGCTTGTGGGATCGTCCGGCCCCCTGGGTTCATTCGTGGGTGATCCATCGATGTGGAATGCCGTTGTAAGCCCTGAATTACTGAATATACGGGCCAATCCGCTTGTATTCCGTTGGGAGGCCATGACGGGTTACCCCTATCAAATTCAGTACAACCCGGATCTGGCTACCGGCACTTGGTCGGCATTAGGGGGAATAATTACGGCGACAAGTAATCCGGCGATCTTTATTGAAACAAATCCGTCAAGTCCGCAGAGGTTTTACCGGGTCATTCCAATAAACCCGTAATTGACATGATTTGTCCAGTCGACTTGCTAATTATCGCTGATTAATCAACGCGGAGGCCAAGGAGCCATTTCCGTCACGCACAAATACGGTATTCGCACCGCTGATGGTCCGGCTCGTGTATAAGCCATCACCATCAATCGTTCCAAGCGTGGATTGAGATACCGACCATGCATATGGAGGCACCCCGCCGGCTACTTGAAATTGCACTTGGTACTGGCGATCCACCGGCACGTCGCTGCTTGATGGAGAAATGCGAAGGGTAGATGTTGACCCAGACGTTTGGGTCACCACAGCTCGAACCGATGCATTCCGGCTGTCGGTAACCGTGATGGTGTTTATACCTTCGCGCGTATTGCTGGTGTAAAGACCCGAAGCGGTAATCGTGCCTAGGTCGGAGCGTGACACGCGCCATGTATAGGGGGGGGATCCGCTGATGGCCTCGAATTGGATGATGCGCGTTGTAGCCGCTGAAATTGTGGCCGACCCCGGCATGATTCCAAACCCGGATGCGCCGTAGTTGGCGGCGGAACTGCCCGGACTTAACGGATCTTGACTAGCCATGCGGTCATCAGGATCGTCTTCGCAAGCTGAAACGAACAACGCCAGAACAAGAACGGACGCCAGCTTCAAAAACGGTTTTGTTCCGTATGCATAACCATCCGGCCGCGATAATCTATAAAATGAATAACTCATGCCAAGCACTCCTTTGGTTAGGTCATCTTTGCTGCATCGAATACATCATAAATATGATGCAGCCGCAAATAACATTTACTGGATTGTACGTTCAGGTTTCGTCTGATCACCATGCGCGTCGACCGGACGGGTATGAATTGTCGAGCCCGGAAAAAGTTTCATACCGCTCATCCTGCTAAACGGAAAACATCAGCATGAACGCCGCGCCGGGCTGGCTGTCGGGATTGTAGAGAATGTGTCCGCCGAGTTGGCGAACGGTGCGGTAGGTCTGGCTCAGTCCAAGGCCGCGTCCTTCGCCGCGAATGGTGGTCACGAACGGTTCAAATAGTTTATCCCGGACCAGCGGATCAACGCCGGGACCCTCGTCGCGTGCTTCGACGATATGATAATCACCCGGGTCGACGCCAAGCCGGGCGTACGCATCGCCGGGTTGGACGGTGAGCGACCGGATGCTGACGGTGAGCGCGCCTCCATGTTTCATGGCCTCATAGGCATTCACGCAGACATTCCGTATGGCGAAGTAAATGGCATCCTGCGGGCCATCCAGAAGCGCAGGCTCCGGACCCGTCTTGATTTCACAATGAACATGACCATCCGTGGCGTATTGCTCGGAAACCTCGGCAAGAATCAATTGCGCGAGGGCATACAGATTGACCTGGGTATGGGTGCCCTCGTTGCCGTGACAAAGCTGGATCAGGTTGTTGTTAACCTCGCACAAGCGGTCGGCGGCGATTTCCATGTTGGAAAGCAATCCGATCGCCGAAGAATCTTCGGGAATACGGCCGAGAATCAGGCGCGGATACTCCCGCAGCGGCATGAGAATGTTGGACATGGCATGGGTCAATCCCATGAGCACCTGATTGATCGCTTGAAATGAGGCCGCCTCCAAGCCCGGACAGTTTGCCAACCGGTAGCCGCTCAACTCTTCATGGGTGTTTGTCATGGCGGGCACATGATGTCGTAGCGGAGACTGATGTCAAACCCCGTTTCGAATTAACCTCCGCCGAGCCACCAACCCGTGACTTCGATTTGATTGGTTTCCGAGGGCGGGCCGACAATCATGACATACGCATTCGTGGTAAAGTCAAAATTGCTGGAGGCGCCGTTCAGGTCTATTTCGCCGTTGGCCATCATGGTGCCATAGATATTGAAGGTCGAGGAGCCGTTGGCGCGTATATTGCCGGTCACGTAAAGCATACCGGTGATGTTACGTGTGCCCGATCCGCGGAATTCGACATCGCCGTGTATAATTGTCAGCAATTTGTTCGTCGGTCCGTCGCTTTTCATATAGACCTTGTCCCCAAAAATTTCCTCCAACTGCCCGGAGGCCTGTGCCGCATTGCGCAAGGTGAGAAAGTCCTCGCTGTCGAGTGTGGGAAAAGGTTTTAACTCCCAAGTGATTACCTGCGAGGCCGGTAGATGGGCGGCAATATTTGACTGATTGAGCGCCGAGATGAAACCATCAACACTTCCCCAGTTGCCGTTGACAATGAATCTCAAGTTGGAATGGATGGTTGCATTCTCATTGATAGTCGGAGTGCCGGAAAGCGTCACATCGCCATCAGTGAACATGCTATATTCGGACCACACAGGTAGGTTCGACTGGTTGGCATCGCGCAGGGCAACGCCCACGGTAGCAGATGATTTGCCGTACGTGCCGAGTACGGATAGCACGGTTCGATCATCCTCGCTGGAAACGCTAATTTCGTATTCGCCACCGGCAAAGTTAGCGGTTTCGCCATCCAAGGAGTTCCGTTCGTCATAATCATCGAGTAGCCGCTGCACGGCTTGATTGGCTCCGGCTTCGGCGATGGAGCGGGCCCGGATGGCATCGGTCATCAATTTCGACTGATGCACCATGTTTGCTGAAAACGAATAAAAACCACCTGCGGTCAATGAAACAATCGTAATGATGATCATGACCGTGATCAGGGCTGAACCGGATGTGCGCGTGGGGGCAAGAATCATGCAGCTATCCTTAATTTCTGGGGATGATTTCCGTGAAGGCGGAAGCGGTCACCCGCTTGCTCCCCCCGAAGCCCATCTCCAGGTCCGAATATACCTCGAGGTCGATAGTTACACCCTTCATAAGCGGCATTCCGTTTACGAGTACATCATAAACGCCCTGGGAGGGTCCCTTTAAGAATTTACCCGAAACCGGCGCGAATCGTTCGTCGCCCTCCCATTCCAGGGTAAAATCATGGAGCTCGGGCGTCGCGGTTTCGCGTGTGCTTGCGTGAGCGCCCGCGCGCAGCGTTACCTGTACTTGCACATAGCGTCCGGCAATAGCCGGGACGGAGTCTTTTACGGCATTCACCCAGGAGACGGCATTCAAGTCCGGACTATTTCCGGCGCGAATCTGAACGTTTACTGAAGGCGAAGGCGATGAATAACCGGCCGGTATGATCTCCCGCCACGAGATAGAAGTGAAATCGGGATTCGACAAGGTGGTATCAATCACCGGCGAAAGGTAGGAGCCTAGCGGCGCATGACCAGCGCGCATGCGATTGAATCCGTAAATCGCGTTGGTCCAAACACCCGCCGATTCAATGTACATATCCCTGGAGGAGGCGCTCGCATCATTTCTCCAAACGCGAAAGCGTGTATTGGTTCGGCCCTGAATGGTGAAGCCAAGCAAGTAGGTGTTGGATCGTTCAATCAGGTAACCCAGCGGATCGCTGGATTTTATCCCGGTGAACCATCCGGTATCACTATTGCCGCTGAACTTGATTTCTCTTTCAGTACCGTTAATGGACTCCTCCCAGTTATTCGTGTTGCCCAGAGATGCCTCGCTCATGGAGATCTCCAAATCTTTAAATCGAGCTTCGATGTATCTTCCCGCCTCGAAGGTAACCCAAATGTTCGTTCCGTTGAAACCGATCCACCCGCCATCAAAGTTTTCCATGATGTCGTCACCCCGGAGCAAGACCTGGCATTCCAGATCATCAATTGATGACATGAATTCGGGTGTTCCGGTGTCACGCGTTTGCTGCTCCGCCTGCCATACCACGCCGCTGCCCTCCAGATGAAGGCCGAAGGTGCTGGCCGTGTAGTCATCCACCATGATGCGCTTCAGGCGATAGAGTGAGTCGGCATCACCGCTAAAGCCTCGCTCCTCCCATCGATCATTGGTGAAGTCCAGCGTGAAAGATTGACCGGCAGCGGTGGCGGGAAAGTGCAGACGCGAATTTCCACTCCAGGTCTCATTGCTGCCCATATTTTGCACGGCAGGTGTGGCGCCGGAACTGGCAGAGACATTCATCCATTCCGCCTCGAGCGGCAGTCCTGACGGGGTGAGATTAAGGCGATCGATTGTTAGAGCATATCTTCCGATGCCGCCGCCGGCGGACCGGAAAGTGATGTTGTTTGAACCGGAAAGAATGCGAGCCGAGCCCAGATAAACCTCTTCAATACGCTCACTGGATGCCCCGAAGTCGATTGTATTGGTCGTGATATTGATCTGCCAGTCGACAAGATTGGAAATCAAGGTGCGCGTGGTGCTGGAATTTCCATTCGTCGCGCCGGAACCATTGCCATCTACAGCCACATCGGCAAGTTGTGCCTGTCTGTCCGTATCGTTGGCTATCCAGGAAGTAAACTCGGTGCGGCGAACCTCGAATTGATCGTTTGTCCAGAAGTGATAGATGACCGTGCGGTCCCACTCGATGATACCATTGGTGTTGATGGCTCCGGCGCCGGAAAGTACGGGAAAACTTATCGCGGTGTAGGGATGATTGTCCGGAGGATAGAGCTGAATCAATTCCCGGGAAGTTTGCCATAAATCATAGCGCAGCCTGTTCAACAGCGAGCGGGCATCCATATCCAGTTCGTTTTGCTTTGCGATGAGCCGGTCCGCGCGCAGGACATAGGCAAATCCGGAGACGGCGGCGGTCAATACACTCGTCAAAATCGCCACGGCGATCAGCATCTCAATAAGGGTATGACCTGAGCCCGGACGGGGATGGTTGACCGGATAATTTTTCATCGCGGAAGATCGACCAGCAGCGTGGACACGGAGGTGGTGGCAAAGCCGGATTGGCGAGGCAGGGGGACGCCGACCATCACATCTATTTTTGTGATCGAGGCATGATTGTTCCAGTTTGTTGTCAGCGCTGTTGTGCGGCGAAAACGCAGCGTACCCGCGGCTGTTCCCAGCTCATCTACCGCGGTGTGGTCCTCCGCTAAGCTGGAGACTTGAGAAAGGGGCAGGTTTTTTGCCCGTTCAATCTGGTTGTTGGCGATTAAAGTGCCCACATAGTAGTCATGTGCATGCTTGCGGGCCTGCATGGCGCCGGTGACTGCATAATAACCACCAGCCAAGCCGATTCCAAGCAACCCCATGGCCACCACAACTTCGACCAGCGTCATGCCGGCGCGGTCTCGAGCCCGGGAAAAGTTGACTACATCGAACTGCATAAGCCTCATTTCAGCATAAATCATGCCCGCTCATGCGGGGGCGTTGGATATGCCGATATTGCGATCAGAATCAAATGATTCGGTTCGCAAATACAATAAAAATCGCAATGTTGAGAAAACGAGATCTCGATCAGATCCTCTCCGGTCCCGGGAAAGCATCCGGGAGTGACAAAATAACGCCGGAAACTATTCTTTTTCCTGGCCGGGTAGTTTGCGGTAAAGCGTGGCCACGCTGATATTGAGCTTTCTGGCGGCGGCTTCCTTGTCGCCTCCGCTGCTCTTCAGCACCTGCTCAAGATATTCTTTCTCTTTTTCCTTCAAAAAGGCCTTTAAGGATGCGGCGGTATCGAGGGATCCCGCCTTGGCGCCGGCAGGTTGCTTGCGCGGAGCTTCGATGAGTTGGGGCGGCAAATCCTCGAGTTTAATCTCTTTTTTGTTGCCGAAGGTGAGAGCATGCTTGATCGCGTTTTCGAGTTGGCGGGCATTTCCCGGCCACTCAAAAGACTCCAGTGCATCGGCGGCTTCGCGCGTGAAGTTGGGAAGATCGGTGACCTCCGGCAATTCCTTGCGGATGATGCTGGCGGCGATGGCCAGAATATCTTCGCGGCGGTTGCGCAGGGGTTCGATCTCGATCGAAATCACACTGAGCCGGTAATATAAATCCTCGCGGAACCTTCCTTGTTGGATCAGTTCTTTCAAGTTGTCGTTGGTGGCCGCCAGCACCCGGGCATTGACCGCGATGTGTTCCGTGCTGCCGATCCGCCGGACTTCTTTTTCCTGAAGCACGCGCAGTAATTTGCTTTGCACCGGGAGGGGCATGGTGCCGATTTCGTCGAGAAATATCGTTCCGCCCTCGGCAGCCTCAAACAGTCCGACCTTTGGCGCGTCGGCGCCGGTGAAGGCGCCCTTTACGTGTCCGAACATCTCCGATTCCAGCAGGGTTTCCGGTAAAGCGGCGCAATTCACCGGCAGAAACATTTTTTCTTTGCGACGACTGGAGGCGTGAATGGCTTTGGCAACGAGCTCCTTGCCGGTGCCGCTCTCGCCGGTAATCAAAACTGTCGCGTCGGTGGGGGCGACACGCTTGATCATCTCGCAAACCTTTTGCATCGATGGACTTTCGGCCACGATGTTTTCCAACCGGTATTTGGTTTCCAGTTGGGCTTTGAGGGCCGCATTTTCCTGCAGTGCGCGGTTGTACTCCAAAGCGCGGCGAACCGTGTTGATCAGTTCATCGACTTTAAAAGGCTTGGTCAGGTAATCGAATGCGCCGAGCTTGAGCGAATCCACGGCGGTCGAGACGGTGCCAAACGCCGTGAGCATGATGACCGGCATCTGCGGGTAGGCCTCGCGCGAGCGCTTGAGCAGTTCCATGCCGTCGATGGGGGTCATCCGGATGTCGGACAGCATCAGGTCAAAGGTTTTCTCTACCAACAAGTTAAGCGCCTCATCGGCGCCTTTGGCCGGTGTTACTTCGTGTTGCTCCCCCTTGAGGAGCGTGGTGAGCAACCCCAAGGTCACAGGTTCGTTTTCAACTACCAGCAGCTTCGCCATGAATCATCATCCTCCGACCACTTCGCCCATCTTGAAGATTGGCAGGAACATGGAAATGACCAGTCCGCCGATCAAAATACCGAGGAAAGCCATAAGAAGAGGCTCCAGTAGCGAGGTCAGCCCGGCCACCATATTGTCCACTTCGTCCTCATAGTAATCGGCCACGCTATCCATCATTTCGTTGATGTTGCCGGTTTTTTCACCGGCCTGCAGCATGCGGACCATGCTGATCGGATAGATGGTTTGATTCATGAGCGCCACGGAAAGCGGCTCGCCTTTCTCCACAAATTCGGCGGCGCGGTATACAACTTCGCCGGCGATGGCATTGCCGGTAGAGCCGCCGACAATTTTTAACGCGCCGATAATCGGCACGCCGCTGCGCATCATTTGGCTCAACATGCGGGCGAACCGGGCGGCCACCACGAGGCGATTCAGCTTGCCGAATACGGGAGCATTCAGGGCCAGCCGTGCCATCGCGGTTTCGCCGGAAGGACTTTTCTTCCAGCGGGTGAAGCCGTAAAAAGCCGCGCCGAGCGAGCCGAACACCACGATCCAGTTCCCGCGCAGGAACGCGCTGGCATCGAGCAGAAACTGCGTGGCGGCTGGCAGCCCTTGTCCGAAATCGGCAAACATTTCGCCGAATACCGGAACGACAAACATAATCAACACGATCGAAATGATGAGCGACATGCTCAAGACCACCGTCGGATACATCAGGGCGGATTTGACCTTGCGCCGGAGCTTGGCCGATGACTCGAGAAACGAGGACAAGCGGGCAATGGTCTCGGACAACTCGCCGCTCTTTTCACCACCGGCGACCATGTTGCAGTACAGGTTGTCGAAGATGGATGGATACTGGCGCAGCGATTCCGATAACGAACCGCCCGCCTCAATGGATTCGCGGATTTCGGCCACGACCGGCTTGAAGTTCTTGTTGTCCGTTTGTTCTTCCAGCGCATTGAGCACCGAGACCAACGGCATGCCGGCATGCAGCATGGCGCCGAATTGTCGGGAGAAGCCGGGAAGAATGGTGGCGACGATTTTTTTCGATCCGGGAACGGATTTGCGCTTCTTGCCGCCGGCCGTGGTCGTTCCGGACGCCTTGGGCGCGGCGCCTGTTTTTGCCGCGGAAGGGGCCGGGCGCGTTTCGGTTTTCTTCGCGATGACGGCCATTATTCTCCTCCAGTGACTTCCAGCACGGCTTCGAGCGTGGTCAATCCGTCTTTCACCCGGGCGAGTCCCGCATCCTTCAGGGTCACCATGCCGAGTTGACGCCCGAGGTCGCGCAACTCGGAGGTGTTGAGTCCCTTAAGGATGCCGCGCCGGATTTCATCGTTGACGGAAAATACTTCCATGATGGCGCCGCGCCCCTTGTAGCCTTTGTTGCAGCGAGGACATCCCACCGCTTTGTAAATCGTCACGCCGTCAAATTCCTTGGGATCAATATGATTGGCGGCCAGAATTTCCGGATCAACCTCGGTGGGTCGTTTGCATGCATTGCAAAGCTTCCGGTACAAGCGTTGCGCCTGGGCAAGGATGAGCGTGCTGCCCAGCATGAAAGGCTCGATGCCCATGTCAATGAGGCGGGTAACCGCGCCGGGGGCATCGTTGGTGTGGAGCGTGCTGAGGACCAAGTGACCGGTCAGCGCGGCCTTGATGGCGATTTCCGCGGTCTCAGCGTCGCGAATTTCGCCGACCAGCACGATATCCGGATCCTGACGCAGAATGGATCGCAGCGCGCTGGCAAAAGTCATGCCGATCTTGGCGTGCACTTGCACTTGATTGATACCGGCCAACTGGTATTCCACCGGATCTTCGCAGGTGATGATGTTGACGTCGGGCTTGTTAAGATCTTGCAAACACGAATAAAGCGTCGTCGTTTTGCCGCTTCCGGTCGGCCCGGTAACAAGAATAATCCCGTGCGGTTGGTTGATGCCGTAGGACATGGCATTGTAAGACACCGCATCAAGCCCCAGGGCGCTCAGGCTCGGCGCGAGGTTGGTTTTGTCGAGCGTACGCATCACGACCTTTTCGCCATGAACCGTGGGCAAAATACTGACGCGCAAGTCGACTTCCTTGCCGAGGGCCTTGATGTTGAATCGTCCGTCCTGGGGAACGCGACGCTCGGCAATATTCAAATCGGACATGATCTTGATGCGGGAAAGAACGGCGTTTTGCAACGCCTTCGGCGGTCCCGGTTTTTCCACCAGGGCGCCGTCGATGCGGTAGCGCAAGCGAACTTTTTTATCCATCGGCTCGATGTGAATATCGCTGGCGCCGGTGCGCAATGCTTCGAGCAACATCATGTTGACCATGCGAATGACCGGCGCGCCTTCGGCGCTCTCAAGCATTTCATCGAGGCTGACGTCCTCTTTGCCTTCCTCCAGGACTTGGATGTCACCCTCATCCTTCATCAACTCTTCAAGATCAAGCCCGCTCGTCGCTTCCGCTTTGAGGCGATCAAGAACCGTCTGAATTTCCGTCTCCGGCGCGACCAGCGGCACAATCCGCATGCCGGTCGACGCGGAAAGTTCATCAATCGCCATCAAATCAAACGGGTCGGCGAGAGCCACAGATAGCGCGGTGCCGGTCATGGCCACCGGAACCACGCGCCGCCGGGCCATGACTTCCTGGGGGATTTTATCGAGCAACATCTTGTTCAGGCTGAAATGGGCCAGGGCAATGGGCGGCATTTGCAGGTACTCGGAGAGGGCGAGGGCCATCTCGGCTGGCGGAACCCGTTGTTTTTCCGAGAGGAATTTTTCCAGGCGCACACCGGTGTCCTGGGCATCTACTTCCGCCTGGGCCAGCGCTTCCGGCGTGATGGATTCCCGCCGCAACAAGATGCTCTTGATTCGCTCAGCGTAGGTGGCGCCGGATTTTTTTATTGTGGCTACCATATCGATGCGTGATTCCCGTAAATGAGAACGTAAAAATCCTAAAGCACTTGTTCACATTTGGCAAACCTGATAATCATTCTTGGTCGATCATGCGGATTGACCAACAGCTATGCCCGATAAATCCGGTAAAAATGTGGATGACGCTCTTCGCGAGGAGGCCCTTCAGGCCTTGCGCACCTTCGAGCATATTCTTGAAATCATGCCGGATGATCAGGGCACGCTCGAAGCCGTGATCATGGCCGCCGGGCAATGCGGCGAGACCGAGAAAGCCCGGAATGCCCGCATGCATCTGGTCGAAGTGCTCACGGCGGCAGGACAATCTGAACTGGCCAAGGAGCATCTCGATGCGCTTCGGGCCGATGAGGATCCGCGCGCCCGCAGCTGGGTCGCCGCTCTTGATATGTCGGCCGCCCGGGCCGGCGCCACCGGCAAGCGCGAGGCGATCGTCATTCCCGCCGAGGTTTCACCTGCCGCAACCCCGGAGAAAAAAGCGCCGCTCAAGGCGGACATTTCCGGAGAGATCGATCTTGCCTGGAAATTGCTCGAGGCCGGAGAAATAACCCAGGAGGATTACGCCACGCTGGTAAAGGACATCACGGAGATGTCGGCCGGTCCGGAGTCACACGCGGTTTCGCTTCTTCATGCGCTTGAGAGCAGTCACCACAAGCGGCTGGAATCCATTCTCGCTTACATATCCCAGGCGTCGCGCGCGCCCTTCGTTTCGCTGGCCTGTTTTTCCATGCGCGCCGACTTGCTGCCGTTCCTTGGCAATGAATTTATCGTTGCCCGTGGTGCGCTGGTGTACGAGATCATGGGTAAGGAGTTGCTGGTCGGACTCCTGAATCCGCTAAATGCCACTACGCGCGATGCCGTGACGAAGCTTACAGGACGCACATGTCATTTCTACACGGTACGCGCCTCCGAGTTTGAGGAAGCGCACAAGCGCCTGCGCGAATCAGCCGCGAATCCGTGATCAGCGGCGCACTCGAAAGCTCCGGCGTTGCCCCATGTATTCCATGCTCACGCCTTGCGGCGTGATTTCCAGCACGGTCACTTCGCCGAACTTTTCCCCCAGCTTGATGATGGAGCCGTCGATCATCACTGATCCGGTCTTGCCACTACCGATGGCCGCTTGAAGGCTAAAGTTGGGCCACATGATGGCGGGAGCGGAATCGAGTGATGCGGTTGGGGCGGGGGGCGTTGCGGGCGTAGCGGCGGTTTCATCCTTGATGATTTCCGTGGGCGGAACGGATTCCGGGGCGCCGGTGGTTTGCGCTTGATCGGGCGACTCCGCGGATTCGTCAGGCGGCGATGCCGGCGTCGCCGGCGGACTTGTATCTTCGTTTAATGCACTCGCTTCGTCTATGTCTTGCGCCCGGTCGGCCGCCACCGCAAGCGCTTCGCGGGTTTCTGTAAAAGGGCGCACAGGCGAAGGCGCTGAAGGTTGCTCTGGCAATGTGTCGGCCATCGCGGTGACCGCCACCGGCGCGGAAGTATCGGCCGATTTCTTCTCCTGAAGATGCAAATAAACAAAAACGCCGCCCACCAGAAGCAGGGTGACGACCACGATGATGGCAATCAATTCCAGCAGGGCTTTGGAGCGACGGTGAATGACTCTGGAGGCTTTTACCGGTGCGGCTTCGTTTTCGGGGGCGGGTTGATCCCCGGATGCGGCGGGCGAGCGGCCACGCAACGAAAGTCGATGTCCCTCTTGGACGGCAGGCTCCGGCCTGACTTCTTCGGGTGCGCTGATGATCGGCGTCGTGGAGGATGGTTCTTCCGGTCCTTTTTTGCGAAGGGTGGGCGGTGGCGGACGATGCTCGTCCTCCTCTCTTCGCTTCAACGCATCACCAATCAGGCTCAAGAATGATCTCCCTCCAGTTGTTTAATTGCCCGTGCCAGACAATCCTCGTCAATCACTACCAGTTTTTTCACATAACCGGCAAGCAACGCGTTGTCGGCCAGCGCATTCATCAATCGAGGACTGCCGCCTGAATAACCATACAACAAGTCGAGAGCTCCGTCATCAAATCGTACGCGTGGCGGATGACCATTGGCGGCGACGGCCAACCGGTGATGAATGTAGCCAGCCGCATCGGTCCGGCTGAGCGGTCCGATCCGGTAGCGCACGGTGATACGCTGGCGCAGCTGACGAAGGTCGGGTCGTTCCAGGCGTGTCTTTAATTCGGGTTGGCCGCAGAGGATAATTTGAATCAACTTGGATCGATCCGTCTCGAGGTTGGAGAGCAACCGCACCTGTTCCATCACGGCGGGGGAGAGATCTTGCGCTTCGTCGATGAAGAGCGCGACGTTGCGGCCGGCGCGATTGCGCTCGAGCAGGAAGCGATTGAGCTCTTCCACGCAAGAGAGGCGATCGCGGCCTTGCGGGTGAAGTCCGAAATCATGCGCCATGGCCCGAAGAAGCTGGGTCTCCGTAAGTGACGGGTTCAGGATCAACGCGGTATCGATTTCCTGGCCGAGCTTGGAAAGACAGGCGCGGCAGAGCGTGGTTTTACCCGTCCCGATTTCACCGGTGAGTTCGATGAACCCCTTTCGCTCGTGGATGCCGTACAACAGATGGTCAAGCGCGTCGCGGTGCTGGGCGGTCCAATAGATGAAACGCGGGTCGGGCGTAACGTAAAAGGGATGCTCCTTTAGTCCGTAAAAGTCGAGGTACATGTTCGCGTCACGATCGTAATCATAATCCTAATCTTAATCCAAACGATTATGGTTACGATTCGGATTATGCTTATGAGCGGGAGGGCCTCACACAATCAGCATACAATCCCCGTAGCTGAAGAACCGGTATTGCTCCTTCACGGCTTCGGCGTAGGCGGCGAGCATCAGTTCGCGGCCGGCGAAGGCGCTCATCATCATGAGCAGGGTCGATTTTGGAAGATGAAAGTTTGTCAGGATCATGTCGACCACGCGGAACGAATAAGGCGGATAAATAAAAAGCCCGGTCCGGCCTTCGTCAGCGCGGATGCCGCCGAATTTCGCGGCGACAGTCTCAATCGTTCGAACGCTGGTGCTGCCAACGGCCAGACAGCGACCGCCTTGTTTTTTGGCGGCGGCGATTTTTTTCGCGGCATCGGCGCCGACGAGGTAGCGTTCCTGCTCCATGCGATGGTCAGTAATCTGGTCGGCGTTCACCGGACGAAACGTGCCGAGTCCGACATGCAGCGTGATTTCCGCGCGATAAACGCCCAACTGGTCTAGTTGCTGAAGAATCCCGGGGGTGAAATGAAGTCCTGCCGTCGGCGCCGCCACGGATCCGGGATGGCGGGCGAAGAGGGTCTGGTATCGCTCCCGGTCCGCTTCGTAGGCTCCCTGCGCTCGTCTGATGTAAGGGGGCAAGGGCGTGTCCCCGATTTCGGTTGCCCAGTCAAGGATGGGCCGGTCCGTCTCGAATCGCACCACCGCGCGCCCTTTGTCTCCGTCCCTTATCATGACGGCCACCAGTTCTGTGTCCCCGAAGATGATGCGGTCATCCGGTTTGGGACGTTTGGATGAACGGATAAGGACGTCCCATACTTTTGGTTCAAGTTCCTCGAGCAGAAAGACTTCCACTTTTCCGCCGGTGCCGGGTTTGCGGCCGGTGAGGCGGGCCGGGATCACGCGGGTATTGTTTGCCACCAGCACATCGCCACCGCGCATGAATGCGGGCAAATCGGTGAATTGCCGGTGCTCCCAGCGGCCGGTTTTTCGGTCCACCAACATCATACGCGAGCCATCCCGCCGGTCGGCTGGCACTTGCGCAATCAACTCCGGTGGAAGGTAATAGTCAAAGTCGGCGGTTTGCATAATTGTTCACTATACCGCACGGATCCCCGTCAATCCATCGGGTTTGAAATTCTGATCGGCTGATCGGACATTGACGCGCCCAATGTGTTTGGGTAATCCTATGACCAAGACAAATAACTGGAGAAAAAAATGCTTCGCTCAAAGAACCTAAAACACCTCATGGGCTTCACCCTGATCGAACTTCTCGTGGTCATAGCCATTATCGCCTTGCTCGCTGCCATCCTGGTGCCGGCGGTACAAAATGCTTTGCTCAAAGGAACCATCACCCAGACCGTTTCGAACGGACGATCGATTTACCTCAGCACCTTCTCCAAGGCCTTGGATAATGTCGTGGTTCAGGATTCCAGCCAGGTGGACTGGCCGCAGTCCTCCGGAACCGATCCGGATGCGGCAATTACGTTCGACAATTCAACAGACTTTTTCAAATATCTCGTCACCAACCGCATCATGAACGTGCCGTTTTCGTTCTTCGCCGCCAAGGGTGTGCCTCCGGCCCGCGGAACCGATCCGAATGATTTCGAAGGTGGCAATAATGCCTGGAATTTAACGGCGGGTTTGTCTGATTCGGTGCTCGAAGGCATTCCCTTTATATTCACAAAAAACCTCGAGATTGATGCGCTGACGGAAGTCGCCAATCTAAGGGATGAAATCGATGGACGTTCCCAGCCATTCGGTGACAAAGCGCTGGTAGTCGTTACCAAGGGCGGAGCAGGATTTAGTCTTCAGGAAGAAGCAATCACATACGACAACTTTAACTCTTCCGGGGATGACGAAGATTATGTCGCCGACCTGGAAGTGTTGAAGCCCGAGTAACCCTTGCGTGTGCGGGATTGTAGGATATGTCGGGCCTCGCAAGGCCGGCCCATCACTGGTGGAGGGTTTAGCCCGCCTCGAATATCGCGGTTATGATTCCGCTGGTATAGCGATACTGGAGGATGGAGGCCTTGCCATTCATAAAAGTCTGGGCCGTCTTTACAACCTCGAAGATAAAATTCGCACTCTTCCACTCGCCGCCACCCGTGGTATAGGCCACACCCGCTGGGCGACTCACGGCGAGCCTTCCGAGCGCAACGCTCATCCGCATCTCGATCAATCCGGACGCATTGCCGTCGTTCACAACGGAATCATCGAGAATTATCAGGAACTGAAAAAAGAACTATCCGCTGCCGGTTGTGTATTCAAATCGGAAACCGACACCGAGACCATTCCGCACCTCATCGGTCATCTTCATCGCAAAAACGGCGGCTCTCTCCTCGAGGCCACGCGCCAAGCCCTCGCCCGCGCCCGTGGCGCCTACGCCGTCGGCGTGCTCTCCGCCGATGAGCCCGACCAAATCATCGCCGCCCGCCTCGGCAGCCCGCTGATCATCGGTATCGGCGAAGGCGAATATTTTATCGCCAGCGATGTCCCCGCCATTCTGAACCGGATCAAGCGTGTCATCTACCTCGACGACGGAGAAATTGCCGTGCTCCGTCCTGATGGCGTCGCCATCACGAAACTCGATGGCACACCCGTGCCGCTGAATATTCAGGAGGTGACCATCAGCGCCGAGGCCGCGGAGAAGTCCGGCTTCGAAACCTTCATGTTGAAGGAAATTCACGAGCAACCCCGGGTGCTTCGCCAGTTGTTGCAACGCCACGTCACCGACGGCGCGGTGAAGTTGGAACTCGACGGCGCCGATCCCGCTTGTTTGAAGGCGCTCCAGCGCATCATGATTGTTTCATGCGGCACCGCCTGTCACGCCGGCATGTATGGCAAATTGCTCATCGAACATTTGTCCAGCATCGCCGTCGAAGTTGATCTGGCCAGCGAGTTCCGCTACCGCGACGCAAAAATTTCTCCCGAAACGCTCATCCTGTCCGTATCGCAATCCGGCGAAACCGCCGACACGCTCGCCTCGGTTCGTATGGCGCGCAAGCGCGGCTGCAAGGCGTTTACCATTTGCAATGTGCCGGGAAGCAGCCTCGTGCGCGAAAGCGATCTGGCGTTGTTTACCGGCGCCGGACCCGAAATCGGCGTGGCCTCGACCAAAGCCTACACCGCCCAGCAAATGGCCTTTGCCCTCCTGGCGATCGCCGTGGCGCGATCCCGCGGCGACATCACCGCCGGGCACGAGGCCGAACTCATTGCCGCGCTCCGCGAAGTGCCCGACGCCATTCATTACGTCATCGATCGCAAGGAGCACATCAAAGCGATAGCCGAAAAACATCACGATGGCCCGAGCTCGCTCTATCTCGGACGCAAATTCAATTATCCCACCGCGCTCGAAGGCGCGCTCAAGAACAAGGAAATTTCCTACCAGCACGCCGAGGGCTATGCCGCCGGCGAAATGAAGCACGGTCCCATCGCCCTGATCAATGAATACCTGCCGGTGGTCTGCATCTGCACCAAAACGCGCGACGAGGTGTACGAAAAAATGATTTCGAACATGCGCGAAGTCGAGGCCCGCCACGGCCGCATCATCGCCGTCGCCACCGACGGGGACGAGGATATCAAGTCGTTCGTCGATGATATCATTTACGTCCCGGAAGTTCGCGATGAATTCAGCCCGATCGTCAACGTGGTTGCCCTTCAACTCCTGGCCTACTATGCCGCGCAAGCCCGCGGCACCGACATCGACAAGCCCCGCAATCTCGCCAAGAGTGTGACGGTGGAATGAGGTTGAAGGTTGCCGGTTCAAGGTTGCCGGTTTTCTTAATCTGCATGAACTCCCTGTCTTTCGCCTTCCACCTTCCACCTTCCACCTTCCACCGGGTCTTCCCATGACCACCCTCGTCATCCACGGCGGCCGGCCGCTTTCCGGTATCTACACACCGGCCGGCAACAAAAATGCCGCGCTGCCGGCGCTCGCCGCTTGCTTGCTCACGGACGAGCCGGTGACGCTTCGTAATGTCCCGCAAATCAAGGATGTCGAAGTGATGCTGCTTTTGCTGGAGCAACTGGGTGTAACCATCGAGCGGCAAAATAACGCCGTTCGTTTAAAGGCCGATGCGATCAAGCCGGTCCGGCTTAATCGCGACCTCTGCCGCCGTGTGCGCGCATCGATTTTGCTCGCCGGTCCGCTCGTCGCGCGTTGCGGTCGAGCGGAATTTTATCCGCCCGGCGGCGATGTGATTGGCCGTCGCCGTCTCGACACGCACTTCGCCGGGCTCACCGCGCTCGGCGTTTCCGTCAAAGGCGGCGAAACCCTTTCGTTCCGCGCGAAAAAACTTTCCGGCGCGGATTTGCTGCTCGATGAAGCCAGCGTCACGGCCACCGAAAACATCATCATGGCGGCCGCGATGGCTTCCGGAGAAACCACCATCTACAACGCCGCCTGCGAGCCGCATGTGCAGGATCTCTGTCGTTTACTGGTAAAGATGGGTGCGCAGATCGACGGCATCGGCACCAATCTGCTGACCATTCGCGGCCGAACAAAACTACGCGGGGCCGATTTTGTGCTGGGGCCTGACTATATCGAGATGGGCAGCTTCATGGCCGCCTCGCTCGTCACCGGGGGCCAGCTCGAGGTGCGCGGCTTTCGTGATCCCTTCGCGTTGGAGGTGGTACGGCGCACCTTTTCCAAATTAGGGGTGCAGTGGCTGAATCACGGCGGTGTCCTGAAAATGCCCGCACATAAAAAACTGCGCGTGGTGAGCGACTTTGGCGCGGCCATTCCCAAAATCGAGGATGGCATCTGGCCGGCCTTTCCCTCCGACTTGATGAGCGTGGCCATTGTGCTGGCCACCCAGGCGCACGGCAGCGTGTTGTTTTTCGAAAAACTCTTTGAGAGCCGCATGTATTTCGTGGACCGCCTGATCGAAATGGGCGCGCGCATTGTGCAGTGTGATCCGCACCGCGTCATGGTGCAGGGACCCGGCCGCCTGCATGGCATCCACATGAGCAGTCCGGATATCCGCGCCGGCATGGCCATGCTGATTGCCGCGCTGTGTGCCAAGGGCACCAGCATCATTGCTGGCGCTGACGTCATCGACCGGGGATACGAGGCCATCGATGACCGGCTTCGCGTCCTCGGTGCGGAAATTGAACGTCAGGGTTGATTTTTTCCGTCAAAAACCGCACGGTTCGCCGCATATGGCGGAAGAAAAAAACAGCGTGGTCATCGAGGGGGTGACCAAACGATTCGGCTCCTTCACAGCGGTTAACAATGTTTCCCTCGCCATACGCAGCGGCGAATTTTTCTCCCTGCTTGGTCCAAGCGGTTGCGGCAAGACCACCTTGCTCCGCATGATTGCCGGTTTTGAGCAACCTGAAGAGGGGCGGCTGATTCTGGACGGGGAAGATATCACCCGGTTGCCGCCCCACAAGCGCAAGGTGAACACCATCTTTCAAAGCTATGCGCTGTTTCCGCACATGACGCTGTGGGAAAACATCGCTTACGGCCTGCGGATTGCCCGTCGCTCGCGCACCGACATCAAACACGAAGTGGACAAGATGCTTGCCCTCATACAAATGGAGGATCAGGCCTACAAAAAGCCCGGCCAGATCAGTGGCGGGCAGAAGCAGCGCGTGGCCATTGCCCGCGCGCTCATCAACAAGCCCCGGGTGCTTTTGCTCGACGAACCACTGGCCGCGCTCGACCTGAAACTGCGCCAGCGCATGCTGATCGAACTCGACAACATCCACGACGAAGTGGGCATCACCTTCATCTACGTCACCCACGATCAGGGCGAGGCGATGAGCTTAAGTGATCGTATTGCCGTGATGAGCGGCGGTAAAATCGAGCAGACCGGCAAGCCGGGGGAGATTTATGAGGCGCCGCGCTCCAGCTTCGTGGCCGCCTTTATTGGCGACACCAATTTCTTCGAGGGCGTGGTGGAGGCGGAAATCGACAAGGATTACAGCCGGACCCGCGTCGAGGGTCTGGGTGATGTCGTGTGCTTCAACGACAAGAATATTCAGCTGCACGCCCCCGTTCATTTGAGTGTGCGTCCGGAAAAATTTCGCATTTCCCGTGATGCCCCCGCCGCCGACCCGCGGTTGAATATTCTTTCCGGGGTGGTCGAGGACATTGTGTATCTCGGCTCCCACACGCGTTTGTGGGTGCGTGCCGGCGATTACCGCATCTCCGTCAACCAACAGCATGGACGTTATCTGTTGGATCAGAAACCCATTGGTTGGAAGGATGCCGTGTTCGTCTGGTGGCATGCCGATGACGGCTTCATGCTGGAGCAGTACAGCGAGAAGGATGAGCAGTTGATGACCCTGCCCGACGCCCCGGCTCGCCCATGAGTGCGACGGCGGATTCCCGGCGCAACGATCACGGCCATGACGCCGTGCGCCCTCCTGCCGTGTCCTCGCGCACGGAGTGGATTGTCACCTTGCCGACCTTTGTCTGGCTCACCCTGTTTTTTGTCGTCCCGACGATCACGATTTTCGCGATTGCCTTCCGGCCGCCCAGTTTGGATGGCGGCATTGGCGAGGGCTGGACGCTTCAGACGTGGATGAGCATGTCGAATCCAAACTATCCGGCGATTGTGTGGCGCACGGTTTGGTTGAGCGGTGCGACCACCCTTATCTGTCTGGCTCTCTCGATCCCGTGCGCGTACTACATGGCGCGCGTCCGTGAATCATGGCGCCAGGTCTTGTTGCTGCTGGTCATTGTCCCGTTCTGGACCAACTTTCTTGTCCGCGTGTTTGCCTGGCGCGAGTTGTTGCATCCCGAGGGGTGGATCAAGCAGGCATTGGTCTGGTCGGGACTCGCTCATCCCGACGCCCAATTGCTGTACAACGAATATGCCGTGTTGCTCGTGCTCGTCTATACGCACTTGCCTTTTGCCGTGTTACCGGTCTATGCCGCCGCGGAAAAATTTGACTTTCGCCTGATTGAGGCCGCGATGGATCTCGGCGCTTCCGCTTTGCGGGCTTTCTGGACGGTCTTTATTCCCGGGATCAACCGCGGCTTGCTCACGGCCTTTTTGGTTGTGTTCATTCCTGCGCTTGGCTCGTATGTCATTCCCGACATCATGGGTGGTCCTAGCGGTGAAATGATCGGCAACAAGATTGCCCAGCGGACCTTCTCGGATCGAAACTGGCCGCACGCCAGTGGACTTGCCGCGTTGCTCACGTTGGCCGTCTTGGGCCCGATGGTTCTGGTTCTGATGACGCAAGGTCGCAAACAAGCCGGCCGGAAGGGCGGGGTGGCCGCATGAACCGGAGTCGCCTTCCGCTCATCACCACCGTGCTGGTGCTTCTGTTTTTTTACCTGCCGATATTTATTCTCGTCTTGAATTCTTTCAATGCCACGCGCTTTGGCAGTCAGTGGGGCGGCTTTACGCTCGACTGGTATATCCGCCTTTTTCATGATCGACCAATCTGGATGGCCTTGCGCAACACCATGATTATCGCCATCACCTCCACGCTGGCCTCCATGATGCTCGGGACTCTTGCCGCGTTTGCCTTGCACCGGTATCACGGGCGTCTCCAACGGGTGCATTACACGCTGATCTATACGCCGCTGGTGGTGCCGGACATTTTGATGGGCATGAGCCTGTTGCTGTTTTTTGTCGCCACCGGTTTTTCCCTTGGCTTGCTGACCATCTTCATCGCCCACGTGACCTTTTGTGTCAGCTACGTCGCGATGGTGGTGCTGGCCCGGCTTCAGGATTTTGATTTTTCCGTGATTGAGGCCTCGCAGGATCTGGGTGCGGGTTGGTGGGATACGACGTGGCGGGTCATGCTGCCGATGCTGGCCCCGGGTATCGCGGCGGGCGGACTCTTGGCTTTCACGTTGTCGATTGATGATTTCGTCATCACCTTTTTTGTCGCCGGCCCGGGCTCGACCACCTTGCCGATCCGGATCTACAGCATGATCAAGCACAGCCGTCAAATGCCGATCATTAATGCCTTGTCCACCATTCTGTTGGTGGTAACGTTTATCGCCGTATGGAGCAGTCAACGACTAACAAGGGAGAAAAATGTATGAAGAAATGGATCCAGAGCCTTGTCGCCGCCGCCACCGTCGCCGTTCTCGCCGGATGCGGAGTCGCTAAATCCACCCTCAACGTATACACGTGGGCGGATTACATCAGCACGGACGAACTGGCCAAGTTCGAGAAGGAGTTCAATTGCCGCGTGGTGATTGACACCTTTGACTCGAACGAGGCGATGTATGCCAAACTGAAGGCGGGCGCTACCGGCTATGATTTGCTGGTGCCGAGCAGCTATATGATCAAGACCCTGCAACAGCAGGGCATGCTTGAAAAAATCAACAAGGAGTTGATTCCCAATCTCCGCCATATCGATCCCGCCCATCTGGCCATCGCCATGGACAAGTCGATGGAATACAGCGTTCCGTACATGACCGGCGGAACCGGCCTCGGTTATCTTGGCAGCCGAATGTCCGATTTCGCCCCGTCCTGGGCCATGTTTGATCGCGAAGACGTCAAGGGCCGCGCCACGTTGCTCAACGACATGCGTGAAACCCTGGGTGCCGCGCTGAAATATCTCGGCTATAGCCTCAACACAACCAGCGAGCAGGAATTGGCCGAAGCCCGGGATATCGTCATACGCTGGAAAAAGAACATCGCCAAGTTCGACAACGAGCAATACAAGAGCGGCCTCGCCTCCGGGGAATTTGTGCTGGTGCAGGGTTACAGCGGTGATATCGCCCAGGTGATGGAGGACAACGAGGATATCGTTTTCGCCGCGCCGCAGGAGGGCATCTCGATTTTCTGCGACGATTTTGCCATTCCGAAGGGTGCGGACAACATCGAACTTGCCCACAAGTTTATCGATTATTTCCATCGTCCTGAAGTGGCGGCCGCCAATATCGAGTATGTTTACTACTTGTGTCCCAACACCGGGGCTTATGATCTCTTGAGCGAGGAGATCAAGAGCGATCCCGTCGTGTTCATCGATCCGGTGATCAAGGCCAAGTCCGAAATCATTGACGATGTGGGCGAGGCCCTCGCCATCTACACGCGCATGTGGGACGAAATCAAAGCCGCCGAGTAACGAAACAAATTCCAGCCATTGGAACTTTGCGCGACGGGTTTTTCCAATCACTGGAACTTTTAGCGCGTAGCCGCACCTCATGGTGCGGCTTTTTTTGCTTGTACGCCTCCGCGCGCCAAACCATTCGCCCGCCCTTCCCATCCCGGATCGTTATTCACAATATGCGCATATGCGCATATTGTGAATACGTGTGCGAGGGTGGGAAGGGCGGGATGGTGGGTGGGAATGCAAGGGGCGGCGGGGCCGCCCGGTTCAACAGGGCGCGATGCCGGGTTACGTCGCCGGGGGATGCTTGTCCTGCTCTTCGGTCGCTCCCTCGGCGCGGCCTTTTTTGAATTCACTCAGGCTGCGGCCCAGTGAGCGGGCGAGTTCAGGGATGCGGCGCGCACCGAAGAGAAGAACCAGCGCAAGCAGAATCAGTACGATCTCAGTAATGCTGAAGTTTTTCATCATGGCGTTATCTCGCTTCCCGTTACCGGGGACCGTTCTTCCGTAAACCAATCGCCAACCCCCGGTGCTCCCTCTTCCACGTCCGCCGCCACATGGCGACCCGACATGATCTGCGTGGTTCTTACCTTGCCAGTCTCCGTTTTCTCACGAAACAATGTGATGCGTTCGCCCGGTTTTGGCAAGACCGCACATTCAAGCACCACAAACCCCAGATCTGTATTGGCCCGGACCACTTTGCCGTAGCGAGCGACGAGGTATGGCGTGCCGGTCGCCGGCTCGCGATCCGTGCGTACGGTGGCGCAACTCGTCGCGAGCAACAGAAGACCAAGTCCCAAGGTGGTTCTGGTTCTCATGGCAGCCACCGCTGAAGCGGGCAGGAATGACAATCGGGCTTCGTCCGGCAATAGCGCTTGGCCAGCGCCACAATGAGGGCATGATATTCGTTGTACAAGGCCACGCGTTGTTTCTCCGGCACCGTGGCCAGTTCATGTTCGAAGATGGCCGCCACCTCGTCGTATGAGGCTGCTTCCGGTAACCATCCGTGACGCATCATAAACCGCCGGGTGTAGGCATCCACCACAAATACCGGCTTGTGTGCCGCATACAGCAGGATGCTGTCGGCGGTTTCCTTGCCAATGCCATGCACACCCAGCAACTGATGGCGCAAGCGGGCGGTGTCCTGACGGAAAAGCCGGTCGAGGCGGCCTCCACATACCTTCATAAGCCAGGCCGAAAAAATTTTCAGTCGTTTGGTCTTCTGATTGAAATAACCGGCGGAGCGAATGCGTGCGGCGATTTCCTTTTCGGGTGCTCCGGCCAGTGCGGCCGGCGTGAGCCATCCCGCCCGGCGAAGTCCGCGCAAGGCTTTCTCCACATTGGTCCAGGCGGTGTTTTGCGTGAGGATCGCCCCGACCATCATTTCGAACCGGGTGCGGGCCGGCCACCACGCCTGCGGGCCGAAGTGTTGCCTCAATACGCCGTACACCGTCAGCAACGGAGGTTTGCGGGATTTGGTTTTGGACGCCCCGGTCATGATGTGTAAGATACTACCCGGGGATGGCGCTTATGAAACTTCATTTTTTTGGCGGGGCGGATACGGTGACCGGTTCCATGCACATGATCGAGACCGGCGGCGCGCGCCTGTTGCGGGATGCCGGCATGTATCAGGGCAAACGCGAGGAAGCGCGGCAGATCAATGCGCGACCCGGCTTCGATCCGGGCACGGTGGATGCGATATTGCTTTCGCACGCGCACATCGATCACTGCGGCAATCTGCCCGTGCTCTGCGCGCAGGGGTTTCAGCAGACGATCCATGCCACCACGGCCACCACGAAACTCGCCGAGGTGATGCTGCGCGATTCCGCCTTCATCCAGATGCAGGATGCGTCATACCTCAATCAGAAAACCAACCGCTCCGGCAAGCCGCGCGTCGAGCCGCTCTATACGATGGCCGATGCGGAAAACGCAATCGGCCGCTTGCGCGGTCATCATTACCATCAGCCGTTCGAGCCGGTGCCCGGCATCACCGTCGAGGAGTACGACGCCGGGCATATTCTCGGCGCCTCGCTATCGCATATCACCGTGCGCGATCAGGGGACGTCGGTGCGGGTCGGATTTGCCGTGGACCTCGGGCGTCATCACCTGCCGTTGATCCGTGATCCCGAACGCATGCCGCCCGTCGATGTCCTGGTCATGGAAAGCACGTACGGCAATCGCCGCCACGGCCGGGCCGAGAATGCCCGCGATCAACTCCGGGAGATCATCCAGCGCACCTGGCAGCGCGGAGGCAAGGTGCTGATTCCGGCTTTTGCCCTCGAGCGGGCGCAAGAGCTGGTTTATCATGTTTCGTCTTTGATGATCGAAAACCAGATCGAAAAAAGGCCGGTGTACATCGACAGTCCGATGGCCTCGGCCGTCACAAAGATTTTTGATCAGCACCATGATTATCTCGACGAGGAATACGCCACCATGCGCGAGCAGATGGGTTGTCTTCTTTGCCCGCCCTGGATGAAGGCGACCGCCTCGGTGGATGAATCAAAACGGGTGACGGCCAGTCGCGAACCGTGTGTGGTCATTGCCGCATCCGGTATGTGCGAGCATGGACGTATTCTTCATCACCTCAAACACGGGATCGAGGATGAGCGCCACAGCGTGGTGATTGTCGGGTACCAGGCCGCGCATACGCTCGGTCGGCGCCTGGTTGATGGTGACCGCGAAGTGAAGATATTCGGCGATTTGTTTGAGCGCCGGGCCGAGGTGGCGGTGCTCGATGCGTTCAGCGCCCACGCCGACAAAGAGGATTTGTTCGCTTATGCGGAGGCGTCCGGGGCGCGCCGGATTTACCTCGTGCATGGTGAAGCGGAGGCGCGCGAGGCGTTGGCCGCGGAATTGCGTAACCGGCTCGGTGTGCATGTGGGATTGCCCCGTCGCGGCGAGGCGGTGGACCTCGATGTATGAATGAAGCGCTGAAGATGTATTCTCACGCCGGCATGGTGGCCGTGGTCGGCCGCGCCAATGCCGGCAAGTCGTCGCTCTCGAATGCGATCCTGGGCGAAAAGGTGAGTATTGTGAGTCCGGTGGCCCAGACCACCCGCAACATCATCCGTGGCATCCTGACGGATAAACGGGGCCAGTTGGTGCTCGTGGATACCCCGGGGCTGCACAAAGCGCCGGGCGAACTCGGCAAGGTGATGAATCGACTGGCCCGCTCGGCCATTGAAGGCGTGGATGCAGTGATGCTGGTCGTCGACAGCGCCGCTCCTCCGCGCGACGAGGACGAGGGATGGATGCTCCGGCTGGCGCGACAGGAATTGCCGGTGAGCATCGTGCTGAACAAGATGGATCTCGGTCGTTCCCGCGAGGCGGATTATCGGGCATGCTGGGCCAACGTGGCCGCGGCCACCGGAACTTCGCTGGTGCCTTCCTGGATGCCGGTTTCGGCCACGACCGGTCAGGGTGTTCCAGAGCTCGTGCAGGCGTTGTTTGACCGGTTGCCCGCCGGCCCGGCGCTGTTTCCAGAGGACATCCTTTCCGATTATCCGCGACGGCTGGCCATGGCCGATGTGGTGCGCGAAAAACTTTTTGCCGAATTGCGCGACGAACTTCCGCACGCCGTGGCAGTGTGGGTGGAAAAATTGGACGAGTCACCGGAAGCCTGGCAGGCCAACATCAACATCTATGTCAACAAGCACACCCAGAAAGGGATTGTCATCGGCGTCAAGGGGCGCATGTTGCGCAAGATCCGCCGCTCCTCCGAGCGCGAACTGGCCGCGATGTTCGGCTTGCCGGTGACGGTGGATTTCCGGGTCAAAGTCGAAAAGGATTGGAGCAAAAACTTCTGGCTACTCAAGAAATTCGGGTACGTTGGCTGATCCGGAAATAGTGGCGGGAGCGACGGGGCTCGAACCCGCAACCTCTGCCGTGACAGGGCAGCGCTCTAACCAATTGAGCTACGCCCCCTACCGAAGGGGAAGCGATAAGATACTCATACAGGAGTGGTATGCAAGAGAAAATCGGCGCTGTCCGGGTCCTGCCATCTCACCCGGAACCGCCCGTGCGACCATCAATGCCAATGAACTAGTGCCGGCCGCGACCGGTTGGCCGGGCCCGGCACTATACAGCCCAAAGGAACTACTGCCGGGCTCTCAGCGCGTCGCGGATTTCCGCGAGCAGGGACTCCGTTGGCGTCGGGGCCGGCGGTGCGGCAGGCGCAGTTGCTTCCTTCTTCTTCATCGTGTTCATGGCCTTGATGACCAGGAACAACGCGAAAGCGACAAGGACGAAGTCGATCAAGGTGTTGATGAACGCACCGTAATTGATGGTGACTGCGGCCGAGGTTTCTGTGGCTTCAAGGATGGTGAGCTTCAGCTCCTTAAAATCCACCTTGCCAAGCAGCATGCCGATCGGAGGCATGATGATATCATTGACCATTGACGTGGTAATTTTGCCGAACGCGCCGCCAATAATGACGCCGACAGCGAGATCAACCACGTTGCCGCGCATCGCGAATTCTTTGAACTCCTTGATCATGCTCATGTGAAGCCTCCTCTGGTGTGATATACGACCTGGAAAATGACCGATTTTTTCTTTAGCGGAAAGCTATTTGTTGCCACATTTCCACCTTATGCAACCGGGCGAACAACTACGACGTGCCGAGACAAACCCCCGTTTTGCCGGTGTGGGCCGGCTGTACGGGCCGGAAGGACTGGCGCGACTGTCGCGGGCGCATGTGTGCGTGGTCGGGTTGGGAGGCGTAGGGTCGTGGGTGGTAGAGGCGTTGGCGCGATCCGGATTGGGTGCGCTGACGCTGGTGGATCTCGACGAAGTCTGCGTGAGCAATATCAACCGCCAACTGCATGCGCTATCCAACACGGTCGGTCAATCGAAAGCGGAGGCGCTGGCGACGCGCGTCGGTCTGATCAATCCGGAATGCCGCGTCACGGTGATGCCCCTGTTTTTCAAGAAAACCACGGCCGGGGAAATTCTCGCCACCCGATACGATTTTGTGGTGGATGCCATCGATGGCGTGGCGCACAAAGCGCGCCTGCTTGGAATGTGTCATCAGCGCGGCATCCCGGTGATTGCGAGCGGAGCCGCGGGTGGCAAGGCGGATCCAACGCAGATACGCATCGCCGATCTGGCCGTGACGATCCACGACCCGCTGCTGGCCTTCATTCGCAAGCGGCTGCGCAAGTGGTTTCACTTTCCTCGCGGCGACAAAAAGTTTGGTATTCCTTGTGTTTTTTCGCCGGAGCCGGGGCAGGGCGCGACCAGCGACGCGTGCGAGCAAAAAGCCCCGGGGGTGCGGGCAAACTGCGATACCGGTCTCGGCGCGGTGGCGCATGTAACGGGGATATTCGGGCTGATGATGGCCGGTTATGTGGTGAACGAGTTGACGGGCAAGCGCGAGCGCGGCGACTAAGCGAAAAGAGTTTTGAAATTGGCGGCGAGCTGGATGGCGAGAGATCCTTCGTTTTCATGCAGTGCGGATGCGAGGCCGCGAAGGACCGCGCGAAGATTGGCCGGGTGATTGACGGGTTGGCCGTCGGCATCCTGCAGCGGGAATTCATTCAACTGGTCCGGCAAGCCTTGGTCGGGGGCATCGGTTTCGATGAGCAGACGATCCCGCGGAACATAACGAAATGTGTCGCGCTGTTTTTCCTTTCGCTCGTGCAAATAGTACCCCGGAAAGGAAAAGTAAGCGCCGCATGCGGCGAAATCGTTGATCATTTCGCGGGGTCCGCCATAGCTATGAAGGAGAAAGCCGCGCGCGGGTGCGGGATTCTGGCGCAGCAGCTCGAGAAGGCGGCCCCACGATTGGAGGCAGTGGATGCTCGCTGGACGGCCGAGCTCGCGGGCGAGCTGCCATTGAGCGAGGAAAACGCTTTCTTGCGCTTCGTAGGATAAGTTCGCTTTCCACCGGTCGAGTCCGATTTCTCCCACCGTGGCGCGGGGATTTTCACGCAGATGATTTTCCAGCGCCCCAAGCCACGTGGCAGAACGTTCGTGAAGGTACCACGGATGCAATCCGTAGGCGGGAATGACGCAAGGATCGGAGTCGGCCAGTCGCGCGACATCCGGCCAGTCCTGTTCGGTGGACCCGTTGACCACCATCGCGGCTACGCCGGCGGACTTGGCCGCGGCTACGAGCGCCTGCTGGCGGCCGCCGAATCGTTCGTCCTGCGCATGGTTGTGGGCGTCGAAAAGCTTCATGCCGACGGGCGATGTTGTTCCGCGACATGCCGGATGCGAGCCCACACGCGGGTAAGAGCATTGCGGCGGTTGGCGGATAAATGACTGGTAATGCCGGCTTCGGCGAGAAAGTCCGGCGAGTGCTCGAGAATTTCCTGCGGGGTGGCGCCATCGTAAATTTCGCAGAGCAAGCCGGCGATCGATTTGACGACCATGGAATCGGAATCGCTGTGAAAATGACACGCGGCGCCATCAAATGACATGGTCATCCACAGTTGGGCCATGCAGCCCTCGACACGGTTTCCCTCGACCTTGTCGGCATCGGGCAGGGGCGGCATGGCGCGGGCGCGATCGATGAGGTATTCGAGGCGGTCGAGCGGGTCGGTGAACGCACGCAGATCGTCGAGGATCGTTTTGATTTTATCCCGGATGGGCATTCAACGGATCTGTCCGTTGCCGTGAATGACGTATTTATAGGTCGTCAATTCCTCAAGCCCCATGGGTCCGCGCGCATGCAACTTGTCGGTGCTGATGCCGATTTCCGCGCCCATCCCGAATTCACCGCCGTCGGTGAAGCGGGTTGAAGCGTTGACGTAGACGGCGGCGGAGTCGACCTGCTGGGAAAAGATTTTCTCGTGGCTTTTGTTGTTGGTGACGATGGCGTCGGAGTGGTGGGATCCATACGTATCGATATGTTGTATGGCCTCTTCGAGGCTGCCGACGACCCGGACGGCGAGAATCAGATCCAGATACTCCGCATACCAGTCGGCTTCGGTGGCTTCGTTCATGGACGGCACCAGCGCGCGCGATTTCGGGCATCCGCGCAATTCCACATTCTTCGCGCCGAGGCGGTCGGCCATGGCGGGCAGAAAGTCGGCGGCAATTTTTTCGTGGACGAGCAGTGTTTCGATGGCGTTGCAGACGCCGGGGCGCTGGCACTTGGCGTTTTCGGTGATGTTGAGCGCCATGGCAATATCCGCCTCTTCGTCGACATATACGTGGCAGATGCCCTTGTAGTGTTTGATCACCGGGATGCGGGCATGCTCGGTGACGGCATGGATCAGGCCTTCACCGCCGCGCGGGATGGCCAAGTCTATTTTACCAACCATCTGCACCAGTTCGCGGATGGCCTCGCGGTCGGTCGTGCCGACGAGCTGGATGGCATGCTCGGGCAACCCTTTCTTGGCGCCGCCTTCCTGCAGGGCGAGGGCGATGGCCGCGTTGGAGTGCATCGCCTCCTTGCCGCCGCGAAGAATGACGGCATTGGAGGTTTTGAAACACAGCACCGAGGAGTCGCACGTGACGTTGGGCCGCGATTCGTAAATGATGGCAATCACGCCGATCGGCACCCGGATTTTAACGATTTCGAGTCCGTTGGGCCGGGTCCATTTGCTGATTTTCTCCCCGACCGGGTCTTTCAGTACCATCACATCGCGAATGCCCTTGATCATGGCGTCGATGCGGGCATCGTTGAGGAGCAGGCGATCGAGCATGGCGTCGGACAAACCGGCCTGCCGCCCCGCCTCCATGTCGAGCTGGTTTGCCGACGTGATGGCTTCACGGCGCAGGTTCAACTCCTCGGCCATGGCCTCTAAAATCGTATTTTTTTTCCGCGACGTCAGTTTGGCCAAGGCCCGGGAGGCTTTCACGGCCCGGTCGGCCATCGCGGTCATTTCATCGTGGATCGTCATGCGGTGCTCCTTTCGATCCGGCTAATTTGCCCGAAAGCATAGCACGGGGTGGGCGCACCATCCAAACCGTAAAATCGACGAATTTTGGCCCTGATCGCCCCGGATAAATGGATATAAACGGATCTTTCCGGTTAACGATTATTCATGCTTGGACTATCCTTTAAGGCAAAGGATTTATTCGTGCCTGTTACCCCCCATGCGATCCGAAAATTGCCGGTTCACCGGTCGCGCGCCCGCGCCGCTCGTTGGTTGGTCTTTTTCCTCTCTGTTCGCGTGGCTGCGTTTGATCCTTCCACGCTTCCGCCCGCGGGTTGCCACCCTGATGGCATCTCCTATTGGGGTGGCGTCATGTTTGCAAATGCGCTCCATCATGGCGGGGAGTGGCTGGCATTTTCCGGATTTGATTGGGGTAGCTACACGAACTACTGGAACAATCCGCAGTTTGATGCACATGGCTATCCGCGCTATTTGACGAACGGTTTGTCGTTGCGAACCATCCCGTATGGTGTGAACAACGATGAAAATCAGGATGTCGTCACCGGGCAATTTGTTCTCGAGTGGGATGGTGCCGCGGATATCCGTTATGGCGGATCATACCTCACCGCCAAGTCGAGCGGACCGGCCACCGGTGTGTTGACGAACGGAAGGCGGGTCTACCAGGCGAGCCAACCCTTTTCCTTGCAGGTCGTGCAAATCCAGACCAGCCATCCTCTGTCGTCCATCAAGCTCTGGCTGCCCGATCCAGCCGATCCGCAGAACAGATCCTTGACCAACCGGACATGGCACCCTCTTTTTCTTGATCGTGTTCGCGACCGGGATTGGGGCGTCATCCGCATGATGAACATGCAGGATGCCAATGCAAATCCCCAGCGTGATTGGTCCGATCGCCGTCCGCCTGCCCATATATTCATGACCGGTGAGTTGCATCCGCGATCGCCCGGCGGGGGGAGTGATGGCGATCGAAGCACCGGCATTGCTTTCGAGCAGATGGTGGATTTGTGCAACACCACCAGTAACGATCTCTGGGTCTGTGTACCGCATCTGGCCACGCCGGAATTTGTCACCAATCTCGCCCGGCTGATTCGTTTCGGTAGCGACGGCGTCATGCCGTACACCGGCGTGGTGGCCGATCCGGTGTACCCTCCGCTTTCGCCCGGCCGGCGGGTGTTCGTCGAGTACTCGAATGAAATCTGGAATAACGGCTATTCCTTTCCACAGGGCAATTGGGCACAGGAGGAGGCGGATGCCTTGGGCATTTCGCGGGCCCGCTTCAATGCGCGCAAATTTTGCGATACCTGGCGCGTGTTTCAGGAGGTCTTTGGCGGAACGCAACGACTGGTCCGCGTGGCCGCCACCTTTACCGCGGTGCAGGATTACACCGCGCAGTTTCTGGATGAAATAAAAGTGCACGGCGCCGGCTTGTCGCCCGCCGTGGAGCCGGATGTTGTCGGCGTGACCACCTACTTCGGCAACGGCATTCAGGACTGGGTGCACGAGCGATCGATCGGGCAAGCCGGTACATCCGATCCGTGGTTTTACACCACGGCCATGTTTACCAATCCGCCGCGGCCGGTTTCATTGCCGCCGACCGATCCGTACTGGTCAAGCGCGGCGCTGGAACGTCACATCGACGAAGCGTTTGTTGAATGGAAGCGAAGGTTGCTGGCCGGTGATGCGGCCGAGGGCGGCGGCCCCGATGCCGTCGGATTGGACGGGGGTTTTGACCGTTGGATGACCGAATTGGCCCGCACCAATTTTTCCACCCCGAAGCCCCTGATCGCCTACGAGGGTGGTCCGTCCATCTACACGGATTATCTGGATGGTGTCGCACCGGAGGATGACGGCATCACGGATTTCATGCGGGCCATGAATCAGCGCGCGCCCATGATGGAAGTTTACCGGATGCACCTCGAAGTCGCGCGCTCGAAAGGGCTGTGGATGCATATGCCGTTTACCTTGACCGGACCGTGGGGAAAATATGGTCAATGGGGACATCTTGCGTATTCATCGCAAGTACCGGCCGATGCTCCCAAGTATCAGTTCATGCTCGATTGGTTTGATGAAGTGGCGACCCAGCGGCATGTCGACCGCGTGTCCGGATCCGCACCTTCGTTTACCACGCCTCCGGATTTACCGCCGGCGGAGGCGAGATTTGCATTTGACTACACGATCAATACCGGCGGAGGCGATGGCGTACCGCGCCTTGATGTCATCGGCTCGCTGCTGACGAGCGGGTTGTCGCTGGATTATGACACGAACCTCCCGGACCGGATCCGGATTCATGGCACGCCCGTGGAACCGGGATTCAATTACATCATGCTGCGTGTCGTGGATCGGGACGGCGATCCATCATGGCAAACCTTTACCCTGCCGGTGGTGGGTGGTCCCGGCACGGTGATCGAAAGTTCTTTTGCCGGTGCCGATGTATCTTTTCATCTGCCTTGGACCAATGTGCTCGTGCGCGGACACCGGATCAATTTTTCCGGATGGACCAACGGGGCGGGTGCCATGCCCTTCGCCGGCGACGATGGACTTTATTTCACGGTAAGCGCGCCGACCGATGGCAGCACTGCTACGCTGGCCGGTGCCATTCAGGATCAGGAGTACCTTGCTTTCCGGATCAACGCGCCTTCGAATTATGTCATCAATCTCGCCGGCGCGTTGTGCCGCTTTGGCATGCGCCGCTTGGATTGGAATGCATCGCGTGAGTTTGCCATCATGACCAGCGCCGGAGGCTTCACCGCGGGCGCCGCGCTGTTCACATCGGATTATTATGAAGCGGATGTGAATGATTTCACCCACAGCTTCCACCTGCCGTCATCGGCGGCTTACCGCGCGATCAGCGGGCCTTTCGAAATGCGCATCTACGGCTTCTCCGGCCAGTATGACCAAAAGCCGGCCGGGCTCATCGATTTCAAACTCACCGCCGCAACGCCGTACCCAGTCGTGCCCGCGGCGGTGGATGCGGACGGCGACGGACTGTCCGATGCCTGGGAGGTCTTGCATTTTGGAAGCACGCAGGCGGTTTCCGGCGCATCCAGCGAGGATGCCGACGGCGATGGGGCGAGCAACTACATGGAATATCTCGCCGGTACCGATCCGACCAATCATCTGTCATCGTTCAGCTTCCGGCCTGCTTCGCTGCCCGGCGGCACGGGCTTCGGCATCGCATGGTCATCGGTCAGCGGGGCGGTCTACGGATTGGAAACAACCGGTGATTTGTTGTCATCCGGTCCTTGGAGCGTGGTGGCCGCGGGACTGGTGGCCACTCCGCCGGTGAACGTCTATACGGTTCTGCCGCCATTCGAAGCCCGAAGTTACCGCGTCGTGCTCGAGTCATTACCATGAGCGGATCCGGTGAAGTTGCGTTTTGAGGTTGCGGTTGGTGGCATGAGGATTACGTTGTGCACATACCCACGGTGAATTTTTGCACTGGCGATGAATTGGAGGCGCCCGGATACAGTCATGAAATCAAATAACTACATTGTGCCGCTTTTGGTTGTACTCGGGTTGTCCGCTTCTGCCTTACAGGCACAGTCGCCGCTGGTCTCGATCGATCTTGTTGCGGTGGGTGATGCCGGGAATGCCGCCGATCAGGATTATTTTGGCAACGGACAAATCGGCAGCGTGCCGTACGAGTTCTCCATCGGAAAGTACGAGGTGACCATCGGCCAGTATGCCGCATTCTTGAACAGTGTGGCCGCGGTGCCAGAGGATGTTTATGTTGCCGGTCTCTGGAATCCAAGCATGGCCACTGACCTAAATGTGGCCGGAATTTCCCGCAGTGGCGACGGCACGCTGGAAAGCCCTTACGTTTATGCGGTCATCGGCAACAGCAATCGGCCGATTGCCTAAGTCAACTGGTTCGATGCGGCGCGCATGGCCAACTGGATGCACAACGGCGCCACCAATGGCGCCAGCACCGAAACCGGCGCTTACACATTAAATGGCGTTACCGGCGGCGCGATCCCTAGAAACCCCGGAGCAGCTTGGTGGATACCCACCGGCGACGAGTGGCATAAGGCGGCCTATTACAAAGGCGGCAATCTAAATGCCGGATACTGGTTGTATCCCGCGCAGAGCGACAACCCCCCGGGCAATGTCATCGGAGGTTCGCCCAATCAAGCGAATATCCTGATTGCCGATGTTTATGCCATTACTCAATCCTCGAGTTTGTCGTCATCGCAAAACTATTTGACCGAGGTGGGTGCTTTTACGGCGAGCGCAAGTGCGTATGGGACCTACGATCAGGGGGGGAATCTGGATGAATGGACAGGCGACACGAATGACCGGAGTGTGCGCGGCGGAAGTTGGAATGGTGACGTCGTTTATTCTGGGTCCAATAGTAGCGACCCGTTACCCCCGGAGTTGGAGATACCCTTTGTCGGCTTCCGCTTGGCCAGTAACATGACGCAGTCCAACCCGGACTCGAACGGGGATGGCATTCCGGATGCCTGGTTCGCACAGTTTCCCGGCTTGAGCGAAACCAACGAGGCATCCTCCACAGTGCCGGGTGGCGGCGCCACTTTTCTGGAGGCTTACATCTATGATGTGAACCCAACCAATCTTCCGCCGGACTTTAATCGCGTGACCAAGCCGGGTGTTGCCGGTGCCATTTTCAACTTCACGATCACGCACACCTCGGTCAACCGCCAGTACAATGTGTACTGGGCAGCCGCGCTGGGTTCGCCGGATGTCTGGACCAATACCGTGGGCGCATACAAAACCGGCAACGGTTCCTCGCTCGGCTTCACCGTGACCAATACGGCGCCGGGTCTCTTCTATCGAACTGGCGCGCGTTTACCCGAGTAAGGCCCCGGCGGCGCGTCATCAGCGCGGGCAGGACGAAGGCTCGCCGAGCCCGTTTAGCAGGGCGATGATGTGGGGTAGCAGCTGCTTCTTGCGGCTGACGACATTTCCCATGTCAAACAGCCGTTGCTCGCGGGGCGGATAATCCACGGCATCAATGAATTCCTGACGACCCGAAACCATCAGCAGGCTGTTCTGGCGGGTAATGTCCGTGATCATCAGGCAGGCAAAGTGATGGTTGCTTTTGCGAATCAAGTCATCGAGCGCGGCTTCGATCTCCTGCTTGCGATTCCAGAAGGCATCGAGACTGTTTTCCTCGATTTGCGCCACCACGAACCGCCAACCCAACTCGGTGTATTCCTTGCAGTCAAGCTGCAGCGCTTTGGCCGGGGAATATACCTCCAGGGCCGATCCGGCGGCGAAGAAATCCGCGGCGAAGCTGTCGATATGAATGTCGCCGGCCCGGGCCACCCAGCGGAGCATGGCTTGATCCGTTTCGGTGGTGGTGGGCGAGGAGAGTGTGAGGGTGTCGGAAATGATGCCGGCGGCAAGACAGTAGGCGACGGGCTTTTCCGGGGTGAGTCCGTGACTATGATAAAAACGCGCCACAATGGTGCACGTGGAGCCGACCGGTTCGTTGTGGAAACGAATCGGCTCGCGCGAGACGAGCCCGCCGCCGACGCGGTGATGATCGATGACTTCAAGAATTTGCGCCTCCTCGGCGCCGGTGACCGCCTGGGCAATCTCGTTGTGATCCACCAGAATCAGTTTTGCCGGTTGCGGATGAATCAGGTCCGATTTGGAGAAAACACCGACCAGTTGTTGGCGATCATTGATCACCGGATACAAGGGCTTGTTGGCGTCCTGCAAACGTTTGCGCACATCCTGCAACAAATCGTCCTCGGAAAAGGTAAGCATACCGGTTTCAATCGCTCCGGAGATGCGTTTGGCGCCGCGAATAAGCAAGGTGGTCGTGGCGGTATCCGCCGGCGAATTGATTACATTCACGCCGCGTTCGCGGGCGAGGGCGACCAGATCGGGCGTGAGCGTATAGCCCCCCGTGATGACCAGGCAGCGGACTCCGTATTCGAGGGCCGGGCGTTGCACGGTTGGCCGGTCCCCGGCGACAATCACCAGGCTCGAAGCGGGAAACTGATGCATGCGCCGGGTGAAGTTGCTGGCGCTCATCGCGCCGACCATGACGGTGAGCGCCTCTTCGACCTCCGCATTGGCGGCATGCTGGAAGCTTCCCTGCAAGACATTGGCGATGCGAAGCACACTGGACTCCACCCGCCGGTTGTCCGTGTTGTTGCGGCTGTCCGGCATCAACAATTCCAGCATGTCGAGCAGGGAGCACATGCCGAGCAGGTTGCCGCGCTCGTCGAGCACGGGGATCGCACGCAGGTGGCGGGCACGCATGCGCTCGTACACATCGACCACCGGCTCGGATGGATGAGCGGAGACGATTTGTCGACGGCAAATGGTGCCGGCACGGGCTCGCACGTCCAGCAGCACTTTGGGGTGGGTCACCCCGGCGCGCTCGAGGGCCATGCGGGTACGGGCGTTGGCATCGCCGCACGCCGCGGCGATGGCATCGGGCCGCGTGGTCCGGCGGAGAAAATCCGCGTAACCAATCGCGGAGCAGATGGCGTCGGTATCAGGATTTTTGTGCCCTATGACGTAGGTGGTCATGCGCAAAATTCGTACTGAAGAACGCTCAAGACATACAGGGCGGCCGTCTCGCTGCGCAGAACGTGCGACCCCAGAGAGACCATGCGTGCTCCGCCGTTCCGGGCGGCGGCCCGTTCCCGCACAGTGAGGTCGCCTTCGGGTCCAACGAGAAATCCAATCGATCTTGGCCGGTTGGCCTGCGCGGAACGGATGACATCGCGCAACGGAAGAGCATCGGGTTCCAACGAGCAGGTCATCCACACATCAAACCGCGGCAGGGCGCCGAGTCCTTCGATCAATGTCTGCACCGGATGGATTTCCGGAATCCACAATCCACCGGATTGCTTGGCCGCGCTGAGGGCGATCTTTCGCCAGCGATCGCGTTTGCCGGCATCCTCGCCGGGCTTGAGACGAACGACGCCGTGTTCGCTCACCACCGGGTAAATGTGACGAATGCCCAGTTCGGTTGATTTCTGCACGATGAAATCCATTTTTTGTTCGCGCGGAATCGACTGGATCAGCGTGAGTTCGATGGCCGGCGGGGGGGTCGCGCGTTGCTGAATAACGCGAAGCCTGGCCTCCTTTCGCGAGGATTCGAGGATTTCCGTTGTGGCTTCACGACCTTGACCGTCCATAAGCAAAACCTGATCACCGGCTTTGCCCCGCAACACGTGAAGAAGGTGGTGGGCCTCTTCGCCGGAAACAATCATTTCATCCGCCGACCAGGCTTCGGGGGCGATGTAATAGCGCATCACTTACAGATTTCCGGCGCGGGCATCGCGGCGTTGGTAAAATTGCTCGGCGACGCGTCGCACCTGTCTGGCTTGGGGATAGGTGTCTGCCGTGCACTCGGCGGCATAGGTTTCGAGCGCTTTGCGTTGCGAACGCTCCAGTCGCTCCGGCACTTCGACGATCACACGGACGTGTTGATCGCCGAGACGGCCGCCGCCCACCGCGGCGATGCCCTTGCCGCGCAATCGCAGCACGGTCCCGCTGGCCGTTCCGGCCGGAATCTTCAACGAGGCATACCCCTGCACGGTTGGAACCTCGACGGTTCCGCCCAAAGCCGCTACATCAAACGGAATCGGCATTTCGACAATGATGTCCTCGCCGTGGCGCTGGAAGAAGGGATGATTCTTTACGTGCACGACGACATACAAGTCGCCGGGTGGCCCGCCACGGGTGCCGCCTTCGCCTTTGCCGGCGAGGCGCAGGCGCGAGCCGGTTTCGACACCGGGGGGAATTTTCAACGTGATGCTCTTGCGGGTTTTGATGCGGCCCTCGCCCCGGCACTCACGACACGGATTGGTGATAACTTCGCCCGCGCCGCCGCAGCTGGGACACGTCTGCCGCACCTGAAAAAAGCCGCTGCTGCTCACCACGCTGCCACTGCCGCGGCAGCGCGGGCAGGATTCGCGGCGACTTCCGGACTCCTGGCCGCTTCCCCGGCAGGTCGGACATTCGTCCATCAGCGAAAGGGTCATTTCATGCTGTGCGCCGAAAACCGCCTCTTCAAATTCAATTTCCAGGTCATAGCGGAGATCGGAACCGCGCATGGCGGTATCGCGTCCACCCCGGCGACCACCCCCCCCGCCAAAAAAGTCGTCGAAGATGCTTCCGCCCCCGCCCATCGCTCCCATGAAGGTGCGCAGGGCTTCTTCGAGATCGATGCCGCCGCCGTAGCCGCCGCCAAAACCGCCGGCGCCCGCTCCGCCACCGGGTCCGAAGGCCGCCGATCCGAACTGGTCATACCGTTGACGCTTATCCGGATCACTCAGGATCTCGTACGCCTCGGTGATTTCCTTGAATTTGTCCTCGGCGTCCTTGTTCCCCGGGTTCTTGTCGGGATGAAACTGCACGGCCAGCTTGCGGTAGGCCTTCTTGATCTCATCGGCCGTGGCCGAGCGGCCAATGCCGAGCGTCGCGTAAAAATCCTTGTTGCCCGGTGCCATGATTATGCCGTCGCCGGGTTGCCGGGTCCGCTGGAAACGACCACCTGCAGGGGCCGGATCATTTTTTCTCCGAGCAGGTAGCCGCGCCGGGTTTCCGCGATGATGACATCGGCGGGATGTTCCTCGGAAGCCAGGTGCGAGATGGCTTCCTGGCGGTGCGGGTCAAATGCCTCGCCCGGTTTGGCCCGCACCTGGGTGACGCCGTTTTTCTTCAACACGCCGAGTAGCTGGTCATAGACCAGTTTCAGTCCGTCCAGGACCGCGGCGGGTGTCTGATTTTTTTCTGCGGTGGCGAGGCCAAGTTCGTAGTGATCGACGACAGGGAGGAGGTCCTGCATGACCTGCTCGAGGGCAAACACCTGCCATTCGGCCCGCTCGCGCGCGGAGCGTTTGCGGAAGTTGTCGAAGTCGGCTTGCAGGCGAAGCAACCGGTCCTTGAGCTGGCTGGCTTCGGTCGCGGTGGCGGGCGCTTCCGGGGCGGTCTCGCCCTGGCTCGCGATGGTTTGATCCGATGCCGCGGCCGGACCTTGTTCCGGCGCCGCTTCCTCCGCGTGTTGGCTATGTTGGTTATTTGTGCTCATGTTGTTCGAATATGAAGTTGTTGCGCGGCTTCGTTTGAAGCGGGTGGCGGGGTGTGGTCCGCCGTCGCGGCTCCGGACTGTTCCGGCGCAATCGGAAAAGATAGCGGAAAAGGGCCGGATTACAAGTGTTTGCGCAGGCGGAGGCAGTGCCCTTCCGGCGTATTGCGCCGGTAAGTTACTTCATCGACGAATTTGCGGATGATGAACATGCCCAAACCGCGGTCGCGACCCCGCTCAATATACTGGGATGGCTCGATCGACGTATGTTGATCGAAATCGAATCCTTTGCCGTGGTCGTAGATTTCCACGATGACCGAGTCGCTCTGCTGAATGAGGTTGATGCGCAAGCCAGGGTGCTTCTTTCTGGCCGGCGCCTCCCCGCCGTAGCTGTGCTCCATCACATTCGAGCAGGCTTCGTCCACAGCCATTTCCATCGCGCCGGCTTTCAGTTGCGACATACCGGCCCGGGCGCACATGTCGGTCACGGCTTGCCGGACAATGCGCAAAAATGAGTAGCGGCAAGGCACGTCCAGAGTAACAAATCCCCGGATCGACTCTGCACGGTTGGATGAAAGCGTGTTCATGCTTCGGCGACAAATCCGGCGGTGGCGGTTTCAACATCAGGATACAGGCTCAGGATTTTGTCGAACCCGAGCAGGTTCACGATGCCGGTAATTTTCTGGGACAAAGACGTGACCTTGAGGTCGCCACCTTGATCGCGCACCTTGCGGGCAAATCCGATCAGCGAACCTAGCGAGGCGCTGTTGATATAGTCAAGGCCGTTGCAATCGAGAACGATGCGATGGCGTTGTTTGGAGAGCAGGTTGTTGAACAACGTTTCCAGCCGGGGGAGGGACTGGGTATCCAGGGCGCCCTCGAAGCGCAATATGTCGATCGAATCTTCCACCTCGTGTTTGATTCTGCAAGCCAGCATAACTCTTATCCTCCACCCTGATTCAAGGTCTTCAGTGCCACCAATGTCATGTCGTCGTATTGCGGATACTCCCCGACAAAGCGCTGGATCCGCTGCCGGACATTATTTACCAGACTATGCGCTCCCTCGGAAGAGGTAATCACACACGTTTCCGTGAAAAGGCGCAAGCCCCATTCGTCCTTGGACTGGTTCATGGCCTCGGTAATCCCGTCGGTATAAGTCACAATCATATCGCCTGGTTCCAGGGTCAGCGTGACTTCGGTGACGAGTTCATCGAACAGGGCCGGCTCCATCATTCCGATGGCGGCCCCGGTGGACTCCACAAATTCGACTTGCTGGTTGGCCCGCACTACGAGGGGCTTTTCGTGGCCGGCCCGGGCGATGACCAGTTCACGGGTGTCGAGGTGAAGCACCATGTACACCATGGTGATGAACATATCTTCGGCGATGTCCTTGCTCAACACGCGGTTAATGGAGCGGAGCAGACTGGCCGGGCTCAGCATGCCGGGCGCTTGCGCGCGCACCACGCTGCGGCAAACCGACATGAGCATCGCCCCGCCGATGCTTTTGCCGGAGACGTCGGCCAGCGCGATGCCGATGTGACGATCATCCAGGGGAATCACATCGTAGTAGTCGCCTCCGATCTCTTTGGCCGGTTGATTAAACGCGGCGATTTCAAAGCCGGGAATCTTGGGCAGTTCGGCCGGCAGCAGGGTGGCCTGAATCTGGCGGGCGAGGGCGAGGTCGTGATCGATGCGCTTTTTCTCGTCGAGCGAATCGCGGAGGCCGGCGTAGTAAATGGCCGCCGAGGCCTGGTCCGATAGCGATTGCAAAAGGCTCAAGTCGGCCTCGACAAAGGGGTTTCCATCCACGCGGTTGACCACGGCCAGCACGCCCGTGGTGTTCTGGTGAAACCGCATCGGCACGAGAAGCAACGACCGGATGCGCAAAAAATCCAGCTGATGACGGGGCACGCGCGGATCGCACTCGGCATGGGCGATGAGCAGCGGGGTGCCGAGATCCGCCACCTTGCCGATGAGACCCTCGCTTTTCTTGATGACCCTTGTTCGCACGAGTTGTTCGACATGCTTCGATTTGCTAACCGCGCTATCGATAGCGCCGCCGGGCTCCTGCACCAACGGAGGAAAAACGCCGGTGATGGCGCGGGCCTGCAAAGCTTCGGTCTGCGGATCAATCAGGTAAATCGCTCCGGCGCCGGCGCGGGTGGTGCGCAGGGCGTAATACAAAACCCGTTTGAGCAGGAGATCCGGCTCGATCTGTTCGGATTCCGCGAACACCTCGCCGACATCGTGGACAAATCCAAACACCACTTCCCGCTCTTGCTGAAGTTGCTCGCATAAACGGCGTTGGCGCAACCAGCGGAAGTACATGTAGGCACCGCCAGCGGCGAGCAGAAGATTGGTGAGGGCGGTGATGAGAACAAACGACTGGCTCACGCCCGCTGGTTCAGGATTCATGCCGGCCCCGCATCCGCTCCGGCCTTGCGGCTGATCTCCTCGCGCAGATAGACCAGCACATCTTTGAATTGCGGCATATTCACCGGCGCGATATCGACGAGATGCTGATGGGCATCCAGCATGGTTTGGACCGTGAGGGTGTCGCGCGCGGAGGCCGCGGCGAGTTGTTCGCCGGAGGAGGTGCGTCCGGTGAGCAGGTTGGCAAATTCGGCCGGCGTCTGGCCGGTTTCATGCGCGCCGATCAAACGGTCGAGACCCAGCGTCGCCAGCAGACCGCGCGTGCGGGGAGAGCAGTTCACCAGCACCACGCGACCATCGTATGACTTCATGCGGGTGGCCACGCCGGCGAGCACACCCATGAAGGTGCTATCCATGCCAATGCAGCCGGACATGTCGGCGAGGATCAGGGGAATTTTTTTCTGGCTGACGGAATCAGCAAACTGCTTGAGGGAGGTGCTGATTTTGAAGGTCCCGCGACCTTCGACCCGGAGGAGGGCGTGCTGACCGGCTAAGGCCACAAACACTGCATCTTCCGGAGGTTTTTCGCCACTACTCACGCAAAAAACCTCGAGCTGATTACTTGCCGCTGCATAATTCCGGTGCCCAAGCGTCTAAACTATCACCCGCGATCACGGCATGTCAATCAACCGGGCGGCAAATTTATTTACGCCCAACGGATGCCCGATACTATCCCATTGCCTGGCACCGGTTGTGTGGATAGCCTTCCCATGTCGCGACAAGTTCACCCAAGCACAGGAAGGATTATTCATGAGTAAAACAATCGTATGGTGCATCCTTATGATCGGCCTCGTGTACCAGGGGCATGCCCAATCGTCGCCGGATGAAGCGGAGAACCCGATGGCCGCGCTCAATATGCTTTTCGGCGGGGCGATCGGAACCAACCAGGTCGTGCATCAGAGCGAGTTGAAGGCCCTGCTGCCGGCCACGTTTGCCGGTATGAAGCGTGTGAACGTCGAGACGGGCAAGATTCCCGCCCTCGGCATGAATATTAGCTATGCGGAGGCGGATTATGAAAACGACGATGCCCGCGTGCAGGCGAAAATTTCCGACATCGGCGGCATGGGCGAGTTCATGAAGATGGCCGAGTACGGATGGTTGCAATCGGAGATCGAACGGGAAAGTGAAGACGGTTACGAGCGCACCACCCGCGTGGCCGGATTTCCCGCGCAAGAGTCCTACGAGAACACCTCCCGCTCGGGCCGTCTGCAAATCATGGTGGATAGCCGTTTTATGGTCGAGTTGAGCGGTGATGGCGTCGAGATGTCGACGATCATGGATCTTGCCACGGCGATTGATTTGAAAAAGCTGCAGAGCCTCAAGCCTCAACCAGCCCCTGCGCCCTGATCGAGGACGCGGGCCGCCCGGAAGCATGTGATGCCTCCTTCATATTCGGTACGTTCACCCGGTTTCAAGTGGCGTTATCCGGGCGAAGGGATTAAATAGAAGGTATCATGGGTGCGGGCAAAAATATCCAAGCATGAAGACCCATCAGGATTACCGCATGGCGGCGGGATCGCTATGACTGGACATTCCCCGGCCACGCTCTTTTTCGCGTTGATGTGGGCGCTTCTGCCTGTCACGGGGCGCGGCGAGGGCGCCGTGCAGTTGCCGGCGGTTGAAACAACCGAGGGATATGTGACCCGCCTGCTGATCAATGAAGTGCCCTTTCCCGGGGAGCGCGGTTACAAAAGCGAGCAGGAAACCATGGCCGCCATGGATCAGTTGTTGATTGTGCTGGACCGGCGATTGAGGAGTATCCCCGCGAAGTACACCCAACAACAAATTGCCGGCACCAAAGCCAGCGACATCATTGATGTGATCACCGTGGGCGGCCTGAAGGGTCAGTTCGACGGATTCTACCGCAATGAAGCAGGCCTGCCCGCGATGGTGCCGCGTATCGGAGATCGTATCGATCACCTCACGCGCATCGCCAACACCGGGCAGCCGGGAAAGTTCGCCCGGCTGTTGAACTACGCCGGGCAAATTGCCACCAGCTATGCCGGTAAAGCGACCGATCCCCGGGACCGGCATGCCGGCATCAAACAGGCGGGGGGTATTCCAGCCACCGGCGGAAGCTATTCGTGGATGACCGATGAGACACGCTTTCATCCCGGCGGAAATTATTTGCGCATCGAGGATGCCCAACAGGGCTCGCTCGGTGGAAATCGTTTCTTTACCTTGCGCGAGGAGCCCAAATGATGATGGAAAAATGGAAGCGGTGGATGCGCGCGTGCCCGACATGCACCTTCCGCCGTATCGCGATCATGTTTCTTCTGCCGGCGAGCGCGTTCGCGAATCCCGCATCCGTTTCGCGCGTGGATGATCAATCCTCCCCCGAACTTTCGCGGGAATTTCTTTCCCTTGTTTCACGCCACTTATACCGCTGGTATCTGGACGAAACGGCGATGCTCGTCATCGACGATACAGATGAGATCGAGTTTTTCGTGCGCCGGTTGACGCCGGAACTCGATGCGGGTGATCACAGCATCTACCTGGAGTTGTTGGTACCGCAGCTGTCGTTTGCGTTGACGCTCAAAAAAGCGGCTTATGAAGTTCCCGAGCTGGGGGTGGAGATTGCCAACGAAGACTTCCGGATCATACGTGCGCAAAAGGTCGACCATAGGCCGGAGGATCTGTCGTCCTGCCGGCGCATCGTACTCTCCAAAAAAGATACGCTCGATTATTTGTTCCGGATGCGCAACCAGCGGGAGTATCCCGACGCGGAGTTGCTCGAGCGCATGCGCGCTGCGGTGCGAGCACAATACCTGAAACTACTCGACCATCCTGCCCCCGGGCCACAAATCCTATACGTGGCGCCGATCTCCAGGGTCTCCAACAACCTCTGGGTCTTTTGGGAAAATGAGCGCCGGATCATGCGCTTTAGTTCGGATACCGACATTTCATCCAAGGCCTTTTGGCAGTACGAAAAATTGGGCGTCGAGGTGTATGATCTCGAGAAGGACGTGGTGGTGTCGATCGCCGAAGTTCCCGGCAGCAATGCCTATGTGACCCGTGATTGGGCCGCCCGGGTATTGTATAATTGCGTGGTCTTCGGTCAGCGCATGATCATGCATCCCGCCAGCGAAACAGTGCCGCCGGAGGACTCGCAACCATGAGTGGGTATCGCCTGTCGATCATCGCCATGCTTCTTTTGCTGGCCGGCATCACCGGTTGTGCCGGCACGGCGCCATCACGGATGAAAACCGCCGGAGCTTCCCATTTGAATCCCGTCTACCAGTCTCCAACCGCGATGATCGAAACGGTCAATACAACGACCCGTCCGGGACTCGGCCACCAATTGATCTGGTATATGCCCAACCGCTTCCTCGATCTCGTGGATGTGTTTCGCATTCGGTTGCGCGCCGGTCCGGGACTGGCCGCGAATGTCCGATTGACGGATTACGCGGATGCCTTCATCGGAACGTATTACACTGCGTTCGTCGGTTTGCCCGGTCCGCGACTTCAGCCGGATGGTCGGTGGCCCTGGGGCTTGGAATACGAAAAGGGCATCAAGCTGATGGGGGTCGATGCCACGGATGATCTGAACCATGAGCCGGGCTATTCGTCGACCGAATTCAACGCCGGTGTCCAGTTTCTGATTCTGGGGTTGGAGCTCGGCTTTGATCCGGTCGAGTTCGCCGATTTCTTTTCCGGTTTGATCCTGATCGATCTCCGGGAGGATGATCGATGAAGCGCCTTTTCTTTTTGCCGGTATGGATGATGATCATTGTGGCTGGACCGCTTCCCGGTGTCGCGCAATTCGTGGCGGAGCCCGAGCTTGGCATTTCCACGGATCTGGATGGCGAGGAAGTCATGATCACGGAGCGGCGCCAAAAGCCGGCGCGGTTCGACTCGTTCACGGACCGGCTGGATTTCATCCACAACAACATGCACTTGAACCTGCAGGCGCATGTGGAAGCCGTGGACACCATGATGTTGACCAACAAGGCGGAGGCGATCGAGGTGCCGCACTCGCGTTTCCGCCTTTCCCCGTTCATCCGGTTGCAATACGAATCTGGTGTCGATTTCTCCTTCAATCCCGATTTCGAGGCGGAAATCGACCTGCCCAATCTCGAGCGGCACTGGAAAGTCTTCATCGAGAGCAGTCGCGGCGATGAATTGCCGGGCGTGGATCCCTCGGAGCAAGAACAAAGCCCGCAGATTGGTATCGGCAGTGTGCGCAAATATATTCGCACGGATGCCGGGGTGAAATTCCGCTGGCCGCCGGTCGCTTTTGTGCGCGCGGAGTTGCGCGCGGACTGGTCCACCGGTCATACGGTGGCCCGGCCGCGCTTTCGCCTGTTCTACGAAACCGATGATGGATACGGCGGATTGACCGACCTCACCATCCATCGCTGGTTCGGATCCAGCATGAATTGCTACTGGCAATCGGTATCAGCCGCCAAGTATGCCTCCAAAGGAACCGATGGCTACGACTTCGAGCAATCCTTGAAGATGGGTTTTGTGCAGAGGGTGCTGGAAGACGGCTACACGTGGAAGACGGTGGTAGGGTCGCAGGATCTCGCACGGGGACACATCGTCCGCTACAGTTTGTTCGGCAACGTGGATGACGGATACGGTATGGTGGAGCGTCATCGCCTGACCTATACCTACCGTTGCCCGTTGTACAAAAAATGGATCTACCTCGAATTGGCGCCCGGCGTGCAATTTGCCAACGATAATGATTGGGATGCCGAATACCTGCTCACGGCAGGGTTTGACATGCTTTTCTGGGGCAGCTATCAACGCTAACATGGCGGTTCGCTTCCAGTCTCGTGGTGACGCCGGACCGTCCTCCCGCCCGGCCATCGAGCTGTCCGGTGAATTCCGGCTGGGGCAGATCGCGGCCGAACTTGCTTTTCCGCCCGAGCAGAAACTCGCGGGCGAAACGGTGGTGCTGTTGGATGCAGGCATCACCGCGTGGGATAGTTCCCTTCTCGCGGCGGTGACCAGAATCAAGGCGCAGTTGGAAAAAGCCGGTGCCACCGCTGATTACTCCGCCTTGCCTCCCGGCGTGGTGCGGATGCTCGATTTGGCCTTGGCCATTCCGGAACGGGAAGGTTCGCGCCGGGAACAGGTGACGGATCCTTTCTTCGCGCGCATCGGAAAATCGTTCATCGCCTCGGTCGATCAGTTTTTTGTCGTCATGCAATTTATCGGCGAAGCCGTGCTGGGTCTCGGGCGGCTGTTCACCGGCCGGGCCCGCTACCGCCATGCGGATTTGTGGCTGGTCATGGAACAATGCGGTCCGCAGGCGCTGGGAATTATTACCACGATCAGCTTACTGGTGGGGGCAATTCTCGCGTTTGTCGGTTCGATCCAGCTCAAGATGTTCGGGGCGGAGATTTACGTGGCGAATCTGGTGGGGTTGGGGATGGTCATGGAGATGGGCGCGCTGATGACGGGCATCATCCTCGCCGGTCGCACCGGCGCCTCGTTTGCCGCGCAACTGGGCACCATGCAGGTGAACGAGGAAATCGACGCCCTGACAACGATGGGCATTCCGCCCATGGACTATCTGGTGCTGCCCCGGATGGTGGCGTTGGCGCTGATGACACCGCTGCTGGTTATTTATTCGGACGTGCTTGGTATCATCGGAGGTGGCGTGGTCGGCGTTTTGTTGTTGAAAATGTCTCCGGCTGTCTACTTCAACCAGACCATCGAGATGATGACGTTATGGTACTGCGCCCAGGGATTGATCAAGGGATCGACGTTCGGGGTGCTCATCGCGTTTTGCGGTTGCTTCCACGGCATCCAGTGCGGCCGCAGCGCGTCCGCGGTGGGCAAAGCCGCCACCACCGCCGTCGTCTCCAGTATTGTGGCGATCGTGATCGCCGATGCCGTATGGACGTTTCTGTTCATGTGGATCGAATGAGCGCGACACGTTCCACCCGGCCTCATCTGTTCGTGCGCGATCTGGAGATGCGCTACGGCAGTTTTCTGATCCAGAAGGAACTCACCTTCGAGGTCCACCGGGGTGATGTGTTCATCATCATGGGCGGCAGCGGTTGCGGCAAAAGCACGTTGCTGAAACATCTGATCGGCCTGTATCGCCCGGCCCGGGGTGAAATCATGTACGGCGAGACCAACCTGTGGCATGCCGGCGATGAGGCCCGGCAGGAGATTCTTCGCCACATCGGTATTCTTTACCAGCAGGGCGCCTTGTGGAGTTCGCTGACGCTGGCCGAGAATGTCGAGGTTCCGCTGGCCGAATACACCACCCTGAACGCCGGCGAACGCCGCGAACAAGCCATGCTCAAGCTGGCGCTGGTCGGACTCGCCGGGTTCGAGGATTTTTACCCGTCGGAAATCAGCGGTGGCATGCGCAAGCGGGCCGGCCTGGCCCGGGCCATGGCCCTTGATCCGGAAATTTTATTTTTCGACGAACCATCGGCCGGCTTGGATCCGATTAGCGCCAAGCTGCTCGACGATCTGATCCTGGAGTTGAGCAGTGCCATGGGCACCACCATTGTGGTGGTAACCCACGAACTGGCCAGCATCTTTGCCATCGGCAACAACTCCGTATTCCTCGATCCCGTGACCAAAACCATGCTCGCCACCGGCCATCCGGTCGACTTGCGGGATCATTGCCCGGATGAACGGGTGCGACTTTTTCTGTCCCGCGGCGAGTTGCCGCCATCAACCAAAGGATCCACATGAGCGCAAAAGCCAATCCGACGGCCATCGGAATATTCGTGGTGGTCGGACTTGTTCTCGTTCTCGCCGCCATTCTTGTTCTTGGCTCCGGTCAACTGCTGAACAAGCCGGGACGTTTCGTATTGTACTTCGAAGGTGATCTCAACGGGTTGGATGTGGGGGCGCCGGTCACCTCGCGAGGCGTCAAGATCGGCGTGGTCGACAGCGTGGTGCTTGAGTTCGATCGCGATGAAAGCATCCTGCGCACCCCGGTGGTAATCAGCATTCTTCCCGGCACTTTTGTCGAGAGGCACCGCGGCCGGGAGCTGGCGGATATCGATGTGCAGATCGAGCGGGGCCTTCGCGCCCGCCTTGCCACCATCAGCATGGTGACCGGCAAGTTGCGGGTCGTCCTCGATTATTTTCCCGATACGCCGGCGGAGTTTCGCGGCATGGGCGAGTCGGAGTATCCGGAAATTCCCACGATTCCCACGACCATGGAAAGCGTGATCAACAAGTTGCAGAGCATGCCGGTCGACAAGATCATGGAAGACATTCAATCCAGCATGAATGTCATCTCGGCATTCTTTCAGTCCGGGCGGTTGGAGGAAAATACGGACAAGCTCAGCGAGGCGCTGGATAATTTGAATCGCATGATGAACGAGGCGAGGCTGCCCGCCGTGCTGGACTCCGTTAATCAAACCCTCAAGGAAAGTCAGACAGTTCTGGCCGAGTTGTCGCGCGCTTCCCGTCCCATGCAGCACGAGTTCTCGCTGGCCATGGCGGCGTTTACCGATGCCGCCCGCACGGTGCGGGATTTGGCCGATTATCTGGAGCGTCACCCCGAAGCCTTGCTGCGGGGCAAAGGAGAGGAACCATGAAAACATCCGTATTGGTTGGGCCGGTGGCCCTGACGTTTATAGTCGTAACCGGCGGTTGCGGCACCTCGGCGCCCTCGCGCTATTACATGCTCAAGCCGGCCGGGAATATCCCCGTGCATACAATTCACCACGAGCATCTGCAGGGTCTGAAAGTGGTCGTCGCGCCGGCGATTATTCCCAAGCATCTCGATCGCCCGGTGCTGGTGGCTTTTTCCGGCGAGCATGAGCTGGTGTATTCCGAATTTGAGCGCTGGGCCGAACCACTCGCCGACAATGTGACCCGCGTGCTCATCGGCAATCTCGACCAATTGCTCGCCGGCGCGCATGTTGTGAGCAAGGCGCTGGTTGAGGAACGCTCGGCTGATTACATCATCCGGCCCCAGGTCGCATCGCTGCGCATACAGGACGGCGAGACGATCGGGATCGACTTGCGCTGGAACATCATCCGCGGCGCAGACTACGCCTCGGTCGGAGTAGGGCGGTTTGCCAAAACCATTCCGCTGACCGACACGGAGGAAGTCACCGCCGTGGCCGCCGCGAACGACTTGCTCCTCGAGGCTTCGCACGCCCTCGCCGGAGCCTTTACCGGCGCGAGCGGATCCGGCGGGGCTGATTAAGGCCGGCTACGTGCGGCCCCCGCCTTGGCCCTCACGCGCAATCGCAACGCGTTGAGGCGGATGAATCCGGAGGCATCCTTCTGGTCGTAGCCGACGTTACCCTCGAAAGAGGCCATGTGCGGATCGTATAGCGACTTCGCGGCTTTGCGGCCCACGATGGAGGCCGTGCCCTTGTAGAGTTTGATGCGCGCGGTGCCCGTCACCGATGTCGCCGCCTCGTCCATCGCGGCTTGCAACATCTCGCGTTCGGGAGCAAACCAGAAACCGTTGTAGACCAGTTTGGCGTATTGCGGGATGAGACTGTTGCGCAAGTGCAGCACTTCGCGGTCCATGGTCAACTGCTCGACGGCCTCGCGGGCGCGATGAAGAATGGTGCCGCCCGGCGTTTCGTATACGCCGCGGCTCTTCATGCCAACAAAACGATTCTCAACAAGGTCGATGCGGCCGACCCCGTGTTTGCCGCCGAGCTCATTGAGCTTCAGCATTACACCGAGGGGCGACAACTTGTTGCCGTTTACCGCCACGGCATCGCCTTTCACAAATTCAACTTCCACATACGCGGGCTTCGCTGGCGCCTGCTCGGGCGAAATCGACAGCTTGAAGATGTCGGCCGGCGGCTCATTCCAGGCGTCCTCGAGGATGCCGCCCTCGTAGCTGATGTGGAGCAAGTTGCGGTCCATCGAGTAGGGTTTTTTGGCCGAGGCCTCGACGGGAATCTTGTGTTTCCGGCAATACGCCAGCATGGCCACGCGACCATTGAACTGCTGCTGAAAGTCCTCGTTGCGCCACGGGGCGATGATCTGGATGTCGGGCTTCAGGGCATAGGCGGTGAGTTCGAAGCGGACCTGGTCGTTGCCTTTGCCGGTCGCGCCATGGGCAATGGCCTGGGCCTTTTCCTTGATTGCGATTTCGACCTGCCGTTTGGCGATCAGCGGGCGGGCGATCGATGTGCCCATCAGATAGCCGCTTTCATATACGGCGCCGGCACGCAGCATCGGGAAAACAAAATCGCGGGCGAATTCCTCGCGGAGGTCATCGATATAAATTTTCGAGGCTCCCGTTGCCTTGGCTTTCTTGTCGAGCCCTTTCAGCTCCTCCTGCTGCCCGATATCGGCGGCGAAGCAGATGATTTCCGCCTGGTAGGTTTCCTTCAGCCATTTGCATAGCACGGAGGTGTCGAGACCTCCCGAATACGCGAGCACAATTTTCATGGTGTGTTTCCTTGGGTTGATTGACGGTCAAATCTTTCGCAGGCGCGGCCCAGTTTTTCGAGCGCTTCGTGCACATCCGACTCGCTGATGACGAGGGGCGGCACAAAGCGCATCACGGTGTTGGCGGTGGCGACGGCCAGCAAGCCTTCTTCGATCATCAGCAGTTCGAGCGGCTTGGCCGGCCGGTCCAGCGCCAGGCCCCAAATAAGACCAAGGCCGCGGGCTTCTTTTATCCAGCCGTAGTTGGCGGCGAGGGCGCGCAAGCCTTCGCCAAAAAGTTGTCCGACGCGGGTGACATGGGCGAGAAGATGATCGCGTTCGATGGTATCCAGCACCGCCAGCGCGGCCGCGCAGGCCAGGGCGTTTCCACCGTAGGTGGTTCCATGCGTGCCGGGCTGGAGCATGTCGCACACCGGCGTGCGGGCGAGGATCGCGCCGACAGGAAAACCGCCGCCAAGCCCCTTGGCCAGCGAGAACGCATCGGGCATGACATCGTAGGACTGGAAGCCAAACCACGTGCCGAGCCGGCCGACGCCGACCTGCACTTCGTCCATCAGCATCAACAAGTTGTGCTCGTCGCACAGGGCGCGCAGACCTTGCAAAAATTCCTTTTTGGCCGGGATCACCCCGCCTTCGGCCTGCACGGCCTCGACGAGGACGGCTACGGTGTAAGGGGTGATCCGCTTGCGGAAAAATTCCAGATCGTTGAATTCGGCATAAACGAAACCGGCAGGGAGCGGCTCGAATCCCTTTTGCACTTTGTCCTGGCCGGTCGCGGTCAAGGTGGCGAGGGTGCGCCCGTGGAATGAGTTGCAGCAGGAAATGATTTCGAACCGGTTGCGGTCATGGCCCCACTTGCGCGCCAGCTTGATAAGGGCTTCGTTCGCTTCGGCGCCGGAATTGCAGAAGAACGCCTTGCTGTCGGGCCGGAACTTTTCGACGAGGGACTGAGCGAGTCTGGCCTGCCAGGGATGAAAATGCAGGTTGGAGACATGCGTAAGTAATCCGGCCTGCTCCCGGACGGCATCGACCCACGCGGGGTGGGCATGCCCGAGCGACATCACGGCGATCCCGGCGAGAAAATCCAGATACTCCTTGCCTTGTACATCCCACAACCTCGTGCCAGCGCCCCGCTGGAAGACGAGGTTCGGCGCGTAGTTGGGGATCAGGTACTTCGCGTAGCCGTCTTTGGTCTGTTGGGCCGTGGTCACTCCACGATCTCCGTCCCCACGCCTTGATCGGTAAAGAGCTCGAGCAACAACGAGTGGGGAAGTCCGGCATGAACGAAGTGCACCTTCCGCACGCCCGCGTGCAACGCCCGCACCGCACCGGTGACCTTGGGGATCATCCCGCCGTCGATGATTTTCCGCCGGATCAGATCATCCACCTCCTTGGCGCTCAGGGTGGAAATCAACGATGACGGATCCTTGGCATCGCGCAGAAGACCCGGGACGTCGGACATGAACACAATCTTCCGCGCTTTCAGCGCCACGGCGATGGCCGACGCGGCATCGTCGGCATTGATGTTGTAGAGCTTGTGGTCGGGTCCCCAGCCAAGCGGCGTGATCACCGGCACAATATGCGAGTTGCTGAAGGCGAGGATGGGCTCGACATCGACATCCACCACATCGCCGACGAATCCCCAGTTCAACTCCTCTCCGGTGGCGGGATCCCTTTCCGTGTGCCGGGTCACATCGAGAATATCCTCGCCAAAAACCCCGCGGGCCTTGCAGCCGAGGTCGCGAAGCGCTTTGACCAGCATGGGATTCACTTCCCGGTTCAGCACCTGCTCGACGACGTCCATCGACGCGGCGTCGGTGACCCGCAAGCCCTTCACGAAATGCGACTTGATCCCGGCATCTTTCATCCGCGCGGAAATCGCCTTGCCGCCGCCGTGCACCACCACCGGACGCAGACCGACACACGCCATGAACGCGACGTCCTTGAGGATGGCCTCGACGCCGGCTTTTTCCTCCATCGAGCTTCCGCCGAACTTCACCACGACGATATCGTTCCGGAACCGCTGGATGTAGGGCAGGGCCTCGATGAGAACGGCCGCTTTTTCAATTAATGATTGCATAGGTTTTCTCGCGCATCATTCATCGTAGATTCACCGGCAATCGGCAATTCAAATTTTGCGGGTGCTCTTGCCGTGCAGGTGTGGGTTGATTGCTTGTCCGGTGGTAGTGCAAGTCGTTGCGCCGGAGCGAATGTCCGGACGCATGCCGGCCGGTTTAGATGTTGATATCGATGTAGGCGTGGGCGCAGTCGCAACTGTATACATGCGAGGCGCCGCGGCCGAGGTGGAGGTTGATCTTGATGGTGAAGAGCTCCTGCCGCTGAACCGCCTTGATCGCTTCCACGTCGATGCCGGTGCGCTGGCCATGTTTGACAAGTATTTTTCCGTCGTAGGCAATTTCAATTTTGCTTTCGACCACCTTGGCGGCGCTGTAGCCGAGCGCATCCATGATCCGCCCGAAGTTGGGATAATCCTTGTGCCAGGAAGTTTTCACCAGCAGCGAGTTGGCCACCGATCGCGCGGCTATTTCCGCATCCTTCGCGGTGCGGGCGCCGGCGACGTCCACCTTGATGACTTTCACCGCGCCTTCGCCGTCGCGAATAATCTTCCATGCCATTTGCTGGCAGAGCGCGAGCAGCGCGGCGGTGAATTTCCTCCATTCCCGGTGGGCGGGGGCAAGGGTTTTGTTGCCGGCGGCGCCGTTGGCGAACAGCAGCACGGTGTCGTTGGTACTCATGTCCCCGTCGACGGAGATGCGGTTGAACGATTCCGCCACGGCCGCGGACAGCGCGCGCTGGAGGGCCTTTTTCTCCACGGCGGCATCGGTCATCACGAAGCATAGCATGGTGGCCATGCCTGGTTCGATCATGCCCGCGCCTTTGCACAGGACGGACATCACGACCGGCTTTCCGTCGATGGCGAGTTGGATGGTGCCGAACTTCGGGCCGTTGTCGGTGGTCATGATGCCGTTGACGGCATCCATGCCGTGGCGGTCGGACAGGTGGTTGGCGAGTTTGGCGATGCCGGGCAGAATGACCGGCATGGGCAATTGCGCGCCGATATGGCCGGTGGAGCAGACAAACATCTGTGCGGCGGGAACCCCGGTGGCTTTCGCGGCGCAGGCGATCATGGCTTCGGCATTTCGTTCGCCCGGCTTGCCGGTGGCGGCGTTGGCGTTGCCACTGTTGATGACCACGCCCCGTCCGAGTCCGCGGGCAATCCGCTTCCGGCAGGCCTTGACCGGAGCGGCGGCGACCTGGTTGGTGGTGAAGGTGCCGGCGACGTGCGTGCCCGGGACATCCGACACGAGCATGGCCATATCCGGCGCACCGGATTTTTTGATGCCGGCGTGAATGCCGGCCGCCCGGAAGCCTTGGGGCAGGATCATGATTTCTTGGACGAGGTTGTTTTTCATGGTTGGTTTTGTTGCGCGGGTGAGCATTGAATCACAGCATGGATGGGTTGCAATAAAAAACCCCGCATGCCGCAAAGCATCCGGGGTTTTCCGTCCACGTTTCCGAACCGGTTAACGTTTCGAGAACTGGAAGCGCTTGCGGGCACCGGGCTGGCCGGGCTTTTTGCGTTCTTTCATGCGTGGATCGCGCGTGAGGTAACCGGCCGATTTCAGCACCGAGCGGTAGGTCGGGTCGATCTGAATCAGCGCGCGGGAGATGCCGTGACGCAACGCACCGGCCTGGCCGGAAAGTCCGCCACCGTCGGCGATGGCGATCACGTCGAAGCGCTGCTGCGTGCCGGTCGCCTCGAAAGGCTGCAGGGCAATTTGCCGCAGGGTCGTGAGGGGGAGGTAGTCCTCGATGTTGCGGTCGTTGATGATGAATTTGCCAACGCCGTTCATGATGCGAACGCGGGCGGTGGACGTTTTTCGACGTCCGGTCGCGATATGTTCAACCACTTTAGTAGCCACGGTCTCTCACCTTTCCTTAAATCGACAATGCTTGCGGCTGCTGGGCCACATGCGGGTGTTCGGCGCCGGCATAAATCTTGAGGCGCTTCAGCTGGGTGCGGGTTTGATGGTTTTTCGGCATCATACCCTTCACCGCCTGGGCGACAATGCGGGCGGGATTCTTTTTGCGAACTTCGGCCGCCTTGATTTTCTTCAGGCCGTCCGGATAACCGGTAAAGTGCATGTAAGTTTTCTGCTCTTCCTTGTTGCCGGTGAGCTTGACCTTCGATGCGTTGATCACCACGACGAAATCTCCGCCGTCAATGTGAGGTGCAAACGAGGGTTTGGTTTTGCCGCGCAACAGGTGGGCGATCTTGGCGGCGATGCGTCCAGCCGGCTTTCCGGCGGCGTCCACCACGTACCACGTGCGGGTGATCTTGTCTTCTTGAATCAACGTTGTCTTCATTACTTGTCTGCCTTGCAAAAGAGCGAGCAAAATAGACGACGCGCCCGGCGGGGTCAATGACGATTTGCGCCCGGAGGCAAAGTTTTTCCCGGCGCGCGGTGCCCTGCCGGCCCGCCCGCCGGCAGATTCCCGCCACGCCCTGAACGCCTTTTGGGGGCCCTTTGTACTTGTGGCGCAAGGAATTGCATATATTTCATGACCGCAATACGGAGGGGCGCTTACCGGCGCGACGTCAACTTGCGCAGCGGTATCTTTTCCTCGATGACCACGCGATCATTCAGATCGCGCACTTGCAGGGTGATAAGCGGATCGTCCTGCCAATCGATCAATACGAGGCCGAAGTTGTTTTCAAAAAACTGTTCGCCGAGGCGGTAGCGGTTTGGTTCCGGCCAGTATCCGCCGCGACCCATATTCAATCCGCTGGAGGTGAGGTCGTACAGAGGATAGCCCACGCCGGCCTCGGGGTTTTTCGACAATTCCGCCATGTGCCGGTCCCCGGTGAGGAAGATAACGCCGTGGGCGCCGGTGGATTTGATCAGGCGGAAAAGCCGGTTGCGCTCGCGAGGAAAGTTATACCAGCACTCCCAGTAGTGATCCTGTGGAACCACCTGGATGCTGGAAATAACGAGTCGGATGTCGGCCGGTTTGCGCAGTTGCTCCTCGAGCCATGCCCACTGCGCCTCGCCGAGGACGGTGGCCGAGGGGCGGTTGTTGATTTCGTAGCGGCCTTCGCCTTGTTCGCGATTTTCGCGCTTGGCGAGTTCGCTTCGATGGTAACGGGTGTCGAGCATGATAAATTGTATGCGCCGCCCGCTGGTCTGGACGATGTGGGCATCGTAGACGCCTTCGCGTTTGCGCCGGGGCGAGCGCTCGGGCACTTTCCAGAAATTCAAAAAATTGATTTGCGAACCGGCCTTTTCCCGGAATTCCGCGCCGGAATCATTCAGTCCGTAATCGTGATCATCCCACACGGCGAAAACCACACTCTTCTTTTTGAGCTTTTGAAAACCCTCGTGCGCGGCCAGCTGCTGGTATTTCTTCCACTGCAAATCCATCTTGTAGGTGTCGGAATAGATATTGTCGCCACCGAAGACGAAGTAATCGGGTTGATGCCCCAGAATCGGTTCCCAAAAAGCCTGGGAACGGCTTTGATGCGAGCAGGATCCGAAGGCAATCACGGTCCGGTTGGATGCGACTTTTTCCGCCACAACCGCGCCGGCGGACAGAAACAAGGCAAACCATATCAAGATGAAACGAGCTGACATAAAACGACGTGACAACGCTCGTTCAATGCGCGTAAGACGTCAACTCGAATCCATCCGCGGCGCGTCTTGTTGTCGCTCCGGTAATCGGCTATGATTAGCGCATGAAGCGAATTTTGTTTTTCGGTCTGACCGCGCTTGTTCTGGCGACCAGCTGTGCCACGCCGGAATCGCGGATCAAGAAAAACCCGGAATTATTTGCATCGTATCCCCCGGAAACGCAGGAGATGATCCGCGCCGGCCGGATCGGTATCGGCTTCGATGCCGGCATGGTGGTAATGGCGCTGGGCGAGCCGGACCGCCGCTACTCGCGCCAGACCGCCGGTGATCAGCTCGAAGTCTGGTCCTACACGGTCAAGGAATTCGTGCCGGATCGCCAGCGGACCAACGCCACCTTCTCCTACCGCGATTACCGCGGCGTCTATCGAACCGCGTCCGATTGGGTCTGGGTCGACGTCAATCGCGAGATCGAATACGAGCGATTGCGCGTGGAGCTCTCCCGCGGGATCGTCACGGCCATCGAGACGCTGGAACGCTGATTGCTCCGGCCGGCGTTTATCCCGTGGTGAAACCGGCGACCTTGTGTTATCTTTATCCCGTTTATGTCAAAAAACTGGATCATCATTCAGGGCGCGCGTGAGCACAACCTCAAGAACATCCACGTCAAGATTCCCCGCAATCAATTGACGGTGGTAACCGGCCTGAGCGGATCCGGCAAATCATCCCTCGCCTTCGACACCCTCTACGCTGAAGGACAGCGAAAATACGTCGAGAGCTTGTCCGCCTATGCGCGCCAGTTTCTCGAGCAAATGCAGAAGCCGGACGTGGACACCATCGAGGGGTTGTCCCCGGCCATTGCCATCGAACAGCGGAATGCCGGAACCAACCCCCGTTCGATTGTCGCCACGACGACGGAGATCCACGATTACTTCCGCCTCCTGTTTGCCCATATCGGCAAGGCGCATTGCCATGTCTGTGGAAAGCCGATCACGCGCCAGACCGCCGAACAGATTGTGGAACAGATTCTCCAGCGACCGCAGGGAATCCGCCTCATGTTGATGGCGCCCAAGGTGCGCGGCCGCAAGGGCGAGCATGTCGAGGTGTTCGAGGCGCTGCGCAAACGAGGTTTTATCCGGGCCCGCGTGGATGGCGCATTTCATGAGCTGGAAAAACCGCCTAAGCTGGACAAAAAGCGCCAGCACACCATCGAGCTGGTGGTCGATCGTCTGGTCGTGGGTCCCGCCATCCGCTCCCGGCTGAATGATTCGGTCGAGACGGCGTTGCGCGAGGGCGAAGGAGTGTTGCTCGTGCTGGTGGAGACGGCCAAGGACACGTGGTCGGAACAACTCTACTCGGAAAAGAACGCCTGCGTGCCCTGCGGGTTGAGCTTTGACGAATTGGCGCCGCGACATTTTTCCTTCAACAGTCCCTACGGTGCTTGTCCGACCTGTCACGGTCTCGGCACCATGATGGTGTTTGATGAAGATCTCGTGGTTCCCGACAAGACCTTGTCGCTTGAAACCGGGGCCATTCATCCCTGGCGGCGCGGTGGCCGGCGGCTGATCATTTATTTCAAGCATCTGCTCAAGGCGGTGGCCGCCCATTACGGCATCGATGGAGAAACGCCCTATGAGGAGTTGCCGTCCTCGTTCCGCAAAATCTTGATGCATGGCTCGGGCGAGGAGGAACTCGAGCTCGGATTCTGGCGCGGCGGTTCCTACCACAAGTACCGCAAGCCGTTCGAGGGGGTGATCCCCAATCTCACCCGCCGGTTGGAGGAGAGCGACAGCGAGTACATGAAGGAACGCATCCGGACCTACATGAGCCGGGCGCCATGCACCACCTGTCATGGCGCGCGCCTGAAGCCGGAGATTCTGGCTGTGACCGTGCACGACCGCTCCATTCTCGATGTCACGCGCATGTCCGTGCGCGCGGCGATGGCACATTTCGATGGCCTCGAGCTGACCTCGCTGGAGAAAAAAATTGCCGGCGATATTGTGAAGGAAATCCGCCAGCGGCTCCGTTTCCTCGCCGATGTCGGACTCGATTACCTGACCCTCGACCGTGAAAGCGGCACGCTGTCCGGCGGCGAAGCGCAGCGCATCCGCCTGGCCACCCAGGTCGGCGCCGGGTTGGTTGGCGTATTGTACGTGCTCGACGAGCCGAGCATCGGCTTGCATCAGCGCGACAACGAAAAACTGATCGACACCTTGCGGCAGTTGCGCGATCTCGGCAACACGGTGGTCGTGGTCGAGCATGATGAACAAACCATCCGCACCGCCGACTACGTGCTCGATCTCGGCCCGGCCGCCGGACGACACGGGGGCGAGCTGATCCACCAGGGCCCGGTGGACGAGTTGCTCCGCAATGAAAAATCCCTTACCGCCCGCTACATGAACGGCCTGATGCAGATTGCCGTGCCGGCCCACCGACGCCCGCCGGTGAAAGGCGCGGCGCTGCGATTGACCGGCGCGACGGAAAACAACCTCAAGAATGTCGATGTCACCATTCCCCTTGGTTTGATGGTCTGTATCACCGGCGTTTCCGGCAGCGGCAAGAGCACGCTCATGGATGATGTGTTGCGCAAGGCCCTGTTCCGCCATTTCTATGGATCCAAGGAGCGCCCCGGCAAGTACCGCAAGCTTCAGGGCCTTGAACATCTGGACAAGGTCATCGTCATCGATCAATCGCCCATCGGTCGCACCCCGCGGAGCAACCCGGCCACCTACGTGGGCGCATTCGATCAGATTCGCGCGCTCTTCGCCCAATTGCCGTCGTCACGCGTGCGCGGCTACAAGGTCGGCCGCTATAGCTTTAATGTCAAAGGCGGCCGTTGCGAAACATGCAAAGGCGACGGCATACTCAAGATCGAGATGAATTTCCTGCCCGATGTGTATGTCACCTGCGAGCAGTGCGGTGGCTTGCGTTACAACCGCGAAACCCTGGATGTGAAGTACGACGGGCGGAGCATTGCCGATGTGTTGCATATGACCATCGATGAAGCGCTGGATTTTTTCCGGAATGTGCCGGTCATCGCCCGCAAGCTGAAGACGCTGTCCGATGTCGGCCTCGGTTATCTCCAGCTGGGTCAACCGGCCACCACGCTTTCCGGTGGCGAAGCCCAGCGGGTGAAATTGTCATCGGAGTTGAGCCGCAAGGATACCGGCCGCACGCTCTATCTGCTCGACGAGCCGACCACGGGGTTGCATTTTGCCGATGTGCACAAATTGCTTCAGGTGCTGGAGAAGCTCCGCGATGCCGGAAACACGCTGGTGATCATCGAGCACAACCTCGACGTTATCAAAACCGCCGATTATGTGATTGATCTCGGCCCCGAGGGCGGCGATGGCGGCGGGCGGATCATTGCCGAAGGCACCCCCGAGGACGTGGCGGCCAATCCGGCTTCCCACACCGGCCGCTATCTGGCCGCGATGCTCGCGCCGGTGGTGCCGCCGCGCCGCCGCGCCAAAAAAGGATCGGCGGCATGAGCGTGCGCTTCCGGTGGTTGCTCCTGCTGTGCCTCGCCGGCGTGTGGTCCCCGCTGGAGCTGCGGGCCCAGCAGGAAATCGAAAAGGATCCGGATTTCCTGGCCGGCCGCGCCGCCCTGGATGATGGATTTTATGCCGTGGCGGCGCAGCGTTTTGAGTCGTACATGAACAAGACGATCTCCACGCGCAAGAAGGCCTACGGAGCGATCTTTCTCTTCAACGCCTGGTATGCCCAGGGCGAATACGAAAAAATTACCGCGTGGTTGCGTGAACACTGGGCGGATATCATGAAGGGCACGCGTTACAACCCGCCCGCGCACTACTGGTATGCACAAGCGATGCATGCGATGGGAAACAACGAGGAAGCGATCGATATCCTCAACGATCTCGACGAAAAATTTCCCGGGGACGAATTTGTCCCCTACGGCAAGCGATTGCGCGCGGAAATCATGCGCGATCTGGGCGATCTCGAAGCCGCGGAGCTCTTGCTGGCCTCGTACGACGGGGCCCATGCGGACCGGCCCGACGCCGCGGAGAACCTGCTCGATTGGGCGGATGTGCTCGTCCGGTTGAAGCGCCCCGCTGATGCCCGCGAAAAAATGATCCGTATCGTGCAGGAGCATCCGGAGCACCCGGCGGTGTTCCGGGCGCGCTTGTGGTTGGGTCAGTACGACCTCGAGCGGCGCGATCCGGCCGCGGCCACCAACTGGCTCGGCGGATTGACGGCGGATGCGGATGCGCCGCCCGAGGTGCGCGCCGATGCCTGGTTTGCGCTCGCCGCCATCGCGACCGATCAGGGGGACATCGCCCGGGCCCTCGTCGCGTTGCAACAGGGCGAAACATTTTCCACAAACGCGGATCGCCAGGTCGAGGCGCGCATCGATCAGGCCCGCTTGCTGATGAACACCAACCGGTTGGCCGAGGCGATGGAGATCATGAACAAAACCGCGCTGACGCAGGCATCCATGCCGCAAGCCGGGCGGTTGCAGTTGGAGCTGGCCGACTTGTTGCGCGCACAACGCGAACACGCGCTGGCCGAGTCTGCCTACCAGCGCTACCTCGAGTCCTTCACCGATACGGCCGGTCTTCGCCATGCCTTGTACAGTCGCGCCTGGTGTCTGTGGGAGCTCGGACGTTATGCCGAGGCCGCGGTGGCGTTCGAAAAAGCGCACGCGGCGCTCCGCAATCAACTCTTGCAGGAACAGGCCCTGGTCAAATCCGCCGATGCCTACTTCATGAACCAGCAATTCAAGCTGGCCGCCGCCTCGTACGAGCGTGCGCTCCAGGAGTTTCCCGAAAGCCGCAGCCGTCCTGCCACGCTTTACCAGACCGGTGAAAGCCACGCCCGCGCCGGCGACGCCACCAATGCCATCCGCATCCTGCGCGGACTGGCCGATGACACAAACGCCGATCGCGAGGTGGTCGTGGCCGCGCTGTTGCGGCTGGGACGTTTGCACGAACAACGCTTCGCCTGGGAACAATCCGTCGCGAGCTATCGCGAAATCATGGACCGCTTTCCGGATCATGCCCGGGTGGCGCCGGCGCTCCTCAGCCGCGCGCTGGTCGGCTTCCGCACGGGTGATTACGGCGCGGCCCGCCGGGACTTTGACAGCGTGCTGGAAAATTACCCGGCCACCCCGGAGGCCGAACAGGCATTCTTCATGCGCGCCTGGTGCGATTACCAGACCGGCCAAACCACCAATGCCCTGGCTATCGCCCGGCACTTTCTGGTCACCTACACCAATTCACCCTGGTCCGCCGATGTCTCCTTCTGGCTGGCTGAACACGAATACAATTCCGGAAATTACGCGGCCGCGGAAACAAATTTCGCCTCGGTCGCCGCGGTATTTCCCTCCAACCGGCTGGCGCCCGACGCATTGTTCTGGGCGGGCCGCGCCTCGCTCGAACAAAAGGCCTATCGCCGCGCCCTCGATGCCTACTTCAGCCCGATCGTGCGGCTCTATCCAACCAGCGCGATCATTCCCGAAGTGCGTTTTGCCCAGGGCGACGCACTGACCGAGGTCGGCGACTTCGCCGGCGCGATTCTCGCTTTTCAGGAAGTGGTGGCGGATTATCCGGCGCACCCGCTGGCGACCCGCGCCCTCGGACGCATCGGCGACTGCCAGTTCACGCTCGGCGCGGAACGGCCGGCGCGTTTCAACGAGGCGATCGAATCCTACCGTGCCTTGATGACACATCCGCAGGCATCGCCGGATGTCGTCATTCAGGCGGAATACAAATTGGCCCGGGCTTATGAGCGCATCGGTCGCGTCGCCGAAGCCGTCACGCATTATTTGAATGTGATGTATGCGTGGCTGGCCTTGCAACAGGAAGGTATCGCCACCGACGAGGTGTGGTTCGTTCGATCCGCCTTCAGTGCGGCGGCCCTGAAGGAGGCGGCCGGCGCCTTCGACGAGGCCTTGCATATTTACCAGCGCGTCGTCGACACCGGGCTCACCGCGGCCGTCGATGCCAACATTCGCATTGACCGCATCCGTAATCAGCGGCAAAAGACGGAGACGAAAGTCGCGGAAGAAAAACCCGCCGTCCGGTAACGTATGAATGTACCTCCATTTCAATTCGACCTTCTGGAGCAGGGTGGACCAGCCATGGCACTGGTGCTGGCGCTGGGCGCCATCGCGCTGGTGATTTTTTTCCAGCGACTGTTTCATCTTCATCGCGCGCAGATCAAGAGCGGGGATTTTATCCGTGGCATCTTTACGATTGTGAACAAGGGCAACATCGTGGAGGCGGTGAGTCAGTGCGAGGAGACGCCCGGTCCGGTGGCCCAGATGGTGCGCATGGCGATTCTCGAGCGCGAGCAGGGTCCGGAACGGGTCCGCCAGGTGATGCAGGAAGTCGGCTTGGCTGAGATTCCCCGCCTCGAGCGTCACCTGACGCTGTTGCTGACGCTTGGTCAACTGGCCCCGCTGGCCGGCCTGCTCGGCACCGTGCTGGGAATGATCAAGGTGCTGGGCATCATCGGCGCGCAGGCGCCGCAAGTCTATGCGGGCGATTTGAGCAGCGGGCTCATGACTGCGCTGCTGACCACGGCGGCCGGTCTGTTGGTCGCCATTCCCGTCTATGCCGGACACAATTTGCTGGCCAATCGCGTGCAGTCGATCGTCCTCGACATGGAGCGCGTGTTTGGTGAAGTGATGATGTTGACCGCGCAGGAAAATCGCACATCGTGAGTCCGCGCGTCGCTGCCCGTCATGCGTGAACGCCTCTTCCATCTTCAACCGGTTTTTCCGTTGCGCAATCGAGCGCGCGGAGGCCTCCTCGAAGTCGCGCCGTGGATCGATGTGGTGTTGTTGTTCGTGCTGGTGATGATCACCCTCAGCGGCACCATCCGCAAACCCGGACTGGTGGTTGATTTGCCGGTGGCCCGGAGTGGCACCGGCGCCCGCTACGACGCTTTTGTGCTCACCGCGCCGGGCGAGGAGCTGTTTTTTTTCAACGACCAGAAAGTCAAACCCGCCGTGCTGGCGGATCGTTTGCGCGAGACGGCGCGTCGGCATCCGGGCGCGGAATTGATCATCGAGGCCGATCGCCGATTGACCCACGGGGCCATCACTGAATTGTATGATCTCGCCATGGCGGCAGGATGGTCGCGCGTGGTGATGGCCACGCGTCTCGAGTCCACCGCATCGCCGGCGGCGCCGTGACCGCATCATGAACACGATTGCTCCCAGACCGGGCACGTTTCAACCCGTGTGCTCCGCGCGCGAGCGCCGCAGATCGCGGCTCGTTTCGTTTCTGCCGTATCTGTTGGTGCTCGTTCCGGGCTGGCTGTGGTGGTCGGCCCCCGCCGCATGGTTGCGGTTGGAAATGCCGCCGGCGCCGCGCGCGATGGCCACACCCGGCGTCTCGTTGTCGTATTTTAACGGCGGACCGGTCGCCGGGGCCGACGATCCGCGTCATGTGCTGTCGCCGATGTTTTTTTCACACCCAAGCCGCGGCGGATTCAGCGGCCCCCAGTTGGTTGATGAAGTGCGGTTGACCGCGCCGGCCGACGTGGTTACGCCGCCGCAATTCATCCGCGCTGCTCCGCCGTTCACGCCGGCGGCTTTCGGCGAAACTTTTCGCAAACTGATTGATCTGGTCAAGATGCCCCGCGCCACGGCGATGCCATCCCTTCCCGGCGAACCGGTGGCATTCCGGGTGGCCGCTGCGGCGACGGGCGCCGGTTATCAATTCAGCTGGCAGGATCGTCCGGAGGAGCCGGTGCCGGGAATTGATGCCGCATCTTTTCCGGCGTCAACGAACGATCTGCCCTGGCAAGCGGTGGTCTTCCTCTGCGCCGATGGCGGCGGGGCGGTTCAGCGGGCGCTTGTCGAGACGCCCGCGCCGCATGCGGAGCTTAATCTGCATCTGGTTCGCGTCAGCCGGGCCATGCAGTTGCCCGCCTCGGGCGAGGAGCAGTGCCGCCGTCTGGTCATACGCTACCAACCGGCGCCGCGGCCGGCCCGCGCCGGCGGAGGCGCCTAGCAGATGAGTATTTCACTTACCAGTTACTTTCTGTTGCCCCTTGCCGCGATGCTGGCCATGATGTTCGGTTTGTGGTTATATTACGCGCGGCGGGAGCGGGATGAGGAAAAACATCCGGGCGAAGGCAAGATCTACCGTTGTGAACATTGCCGCCTGGTGTACGTTGAGCGGCGAATGTATCCCTTGCTCGAATGTCCGCGATGCCGCCATTCCAACGCGGCCATTCGACGCTAAACAATTTTCGCATGGAGATTTATTGAATGAAGGAAAAGAATAACGCGGAAATACAACTGGTGAAGTGGACGCCGGGCAAACCCGCCTTAAACGTGCTGGCGTTTTTCAACCGTCCGGCCTTTTTGCCGGAAGCGGAAGCAGTTGCCCGCGAAGTGCTCGCCGATGTGAAGACCCGCGGTGATGCCGCCGTGAGCGATGCCGTCCTCAAGTACAACGATCAAAAACTCGCACCGCCGAAATTTCTGGTGACCAAAGCCGAGCGTATGGCCGTGATGGATGTGGTTGGCGCTTCATTCAAGCAGGCCGTGCAGGAGTCGATCGCCCGCGTTACCCGGTTTTCCAAATCCGGGATGCGTCCGAACTGGCAGATCTTGACCCCCAAGGGCGGAGCCATGGGCGAGCAGTTCATGCCGCTCGACCGCGTGGGCTGTTACATCCCCGGCGGCGCCGCGCCGCTGGCCTCCACGGCGATAATGACGATCTGTCTCGCCAAGGTTGCCGGCGTACCGGAGATCGTGGCTTGCACGCCCGCCGACCGCAGCGGCAAGGTGAATCCGTATGTGCTGTACGCCCTTGAAACCGCCGGCGCGACGGAGATCTACCGCATCGGCGGCATCCAGGCCATCGGGGCGATGGCTTACGGAACCAAAACCATCAAGCCGGTGCAGAAGATTGTCGGGCCCGGCGGCCCTTACGTGACCGCCGCCAAGCGGCTGGTCTATGGCGTGGTTGATTTGGACCTCGTGGCCGGACCGAGCGAAGTCGCCATCCTTGCCGATGACACCGCTCGTCCGAGTCATATCGCCGCCGACCTCCTCGCCCAGGCCGAGCATGGCACCGGGCACGAGAAGGCGCTGCTCGTCACCTCTTCCGCGCCGCTGGCTTACGAGGTGCAGAAGGAAATTGCCTTGCAAGCGGCGGCGCTCCCGGAGAGCGAAGCCCTGCAGCGCGTGCTGACCGGCGGGACGATGATCGTTATCGTCGACAATCTCGATATCGGCATGGAGTTGTGCAATCAGTTTGCGCCCGAGCATTTTGAAATTATCGTGCGCGAGCCGCGCATGTGGCTGAAAAAGGTCCGGCGGGCCGGAGCCGTGTTTATCGGGCCATGGACGCCGGAATGCGCCGGCGACTTTGTGGCCGGTCCAAGCCATGTGCTCCCGACCGGTGGCACCGCGGCGATGTTTTCCGGACTTACGGTGGATGCGTTCCGCCGGCGCACCAGCTTCATTTCCTACACGCGCGCCGATCTGCAGGATGTGTTGCCGCACATCCAGGCGTTTGCCGACGTGGAACAACTCGAGGCACATGGCCGCTCGGCCAAAATCCGGTTTGAACGGGAATGAACGGCGGGCTTGATCGATTGATTGTCCGCCATGTCCGTGACATGGAGGGCTATGTGCCGGGCGAGCAGCCGCAGGTGGAGGGATTGATCAAGCTCAACACCAACGAAAATCCCTACCCGCCATCGCCGCGCGTGATGGAGGCTTTGCAAGCGGTGGTTGCGGACCGGGTTCGCCTGTATCCGGATCCGGTGTGCCGGTCGTTGCGCGAGGCGATCGCGGCTCGCCACGGCGTACGTCCGGAGCAGGTCTTTGCCGGCAATGGATCGGACGAAGTGCTCGCGCTCTGCACCCGCGCTTTTGTTCCGGACGATGGCCTCATCGGTTCGTTTGATCCTTCTTATTCCTTGTATCCCGTGCTGGCGGCGATCCGGCCGGCCCGCATGGTATTCGCTTCGCTGAAAGAGGATTTTACCTGGAACATGCCGGCGAACTTCCGCGCTTCGCTGTTCTACCTCACCAATCCGAATGCGCCCACTGGCATGCTCTTTCCGCGGGATCGCGTGCGCGATTTCTGCCGCAACTTTTCCGGGGTGGTGCTCATCGATGAGGCGTATGTCGATTTTGCGCCGGAGGATTGCCTGGCCCTGGCCAAGGAATTTCCGCATGTGCTGGTGAGCCGCTCGTTCTCCAAATCCTACTCCCTGGCCGGTGTGCGCGCCGGGTATGTGGTCGGGCACCAGGACCTGATTGGCGCGCTGTTCAAAATCAAGGACTCGTACAACGTCAACGCCATCTCCCAGGCTCTCGCCCTTGCGTCGTTCCGCGACGAGGCGCACATGAAGGCCAACGTGGCGAAAATTATTGCCACGCGCCAGCGCGTCGCCGCCGTGCTCGAAGCCCGCGGGTATCATGTGTATCCCTCGGCGGCGAATTTCGTCTGGGTGCGGCCCCCGGCGGGCCAGGATCCGGCGACGATTTTCAAGCAACTGCGCGAACGCAAGATATTGATCCGTTATTTCCCCGGCGCGAAAACCGGCCATTGCCTGCGTATCACCATCGGCACCGACGAGCAGATGGACCGGTTTCTCGCGGCGATCTAAAGGTGCCGGCCGAAAAGGGCGAGGAGGGGACCGGACAACGCGGCGCGCGACCGGTTCAATATGTACAGGTGAATGCCGGGCACGCCCCGGGCAATCAATTCGCGCATCTGCTCGATGGCCCAATCAATACCCACTTGCTCGGCGGCATCGGCGTCATCACCGGCCTGTCGCAAACGTTCCGCCAAGGCCGCGGGCAGGGAAGCCTGACACATCGCGCACATCCGCTCGACCTGTTTCAGTGAAAGCGCGGGCAGCAAACCCGGCAACACCGGCTTGGTGATGCCGGCAGCGCGGACTTTTTCCATGAAGCGAAAGTACACCTGGTTGTCGAAAAACAGCTGGGTGGTGCCAAAATCACCGCCGGCATCAAATTTGGCCTTGAGGTTGGCGAGGTCGGATTCCGCCGAGGCCGCTTCGGGATGTTTCTCCGGGTAGGCGGCCACACCGCAGCAAAAATCCGGATGACGGTCTTTGAGCAACTTCACCAAATCAACCGCGTAAGCCAAACCGTCGGGGGCGGGACGGAAAGTCGAGTCGCCCTTCGGCGGATCGCCACGCAAGGTCATGATGTTGCGATGACCGCGGGCATAAATGGTGTCGGCAAGTTCGCGCAACTCGGCGCGACTGGATCCGACGCAGGTCAGGTGCGGCATTACCGGTCCCATGGCCATTTCCTGCAGCATGGAGCAAACGTTGAATGTCCGCTGGCGCGTCGAGCCACCCGCCCCGTAGGTCACGGTGACGAAGTCGGGCCGGGTAGGTTGGAGGCGTTCGACGATGGCCCGGAGGCTGCCGAGACCGGCCTCGTCCTTTGGCGGAAAAAACTCGTAGGAGAGCAGGGGTTTTTTGGCCCCGGCCAGCAGCGTGCGGATCGAGGCGTCACTCATGATTTGAATTCCACTCCTTCATGCGGAAAAAAGTTCCAATGATTGGAAAAACCGGTCAGTAAAAGTTCCAGTCATTGGAACGTTTAGCATGACGCGCGATACCCCTTGGTTGCCATCGATGCGAAGGACGACGCTTTCCGGCGACGGTGCATCATCCACCAGCCGCTGGCGCGACCGCGGAGGGATGTTTCTCGAAGCTCATCAGCTCGCCGCCGACGATCGAAGCTCCGCCATCGACATGCAACACTTGACCGGTGATTTTTTTGGACAGTGGTCCGAGCAGGAACGCGACCATGTATGCGACCGAATCCTTTTCCTCGACCACATCCCACGGCAACGGACTCATCTTGCTCCAGGTGTCGGCGATGGCGGCAAAGTGGGGGATGGACTTGGCGGCTTTGGTCATGACCGGTCCGGACGAGACGGCGTTGATGCGGATCAAGTCGCGGCCGTGACGGCGGGCCAGGCCGCGGACGATGGCTTCGAGGGCCGCTTTGTTGACGCCCATCCAGTTGTAGTAGGGAAAGGCAAACCGGGACTCAAACGTCAAGGCGACCACGCTGCCGCCATGTTTCATGTGAGGATACGCATAGCGAACGACCGAGGCGAGCGACACGCAGCTGATGTGGTAGGAAAGTTTGATGTCGTCAATCGCATCGGTGTGGAAGTCCTCGCCGAGGCAGGTTTTGGGATTGGCGAAGGCAATCGAGTGCACCACGCCGGCGATTTCCCCGACGCTCTGGAAGAACGCGGCGATGTCGGCTTCGATGGTGATGTCGCAGAAGCGGATATCCAGGCTGTTTCTCTCCTCTTCGCTGAGCCGGCTGCCGCGATCAAAAAAGATGCGCTTCATGCGCTCGTTCTGGACGGTGTAAATGACCTTACCACCCTGATGGGTGATGAACTGGCCGATGGCGTAGGCGATCGAATCCGCGTCGAGCAGACCCATCACAACATAGGTGGCGCCTGGTTGAATCATGGTGAATTCCTTTGGTTTCGTTTTTTCCGGTGCTACAATAAGTAAGTAGATGAATAAATTCAACCGCTGGTTTGTCGTGGCCGGCCAAAGGAGCGCGATCATGAGACGATTCCGGAGCGCGGGAGGGCGATGGGTGGTGGCGGCGTGCCTCCTGCTGATGACCGGCCGGGCGGCGGGGGCGGATGCGGGCGGGGCCAGGCTGATGCAAGCGAAAGAGGATATGATGGAATACGATCTGCGCGGTCGCGGCATCACCAACGAGGCGGTGTTGCGGGCGATGAGGGATGTGCCGCGCGAGGAATTCGTTCCCGGTGAATACCGCGCCTTCGCCTACCGCGACGGACCTTTGCCGATCGGCGAGGGACAGACCATTTCCCAGCCCTATATCGTGGCGGCCATGACCGAGTTGCTTGATCCGGAGCCCGGGCACACGGTGTTCGAGGTCGGCACCGGCAGCGGTTATCAGGCGGCGGTGCTGGCCGGATTGGTGCGGCACGTGTACTCGGTGGAGATCGTGCCGGCGTTGGGCGAGCGCGCGGCGGAGCGCTTGGAGGCGCTGGGCTATACGAACGTAACCGTGCGGGTTGGTGATGGTTATGCCGGCTGGCCGGAGCATGCCCCGTTTGACAGCATCATCGTCACCTGCGGCGCCGGCAGCATTCCACCGCCGCTGATAGAGCAGCTCAAGCCCGGCGGGGTGATGGTGATTCCGGTCGGCGCGGACCTCTTTTCGCAGGAGTTGATCGTCGTCGAAAAAGACGGGGAGGGACGGGTCAGCGAGCGCGCGGTGATGGGAGTGCGATTCGTCCCGATGACCGGCGAGGCGATGCGGCCGTGAATTTGCGTAAAAATTTTATTGTATGCGGGGACATGTGTTCTATGCTCCGCGCCCATGAAGAACAGGCATGAACTCCGGCGGTGGAGCGATGCGGTTCGCGGAGATGCAAGCAACAAACGATGAAAGCTGAAGCGTTGTCGCGTTGGACGCCGGAAAATTCGGCGGAATTGTATGGCATTCGCAATTGGGGTTCGGGTTACTTCGACGTGTCGGACAAAGGCGAGTTGATCGTCCGTCCGCGCGGTCACGGCAGCACGCAAACCATCAGTATGATGGAGATCGTGCGCGGTCTTCACGCGCGCGGCATCGGCATGCCGGTGCTCTTGCGCTTCGGCGATATCCTCGCCGCGCGCATTGCCGCGATCAACAACAGCTTCAACAAAGCGATTCAGGAGGGCGGATACCAGGGGCGCTTTCGCGGCGTGTATCCGATCAAGGTCAACCAGCAGCAACAGGTCATCGAGGATGTGGCGGCGTTCGGCAAGCCGTTCAATCACGGACTTGAGGCCGGCAGCAAAGCCGAACTCATCACCGCGCTGGCCTATTTCAACAATCCCCAGTCGCTGATCGTTTGCAACGGTTACAAGGATGTGGAGTTTATCGATCTGGCTTTGTATGCGCTGAAGATGGGCATGCAGACCGTGCTCGTGATCGAGATGCCGAGCGAATTGCCGATGATCCTTGAGCGCGCCAAGATCATCGGCGTCAAACCCCGCATCGGTGTCCGGGCCAAACTCGCCGCGAAGGGCGGGGGGCACTGGAATGAGTCCGGGGGCGATCGCAGCCAGTTCGGATTGAATGCCTCGCAAATCATCGACCTCGTCGATTATCTGCGCGAACACCAGGCGCTCGACTGCCTGGAGATGTTGCATTACCACCTCGGTTCGCAAATCCCCAACATCCGCAACGTGCGCACCGGCGCCATCGAGGCCGGACGCATGTACGTGAACCTGGTCAAAGAAGGCGCCCGCATGGGCTTGATGAACGTCGGCGGCGGACTGGCCGTGGACTACGACGGATCGCACTCCAACTTTGCCAGCAGCGCGAATTACCGGATTGATGAATACGCCGCCGACATTGTGGAGACCCTGCAGCAGATCGCCGATGCCGCCGGGGTGCCCCACCCGGATATCGTGAGCGAATCCGGCCGGGCCACGGTGGCCCATCACTCCGTGCTGTTGTTCGACATCTTTGATGTCAGTCGCATGAATGTCAGCAATGACGAGTCGATTACGGTGACCCCCGACGCAAACGAAAACCTCCGCCGGCTCGATGATGTGTTGAAATCATTGAACGCCAAGAATGCGCAGGAGTGCTATCACGACGCGGTGTTTCATCGCGACGAAATCCGCTCGCTGTTCAACCAGGGCATCGTCACCCTCCGCGATCGCGCCCTCGCCGAAAAAATCTTTTGGCGGGTGATCATGAAAATTGCCGAGGAAGTGCGGGAGCGTAAATACGTGCCGGATGAACTGCAGGATCTTGAAGTGGTGCTGGCCGATGTGTATTTCGGCAACTTCAGCGTCTTCCAGTCGCTGCCGGACTCGTGGGCCATCGAGCAGCTGTTCCCGATCGTCCCCATTCATCGCCTGAATGAAATGCCCGGCCGCAAAGCGGTGCTGGCTGATATCACGTGCGACTGCGATGGCAAAATTGACCGGTTCATCGACTTGCATGATGTGCGGCGCACCTTGCCGCTGCACGAAATGAACGGCGAGTCCTACATCCTCGGCGTGTTTCTGGTCGGCGCATACCAGGAGACGCTGGGCGATTTGCATAACCTCCTCGGTGACACCAACGTGGTCAGTGTGCGCCTGGACAGCGAGGGCAAGCTGGAGTACGTGCGCGAAATCGCCGGCGATACCGTGGCTGATGTGCTCTCGTATGTGGAGTACGATCCCAACGACATGATTCACCAGATGCGGCAGACGGCCGAACAGGCGGTGCGCAGTGGTCGCATCACCCCGGAAGAGCGCCGCGAAATCATGATGGCCTACGAGACGGGTCTGCGCGGTTACACCTACTTCGAGAAGTGAGATGGCTTCCGCTAAACTCCTGAAGAAAAAAATCATCCCGCTGGATCCGGTGGCGAGCGGACGGGTCTGCGATCTCGTGAAGAATCTTTCTACCTGCTCTTTTCAGGGCCGTTCGATGGCGTACGCCCTGGATGTGTGGGAGGCGATGGTGCGGGACCGCGATTGTTTCCGCGTGATGAGCCTGGCCGGAGCGATGGTGCCGGCCGGCATGGGGCTGATCGTGATCCGGTTGATCGAGGCGAAGCTCGTCGATGCGATCGTTTGCACCGGCGCGACGCTCTCCCACGACATGTGCAACACCGTGGCCAAAAGCGAGCAGGCGCATTTTCTCGGCGATGAATTTGCCGACGACGAGCAGTTGCGCGACGAGTCGATCAACCGCATTTACGACACCTACCTGCCCGAAGCGGCCTTCCAGTCCGCCGAACATGCGATGGCCAAATTGTATGGCCAGCTGGAATACGAGCACACCGGTACCGGATGGCGCTCGCTCTCCACCGCGTCGTTTTGCCGGCAGATCGGCATGCTTCTGCCCGGCCGCAGCATTCTCACGGCAGCGGCGCGGCACGGTGTCACACTGTTTGTGCCCGCCATTTCAGATAGCGAGATGGGGCTGAATGTCGTGTCCGCGGGGGCGCGCGGCGAATTGCCGGGCGGCGGCCGCATTGAATTCAACACGCTGCGCGACGTGGAGTCCTTTGCCGCGATGGTGGTGAAGAAAAAGAAGGCTGGCCTCGTCAGCATCGGCGGCGGCGTGCCCCGCAACTGGGCCCAGCAGGTGTATCCGTATTTGAACATGAAGGTCATGGATAAACGGGTCAACGCCGACGGGTATCACTATGGCGTGCGCATCACCACCGACCGGCCGGAGTTCGGCGGCCTCAGTGGCTGCACGATTTCCGAGTCAAAAAGCTGGGGCAAATACGAGAATCTGGCCGTGGAGGCCTCGGTGATTTGCGATGCCACCATCGCTTTGCCCCTGCTGAGCACGGCCCTTCTCCAGCGGCTGAATGACCGTTCTTAACCGGCTCTAGTCCGCCCTCCAGCCTTTTTTCGGGCTCCCGAAACCGCCCCGGGGGATGTTTTTCCCGAGTTCAACATGTCGATCGCCTGCTATTGTAAGTCATTGATGTGCAACAGTT